>NZ_JAEBEF010000003.1:0-751301 GCF_046548815.1 Amycolatopsis sp. cmx-4-83 | reverse complement strand
GCCTCCGGGCGGTGACGTGGTTCCTAGACAGCTCCACTTCACATCCGGAGGCCTTCACCTGTCTGCACGACAGGCCGTCACCGGGTCACCTCAGCTCGGGACAACGTCCCTGAACATCACAGCTAGCGGAACGGGTCGGGCGTGGTGTCCTGGCCGAACAGCTTGCCGTGGCTCTCGCCGACGTGGACGTGGTAGCCCTTCTTGCCCACGTTGACCGTGATGTGCGGCCGCGGGTCGGCGCCGCCGGCCGCGCCGCCGAGGCCGCCCTTGTAAATGCCCGCGGTCTGCTGCCAGCCTTTCTCCTGCATCTGCCGCAGCAGTTCCTGGGCCCGGCGCGCCTCCTCGCCGCGGCCCTTGGCGAGGTTCTCCAGCATCCCGACGAACCGCTTGTCGTTGATCCGCGTGACCGGGACGTTGGCGTTGCCGTTGAAGACCGGCTGCCCCTTCTTGCCCCAGTTGGTGACGTTGGTGTTCAGGGTCGGGTTGTTCGCTTTGCCGCCCTTGCACTTGCCGCCCGCCAGCCCGGCCGGGTCCAGCCAGCCGGTCGGGTTCGCCACGTAACCGTGCTGGTTGAGCCCGCCGCCGAGGCCGAGCGGGTCGGGCGAGAGGTAGCGGCCGGTCTCCGGTTCGTAGTAGCGGTGCAGGTTGTAGCGCAGGCCGGTCTCGGCGTCGAAGTACTGACCCGGGAAGCGCAACGGCATCCCGTCCCCACCGGACTGCCCGGCGCCCCACAACGACCGGCCGTCCTCGTCCACCAGCTCGGCCGGGCTGCCGACGACGTCGGCGACGACCGCGTGGAACTGCTCTTCGCCGGCGGAGCTGACCAGGCGGGCGACCGGTTCGACCTCGCCCGGCAGCCACTCCCAGACCGTCGTCGAATCCTTCACGGGCGCAACCAACCCGAAGCTGACAGCAGCCGACGGACCGCACCCGGCGCCCCCGGGGATCAGGTCCGCCCGGACACCGAGCGTGCCCGAGTGCGCCCCCGGGGGCGGGGTGCGTCAGATCCCGCAGGAGGACGCCGACCAGAAGCGGGTCGAGCGGTGCGCCACGTGGGTGTGGTCGCTGTGGCCCGGGTAGCCCGGGCCGAGGATCTCGCTGAAGCCGTGGTTGCGAGCCTGCTGCGCCAAGGCGCAGAAGCCCTGCGCGCCCGCACCGAGGTCGACCGCGTCACCGTAGAGGTGGCGGCTCGCCGCCGCGCCGCCGACCGCGTTGTTGCAGGCCACGCTGCGGAAGCCGCCGTTGACGACGATCGGGCGGTCGCCCATGGCGTGCCGCATCGCCTGCAGCTTCCACATCGAGACGAGGGCGTTGGCCTTCGCCGTCGCCGCGGGCACGTTGCCGCCCGACCAGGTCGAGTTGCACCGGTTCAGTTCGGCGTAGGTGAAGTTGACCGGCGTGCAGTCGTCGTCCTGCAGCTGGTAGATCTTCGCGAACGTCGCCGGTCCGGCGATGCCGTCCGCGCCGAGCCCGTACGCCTGCTGGAACCGCGTGACCGCGGCTTTCGTCCCCGGACCGAACTGGCCGTCGAGGGCGAGGACGCCGCCGTAGCCCGGGTAGCCGGAGACCCGGATCTGCAGTTGCCGGACGTCGTCGCCGGACGCTTCTTGCGCGAGCGTGCGTCCCCAGGAATAGCAGGCGTCGGCCGCCTGGGCCGGAGCGGCGGAAACCGGAGTGGCCACGAAGACGGCCGCCAGGGCGAGGATGGGCAGGAGGAACCGAACGCGCATGGCAGGAACACCTTTCGGGCGAGGGAGGTGAGAGCCGAGACCTCGCAGCTGGTCTGCGATTCACTGCCCAGCACGGTAATGCGGCGGCGAGCACCGCGCTGTGGGGTGTTCGCACCACACGCGGGTGATCGCGGCCCGGCAGCCGACGGCGAACCGGATCGCTGGACCGCCTGCCCGACCTGCATCTCGTGTTCCGACGTGAGGGCCGTCCGTGACGAACACGGGCGAAACGAACACCTCCGGCCGGCGCGAAATGATTTCCGGCTCTTCCGAAGTCGACCGGACTCGCGACCGCACGCCCAATACACCTCGGGCAGGCGAATACCCGGCCGAAATGAATTCCCGGTCAGCTCTCCAGCGCGACCGCGGTCAAGGTGAGGTGCCGGACGAGCAGCTCGGCCGCGGTCTCGGCGTCGCGGTTCAGGGCCGCTTCTTCCAGGCCGCGGTGCTCGCCGAGGGCGTCGCGGTCCGGCGCGCGGCGGGCGGACCAGCGGCGGGCCAGCTCGCTCGCGGCCCACATCCGGTCGAAGGTCTCGAGCAGGGCGGCGTTGCCGCACCCCTCCAGCAGGGTGCGGTGGAAGGCCCGGTGGGCTTCGGACCAGGCACCGCTGTAGTGCTCGCCCTCGCCCGGCGCGTACGGCTCCGTGCGGGCCAGGCGGTGGTGCGCGGCCCGCACGCGGGCCTCCCAATCCACGTCGCCGCGTTCGATGGACAGGCGCAGCACGACCGGCTCGACGGTCCGGCGCGCCTCGGTGATCTCCTGCCAGCGCCGGTCGGAAACCGCCGGAACGGCGAAGCCGCGGTTCGGCAGCCGGTCGGCCAGGCCCTCGCCGACCACCCGCACGAGCGCCTCGCGCACGACGGCCAGGCTCACGCCCTGGTCCCGGGCGAGGTCCTGGGGCTTGAGCGCCTCGCCGGGGGCGTAGTCCCCGCGCATGATCGCGTCCCGCAGGTGCGCGTAGACCTGCTCCGACAGCATCTGACCCATGCCCGCAGTGTAGATGTTGCCGACGATAATCGATTATCTGTGCTATCGTCGATGATGTCCCCACTCGGAAGGAACCTCGGATGACCCTCAACGACCCGTTCGCCCGGCTCCCCGAAGCCGCCGCCTTCTCCGTCACCAGCACCACCGTCGCCGACGGTGCCGCCTGGCCGTGCGCGCAGTTCTCCTCAGGCGTCCCCGGCGGCCAGGACCTCTCGCCGCAGCTGTCCTGGAGCGGCGCACCGGAAGGCACGAAGAGCTACGCCGTCACCGTCTACGACCCCGACGCCCCCACCGGCTCCGGCTTCTGGCACTGGGCGGTCGCCGACATCCCCGCCGCCGTGACGGAGCTGCCCGAGGGTGCCGGCGACGACATCGGCGCCGGCTTGCCGGAGGGCGCGTTCCAGCTGCCCAACGACGCCCGCGTGCCGCGCTACCTGGGTGCCGCACCGCCCGCCGGGCACGGACCGCACCGCTACTTCGTCGTGGTGCACGCCCTCGACGTCGACTCGATCGGTGTCCCGGCCGACGCCACCCCGGCCGTCCTCGGCTTCACCGTGGCGGGCCACATCCTCGGCCGCGCGGTCCTGACCGCCACCGCCGAAACACCCGCCTGAGCCGTTTGCCGAATGCAAATTGCATTTTCAACGCCGGTCGTGTCGTCGTGAAAATAAATGCCGGACAAAGTACTTGCGCAGGCGAACTGTTCACCGGAACCAACACTTACGAAAATTGCTCCGAACGGTCGTACTCATCCCCGTCGCGGACACATACGGTCACATGCCTGCGCAATCACCCACTGGAGGGTCTTTTTCATGACGATCGACCTCGCGCTGAAAGAAGCGATGAACATTCCCGGCGCCGTCGGCGCCACCCTCGTCGACTACGACAGCGGAATGTCCCTCGGTTCGCTCGGTGGCGGCGACTGGCTCGACCTGGACATCGCGGCGGCGGGCAACACCGAGGTCGTCCGCGCGAAACTGCGGGTGATGGCTTCCCTCGGGCTCGACGACAGCATCGAAGACATCCTCATCACGCTGCACCGCCAGTACCACGTGATCCGGCCCCTGACGGCCCGGGGCAACTCCACGTTGTTCCTCTACCTCGTCCTGGACCGTGAACGGGCGAACCTCGCGCTCGCCCGCCACAGCCTCAAGCGCATCGAAGCCAGCCTGTCCGTATGAGAGCTGCCGACACCCATCACCAGCACACCCCGGCACCGCTGCCGGTCCGCACCCCGCCGGCCGCCGACAGCGGCCCGGCACCGGAGCCGGCGGCCCGAACCCCACCCCCGGACGCGGCCCGCACGCTCGCGGCCCTGCGCCGGATCCGCGACCAGGTCGACCAGGTGGCCGGCCTGCTGGTCGCCACCCACGACGGCCTGGTGCTGGCCGACGACACCACCGGCGTCGAGGCCGACAGCGTCGCCGCCATGTCGGCGGCGGCCGCGGGCCTCGCGGCGCAGTTCACCGCCCAGGCCCGGATCGGCGACGCCCGCTGCGCGATGTTCGAAGGCAGTTCCGGGTACGTCTGCGTGTTCCCCGTCGAGGGCTCGCTCCTGCTCGTCGTGTTCGGCGAGCCGGACATCACCATGGGGCTGTTCACCCTCGCCGCCAAGCAAGCGCTGACGCTGCTGCGGCAAACCACCCCGACACCGGCGATCTGGCCTCCCGCGGAGTGACGGCGGGGGTGGGGAGGCGCCTCTCCCCACCCCGCCGGGGTCCGTTCGCCGCACCTCGGCCGATGTAACACGTGATACATTTCTTCTCGTGACGGATCCGCCGTGTCAGTGGCAGGTACTGGTGGTGAAGGTGCCGGCGGCACCTTCGCGGCACCGGGTCGCGGTGTGGCGGGAGCTGCGCCGGATCGGGGCGCTGTCGCTCGGGCAGGGCACGTGGGCCGTGCCGGACGTGACCGCGTTCGCCGCGGGCGTCCGCCGCGTGGTCGAGCTCGCCGAGCGCGGCGAGGGCGAGGTCGTGGTGCTCGACGCGGCCGGGCGCAGCGAGCGCGACGGCACGCGGCTGGAGCAGCTGTTCACCGCCGAGCGCGAGGACGAGTGGCGGGAGTTCCTGGCCGACTGCGGCAAGTTCGACGCCGAGATCGACAAGGAGATCCGCGTCGGAAAGTTCACCATGGCCGAGCTGGAAGAGGAGGAACAGAGCCTCGAGCGGCTCCGGCGGTGGTACCGGGACCTGAAGGTCCGCGACGTCTTCGGCGCGCCGTCGGCCGCGCCGGCCGAGCTGCGGCTCAAGCACTGCGCCGACCGGCTCGCCGAGTACACCGAGCTCGTCTTCCAAGCCCTGCACCAGATGTGAGCCGACCCCGTGGCTGAGCCGACCACCGCACCCCGGAACGCCTCGACCGCGTTGCGGCCGCTGTACGCCGCGGGGTTCGTGACGGCGTTCGGTGCGCACAGCATCGCCGCGAGCCTCGGCGCCTACACCGGTGGCGAGCACGCTTCCCTGCTGACGCTGGGGTTGCTGCTGGCCGTCTACGACGGTGCCGAGGTGGTCCTCAAGCCGGTGTTCGGCTCGCTGGCCGACCGGATCGGGCCCCGCCCGGTGCTGCTGGGCGGGCTGCTCGCGTTCGCCGCCGCGTCGGCCGCGTTCGTCCTCGCCGGGAACCCGGCCGCGGTCGGACTGGCCCGGCTCGGCCAGGGCGCGGCCGCCGCCGCGTTCTCCCCCGCCGCCGGTGCGCTCGTCGCCCGCTTGTCCCCGGCCAAGCGGCAAGGCCGGGCCTTCGGCGGGTACGGCGCGTGGAAGAGCGTCGGCTACACCGCCGGCCCGCTGCTCGGCGGCGTCCTGATCACCCTCGGTGGGTTCTCGTTGCTGTTCGGGACTCTCGCCGTCCTCGCCCTGGCCGTCACCGGCTGGGCGGCACTGAGCGTGCCGGCCGCTCCCCCGCTGCCGCGCGCCCGCCAGACCGTGCTGGACCTGGCCCGCCGGCTCGGGGCGCCTTCGTTCCTCCGGCCGACCGCGACACTCGCGGCCACGACCGCGGCGCTGGCGGCCGGCGTGGGCTTCTTGCCGGTCACGGGTGCCGCCGCCGGGCTGACCCCGCTGCTCACCGGCACCGCCGTGTCGCTGCTGGCGCTGTGCTCGGCGCTGGTGCAGCCGTGGGCGGGCCGCGCCCGGGACGCGGGACGACTGCGTGACGGCGTCGGCATGGCCACCGGCCTCACCGCGGCCGCGGCCGGGATGGCTGTGGCCGCGGTGGTTCCCGGCGTCGCCGGGGTGCTGGTGGCGGCGGTGGCCGTCGGCGCCGGCGTGGGCGTGGCGACGCCGCTCGGCTTCGCGCACCTGGCCGCGCGCACGCCCCCCGAGCGGCTCGGCCAGACCATGGGCGCCGCCGAGGTCGGCCGCGAACTCGGCGACGCCGGCGGCCCGCTCCTGGTGGGCGCGATCGCCACCGCGGTCACCCTGGACGCCGGTTTCTTCGGCCTCGCCGCGATCCTGCTCCTCGCCGGCTTGGCCGTGGTGGGCGCACGAACGAACTGAC
Source organism: Amycolatopsis sp. cmx-4-83 (assembly GCF_046548815.1). Taxonomy (NCBI): domain Bacteria; kingdom Bacillati; phylum Actinomycetota; class Actinomycetes; order Pseudonocardiales; family Pseudonocardiaceae; genus Amycolatopsis; species Amycolatopsis sp. cmx-4-83. The sequence goes on along the minus strand of NZ_JAEBEF010000003.1, from coordinate 745,088 downwards.
CGGGCCGGCCGGACGTCAGCGAGATCTCCGTCGACTTGACCAACGCACCTGCTGTTCGCCGGCCCGGAGTTCGTCCGCGCGGACGTGGTCCGCGAACGCTTCGACGGCTTCCGCGCGGCGTTCACCGACGCCGAGGCCGCGTGGGACGAGGGGTTCGCCTGCGGGCAGTCGTTGCCGGCCCGGCACCCGGGCGCGACGGCCGTGTTCGCCACGGCGGACATCCTGGCGGTCGGCATCATGGAGGGCCTGGCGGCGACGGGGACTTCCGTTCCCGGCGACGTGTCGGCCGTCGGCTTCGACGACCTGGAGTTCAGCAGGTACGTGACCCCGAAGCTCACCACGGTGACCCAGGACATCGGCCGCAAGGGAGCCACGGCGGTGGCCATGCTGGTGGCGGCGATCGAGCAGCAGACCCGACCCCGCCGCCCGGTCACCTTGGACGTGAGCCTGACGGTCCGAGACTCGACCGCACCGCCGAGGACCGCCTAGGCCGTCGGGTCGGGGCCCAGCGCGCGGCCCAGCAGATCGCCCAGCTGGTCGAGCTCCTCGGGCGAGAACTCCCGGAACGACGCCTCGGCCACGGCGTCCACGAGCTCCTGCCCCTCGGCCCGCAACCGCGCACCCTCCGCCGTGAGCCGGTGCCGCACCGCCCGCCCGGGCCCCGGGACGCGCTCGATCAAGCCGCGCTCCGCCATCCGCGTGGCCAGCGAGCCGAACGACTGGTCGGTCTGGAAGGTCAGCACCGCCAGGTCGTGCAGTGACGCGTCCGGCCGGGCGTGCAGGTGGCGGAGCGTGTCCCACTGCACCAGCGAGAGCCCCAGCGGCGCCAATGCCCGGCTCAACGCGCGGTGGTGGCGGTACTGCAGGCGCTTGACGGCCAGGGAGACGTCACCGGGTCGGTACTTCATGCGCTCACCCTAATTCAGCCGAGGCCAGCTTGCTTATCTAAGGAACCTTATATAAGCTTCCTTAGGTAGCCCAGACCAAGGAGAACCATGACGCTCCCCGCCGCCGGTTCGCTCCGGCCCGCCCGCACCGAAACCCACGCGCTCGACCTGGGCGAAGTGACCCTCCAGGATCGTGACCGCACCCGTCCGTACCTGCTGCTGCACGGCGGTGGCGGCGTCGCGACGATGACCGGCTTCGCCGATCTGCTCGCCGAACGCACCCACTCCCGCGTGCTGCTGCCCACCCACCCCGGTTTCGGCGGCACCCCCAAGGCCGACGGCCTCACCGACGTCACCGCGCTGGCCCGGCTGTACGTCTCGCTGCTCGACGAGCTCGGCCTCACCGACGTCACGGTGATCGGCAACTCCTTCGGCGGCTGGCTGGCCGTCGAAATCGCCCTGCTGAAGAGCCCCCGGGTCAGTGGGGCAGTGATCATCGACGCGATCGGCATCGAGGTCGAGGGCCACCCGCTGACCGACATCAGCGGTCTCGCCCCGGCGGAGATCCGGGCGCATTCCTTCCACGACCCGAGCAAGGCCCCGGTGCCGACGAGCGGCGGTGGCACCGGACCGAGCCCCGACGTGCGCGCGCTGGTCGGGTACGCCGGCCCGGCGATGACGGACCCGGCGCTCGCCGCGCGGCTCGGGGAGATCGAGCTCCCCGTGCACGTCATCTGGGGCGAAAGCGACGGCATCGTCGACCCCGAGTACGGGAAGGCCTACGCCGCGGCGATCCCGATGTCGGTGTTCACCCTGCTCCCCCGCACCGGCCACCTGCCGCAGGTCGAGACGCCGGAAGAACTGCTCGGCGCGCTGCTCGACCTCGGCAACCACTGACCACCCACCTCGCAAGGAGAACCACCATGAGCACCCCGTTGCGTGTGACCCGGATCGGGCACGCCTGCCAGCTGATCGAATTCGGCGGCATCCGCGTGCTGACCGACCCGTGGTTCACCCAGACCGCGACCTACTACCAGGGCGAACCGGTCGCCTCGACCGTCGAGGCGCTGGGCCGCGTCGACGCCGTGGTGGTCAGCCACGAGCACTACGACCACTGCGACCTCGACGGACTGGTCGCCGGTGGCTTCGACCTCGCCACCCCGCTGGTCGGGCCCGGCACCGTCGCGGCGATCGCGCGGGACAAGGGTTTCCGCGACGTCCGCACCGTCGAGGCGTGGGAAGCCGCGACGGTCGGCGACCTGACCGTGACGGCGACGCCCGGCAAGCACGGCGTCCACGAAGTCACGTTCGTCCTCCAAGCGGGCGGCCGCACGGTCTTCTTCGGCGGCGACTCGCTGCGCGTGCCGGAGCTGGACACGATCCCGGACCGGTTCGGCCCCGTCGACCTGGCGATCCTGCCGACGAACGGCCTGTGCATCCGCCCCATGAACCTGCAGCAGGTGGTCATGGACGCCGAGGAGGCGGCCGGGCTGACGGCCGCGCTGAAGCCGGCCGTGGCCGTCCCGCACCACTACTCCTTCCACAGCGGCCGGCTGGGCGACCGGATGATCACCAAGGGCGACCGGGACCCGCGGCACTACGCCGACGCCGTCGCGCGGATCGCCCCGGAGGTCGACGTCCGCCTGGCCCTGCCCGGCACCCCGGTCGTGGTCCCGTGACCACCGGCGACCGGCGGTTCATGCCCGAGGTCGCCACCGGCCTCCCGCCCGGCGAACGGCCGATGGTGGCCGTCGTCCGGGCGATCCGGGGGCACGAGGACGACCTCGCCGCCGCGATCACGACGCTCACCGCGGCGGTGCGGCGCGAGCCCGGCTGCCGGGAGTTCCGGTCCTACCGCGACGCCGCGGACCCCGGCACGTTCCACCTCTACGAGATCTACGCCGACACCGACGCCTTCCGGACCCACCTCGCGACCGCCCACGTGGCACGGTTCTTCACCGAGCTGGCCCGCCACAGCACGGCCGACGCCGGTGCGTTGACCCAGCTCGTCGAGCTGCCCGCACCTTGATTTCGCGGCCGCGCGAGATTTTTTCGCGGAGCATGTCGAGAACCGGCCGGCGGCTCCGACTGTGGGGCAGCGGCGGCCGAACCGGGCCGCCCCCACGAGAGGTGCGAACGATGACCAAGGTGACCGCCCAGATGTCGGTGTCCCTCGACGGCTTCTACACCGGACCGCGCGACCCGCGGGATCCCGGCGACATGAGCGGCTGGATGGGCGGGCCGGAAGCGCCCGGCTTCTTCCGCGTCACCCGCTGGGCCGTCGACGCCATGGCCTGGCGGGAGCGGCAGGGCTTCGCCGGCGGCGAGCAGTCGGTCGACTCCGAAATCGTCGCGGAGACCTTCGCCGCGGCCGGTGCCTACGTCATGGGACGGCGCATGTTCGACGCCGGCGAAGTCCCCTGGGGCGAAGAGCCGCCGTTCCAGGCGCCGGTCTTCGTCGTCACCCACCGGCCGCGGGAGGTGCTCGAACGCCGGGGCGGGACGTCCTTCACCTTCGTCACCGACGGGTTCGAGCGGGCCGTAGAGCTGGCCAAGGCCGCCGCCGGCGCCAAGGACGTGGCGGTCGCCGGTGGCGGGGAGCTCCTGCGGCAGGTGCTCGCCGCCGGGCTGCTCGACCAGCTCGAGCTGCACATCGCCCCCGTGCTGCTGGGCGACGGCCAGCGCCTGTTCGACGCCGGGCTCGGGCTCGGGCTCGGGGCGGACGACGGCATCGAGCTGGTCCCGGCCCGGGTCGTCGACGCGCCCGGCGTGACGCACATCCGCTATACCGTCGCCGGGCGGTCGAAACTGGTGCTGGACGACCGCGGTGCCGGCGGCGAACTCGTCGGGCCGGGCCGGGGCTGAGAGGAGCGAGCGATGAAGTTCATGCTGCTGATCTACGGCAACGAGGAAGCCTTCACCTCGGTGGGCGCGGAGACGCTCGCGGAGCTCATCCGCGAGACCGACGCCCTCAACCAGGAGCTGTTCGAGTCGGGTGAGCTGATCGGCGCGTACGGCGTCGCCGACGAGGTGAACACCAAGATGGTCCGGGTCACCGGCGGGACACCGGTGGTGACCGACGGCCCCTACGCCGAGGCCAAAGAGTTCCTGGGCAGCTTCTCGATCATCGACTGCGACAACCTGGACCGGGCGCTCGAGATCGCGGCGCGCAGCCCGTCGGCGCGCTACTGGGGTGTCGAGGTCCGGCCGCTCATGCACGAGGCGAACGTCGAACCGTGACCGGCTGGCAGGCCGTCCGGCGGCTGGTCCCGGAGGTGCTCGGGGTGCTGGTGCGCCGCTACGGCCTCTTCGACGCGTGCGAGGACGCCGTCCAGGAGGCGCTGGTGGCGGCCAGCACCCAGTGGCCGGTCGAGGGGTGGCCGGAGAACCCCCGGGCCTGGCTGGTGACGGTGGCGTCGCGGCGCCTCGCCGACCAGGTGCGCAGCGACGCCGCCCGCCGCCGCCGGGAGGAGGCCGACGCGATCCGCACGCCGGCCCCGCCCGACGGCGGCGAGGCGTACCCCGACGACACCCTCACGCTGCTGTTCCTGTGCTGCCACCCGGCGCTGACGCCGCCGTCGCAGATCGCGCTGACCCTGCGGGCCGTCGGCGGCCTGTCGACCGCCGAGATCGCCCGCGCGTTCCTCGTGCCCGAGGCGACCATGGCGCAGCGCATCAGCCGGGCGAAGCAGCGCATCAAGGCCGCCGGGGCGGTTTTCGCGCTGCCGCCGCCGGCCGAGCAGGCGGCGCGGCTCGGTGTCGTGCTCCACGTCGTCTACCTCGTCTTCAACGAGGGCTACACGGCGACGTCGGGAACGCGGCTGGTGCGGGCCGAGCTGACGGCCGAAGCCATCCGGCTGGCCCGCGAGCTGCACCGGCTGGTCCCCGGCGACGGCGAGGTGGCCGGGCTGCTGGCGCTGTTGCTGCTGACCGACGCCCGCCGCGAAGCCCGCACGGCCGCGGACGGATCGCTGGTGCCGCTGAGCGAACAGGACCGGACGCGCTGGGACGCCGTCGCCATCGCCGAGGGCGTGGCGCTGGTGACCGGCGCCCTGGCGGAGGGCCCGGTCGGCCCGTACCAGCTGCAAGCCGCCATCGCCGCCGTCCACGACGAGGCCGCGACCGCCGGCGACACGGATTGGCGGCAGATCCTGGCCCTGTACACGGTTCTGGAGCACGTGGCACCCAACCCGACGGTGACGCTCAACCGGGCGGTGGCGGTGGCCGAGGTGCACGGACCGGCGGCCGGGCTGGCCCTGCTCGACGCCCTTTCGGCCGACGAGCGCCTCGGCGCCTCCCACCACCTCGTGTCCGTCCGGGCCCACCTGCTGGAGCTGGCCGGCGACCCCGGCGCGGCGCGCGCCGGTTACCAGGAAGCGGCCCGGCGCACCACCAGCGAGCCCGAGCGGCGCCACCTGCTGACCCGCGCCGCCCGGCTGGGGTGAGCGCAGCCGTACAAAGTGGACATTCCGGCACGGCTACAGCTTGCGGGGCCGGGGAATCGCGTCCCGCCCCAGCTTCGGCAGCCCTTCGTCCAAGGTGGACCGCAGCGCGAGGTCGAAGGCGTGCTCCAACCGCGCCGCGTGCACCCGGACCACGTCGTCGTCGGCCGCCAGCCGCGCGTCCGCCAAGCTGCGGCTGACGTTCGCGATGCGACGACGGGAGGCCGCCTGGAGCGCAGCCCGTTCTTCCATTCCGGCAATCCTTAGGTCAACAGCGAAAGACAGGTTCCCCCCTGGCCGACGGGAGTGCCACCTCCCGGGCCCGGCGACTCTAGCACTGCGCACCGGAGCGCCGAGCAGGCACCTCGCGCCCGGAAATCCCTGCCGTGCAAGCGAAACGACGCGCCACCGGGCCGGTGTCGACCGCATCCCCCGCCCGGGGGAACGCGGTCTCAGCGGCCGGCGATCCGGTGCAGCAGGTCGTGTGCCGCGGGCAGCGTGTCGGGCAGGCGGTGCACCCGGACCTCCGGGTGCGCCGCGGTGACCAGCTGTGGATCACCGCGCAGCCGATCGGCGATCTGGCGGCGCGCGCTCGTGATCCGGTGCGCCACCGCGGTTTCCCGGTCGGCGAGGACGACGGCGGTCGAGCAGCCGAGCGAAGCGGTGGTTTCCCCGCTGTCGAAGACGCGGCGGAGGACGTCGGCGACCAGGACCATCGCCATCGGGCGGGACCAGCCGTCCACCATGGACAGATCGACGCTGACCGCGAGCAGCACGGGCCACTCCCCCGCGCCGGGGTCGATCCGCGTGACGCGCCGGTAGACCTCCCCCAGCCGCACCCGCAGGTAGCCTTCCGTCGCCAGGCCGCTGAACGACTCGGTCGCCCCGCGGTCGGGCACGTCGCCGGTGAGATCGGCCCAGCCCACCGCGACGGCGCGGAGCATGGCGAACGGCGCCGCGTGCGGATCGGCGGAGACCAGCCCGTCGGCGTCCGAGTCGCGGTCCAGCACGGCGTGCAACGCGGCGACGTCGTACAACGTCTCGTCCAGCCCCGCGCCGGTCCACGCGCGCGAGCGGCCCAGGTTCCGCAGCGCGCCGGCCAGGTCCCCGCGGAAGAGCGCCGCGCCGCACACCGCGTCCACCTCGGGGACCGCCCAGTCGCTGGGGAACCGCCAGCCGCTGGTGATGCTCGCGATCCGCCAGCGGGCGCGGAGATTCCTGACGGCTCCGTCGATCTCGTCGACGTGGTCTCGATCGGCCACTGCGCACGCCTTCCCGCTGGTCTCGGGAATTCGACGGCGCCGGTCGCCGCCCGTGACGCAATGAGCGCGAAAGATCCGCCGGATGAGGTAACCCGCGCGGGGTGAGGTCAGCTTCGGACCGGTGGAGTGGTCATTCCTCGACGCTGAACCACCCGGTCGAGTGGCGGCCCCGCTCGCCCGGGTCGCTGTCCCCTTCGACCGGGGCGACGTCGGCCGTCGCCGGCGCGGTGTCCACCCACCGCAGGCCGACCTCGGCGACGATCGAGTCGAAGATGGGCGTGGCCGGCAACGGCACCGCGCTCGAGTCGGTGGTTTCCGCTTGGCTCATCGGAGTTCCTGTCGCGCGGGGAAAGACACCTCTAAGAGCTCTTCGCAGCCGGCTCGCCGGCAGGACGCGCACGCGGCGACGTGCGCCGCGACCGTCGTGGCGCAGCCGTCGTGCCGCCCACCGCGCAGCCAGATCTCCAGCTGGCGCAGGGCTTCCTGGCAAGCGGGCGTCCGGGGTACGGGGAGTTGCCGGGCTTCGCGGTAGGCCTGCCGCAGCCCCGCGCGGGCGCGGCCGGCCAGCTCGGCGACGCCGTCCGGCGAGAGGCCCATGACCGGCGCCAGGTCGGCCGGGGTGCGGCCTTCGGCCACGATGCTCCACAGCACGACCCGCCAGCGCACCGGCAGCGTGGGGAAAGCGGACCGGACCAGGTCGCCGGGCCGGGCTCCGGCCGCGCCTGCCGGCTCGGCCCGTTCCCGGCTCCAGCGAGCGGCGAGGTCGCGCATCGTCGCGACCGCGTACGGGTGGAGGTGGTCCTTCGGCCCGCCGCCGGCGCGGATCACGGCCAGGACGCCCGTGAACGCCTGGGCCACCAGTTCGTCCCGGTCCGCGGGCGGTCTGCCCCAGCCTGCCGCGACCCGGCGCAACGCCCCCGCGTGGCGCCGGAAGAGCCGGTCGCCCGCGCCGGGCTTCCCGGCGCGGAAGTCGGCGAGCAACTGCCGATCCGGCGGCAGGTCCTCGTGGCCGGCCTCGCCCATCGCACACTCCGATTCAGCCATTCGGCACTCTCGGTAATTCGATGGCGCACAAAGTAACAGTTACAACGGCGTAGCCCCTAACTGCGGCCCGGTACGCTCCCCGAAGTGAGGTCTTCCCGAGCGGGCGACGGTCGCGCGGCGCGCTGGACCGGGCAGCGCGAACGCCGGCGCCGCGAGTTCGTCGAGGCCGCACTGCGGGCGATCGAGGAACACGGCCCGTACGTGTCGGCGGCCCACATCGCCGAGGCCGCCGGCGTGGCCCGCCCGCAGCTGTACCGCCAGTTCGACGACGCGGCCGACCTGACGCGGGCCGTCGCCGACCGGGCCGCCGAGGAGATCACCGCTTCGCTGCAACCGGTGTGGGAACCCCAGGGCAGCGCCAGGGAAATGATCGCGGCCGCGGTCGACGCCCACACCGGCTGGCTGGCCGACCACGGAAACCTGTACCGCTACCTGATCCTGCACGCCCAGACCGGGCGCCGCGAGGGCGAAGACGCCATCGCCGACGTCAAGACCGTGATCGCGCGCCAGCTCAGCCAGGTGTTCGACTACTACCTGACGATGTTCCAGCTCGACACGCGCATCGCCGGCGTCCTGTCCTTCGGCGTCGTCGGTCTCGTCGATTCCTGCACCGCGCAGTGGCTCGAAGCCCCGGAAGGCATCACGAAGACGCAGCTCGCGGAGCTGCTCACCCGCTGGATCTGGCACATCCTCGACGACTCGCTCCGCGCGGCGGGCATCGAGGTCGACCCGAACCTGCCGCTGCCCCCACCGCCGCCGCGGCACCCCCCGTCGGCGCACCCCGCGGACTGAGCGACGCCGGTGTCCGCATGCGGACAATGGCCGCATTCGCTCATGCGCTGCCACCGGAACCCCTCATAAGCTCTGCCGCGTCGAGCCGCCTTTCCCGGGGCCGCGGCCGACGCCAATCTTCCTTTCTACGAGGGGTTTTCCCATGTTCCGAACCAGAGTTCGCGCCGCTGCGCTGGCGTTCCTCGTGCTGGTGAGCGGTCTCACCACGGCCGCGGTGACCGCCGCTCCCGCCTCCGCCGCCGCGTCGTGCGCCGGTGGGGTGTCGGTCTACGGCGTCCTGCCCGACGGCCGCCTCAGCTACACCACGATCGACCCGGACAACGGCAACACCACGCACGTCGTCGTCTCCTCGAAAGCGCTCGGGTTCACCGCGAAAGCGTTGGCCACGCTCAACTTCAACACGCTGCTCGTGACCTCGACGACCGGTGTCCTCTACCGCGTCGACGTCGTCACCAACAGCGGCAGCCTCACCTTCAACGACCCGATCGACCTCCAGCACGGCTGGACCCACAACCTGCTGTCCTACGACGGTCACGGGCACCTCTACGGCACGACCTCCGCCGGTTCTTTGCTGCAGTACCTCGTTTCCGCGCCCAAGCCCGGCGTGAACCAGATCGGGCAGCGCCGTGAGATCGGCAGCGGCGGCTTCGCGCTCAAGACGCTTTCGGCGGCCGGGGACGACCGGCTCATCGCGACCGCGTCCGACGGGCAACTGATCAGCTACGCCGTTTCGCCGACCGGCACCACCTACACCCGCGGGCAGCTCGACGACGCCGGCTGGCAGAGCTTCGAAAACCTCGTCTCCCCCGGCGGCGGCCTGTACTACGGCAAGAACCCCGACGGCGCCATGTACTGGTACGAGGACGACGACCCCACCGACGGGTCCGGCACGGACATCGCCTACCACCTGAACGACCCGGTCGCCTCGCGCGGCTGGACGCAGTACCTGCTCTCGGCCGACCCGGCCGGCTGCACCAGCAGCACCCCGGTCAATCCGCTGCGCTCGAAGATCGCCTCGCTCGCCACCGGTGAGGTCGGCACCACCGAAGCGAACTGCGACAAGTACAACGACGGCTGCAACCACGGCGCGAACGACTGGTGCGCGATGTTCGCCACCTGGACGTGGGCGGCGGCCGGCGTCGCGGACGTACCGCGCGGCACGTGGGTGGCCCGCGGCCTCGGCTCGTGGGGTGTCGACCACGGCCTGTTCAAGTCGCGGACCGGCAGCTCGCACGGCAGCCCGAAGATCGGTGACTGGGTCATCTACGGCCCGCCGAACGGCACCACGGGCGGGCACGTCGACGTGATCACCGCGGTGCACCCCGACGGCACGCTCACCGTCGTCGGCGGCAACGTCAGCGACAAGGTGACGCGCCGGGTGATCGACCCCGACACCGCGCGTTCCGGCCTGCAAGAGCAGCTGATCTCCGGCTACGTCTCCCCGCCCGGCGCCTGACCTTCCCCCTTCACCGGCGGTGCCGCGGCCTCGGCCGCGGCACCGCCCCACCGACCCTGGAGTTCCGATGCGCCTCAGCACGAGAGCGATCGCGGCGGGCCTCGCCGCACTGTCCATCCTGACCGCGGGCGCCACCGCCGCGAGCGCCACCACCGAGTCCGACGCCATGGCCGTCCGGATGCAGCAGCTGGCGGCCTACGCGACGGCGGCCTGCGTCACCGGCGGCCCGACCGCCGCCGACACCGCGTCGGCCACCCGGCTCAACAGCGTCCTGACCGGCGCGCTGAAAGGCCACATGACGCCGTACCGGGTGTCCTGCGCCCGTGCGGTCATCGACGCCGTGCAGGCACGCGGGCTGGACGAGCGCGCCGCCGTCATCGCGATCACCACCACGATCGTCGAATCACTGGTCGAGAACATCAGCGAGAAGGTCGACCACAGCAGCCTCGGCCTGTTCCAGCAGCTCGACTCCTGGGGCACCGAGTCGCAGCGGCTCAACCCGGCCTGGGCCACCAACGCGTTCCTCGACGTGATGGAAGGCTTCTACCCGAACGGCAGCTGGCGCACGGCCGCGATCGGCGACGTCTGCCAGCGGGTCCAGCGCTCCGCCTTCCCCGACCGCTACCAGCCGCAGGCCGCGGACGCGCAGCGCATCGTCGACGAGCTGAGCAGCCCGGCCGCGACCACGGTGTCGGTCTACGGCGCGCTGTCCGACGGGCGGCTGACCTACAGCACCATCAACTCCCAGACCGGCGACCGCACCAAGACCCTCGTCTCGAGCGACAACCTCGGGTTCACGCCCAAGGCGCTGGCCACGCTGAACTTCAACACCGTGCTCGCGACCTCGCCGGCCGGCGTGCTCTACCGCGTCGACGTCATCACGAACAACAACTCGCTGCAGCTCGGCACGCCCGTCGCGCTCGGCAGCGGCTGGACGCACGACATGCTGACCTACGACGGCCACGGCCACCTCTACGGCATCGCCGGCAGCACCCTGATGTCCTACGTGGTTTCCCGGCCCAAGCCCGCGAGCAACCAGATCGGCCAGCGGGCCGTGATCGGCACCGGGTTCACCATGCGCACCATCGCCGCCACCGGCGACGACTGGCTCATCGGCATCAGCACGACCGGCGTCCTGCGCTCGTACCACATCGCGGCCGACAACACCTGGACCGGCACGACGCTGGCGGACCGCTGGAGCACGTTCGACCAGATCGTGTCCCCGGGCTACGGCCTGTACTACGGCCAGACCCGCGACGGCGCGCTGTACCGCTACCACGACCACAACCCGTTCGACTTCGACGGCTCGGACATCCAGGGGTTCGGCACCGACCCGGTCGACACGAAGGGCTGGACGCAGACGCTGCTGTCGGCCCAGCCGTTCGGCGCCTAGCCGAGCGCTTCCGGCATGGCAGACGAACCGGCACCACGCTGGTGGGGCGAGACGGGCGGCGCCCGTCCCGCCCCGCCGGGCTGGTGGCCCGAACCGGACAACCTGCACTGGGTGGGGAGCCCGGAGCCGGCGGAGGAGCCACCGACCGGCCACCGTCCGCACCCGCCGCGCCCCGCGTGACCGGATCCGGACAGTGGCCGGACTTGCTCTCCCGGCGTAAGACATCGCCGCCTAACTTGTCACGTAGCAGAGAGATCGCTTTCGCGGGGAGGACGACATGATCAAGAGAATGGTGACCGGAGTGGTCGCGGCGGCGCTGACGGTGCTGGCGTTCGGTGCGGTGGTGGCGCCGGAGGCGTCCGCGACGGGCAAGCCGCAGCCGAAGTGCGTGTGGATCTGGACCGAGGGCGAATCGTGGTGCCACTTGAGCTGAACCGCCGTTCGCCCGGGGTGCGCCGCCCGGCAGGACAGCCGGTGCCTCGCGACCGAGGTTCGTCGACCGCGGCCCAGGCGACCTGCGACGCTAGTCGAGCCAGCCCAGCCGGGTGGCCGCGTGGACCGCGGCCACCCGGTTGTCCGCTTGGAGGGCGTCGAGCAGGCCCTGGACGTGGCGGCGGACCGTCCGCTCGCTCACGTCGAGGTGCCGCGCGATCGCGCCGTCGGTCATGCCGGTCGCCAGCAGGTCGAGCACCTTGGCCTGGGTCGGCGTCAGGCCGTGGCGCTGCTGGCCGTCGCCGAGGGGGACGGCCTGGGTCCACACCAGCTCGAACAGCATCCGCAGGCCGGCGACGATGGTCGGGCTGCGGACGAACACCGCGCCCGCCATGCCGCTGGGGTCGAGCGGCAGCAGCGCCGAGTGCTGGTCGGCGATCACCATCTTCATCGGCAGCTCGGACGCCACCCGCATGGTCCAGCCCGCGGCGATGCTGGCCTCGACGACACCCTTCGCGCCCTCGAACTCCAGCGCGGCGCGCTCGTAGACGTTGCGCAGCCGGACACCGCGTTCGGTCACGGCGTCGGGCAGGGCCATCGCCGTGTTCGCGTCCGGTTTGCGCTTGAAGTGGCGCGTGGTGAAGGTGAGGAACTCCTCCTTCGCCGACAGGCACAGCTCGAGTGACAGCGCCCCGATCCGCTGCGGGTCGGACAGCACCTCGACGGCCGCGTCGCTGCCGCCGCCGTACGTCGCCCGGTAGACGGTCTGGAGCAGGTCCAGCTGCTGGCGCGCCGCGACGATCTGGCGTTGCTGCTCGACCAGCCGCTGCTGCGCGCCGAGGATCGCGTGGTCGACCGCGCGAACCGGTTCCATCGGCGCCAGCACCGGGTCGTCGCGGTAGTCGCGCCGCACGAAGCCGCGGTCGAGCAGCTCCTGCATCTCGGGGCTCGCGGCCCGCGGATCGTCCAGCGCCACCGGCCCGGACCGCACCATGGCGTCGTACAACGCTCCCGCATCGGCCGAGAGCAGCCCTTCCAGCATTCCCACACCCCCCGGTGCTCACCGCGGCCCATGCTAGTCCACTTCGGTCCCCCGTCCGAGCGACGATGAATGCCCAGCCGAACTGTCACGCGAACGGGCGCGCCGACATCTGGTGGTCGTCCCTTCTCCTCCGCCAGGAAGGACCGCCGTCGTCCGCATCACGATCTTCGGGGCCGACGGGCCGACCGGACGCCTGCTTCCTCTTCAACCGGGTCCATCGTGTGACCGAGCGCGCTCCACGACCGGCCATCGCCCGCCTGCAACCCCACGCTGCCCCAGTGGATCCGCCACGACATGACATGAGGTGCGCGGGGATCAGCGGCGCTGGTGCGGGTAGTCCGGCGCGCGGTTCTGGAAGGACAGGATCGCGGGGTTGCGGATCGTGCCGTCCTGGATCTCCACGGCCCGCCGGACGGTCTCGTGCTCGTCCCATGTGGACTGTCCGGAAAGGACGGCTCGCAGGTGCGGCAGCAGGGCTTCGCTGATCTCCCACGTGGCCGAGTTCCACAGGTAGGACGGGCTGTGGTCGACGCCGTAGTACGTGACACCGTCGCCGATCGGGAAGGTCGGGTGGGTGAACGTCGTGGGCTTGGCCCAGCTGAAGCCCATGCCCTCGTCGCAGGAGACGTCGACGATGAGGCTCCCGGGCGCGAACGCGGCGAGGTCGTCCTCGATCAGGAACGTCAGCGGCGCGGCGGTGTCCTGCAGGACGCAGTTGACGACGACGTCGTGCTCGGCGAGGAACCCGGCCAGCGGGACCCGCCCGTGGTCGGTCAGCGCGTGGCTGCGGCGCAGATCGCCCGGGCTGTTCGCGTCGTGGTCGATGTGGACCATCGTCGCGGAGTGGATCGGCGAGCCGACCGCGCTGAGGCCGCGGGCGGTGAGGACGTCGACGTCGTGGATTCCGTGGGCGTTCAGCGCCGTCACCGACCCGCGCGCGGTCGCGCCGAAGCCGATCACCACCGCCCGCAGGCGGCGGCCGTAGTCGCCGGTCGACCCGGCCAGCTGCAGCGCGTGCAGGACCGAGCAGTAGCCGGCCAGTTCGTTGTTCTTGTGGAAGACGTGCAGGCCGAACGAGCCGTCGCGGCGCCAGTGGTTCATCGCTTCGAAGGCGATGACGGTCAGCCGCCGGTCGACGGCCAGCTGGGTCAGCTCGACGTCCTGCACGCAGTGCGGCCAGCCCCACAGGACCTGGCCGGGGCGCAGTTCGGCGACGTCTTCGCGCAGCGGCTTGGCCAGCAGGACGACGTCGCACTCGGCGATGATCTGCTCCCGCGTGCGCAGCCCCGCGACGGTGGCCGCCAGCCGGTCGTCGGGTACGCCGAAGGGTTCGCCGTAGCCGTGTTCGAGGTAGAGGGATTTCCGGAGATCGGGGTCGATCCGGTCGAGGTGGTGCGGGTGGATCGGCAACCGCCGTTCGTTCTCTTTCCGTGAACGCGCGACGACGCCGAGACTGAGCTGGTGCACGGTGGCCCCTTTGCTAGAAGCCAGTCTTAACACACTCCGCGAGGACGTCGTGTACGTTGGGTGGTGCCCGAGGGCATTCCCCGAGACCGCACCGCAGGTCCGGGACGGCCGCCGCGGGCACCCACGAAAGGATCCCCTGATCACTGCTTCCACAGTGGACAGTTCGCTGTTCAGCCACCCCGTCACCGAAGAGCCCCGCCCCGAAGCGCGCACCGCGCCCCAGGACGACCGGTACGGGAACCTCTTCCGCCAGCCGGAGTACACCCCGGAACCCGTCGAACCGCGCCGGGCTCGCTAGCCCGGCAAAGCGCGAGCCAAGCCGAACGCGGCGACCAGCGCCGGGTCGTGGAACTCGACCACGCGCGAAATCCCGCCGCTCGTCGGCGCCAGCACCACGATGCCGTGCGCCCGGTGCACCCCCGCGGGGTCGCGGCGGTAGACCGCGGCGGCCGGCTGGCCGTTGGCGGTCGTGGCGCTCATCCGCCAGTCGCCCGGTGCGCCCAGCACGTGGGTACCGAGTACCCGCAGACAGCTGACCCGCCCGGCGTACCAGTCGCGGAACGGGGTCGCCTCCAGCGTGGCGTCCACGCGCAGCACTTGTTCCAGCAGGCCGACGTCGCTGCGTTCGAACGCGGTGACGTAGCCCTCCAGCAGTGCGCGCGCCCGCCGGTCGGTCGGTTCGAGCAGGTCCTCGGGCGGTGCCGCCAGTTCGTCCAGCCGGGCTCGCGCGCGCTGCAGGCCGCTCTTCACCGCCGCCGTGGTGGTGCCGAGGATCCGGGCCGTTTCGGGCGCGGTGAACGCGAGCACTTCACGCAGGATCAGGATCGCGCGCTGGCGTGCGGGCAGGTGCTGCAGGCTGACGACGAGCGCGAGCCGCAGGGATTCGCGCCCGGCCGCCACTGCCGCCGGGTCGGCGACCAGGTACTCCGCCAGCGGTTCCAGCCAGGAGACTTCGCCCGGCGGGACCTGCGCCGGCGGGCGGGTGGGGCCGTCGTAGGGGTCGCTCAAGCCCGAGGGCAGCACCCGGTTCCGGCGCGGCTCCAGCGCGGTCAGGCAGACGTTGGTCGCGATCGCGTAGAGCCACGACCGGATCGACGCCCGGCCCTCGAAGCCGCCGCGGGACCGCCACGCCCGCAGGTAGGTCTCCTGCACCAGGTCCTCGGCGTCGTGCGCCGAGCCGGTCATGCGGTAGCAGTGCGCCAGCAGCTCCCGGCGGAAACGCGCGGTTTCGGCGGTGAACCGCTCCTCGTCCCGCCCGGTCGACGTCCTCACCCGGCTCACGGCACCAGGGCGAGCTTGCCGACGGTCGCCCGGGCCTCGAGGTCCGCGAGCGCGTCCGGGCCGTCGGCCAGTGCGTAGGTGGTGGGCCGCCCGGGGGTGAGGACGCCGGATTCGACGAGCGTCACCACCTCGTCCACGACCTCCGCGAAGATCCGGGGCGCGGCCTGGCTCAGCGTGCCGATGTTGAGGCCGATGACGTGCACGGGGTACCGGTACACCAGGTCCCAGTTGGTGAGCACGGCTTCGCCGCCCGCCAGACCGTAGACGACCACCCGGCCGGTGACCGGCTTCGCCGCGGCCAGGCTCGCGGCGAACGTGGCTCCGCCCGCCGATTCCAGCACCAGGTCGGCACCGCCGGTCAGGCGCCGCACCTCGGCGGCGAGATCGCCCGCCCGGGAGTCCAGGACGTGGTCGGCTCCCAGCGCCAGCACGGTCTCGTGCTTGCCCGGCGACGCGGAGGCGACGACGGTCGCGCCGAGGTGCTTGGCCACGATCACCGCGGCTTGGCCGGTGGCGCCGGCCGCGGCGTGGACGAGGACGGTCTCGCCGGCCGCGACCCGCCCGAGCGGCTTGAGCGCGGCGATCGCGGTCGGCCAGTTCACGACCAGGCCCAGCGCCTGTCCGGCGCTCCAGCCGGCCGGCACCGGCAGCGCCGCCGCCGCGGGCAGGACCATGTACTCGGCGAAGGCCCCGGCTCCGACCCCGGCGACGCACGTTCCGGGCGGCGGGCCGGTCACCGCCTCCCCCAGCGCCACGACCTCGCCCGCCGCCTCGAAGCCCGCCGCGTAGGGCGGCCGCGGACCGTCCCGGAAGGTGCCGCGGGCCTTCGAGAGGTCGGCGAAGTTGACCCCGGCGGCGGCGACCCGGATCAGGACCTCGCCCCGGCCGGGTGCCGGCACCGGGGCGTCGGCGACCAGGTGCAGGTCCTGCGGTCCGTCCAGCGAGGTCTGCAGCAGGGCACGCATGGTGGCGGGAAGACTCACGGCTGTCGCTCTCCTTCTCGGACGGCCACTCCGGCGGGCCGCACCGTCGAGAGGAAGACTCCGGCGAGCGGGAAAGGGAATCGATCGCCTGGTCAGCGCGGGCCGACTGAGCGCCGCCGGACCACCGCACGGCCGGCCATCCCCACCACGAACACCGCCACTCCTGCGCAGACCGACACCCACGCGAGGTCGCGACGAGCAGCAAGCACCCGATCGCCTGCTCAGCCAGGGTCGGCTGAGCGCCGCCGGACCACCAACCGATCGACCACCCCACCACGCCCGCGCAGACCGACACCCACGCAACGTCGCCACGAGCAGCACGCACCCGATCGCCTGCTCAGCCAGGATCGGCTGAGCGCCGCCGGACCACCAACCGATCGACCACCCCACCACGCCCGCGCAGACCGACACCCACGGCAACGTCGCGACGAGCAGCACGCACCCGATCGCCTGCTCAGCCAGGATCCGCCAGACGTCGCCGGACCACCGCACGGCCGGCCACCCCCACCACGAACACCGCCACCCCCGCACAGACCGACACCCACGGCAACGTGGCCACGAGCAGCACGCAGCCGAGCAGGCCCACGACGTTCAGCCACCGCGGCCACCGCCGGTTCGCCGGCTCCTGCGTGAACGCCGACGCGTTGGCGACCGCGTAGTAGACCAGGACGCCGAACGAGCTGAAGCCGATCACCCCGCGCAGGTCCACCGTCAGCACGAGCGCCGACACGATCGCGGCCAGCGCGAGTTCGGCGTGGTGCGGTACCCGGTACTTCGGGTGAACCGCCGCCAGCCAGGTGGGCAGGTCGCGCTCGCGGGCCATCGCCAGGCCGGTGCGGCCGATGCCGGCGATCAGGGCGAGCAGTGCGCCGAGGGCGGCCAGTGCGCCGCCGACGCGGACCGCGGGGGTCAGTGCCCCGGCTCCGGCGCCGTCGAGGGCGGCGACGAGCGGGGCGGCCGCGTTCGCCAGGCCGTCCGGCCCCGCGGCGAGCAGGGCCGCGACCGCCACGACGAGGTAGACCACCACCGCCAGGGCCAGCGCGATCGGGATCGCGCGGGGGATGGTCCGCCGCGGGTCGCGGACCTCCTCCCCCAGCGTCGCGATCCGCGCGTACCCGGCGAACGCGAAGAACAGCAGGCCGGCGGACTGGAGGATCCCGTAGAAGCCGCCCGACGCCAGCGACGAGAAGCCGCCGAGGTTCGCCGTCGTGGCGCCGCCGCCGGCCGCGATCCCGGCCACCACCACCGCCAGCGCGAGCAGGCTGGTGCCGACCAGGATCCGGGTCAGCGCCACGGTCTTGGTGATCCCGCGGTAGTTCAGCGCGGCCAGGCCGAGCACCCCCGCGACGGCGACCAGCCGTTGCACCCAGACCGGGCCGGGCACCGCGTAGGTGGCGAAGGTCAGCGCCATCGCCGCGCACGACGCGGTCTTGCCGACCACGAACCCCCAGCCGGCGGTGAACCCCCACCACGGCCCGAGGCGTTCGCGCCCGTAGACGTACGTCCCGCCGGACACCGGGTACTGCGCGGCGAGCTGGGCCGACGCGACCGCGTTGCAGTACGCGATCACCGCGGCCAGCGCCAAGCCCACCAGCAGGCCCGTGCCCGCCGCCTTCGCGGCCGGCCCGAACGCGGCGAAGATCCCCGCCCCGATCATCGACCCGAGGCCGATCACCACGGCGTCCTTCGTGCCGAGGCGGCGTTCCAGCGCCGGCGGCGAACTCGCTGTCACGCCGTTGCCGAAGCCGGCTGGAACAGCTCGACGGGGTTGCCCGCCGGGTCGTCCAAGACGATCTGCCGCCCGCCCGGACCGGTGACCACGTCGCTGCGGAACGGCACGCCGGCCGCCCGCAGCCGCTCGACCTCGGCGTCGAGCTCGTCGACGACGAAGTGGATCCGGTTCCAGCCGCCGGGGCCGGGCCGCGTGCCGTCGGGCATCGCGCGCCCGGCGGAGCTGTCCGGGCCGCTCAGCAGCAGCCGCAGCCGGCCGCGGGTCACCTCCGCGAACGCCGGCACGCTGAACCGCTCGGTGAACCCGAGCCGGGCGGTGTAGAACGCGACGGCGCGCTCGACGTCGTCGACCAGGTAGCGCACACTCACCAGCTCATCGGTCATGCTTCCTCGTCTCGTGGAGTGGTGAACCGCCGGACCAGGAACCCGATCCGGTCGTCGAGGTCGGCCGCCACGCGCCGGAACGCCGCGAGGCCGTCCGGTTCGCGGGCCGGGTCCGGGATGCTCCAGTGGATCGTCCGCGGCCGGCCGGGCAACGGCGGGCAGGCTTCACGGACCTTGTCGCACAGGCTGACCACCCAGTCGAACCGCCGTCGCCGCACCGCGTCCAGGTGCGTCGGCTCGTGCGCGAGCGCGATGCCGTACTCCGCCAGCGCGCGGACGGCGTCGGGGTGCAGCGGCTTCGGGTGGCTGCCCGCGCTGACCGCATCCCCGCCCCGGTGCCGCAGCAACGCCGCGGCCATCGGCGACCGGCCGCTGTTCCCGGTGCACACGAACAGCACCTTCGGCCGGGCCACCGGCTCGGCGGTCACGACGGTCAGGCCCGGGTGCAGCGACGCACCGGTCTCGGCCAGCGCGTCCGCGCACCGGCGCAGGTCGAGGTGGTAGTAGGTGTCGCGGCCGTCGAAACTGCTCCGCCGCGCCGTCACCAGCTCGGCCGCGCGCAGCTTGCCCAGGTGGTAGGAGACCAGGTTCTGCGGCTGCCCGACCGCGCCCACCAGCTCCCGCACGCGGCGGTCGCTCACGGCCAGCTCGCGCAGGATCCGCCAGCGCAGCGGATCCGCGGCCAGCCGCACGAACGGCGGGGGCAGGTCGGCATCGGGCACGCGAGCAGAGTACATCAACCACGATTGATACATCAAGCTACGCAATTCTCGTAATTGACTTCCCGGGAACCCGAAACCGAAATCGGGGCGCAGTGCTAGCGTTTCCCCGCAGCCGGGCACCAGGGAGTGATGTGAGCGAGCGCCAGATCAAGAACGATTTCACGGGCGACGCGCGGAACGCCATCCTCGTGGGGCGCGCCGACAACGTGATCGTTTCGGGTCAGGGCGCACCCCCACCCGCATTCGAACCCCCGCCGTACCGCGTGCCCGTTCACGAGCCTTTTCTCGACTGGTTGTCGGGTGGCGCCGGGAAACGGGTGGCCAGGGCCGTGGAGCGGGTGAACGCCCTTTTCCCCGCCGGGGCGCCCGCCCCCGCCGACTGGGAGCGCGCCGCCCGCGCGTACCGCCGGGCCCTGCGGCTGACGCTGCGTGCCGAGCCCGTCCGGGCCGTCGAGGTGTTCGGCGCGCACGATCACCGCATCCCGCCGGAGCGCTACCCGCTGGGCGCCCTCGACCGGCCGTGGCTGGCCGCCCTGACCTCGCGTCCGGACCGGCACGTCCTCACCGTCGTGTTCGACGTCGCCTCGCGGCTGAACCTGCCGGAGCTGCAGGGGGTGGCCCGCGACCGGATGGTCCGGCTGCTGGCGGAACTGGACGACGCCGACTTCGCGATCCACCACCTCCTCCGCTGGGGAAAGCGGCGGGTGCTCACCCAGGAGGTGGTGGCGAAGGTCGTGACGCAGCACGCGGCCCGGATCCCCCTCGAGCGCGACGCCGAGCTGTGGCAGCGCTTCTTCGCGGACCTCACCGAGGCACTGCGGCCGGACGTCCTCGACGTCCACTGCCTGCTGGGGCACGGCGCCGACGCGGTCCGGCTGGCGAAGTCCGACAACGACGTGCGCCGGGCCCTCGCCTGCTGCCTGCGGTCACGGACGGCCGAGGACGTCGGCGCGGGCCTGGACCTGGCCCGCGCCCGCCCGATCACCGAGCTGAACGACGCGCTGGCCGAGCGCTACGGCGGTCTGCTGGTCGACGCCGGCCGGTTCGCCGACGCGCTCCCCGTCTACCGCGACCTCGGCCGCCTCGACCAGGTGAGCCGGTGCCACGAGGAGCTACGCCAGTTCTCCGACGCGCTGGCCACGTGCCCGGCCGACCGGCCGGACCGGCTGGCCGCGCTCGCCGACCGCGTCCTGCCGGAAGTCGGCGAACTCGCCGAGCGGCAGGAGTTCGCCGCCGCGGCCGGACGGCTCCAGGACGTGCTGACGCACCTGGACCGCGCCGGCGTGCCGACCGCGGCCGTGCTGGACCGCCGTCAGCGGGTCGACCGGCTGCGCACGGACCTCGTCACGGCCACCCGGCTCCACTTCGGCGCGCTGATCCGGCTGGCCGGGGACGCCGGCGGGACCCAGGACGCCTACCGGGCCTGGAGCCGGTTCGAAGAAGCCGCCGGCGAGCTCGCCCTCGCGGCGTGGCGGGCCGAGGAGGGGCGCGAGTTCTTCCGCGCCAACCAGTTGTTCAACCGGACCGGGCAGTTCGGCGAAGCGGCGCGGGTGCTGCAGGGCGACGACTCCCCGGAGGCGCTGGACGCCCGTGCCGCCTCCTACGAGGCCGGCGGCGACTTCGCCGGTGCCGCCCGGCTGCGGCAGCGCGTCGGGCAGCCCGAGCAGGCGGTCACGCTGTACCTGCGCGCCGGTGACTTCGCCGGCGCGGCGCACGTCCTGCTCGGCTGGCTCGGCGCGGAAGCGGCGGAGGACCCGCGGCTGGCCGAGTGCCTGCGCCGGACCGGCGAGTACGACAAGCTCGTCCGGCACTGCCTCACCGCGGTCGAGGCCCGCGGCGAGCATTCGCAGGCGGCCTCGGCGCTGCGCCGGCTGACCGAAGACGAGCTGGTCCCGCCCCACCTCGTCGCCGACGTCACGGCCTGCCTGGAGGCGCTGGGCGCGGAAGACCTGCGCCGGTTCCAGGAACGGGCGCAGTCGTGGGTGACGCGGGCCCGTGCGGACGTCGGCCGCCGCTACAGCGAGATCTGGGGCCTGGACCTGGGCACGACCACGTCCGCCGCGGCGATCTACGACCGCGAGGCGCAGCGGCCGGTCTTCTGCCCGTGGAAGGGGCACCTCCAGTTCGCCTCGACGCTGAGCCTCGACCGGCAGGGCACCGAACTGGTCGGCCTGACCGGCGAAGAGACGCTGGCGCCGTGGCTGGCCGGGCACATCGACGCCGCCAAGCGGCGGATGGGCACCGCCACCCGGTTCAAGATCCGCGACCGCACCTACCGGCCGGAAGAGGTGGCCGCCCGGATCATCCGGCACGCCCGGGGCCTGGTCGAGACGTTCCTGGCCGAGCGGGTCCGCGAACGCGTCGGGGAGCTGGCCCAGGCCGAACTCGGTCAGGTGCGGGACGAGTGGCTGTCCTGGACCGAACGCCACCACGCCCTCCGGATCGACCGGCCGCGGGTGGTCGTCACGGTTCCCGCGTACTTCACCAACAACCAGAACGCCGCCACCCGGTCGGCCTGCGAGATCGCCGAGGTCGACGTGGTCCGGCTGCTGCACGAACCGACCGCCGCGTGCATCGCGACCGCGTACGAACGGAAGCTCGGGGCGACGGTCGCCGTGGTCGACCTCGGCGCCGGCACGCTCGACCTGAGCCTGCTGGAAGTGGGCGAAGGCGTCTACGAGGTCCGGGACGTCGGCGGTGACCCCCGCTTCGGCGGCAAGGACTTCGACGCCGCCGTCACGGAGGCGCTCGCCGCCCAGCTGCGGCTGAAGGGCATCGACGTCCCGGCGACGGACCCGCTGCGCCGCCGGCTGGGAATCGTCGCGGAGAAGCTGAAGGTCGCCCTCTCCGCCCAGGACCGGGCGTCCGACACCCTGCTCTCCTTCGGCTCGCACGGCCACGTCCCCGTGGAACTGACCCGGGCCGAGCTGGCGGAGGTGCTGGCCGACCGGCTGGCCACGCTGCGCCGGGTGACCACCGCGTTCCTGGAGTCCGCGCCCGAGCGGCCGGACCACGTCGTGCTGGTCGGCCGGCCGATGCTGTCCCCTCTCGTCCGCCAGACCGTGGAACAGGTCTTCGCTGCCAAGGGGATCGTCATCACCGATCCGCGGACCGCGGTCGCCAGCGGGGCCGCGCTGCTGGGCGCCACGCGCAGCGGAGCGCTGACCAAGTTCCTGCTTCTCGACGTCACGCCGCTCGCCCTCGGCATCCAGGTCACCGAGGGCACCGGCGAGGCCGCGCGGAAGGTCTTCTCCGAACTGATCAGCCGGGCCACCACGATCCCGACCCGCCGCTCCGAGATCTACACCACCCACGACGACAACCAGACCGAAGTGCGCATCGAGATCTACAACGGCACCCTCGACCGCGAGTCGAAGATCGGCGAGTTCGTGCTCACCGGGATCCCGCCCGCGCCGAAGGGCGAACCCCAGATCGAGGTCACCTTCGACATCGACGCCGACTGCGTGCTCGAGGTGACCGCACGCGATCTGAGGACGAAGCTGGCCAACGGGATCCGGGTGACCGACACCACCCTGCTGTCGCCCCGGGAGATCGGCGACCTGACCCGCCGCTACGAGCAGCAGCGCGAGCGCGAACGGCACCGCGGTGAGCTCGCCGACCTGCGGGCGGAGCTGCGGGACCTCGCCGCCGCGCTCGCCGACGACGGCACCGAGGGGGCTTGGCGGGAGTTCCGGCAGCGGCAGGCCACCCACCGCCCGCCGGCCACCGCGCTGCCGCCCGAAACGCGGCAAGCACTGGTGGAGATGTTCAACGAGGACGTCCAGACCGAGCTCGACCTGGCCTCCGCGCGGACGGCGGCGGTCAAGACCGCCGCCGCGGCCGAAGCCTGCGCCGCCCAGCCGGCGCCCGCCGACGAGGACCTCGAAGCCACCGTCGCCCAGACCGCGCACCTGCTCGACACCGCGCGCGCCCGAGCCGAGCGGCTCCGGGAGCTGGCCGTGAAGGTCGCGCGCTGGAGCGCCGTGCTCGCCCGGCTGGCGCTGAACGAACCCGATCCGCTGCGCCGCTTCCGCGACCACCACGCGGCCGGGTCGTACCGGGAGGCGCTCGCCGCACTGGGCGAGCTGCCCGAACCGCCGGCCGACCCCGCCGACGTCCGGCGGCACGAAGAGTGCCTCGCGGGCACCGGCGACGCCGAGGGCTACCGCGCGCTGCGACGGCGTGCGGGCGCGAGGCGACCGTCGGGGCCGCCGGCCGGGCTGGTCGAAACCTCTTGCGGCGCAATGAGTTTCGCGATCGGCGACCGGTTCGTCGTCGCGCACCGGCCGGAGGACGAGGCACCGATCGCCGTCACAGGCGGCGAAGTCGAGAAGGTGCACACGGCCGGGCACGACGTCGTGGTGCTGGAACTGGCCGAGCCGCTGGGGGTGGCGCCGCTACCGCTCGGCCGCCCGGAGCTCGTCCGGATCGGCGACCAGCTGTGGTTGCCCGGCCCGGCCGAGGACGGCACTCGCACGCTGCTGAGCGGGGTGGTCAACCGGTTCGAGTCGAACGAAGACGGCGAGCGGCTGTTCCGCACGAGCGTGGCTCTCCCGGCCGCCTGCGCCGGCGCGCCGGTCCTCGACGAACTCGGCGAAGTGATCGGCGTGGCCCTTCCCGGCGAATACGGCCAGGTGCTCAGCCTGACCGCTCTGGACGCGCTCCTGGAGGCGGGCTGATCACCGCACGAGGGCGTCCGCCGGTGCCTTGACGGCGCGGCGGCGGTCGACGGCGAAGCCGGCCACGGCCAGCACGAGCCCGATCGCGCTCACCACCACCCCGGCCCACGCCGTGGCGCGGTAGCCGAGCCCGGCGGCGATGACCACGCTGCCCAGCGCCGCACCGAGGCTGTTGGCCGTGTTGAACGCCGACTGGTTCAGCGCCGCGCCCATCAGCTGGGCGCCCGGCGCCACCGCGATCAGGCGCGCCTGCAGCACCGGGCCGAGGAACAGGATCGTCCCGCCGATCAGGAACGCGCCGGTGTACAGGCCGAACGGCGAACCGACGAACAGTCCGAAGTAGACGTTCGCGGCGATCACCGCGGCGAAGCCTGCCACCATGGCCCGCCGGAGGTTCCGGTCGGCCTGCCAGCCGCCCAGGAAGTTGCCGACGGTCATGCCGAGCCCGACGGCGACCAGCACCCAGGGCACCGCGCCCGGCGACAGCCCGGTGACCGAGGTGGTGATCGGCGCGAGGTAGCTGTCGACGGCGAAGAACCCGGCGATCCCGATCGAGGCGGTCACCGCGACCAGCCACACCTGCGGCCGGCGCAGCGCGCGCAGTTCGTCGGCCGGCGACCCGCCCGTGGCCGGCGCGTCCGGCACGGTGGCCGCCACCGCCGCGAGCGCGAGCAGGAAGACCCCGGCGATGACCAGGTACGCCGTCCGCCAGCCCGCGGCCTGCCCGAGCCGGGTGATCACCGGGACACCGGCCACGTTGGCGACGGTCAGCCCGCTGAGCACCACGGCGAACCCGCGCCCCTCGCTGCCCGGCCCCATCAGCGTCGCGGCCAGCAGGCCGGCGGCCCCGAAGTAGGCGCCGTGCGGCAGGCCCGCGGCGAACCGGGCGGCCAGCACCAGGCCGAACGACGAGGCCACCGCGGAGGCGACGGTGCCGAGCACGAACAGCACCAGCAGCCCGAGCACCAGCCGCTTGCGCCGCATCCGGGCGCTGACCACGGCGGAGACCGGCGCGCCCACGACGACGCCCAGCGCGTACGCGGTGATCATCCACCCCGCCCGCGCGACCGAATCCGGTTCGGCGTTGCCGAGCACGCTGCGGGCGATGTCGGGCAGCAGCCCGGCCGGCACGAACTCGGTCAGGCCGATCCCGACCGAACCGAGGGCCAGTGCGAGCAGGGCCGCCCAGCGACGTCGTCGGGTGAGGTCGTCCATCCCAGCGACTTTAGCAACGCTGTTGCGTTAGTACCAGGGGCCGATACAGTGAAGCCGTGCACCTGGCTTTCCTGCGGGACTACCACGAGGCGCTGGTGATCGCGCTGGCCCGGACCGTGCCCACGCTCGAGCGCGGCACGGTCGCCGAGGTCACCGGGCTGACGCCGCAGGCCGTGTCGAAGGTGCTCGCCCGCCTGGTCGAGGAAGGCCTGCTCGAACCGGCGGGCGTGCGGCGCCCACCGCGCGGCAAACCGGCCGCGGTCTACCGCCTGGTCCCGGGCAGCCGCCGGGCGATCGGCGCGCACGTCACCCGCCGTGAGCTGCGCCTGGTCCTCGCCGACCTGGCCGGCACCGTCCGCGCGTCGACCGCGACGCCGCTGCCGCCCGACTTCACGCCGGAACACCTGCTGGGCGAGCTGGCCGCCGGCGTCGAGGCGATGATCGCCGAGCACGGCCTGGCCACCCCGGAACTCGCCGGCGTCGGCATCGGCATGATCGGCCCGCTCGACCAGTCGACCGGCACCGTCCGCGGCGCCCACCGGCTGCGGCACTGGCGCGACGTCCCGCTGGCGGAACTCGCCGAGAAGCGGCTGGGCCTGCCCGTGGTGGTGGACAAGGACGTCACGGCCGGAGTCACCGCGGAAGCCTGGCGCCGCGGCACGGAATTCCGCGACGCGGCCCTGGTCGTGGTCGACGCCGGCGTCGGCGCCGGCCTGTGGCTCGGCGGCGCCGCCCACCGCGGCGCGCACACGAACGCCAGCGAGTTCGGCCACGCGGTCGTCCAGCTCGACGGCCCCCGCTGCGCCTGCGGCCGCCACGGCTGCCTGGAGGCCGTCCACGAACAGGCGAGCGACCCGGCCACGGCGGCCGCGGTCCTTGCGACGGGCGTGGTCAACCTCCTGCAGACCCTGGACCTGGGCCACATCGTCCTTGGCGGCGCGGACCTCCTCCCCCACGGCGAGCTCTACCGGGCAGCGGTCGAACACGCGGTGCGCACGCAGCTGCCGGGCGCCGAGTGGCTGACGGTGGAGGTCTCGTTGACGACGTTGGGGACGGACGTCGTCGCGGCGGGCGCGGCGATGCAGGTCCTGAACACCCGCTACGGCCTCCCGGACCCGACCCGGCCCCGGCTGCCCGCGGCGGAGGCCGTCACCGCACGCCCCTGAGCCGGCGCTGTTGTGGCGCATCCGGGTGAACCGCTCGCGAGCGCCTCAACCGCCACCTCCGCCTGAGCGTGGGCTTCCGGCGACACCGACCTGCCTGTCGCCGGAAGCCGATCCCCACCCTGGAGTGATCTTGTCCACGCGAAGAACGTCATGGCGTCATTCGACCGTCGCGGCCACGACCGCGTTGCTGCTGGTATCCGGAACTCCCATCGCGGCGACGACCGCCGAAGCCGGACAGGCCGCGGTGCTGACACCGACCCTGACCGGGCCTCGCCCGTCGGCGACCCGCATCCCGTTCCCGATCTCCGACACGGTGTCCGCCTCGGTCGACGTCGGCACCGGCAACCTGCTGGTCACCACCTCGGATCTGGCGTTGCCGGGGATCCGGGACGACCTGCAGCTCGGTCTGACCTACAACAGCCTGCGCCTCGGAGCCGGGACCGCGCTGCCGTCCGGATCGGCGGGTGCCGGCTGGGCGATGCGGGTGGGTCAGGACACCAAGGTGGTCCTGAATTCCGACAACTCCGTGCTCTACTTGGCGCCTGAGGGCCGCGAAGGCCTGTTCCAACCCGCCGGCGGGTCGGCGTACACCGCACCGGCCGGGTTCAAGGTCGCCATGGTCAAGACCGCGTCGGGCTGGACGATCACCGACCACGACACCAACTCGGTGTCGACGTTCAACGCGACCGGACAGCTGGTGTCGGTGAAGGATCGCAACACCCAGGCCACCACGTTCACCTACACCTCCGGGAAGCTGTCCCAGGTCTCCTCGACCCGCGGCGGCGCGGGTGCCCGGACCGCGACCCTCACCTGGTCCGGCACCCTGGCCACGATCGGCCAGACCGGTGACGACGGCACCCCGCGCAGCGTCGCCTACACCTACACCTCGGGCCGCCTGACCAAGATCACCGACCCGACCTCGAAGACCACCCAGTTCGGCTACGACGCGACCACCGGCGACCTGACCACGATCACCAACGGCGCGGGCAAGCAGACCGCGGTCCAGTACGACGCCTCGCACCGGGTCAAGAAGGTGACCCAGGAGAACCCGGCGGGCGGCGCGGCGACCCGGTTCACCTACTACTCGGCCGGGGAGACGCTGGTCGCGGATCCGAACAACACCGAGACCGTCCCGTCCGCCGGTCCGCAGACCGACTACTTCCTCAACGCCCGGGAGCTGGTGACGTCCGTGGCCGACCCGCTCGGCCGCGGGCGCACCAAGACCTACACCCCGTTCGACGACGCCGCGACCTCGACCAGCGGCACCGGAGGTGTCACCACCTTCGGGCACGACCCGGCCGTGAACGCCGGCGAGTCGCTCACCGGCGTCACCGCGCCGACCGGGGCGAAGTCGACCGCGACGTACGCCAACACCGGCGCGGCGAAGTATCTGCCCTCCGGCGGAACCGACGGCCAGGGCAACGCCAAGCTGTTCACCTACGACGGCGCCGGCAACCCCCTCACCTCGGCCAACACGGCCGCGACCGCGACGTCGAAGGTCGATTACAACGCCGACGGCACCGTCGACACCGCCACCGACCCGCGCGGCAACACCACCGACTACACCGCGAACTCCGATCACCAGATCACCGACATCACCCCACCGGCCGGTTCGGGCCTGGCGCCGATCGCGGTCTCCTACGACGGGTTCGGCCGGCTGCACGCCGTCCGCGACGGGCGCGGGCTGCGCACCACCTACGCCTACGACCGCGGCGACCGGGTCAAGACCATCCAGTACTCCGACGGCACCCCCGATGTGGCCTACACCTACGACGGCGCCGGGAACGTGCTCACCCGTACCGATTCTTCGGGCACGACGACCTTCACCTACGACGCCCAGAACCGGGTCACTTCGCGGACGGCGACCTCCGGCGGCGGCACCCTGTCCTACGGCTACGACAAGGCCGGAAACCTGACGTCGAAGACCGACGCCCGCGGCGCCACCACCTACCTCTACGACGCGGCGAACCAGGTCACCGAAATGACCACCCCGAACGGGCAGAAGACCGGGTTCGCTTACGACGACGACGGCAAGCGCACCGACACCTGGTTCGCCACCAACCCCGCCCACACGACGTTCGCCGCCCACACGAAAACCACCTTCGACAAGAGTGGCCGCATCTCGCGGACCTGGACCTCACGCGCGTCCAACGACGCGACCAAGGTGTTCGACACCGGGTTCTGCTACTCGCCTCGTGTCGCCGGGCAGGCGTGCCCGTCTGCGTCGGCCACCTCCGACACCGGGTTGATCAAGTGGTCGACCGACAACCTCAGCGGCGCGGTGTCGCTCTACAGCTACGACACCGCCAACCGGCTCACCGCGGTGTCGAACTACGGCGGTCACGACTACGCCTACACCTACGACAAGGCCGGCAACAGGCTCACCGCGAAGGTCGACGGCACCACCACGCAGACCCTGACCTACAACGCGGCGAACGAGATCTCGAACACCGGTTACCAGCACGACGCCGCCGGGAACCGGACCGGTGACCCCACGCAAGGCACCTTCGCCCACAACGCCGCCGGGCAAACCACGAACCGCACCCAGGGCTCGTCGTCGACCACCTACACCTGGGCCGGCGGCGACCAGAACGAACTCGTCTCCACCATCACCGGGACGAACACCGCCAGCTACGTCTACGGACGCAACGACGTCCACGGTGTCCCCGTACTGCAGTCGTTCACCAAGAACGGCCAGACCAGTTACCTCGACAGCGATCCCAGTGGCACACCCATCGCAATCCAGACCGCCGGCGAGGTCCACTACTACGCCTTGGACAACCAGGGCAGTCCGGTGAACCTCGTCACCAGCACCGGAACCGTGTCAGCCAGCTACGGCTACGACCCTTCCGGCAAGCAGCTCACCGCTACCGGAACCACCGCCGCGGCCAACCCGATCCGCTACACCCAGGGCCTGCTCGACGACAACACGGGCTGGCTCAAACACGGCATCCGCTGGCACGACACCACCACCGCCAACTGGACTTCGATCGACCCGGTCAGCCCGGTCCTGGAGCCCGACGCGGCCAGCCGGTACGCGTACGTCGGCGGCAATCCGCCCAACCGCCTGGACCCCACCGGACGCTATTCGTGCGCGGGCTCGGTGGGCCTCGCCGCGGTCAGCGGGATCGGATTCGGCCTGGCCGTCGCGGGCCTGGCCGCCACGACGGGCGGCGTCGGTGCCGGTGTCGCCATCGGCGGTTTGTTCACCAGTGGATTCAGCTTGCCGTTTTCGATCAACGACGCGGTGGACTCGTGCGATGACTAGAAACAGGGAATACGTGTAATCAGCGGCCGGCGGCGGCGGAGTTGTTCCTCCGCCGCCGCGGTGCCGAGGCGTCAGCGGGCCAGCAACCCCAGCACCAGCGCCAGCGGTGGCCACACCTCCCGGCCGCGGCGGGTGCACGCGAACGCGCGCTGCCGCACCTCCGGGCCGGTCAGCGGGAGGAGTGCGACGCCGGCCTTCACCGCGCGCCCGGCCGGCAGCAGGCCGACCGCCGGGGCCGGGCCCGTGGTGATCAGGTCCTCCACCAGTTCCAGGCTGTCCGCGCGGTGCGTCACGCGCGGGGTGAACCGGGCCATCGACGCCAGCCTGCGGACCACGTCCTCGTCGGCGGTGTTGCGGGAGTTGACGATCCAGTCGTGGTCGCGGAACGCCTCGAACACCGCCACCGTGTCCCCGCTCCGGACACCGGCCGCGTCGGGCGCCGGGACCGCGAGCGACCACCGCGCTGTCCACAGTGGACTCACCGTGATCGCGGGGTCCGTGCTCGCGGGGGCGAGGTCGTAGTCGTAGGTGAGGGCGAGGTCGATGTCGTCGGCCAGCAACGCCGTCAAGGCCTCGGCCGGCTCGTACTCGCTGATCCGCAGCTCGACCCGCGTGTGGTGCGCGGCGAGCGCGGTCGCCGCCGGCAGGACGGAGCGCCGGACCGCCGTCGCGAACCCGGCGACGCGCACGGTTCCGGCCGGTTCGGCGCCCGGGTCGAGGGCGGCGCGGGCGGCCTCCACCGCGGCGAGGATCGTCACCGCGTGCTCGGCCAGCCGCCGTCCCGCGGGGGTCAGCCGGACGCGGCGGCCGTCCGGTTCGAGCAGTGGCGCGCCGGTTTCCTTCGCCAGCGTCGCGATCTGCTGCGAGACCGTGGACGTCGTGGTGCCGAGCACATCCGCCACGGCGCGCATCGAGCCGTGGCGGGACAGCTCGAGGAGGAACTGCAGCCTGCGGGTGTCCATCTCCCGATTGTCCACGATCCTCGAACGGTACGTCCACGATCACCACGTGGACACGAACGGTGCGGATCGGCTTTGCTCGGCGCGTGCTGTCCTCCACCCGTACCGGCGCGGCCTTCGCGGTCGCCGCCATGCTCTGCGTCCAGCTCGGCCTCGCCGTGTCCGTCGGCCTCTTCGACCGCGTCGGCCCCGAAGGCGCGGCCTGGCTCCGCCTCGCGTGGGCCGGGGTCCTGCTGCTGGTGCTGGTCCGGCCGCGGCCGTCGGCCTTCCGGCGCGCCACGTTCCTCGCCTGCTGCGGCCTCGGCGTGGTCACGGCCGGGATGACCATGCTGTTCATGAAGGCGGTCGCCCTGCTGCCGCTGGGCACGGCGAGCGCGCTGGAGTTCCTCGGGCCGCTCACGGTCGCCGTCACGCGCGGGCGCGGCGGCAAGAAGCTGTGGCCGGTCCTCGCCGCGGTCGGCGTGCTCCTGCTGACCGAACCGTGGCGGGGTGGCGCGGACCTGCTCGGCGTCGGCTACGCGCTCGCGTCCGCGGTGTGCTGGGCGGCCTACATCCTGCTGACGCTACGGGTCGGCGACGAGGTGGCGGGCGTGCGCGGGCTCGCCGTGTCGATGCCGGTGGCGGGCATCGTGGCGACGCTCGTCTCCGGGCCGGGCGTGTTCGGGCAGCTGACCTGGGACCTGCTGCTGGCCGGCCTCGGGCTCGCCGTGCTGCTGCCGGTGATCCCCTTCAGCCTGGAGATGCTCGCCCTGCGGCGACTGAACGCCTCCTCGTTCGGCACGCTGATGAGCCTGGAGCCGGCCATCGCACTGACGATCGGGTTCCTCGTGCTGCACCAGGTCCCGAACGCCGGCGCGGTGGCCGGGATCCTGTTCGTGGTCGCGGCCGGGGTCGGCGCCGAACGCAGCGGAGCACGCGAACCTGCGGTCACAACGCCGGCGTGAGGTCCAGGTGCACGCGGTAGTCGACGATCCGCTCCCCCGCCAGCCACATCACCGTCACGCACGGCAGGGCCAGCGGTTTCCCGGCCGGGGACTCGGTTTCGATCGTGAAGCGGCAGAACAGCTGGTCCTCGCCCACCACCGCCACCTGGTCGACGACGTGGCGGACCCACGGCAGTGCGCCGGCCGCCCCGGCCGTCGCCGCGGTGATCGCGGCCCGGCCGGTCAGCGGCTCGGCGTTGCCGAACACGTACCTCGCGTCGTCGGCGAACCACGACGCGAACGCCGCCGCGTCGCCCGCGTCGACCGCCGCGCACATCTCGCGGACCATCCGCTCGTGGTTCACTTCCGCAGGCTCAGGCCGTAGCGGGTCATCACTTCCGCGACCAGCTTCATGTCGCGCCCGGGCGGCAACTCCGACAGCTCCTTGTAGTAGTTCTCCAGCCCCGGCGGCGAAACCACCGCGATGATGCGGGTCTCCTCGTCGAACGGGTTGCGGAACACGTGCGGCACCCCGCGCGGCAGCAGCAAAGAGTCGCCCTGGCCGAGGACGTGCCGGACGCCGTCGAGCTCGACCTCGACGCGGCCCTGGACGCAGGTGAACAGCTCGTCCTCGCGGCTGTGGACGTGGGTCGGCGGGCCGCCCAGGCCCGGCGGCACGACGTATTCGAACAGCGAGTACGCGCCGTGGGTGTCGGCGCCGGTGAGCCGGGCGTGGATGCCCAGCCCGATCGCGCCGAGGTTCGTCCCGTCGCCGGGGTGGAGCACGCCGGTCGTCACGGTGTCCATTTCGGACTCCTTTCTACAGCGGGGCTTTCGCGGGTTCGGGCGCGTTGTCCAGGCGCGCCAGCAGCTTCGGCGTCAGCGCGCGGTAGGCCGCGGGCGCGACCGGGTTCAGCCAGTGCGTGAAGCGGGTGAACCGGCCGAGCTGGACGCCGAGGTCGCCGAGCACCTCGTCGACGTTGTGGATGGAGAACGGGATGATCTTCGTGCCGCGGCAGTGGTGCGCGCCGGTCGCGACGTCGAGGAAGGCGAGCTGGCCGACGACGTCTTCGCGCCGCGCTGCCTCGTCCGGCAGGGTGAGCGCGCCCGCGAGGTCGGCCGCGATCCACAACGCCGCCACCTCGGCGTTGAGCGGGCTGAAGAACGACGAGTTGTAGCCGTTGAAGTACAGCCCAGGCACACCGATCGGCTGGATCTGCCGGTACAGCAGGAAGTTCCGGCGCTCGTCGAACAGCCGCTCCTGCACGGGCGCGGGCAGGAACGGCACGCCCTGGGTGAAGCCGGTGGCGCAGACGACGAGGCCGGCCGGCAGCTCCGTGCCGTCGGCCAGTTCGGCGTGCGGCCGGCCGTGGAAAGCGAAGAGCCGCTTGATCACCTGGTCGCGGTGGACGCGGATCGACCCGTCGGCCACGCCTTCGAAGAAGCCTTCGGTGGCCAGGCCGATCGCGTTCTTGACGATGTCCTCCATCCGCCCGCGCGGCACCAGGTCGTTGCGGGCGAGCCCGAACTGGCGCACCGACACCGACCCGATGGAGTTGAGCATCGCCCGCCGCAGCCGGTTTCCCGGGCCGTGCAGGAACTTCTCGAAGCCGCGCAGCCGCCGGTAGCGGAACAGCGCCTCGCCCAGCCGGGTCAGCAGCAGCATCTTGAAGTTGAGCACGCCGGCGATCTTGCGCGGCACCTTCCACAGCAGCTGCCGGGCGATGACGTCGGTGCTCGCGGCGACGCCGCTGATCGCCACGGTCACGTCGCAGGCGGACTTGCCGTAGCCGACGACGAGCACGTTTTCGCCGCGCGCGTCCTCGACGTCGTGGAAGTCCGAGCCGGCCAGCAGGCGCCCGCCGGCCGCCTCGAACTCCGCGCGGCCGGGGTAGTCCGGGAGCGCCGGCTCGCAGAACACGCCGTTCGCGACGACGACCCGGTCGAACCCCGCGGCCCCCTGCGCCGCGGTGGTCACCACCCAGCGGCCGCCGTCGGGCGCCACCGACGTCACCTCGGTGCCGAGGCGCAGGTGCGGCGTGACGCCGTATTCGTCGGCGTAGGCGGCCAGGTACTGCTGGATCTGCGCGCCCGACGGCCATTCCGGGAACTCCCGCGGCATCGGGAAGTCCGAAAAGGAGTACTGCGCCTTCGGGCTTTGCGTCGTCAGCCCCGGGTAGCGCCGGGTCCGGCTCCACACCCCGCCGACGTCGGGTGCCTTGTCGAGGACCTCGACGTCGTGGCCGGCCTGCAGCAGCACCTTGGCGGTGGTCAGCCCGGCCAGCCCGGCCCCGATGATCGCGACGCGCATGCCTGCTCCTCCTCGTCGAGGCCGCCGGGGCGGGTGCCCGGGCTCGGTGTGCGCACAGCGTTCACCAGCCGGGCGCCGCGAACCAACCGGGAGTCCTGCTCACTGGGACGGCAGCTCCGGCCGGGGCACCGCCCAGCGCCGGGCGGAGTAGGCCCGGCTCGCCGCCGCGGCCGCCATCCGCACGGCCGGCCCGATCCGGTCGGGCTGCACCGCGGCACTCGGCCCGGTGACCGACAGCGCGGCCGCGACGCCGCCGGTGAAGTCGAAGATCGGCGCCGCGACGCAGCTGATGCCGGGGTTGCCCTCTTCGCGGTCGTAGGCCCAGCCCTGCTCGTGGACGACGGCGAGCTCGCGCTCCAGCGCGTCCGCGGTGGTGATCGTGCGCGGAGTGCGCCGGGTGAGCCCGGCCGCCACCACCGCTCCGACCGTCTCCGGGTCGGCCCAGGCGAGGATGGCCCGGCCGATGCCCGAGCAGTGCGCCGGGATGAAGCCGCCGACCTGGTCGAGCATCGGCAGCGGGCGGTGCCCGCTGATCTTCTCGACGACCAGGATCCGGGTGCCCTCGAGCACGCCGAGCTGCACGGTCGTCTTGGCCGCGGCGTAGAGGTCCTGCAGGTAGGGCAGCACCGCCTCGCGCAGCTCGTGGCGCACCGGCACCAGGCCGGACAGCTCGAACAGGCGGGTGCCGATCCGGTACTTCTCCCCCGGCTTGTCCAGCCAGCCGAGCTCGATCATCCGGGCCGCGGTGCGGTGCACGGTCGAGCGCGGCAGGCCCGAGCGTTCGACGAGCCGGGCGAGGGTCAGCTCGCGGTGGGTCACGTCGAACGCGTCCAGCAGCGCGGCGGCCCGTTCGAGCGCGCCGGAGTCCCGGGCAGTGGGACTCATCCTTGGTCACCGGGGGTCATGGGCCGAATGTAGGGCACATCATGGAGAGCAACCAGTCTCATCCGAAGCGGCACCGCGTCGCCCTCGTCGGCGGCGGCGCCGGCGGCATCGGCTCGGCCTGCGCGGCCGCGCTGCACGCGAGCGGCCACCGCGTGGTCCTCGCCGGGCGCACCGAAACCACCCTCGCCGAGACCGCGCTCGAACTCGGCCCCGGCGCCGGCTACGTCGTCTGCGACCTCGCGGACCCGGCCGCGGCGGCGGCCGCCGTGGACCGCGTGCGCGAGCGGCACGGTTCGCTCGACGTCGTCGTGGCCAACGCGGGCGGACCGGCGCCGGGCACGGTGTTCGAAGTCCCCGCCGGGCAGTGGCACCACGACCTCGACCTGCTGGTCCTCGGTCCGCTCGCGCTGCTGCGGGCCGCGCTGCCCGCCATGGCCGAGCGGGGCTTCGGCCGCGTCGTCGTGCTCACCTCGACGGCGGTGCGCCAGCCGCAGCCGGGTCTCGCCGCGTCGACCGTGCTGCGCTCGGCGACGACGTCGGCGGCGAAGCTGGCGGCGCTGGAGTACGCCGACCGGGGTGTCACCGTCAACTGCGTCGCGGTCGGTGCGACGCTCACCGCGCGGCGCCTCGAAGTGGTGCGCAGCCGGGCCGGCGCGGCCGGGGTCGACGTCTCGACGGCGATGGCCGAGGAGCTCGCGGCCATCCCCGCCGGCCGGGCCGCGGCACCCCGCGAGGTCGCGGCCGCGGTGGCGTTCCTCGCGTCCCCCGAAGCGGGGTACGTCAACGGGACGGTGCTGACGGTCGACGGCGGCCGCACGGAATGCCCAGCCTGAAAGGTGCGCCCATGACCACGTCCGGACCCGGCTTCGCGATGGCCGACTTCCTCGCGAGCATCGGCCACGCCGTCCGCCCCGGCGGGCAGCGCCCGCTCGTCGTGCACGACGGCGAGCTCGAGGAGCTCCCGCCCGGCGCCGTCCCGAACCCGACGTCACTGCGGATCGCCGGGAAGCTGCCGACCACGACGTTCGAGCTCTTCCGCCAGGTCATCCCGGCCGGCGAGAGCTCGGACATGCAGCGCCACCACCACGAGACCGTCCACTTCGTCCTGGCGGGCGACGGGCACAGCGAAATCGAGGACGAAACCGTCACGTGGACGACGGGTTCGTTCGTCTACACCCCGCCGTGGACGTGGCACCGCCACTACAACGACTCGGCTTCGCGGCCGGTCGAGTTCCTGACCATCGAAAACTCGCGGCTGCTGGGCCTGTTCGGGCTCGGCCGCCGCCAGAGCGCGGGCCTGGCGACGATGGCCGAAGCCCGCGCCGAGCACCGGGAGGACGCATGACGACCACCGAGCGCGCCGCCCCGCCGATCCCCGACCACGTCGGGATCTGGGGCGAGCTGGGCGAACTCGAGCACACCCTGCGCTACGTCGACGTGCCGCTGGACGGGCGGCCGGTGCGCACGCGCGTCCTGCAGGCGGGCGCCGGCCCGGACCTGGTCCTGCTGCACGGCACCGGCGGGCACCTCGAGGCCTATGCCCGCGACCTGGCCGGCCTGGCGCGCGACTTCCGCGTCACCGTCTACGACATGGTCGGCCACGGCTGGTCCGACCTGCCGGACCGGCCGTACACGATCGACGTCCTCTCCGCGCACCTGGTGTCCCTTTTGGACACCCTCGGCATCGGGCGGGCGCACCTGTCCGGCGAGTCGCTCGGCGGCTGGGTGGTCGCGTGGACCGCCGCGCACCACCCGGACCGCGTCGACCGGCTGGTGCTCAACACGCCCGGCAACATCGCGAACAAGCCCGAGGTGATGGCCCGGATGCGGGACAGCACTATGGCCGCGGTGCTCGACCCGAGCGACGAAACGGTCCGCCGCCGCGTCGAATTCCTGTTCCACCACAAGGAAATGGTCACCGACGAGCTGGTGAACCTGCGCCGCCGGGTGTACTCCCGGCCCGGGTTCGTGCGGGCCATCGGCAACACGCTTGTGCTGCAGGACCCCGAGGTGCGCAGGGACTTCGCGTGGGACCCGGCCTGGGTGTCGCGGGTGACCGCGCCGACGTTGCTGCTGTGGACCAGCCACGACCCCACCGGCGGGCTCGACGAGGCCGAGCTGCTGCTGGGCTGGCTGCCGGACGCGCTGCTGCACGTCATCGACGACGCCGGGCACTGGCCGCAGTGGGAGAAGGTCGGCGAGTTCCTCGACGTCCACCGCACCTGGCTGCTGACCGGTCAGGACCCGTCCTGATGGCCGCGATCGCCGGGTTCGCCGGCATGTCCCACAGCCCGTTCGCGACCCTGCTGCCACCGCCGGCCGAGGGCGGTCCGGGCGCGAAGTTCCTCGCCGACGCCGACCGCGCGCGGCGCGCGGTGGAAGCGCTGGCGCCGGACGCGATCGTCGTGATCGGGCCCGACCACTTCCACGGCAACTTCTACGACGTGATGCCGCCGTTCGTCCTCGGCGTCGAGCACGCGGCCGGCTTCGGGGACTTCGGCAGCACCGAAGGCCCGCTGCCGGTGGCCGGCCCGCTCGCGTGGTCGGTCCACAACGGACTGACCGACGCGGGCTTCGACGTTTCGCTGTCCTACTCGCTCACCGTCGACCACGGCATCGTGCAGACCTACGAGATGCTGACCGGCGGCACCGCGCTACCGCTGGTCCCGCTGGTCGTCAACACCGCGGCGCCCCCGCTGCCGTCGCTGCGGCGGTGCGTCGCGCTGGGCCGGGCACTGGGCGCGGCGCTGCGCTCGGCGGAGTTCCCCGGCCGCGTCCTGGTGGCGGCGAGCGGCGGGCTGTCGCACTGGCTGCCGTCGAACGACCCGCGCGAGGTGGCCGGCGAGCGCCGCGAGTCCCTGATCCACGGCCGCGCGGACGTCCACGCCTTCGCGGCGGCCCGCGAACCCCGCGTCCGCGCCATGGGCGGCGACCCCGGCGCCCGGGTCAACGCGGAGTGGGACAACTGGTTCCTCGAGCGGCTGTCCGCGGGCGACGCCGAGTCGGTCGCCGCGCTCGGCCACGAGAAGCTGGAGGACCTCGCGGGCAGCGGCGGCCATGAGATCCGCTGCTGGCTGATCGGCCAGGCCGCGGCCGGCGCCCCGCTGGCGTGGACCGGCTACGAGCCGGTGCCCGAGTGGATCACCGGGATGGGCATCGGCACGACGTTCCCGGTCGGCTGAACCCCCGGCGCGGCTGCGGTGCCCGCGCCTAGATTGGGCAGCATGACCTCGACCGCCGACAAGGCCACCCTCCTGCAAGAGCTGCACGCCGCACCCGAACTGCTGCTCGTCGTCAACGTCTGGGACGCGATCACCGCCAAGGTCGTCGCCGAGCCCCCCGGTACGAAGGCGCTCGCGACCCCCAGCCACGGCATCGCGGCCTCGCGCGGCTACCCGGACGGCGAAAAGATCCCGCGCGACGAAATGATCGCCGAGGTCGCCCTGATCGTCCGGACCGCGGGCGACCTGCCGGTCACCGCCGACCTCGAAGCGGGCTACGGCGACCCGGGCGGCACGGTGGCCAGGGCGATCGAGGTGGGCGCGGTCGGCGCCAACCTCGAAGACCAGATGAAGCCGCTGGCCGAAGCCGTGAAGGCCGTCGAAGCCGCCGTCGCGGCCGCGGAGTCCGCGGGCGTCGGCTTCGTCCTCAACGCCCGCACCGACGCCTTCCTCAAGACCGACCCCGAAACCGCCCTGGCCGAAGCGATCACCCGCGGCCGCGCCTACCTCGAAGCGGGCGCGTCCAACTTCTTCGTGCCCGGCAAACTGGACGAGGACCAGGTGGCCCGCCTCGTCGCCGAGCTCGGCGAGCGCAAGGTCAACCTCATCGGCATCCCGGGCTCGATCCCGCTGGCCCGGGCGCAGGAACTCGGCGTGTCCCGCGTGTCGTACGGCCCGTGGAGCCAGAACGTGGCGCTGACCGCGCTGGCGAAGCTGGCGGAGGACGTCTACGCGGGCGGCGGCCTGCCCGCCGACACCCGCAAGCTCAACTGACGGGCACCGGGACCGACCCGGCTTGACTCGTGTCAGGTTCCTGACATACGGTGGTTCATGTCAGGAACCTGACACGAAGACAAGGAGCACCCCATGCCCGCCACCGGACCCGACTTCATCTCCCTCCAAGCGCGCGACCTCGACGCGTCCCAGGCGTTCTACGAGAAGTACCTCGGCCTCGTCCGCTCACCCGCCGGACCGCCGCACGCCGTCGTCTTCGAGACGAAGCCGATCGCCTTCGCGCTCCGCGACATCGTTCCCGGGACCGATCTCGCGGCCGTCGAGCAGCCCGGCATCGGGGCCGCGATCTGGCTGCACGCCACCGACGTCCAGGCCATCCACGACGCGCTCGCCGCCGACGGGCACACCATCGCCGCCGCGCCGGTCGACGGCCCCTTCGGCCGGACCTTCACCTTCGCCGACCCCGACGGTTACCGGATCACCCTCCACGACCGCTCGTGACCGGCCGTCACCGCGGCTTCGTCGGCGGGGTGGTGCCGGTCCGTTCGTCGCCGTAGCTCAGCCAGGTCCCGAGCGGGGGACGCTGCCCGACGCCCGGGCGGCGGTAGTCGCACACGCCGCCGGGGAACGTCGCACGCAGCCGCGTGCGGTCCGCCGCGGTGAAGGTGACCGGGTAGTCGCGGAAGTCCAGCGGCTTGAGCCGGCACTTCAGCACGTCGAGGGCCAGGCTCTCCCCCGCGACCAGCCGGGTGTTGGCCGCCACCGGGTATTGCAGGCCGCACTGGCCGCTCGCCGGGTACGTCAGCTTCTCGGTGATCCGCGAAGCCGCGGAGAGGTAGCACCCGTCGCCGAGGTCGCCCGGCCGGTTCGCCAGCACCTTCTGCTGGCGGCTCCGGTGCGAACCGTCGGCGTCGATCGCGGTCAGCCAGCGGTCCATCGCGTTCAGCTCGTAGATGCTCGCCGCTGCCGCTTCGGCGGCGGTGGCGTGGTTTTCGATGATGACCTGGTTGCCCGCGGTGCCGTTGGCGCGCAGAAGCCGTTGCCGCATCACGTAAGACCACTCGGTGGTGTGGATGTCGTTGCCGAACCCGGCCAGGTCGAGGTCGGTCCGCTGGTCGATGATCGGCGTCTCCCGCAGACCCTGCGACCCGGAGTTCACGATGTCGTCGGCGTACACCGCGTCGAGCGCCTTCGGGTCGGCCGCGATCCGCTGGGGCACGGGCTTTCCGGTGTGATCGAGGCCGCCGATGGTCGCGTTGAGGTCGGCGAACTGCGCCGCGGTGATCGTGCCGGCCTTCAGCGCGCCCAAGCCGTACTGCACGCCGGTGGTGTCCAGCGGGCTGCGCACGAACCCGGTCTTCGGGTCGCGCCCGATCTGGTTGACCAGCTGCTCGTTGGAGTTGCACTTCACCCCACCCGGGTTGGTCACCGGATCCCACCGCGCCGCGACCGGGATGGCCGCGTTGCAGCTGCCGGTCGCGGTGGCGCGGCTGGCGAAGGTCAGGGTCCAGGAGACGCACGTGTCGTAGCTGGCGAAGCCCGCGACGGCCTGCTTCTGCGCCGCGGTGAACGACGCGCCCGCCCCGGCGAAGTACTGCTCCAGCAAGCGGCAGTCCGACACCGGGCCGCCGGTGGTCAGCGGGTCCGGGAACGAGACGCCGGGGATGATCCCGTCGACGATGCCGGGGTAGTTCTCCGCGATGTCGTACTGCTGGATCGCCCCGCCCGAGCCGCCCCAGCCGATGGTGTGGGCGACCGGGCCGTAGGTCTCGACGAAGTGCTCCTTGACCATCATCGCCGCCTCGGCCGAGATGATCGGGCTGCAGTTGTTGTCGAGCACGTTCAGGCTCGACGACGCGACCGCGTACCCCTGCGCCAGGAACAGATCGTTGACGACCCCGCCGGTCGAGCTGCCCTGGTGGTAGCCGGCGTTGCAGCCGCCGCCGAAGGTGTAGACCAGCTTCCCGTTCCAGCCGGCGTCCGGCGCGACGGGCGACGGCGCACCGGCGTAGAGCGCCGCGATCTCGTAGACGGCGCGGTCGATCGTGCCGCGTTCGACGCGGACCACGTACGGCACCGCGCGCCCGCCGACCGTCGCCGTCGCGAGGTCCGCGGGCCGGGTCGACGGGTCCGCCAGCGGCGCGAACGCCCCGGCGGTGGTCTTGTACTGGTAGCTGACCTGGGTCGGCGCGCTGCAGAGCGGCTGCGCCGCCGGGGGCAGGCCGAACGCCTGGGTCTCGCAGTAGAACGGGTGCTGCTGCGCGCCGGAGAAGACCGGCCCGGTGATCGGGTGGTTGGTGACGCGCAGGCTCGCCCGCTGGTCCGGGCCGGGGCCGCGCGTCCTCGCGGTCAGGTCGTTGGTGCCGTCGCGCAGGCCGCTGACCAGGCCGAGCAGGCTACCGTCCGGCTGCGCGCGGAACCCCGGGGTGACGTCGTGGCCGTTGGCGCTGACGTCGACCCGCCCGGCGTGCGGCCGCTCCGGCGGCACGACCTTGACCAGGACCTGTCCGCCGCTGACGAGCGCGGGCCGCGGGTTCGACACCGTCTCGATCGTCAGCTGCCGTCCGGGCGGGGCGCCGGGAGCGGCCACCGCGGCCGCGGTCCCCAGCAGGAGGACCGGCGCGGTCAGGGCCGCCACCACGGTGGATGAGCGCAAAGCACGGTTCGCCACCAGACACTCCGCTCGCTCTTGGCATCGCGTCGTCGCGACACCGGGCAGCTGCCGGTATAGCACCTGCGGACGGGCCGGAACACCCTTTCCCCGGTTCATCCACCACGAGGACGGCGGAGGTCCGCCGACCGCGCCCGGGTTTGGGGCCCGCCGGAAGAACCGGCCTCTTAGAGCGCCTCGGTGCCGGCCGCTGTGCTTGCGCGGGGCGTGGGTTCGTCGCCGGGGTGGTTCGCGCGCGCCGGACCGGCGCTCGGCCGACGTGGCTCCCCCTCGGAAGTCACGTCGGCCGGGCGCCGGTCGCGCGCCCGTGCTCGCGGCAAGCCGAGGCTCGCCACCAGCAGGCCGTCGGTGAGCACCACCGCCTACCCCGCCGGGCCGGCGCCGGGATCCGTCCCGGGCGGCTCGACGCGCTCGCGGTCCTCGTCCGCCGCGGCCGGTGCGGGGCCGCCGCCCGGCGGGCGGGCGTCGAGGATGTCGGCGGCCCGCACCAGTTTCAGCGGGGTGTCCGGGGCCGCGCGGTAGGGGCGGACCGGCACCCAGGTCGTGCTGGTGTGCTCGTCCCGCAGGCTGGGGCCGGCGATGGTGCCGATGAGTTCCGGAGGCGGCGGCGATCCCCGCCCGGGGCGGCGGCCGCGGTAGCGGACCTGCCAGCCCCTCGGGTAGCCGCCGCCGTGGCGCGCCGGCCAGCTCCGGTCCGTGCCGGGTTCGGTGCCACCGGCCTCGCCCACGACGTCACCCCGCTCACTCGAAGTCGGTTCGGACGCCGACCACGGGTGGGAGCGATTCCCCACGCACCACCGATGCGATCGGCGGGTCGACAGCCGCTTCGCCGGGGTCTGGGGCGGGACCCAGCCTACGCGGGGATCACGGGGCGCGGGCAAGCACCGGCCGGGTGGTTCCTCCGTTCGTGACGGCTTGAGGCGGCCGAAGTCCAGACGACGCCCCGGACCTCGGCACTCACCCAGCCGAGATGGGGCACCGCGACTCCGGGCTTTCACCCGCGCCGGGTGGTCACCCGGCGGCCGGACGCTGCCACCGTGGCACGGCCGACCGCCCCCCTGCCCCGGAGAGTGCCGCATGGTGCGAATTTCGCTCACCGAATTCCCCGCGAACCGGTTCCGGATCCGGCGGCGGGGCGCAAGCACCGCCGCCACCGCCGCCCGGGCCCGGTGGCACCCGTTCCGCGGGCTCGCCGGCCGGTTCACCGCCCGCGGGCACGTCCCGCCGATCCCGTGGCCGCCGGAGGACACGCCCGGCTTCGGCGGCAGCCCGCTCCCGCGCGCGCTCGTCGTGCTGCTCGGGGCCGCGGCCGGGGTGGTGGTGCTGGCCGGGCTGCGCGCCGTCGCCTGGCTCGCCGGGCCGGTGTTCCTCGCCGCCGTCGTCGTGATCACCCTCGATCCGGTCCGGACCT
Organism: Amycolatopsis sp. cmx-4-83; assembly: GCF_046548815.1. Lineage (NCBI taxonomy): Bacteria > Bacillati > Actinomycetota > Actinomycetes > Pseudonocardiales > Pseudonocardiaceae > Amycolatopsis > Amycolatopsis sp. cmx-4-83. The sequence goes on along the minus strand of NZ_JAEBEF010000003.1, from coordinate 702,326 downwards.
GGTTGCGCCGCAAGGGCCTGCCGCGCTGGCTGACCGTCTCCGTGCTGGTGGTGACCGTCTACGCGGTCCTGCTCGCGTTCTTCCTCGTGGTCGTGGTGTCCGCGGCCCAGCTTTCGGCGCTGCTCCCCCAGTACACCGGGCGCCTGAACGACCTCCTGCGCGACGGCTGGGAAGTGCTCGGCCGGCTCGGGGTCGGCGAACAGCAACTGCGGGACATGCTGTCCGGCGTGGACGCCGGGAAGCTGGTCGGCCTGGCCGGATCCCTGCTCGCCGGCGTCGGCGGCCTGGTGACGAACCTGGCGTTCCTGTTCGCCCTGCTGCTGTTCCTGAGCAGCGAATCGGCGTGGGCGGGGCAGCGGCTCGGCCGGATCGCGCACGACCGGCCGTGGATTTCCGCGGCGTTGCGGAGCTTCGCCTCCGGCACCCGGATCTACCTCGTCGTGACGACCGTGTTCGGCGGGCTGGTGGCCGCGCTCGACACCGTCGCCCTCGCCCTGCTCGGCATCCCCGGAGCCGTGCTGTGGGGCCTGCTCGCCTTCGTCACCAACTACATCCCCAACGTCGGGTTCGTGATCGGCGTGGCGCCGCCGGCGTTCATCGCGCTCCTCGACGGCGGCTGGGGCGACCTGCTCGTCGTGCTGGTCCTCTACACGGGGCTGAACTTCGTGGTGCAGTCGCTGATCCAGCCTCGGTTCGTGGCCGGCTCGGTCGGTCTGTCCACTTTGGTCACCGTGCTGGCGCTGGTGTTCTGGACCTGGCTGCTGGGCCCGCTCGGCGCGGTCCTCGCCGTGCCGGCCACCCTGCTGGCCAAGGCCTTGCTCGTGGACGTCGACCCGCGGGCCCGCTGGGCCGACGCGCTGCTCTCGGCACCGCGCCGGGACCAGCGCTGAGCAGCCGGGTCACGTGAGGCCGTGGTGGCGCGCGACCACCACGGCCGAGCGCCGGTTGTTCACCCCGAGCTTGCCGTAGATGGCTCGCACGAGGGTCTTCACGGTGTTCACCGAAACGGTGAGGTCCGACGCGATCTCGTCCAGCGAACACTGCGACGGCAGGCGGTTCAGCACCACCTGCTCGCGGTCGGTCAGCCCGCTGGACGGGGTGTGCGGGACGAGCCGGCCGCGGACCGACTGGGCGAAGCGGTCCAGGGAGCCGAACCCGCCCGAGTGGTCGATCAGCAGGTGCCCGACGGCCGGCTCGGCGAGGGCGAACGGGCGCACCAGCCCGTTCGGCCGGGCGAGGGCGAGCGCGCGGTCGAGGGCGTGCAGTGCTTTGGTCCGCCGGTGCGCGCGCAGGGCGAGCGCGGTCTCGACCAGGCACAGGTCGACGGGGGTGGCCGGCAGCAACGCGGTCGCCGACCAGGCCTGGCCCAGTACCGCCTCGGCCGGCTCGGTCTCGTCGGCGGCCAGGTGGGCCCGCACCTGCAGCAGCGCGGGCTCGGCACTGCCGCGCAACCGTTCCTGGGCCCAGGCCAGCACTTCCGCCGCGTGCAGGCCCTCGCCGAGGGCGAGCGCCGCGTGGTGCTCCGCGACCGCGCACATCGCGGCGATCTCGCGGGGCAGTTCGAGGTCGGCGAGGAGGTGGCGGGCCGCGCGCATGGCCTGGGAGCCCGCCGCCCGGTCGGCCTCGTCGAACCGGACCACGCCCTCGAAGAACTTCCGGAGCGGCCCCAGCAGCGGCGCGCACCCCGGCACCTCCGCCCGCGCCGCCTGGGCCAGTTCCCTGGCCGCGGCGACCGGCTCGCTGCGCATGAGGTCGTCGTAGCCCAGCATCAGGTGGCATTCGGCGACGCCCGGAGTCCGGTGCCGGCCGCGGCGCCGCGCGATCGCGAGCGCGCCGATGCACGCGCGCCGCATCTCCGCGTGGTCCCCGCGCAGGGCGGTGGCCACCCCGAGCGCCAGTCTGCTGTGGAGCACGAGGTGGTCGAGGTGCCCGGCGTGGGCCAGGCGAAGCGCCTCTTCGGCCCGGCTGACGGCGTACCGGCGGGCACCCCGGTGCAGCGAACACCAGGCGAGTTCGAGCTTCGCCCACGCGTCGAGCTCCGGGGTTCCCGCCGTCGCGGGCACTTCGGTCGCCGGCGGCCGGTTCCCGGTCACGCGGGCGAGGTGCCGGACGGCCAGCAAGCCCGGTTCGCCGCCGGGCGGGACCTCGCCGAGGTCGGCACCGGCGGCGGCGAGGTCCCCGCGCTGGATGTGGTCCAACGCCGAAGTCAGGCGCAACGGCGGGCTCGCGGCGACGGTCTCCGGGCCGAGGTGGGTGAGGGCGGTCCGGACGGGATCCCCGTCCCCGGTGAGCACCTGGCGGACGCCGTGGTCCCGGACCAGGGTCAGGACGCGCTGCCGGTCACGGCCCGCAACGGCGTGCCGGAGCGCGTCCCCGAACCGCCCTTCGTCCGCGTACCACCGCGCGGCGACGGCGTGCAGCCGCCGCACCCGCTCCGGGCCGCGCCGGGCCAGTTCGGCCCGCAGCGCCGTCGCGCCGCCGCCCGCTCACAGGCGGCCCGTCGCGATCCTGGGCCGGGTTTCTCCGGTCATGGTGCCCTCCGTGATCTTCCGCTCGACGGCGTCACGGAAGCACGTCCGGGCACCGCCGGGCTCCTCCGCTCCGGGTGAGACGGGGCGGTGCGCGGCGCGGGCCCACCGCCCGCCGAGCCGCCCCGGTCTCGCCCGCAACGGGTGACCCGGCCGGGCCGGGCACCCCACACGATTGACCACCACACACCGCGGACGAGCCTCGGGAGGCCGACAGCCATGACCACCGCGAACCCCAGCCGAGCCCTGCCCGACCCGGCCGGACCGGCGTCGTGAACAGCCCGGACGTCCCGGTCGGGACCGCTTCACCGCCGCCGCCCGCCCCGAACGCCGGCCGCGCCCGGCCGCGGTCCGCCGCGTGGATCTCCTGGATCGCGCTGGCGCTCATGACGACCAGTTCCGTCGCGAGCCTGCGCCCGTCCCCGACGATGGCGGTCTACGGTCTCGCGGCCGTTTTCCTCTACGTGGTCCCGGCGATCGTGTTCCTGCTGCCGACGTCGCTCGTCTCGGCCGAGCTCGCCTCGGGCTGGCCGGGCGGGGTCTACAACTGGGTGGCGCTCGGGATCTCGAAGCCGATGGGCTTCCTCGCGGTCTGGTGCCAGTTCGCGATGACGATCTTCTACTACCCGAGCCTGCTCGGGTACGTCGCGAGCACGCTCGCGTACGTCTTCGACCCGGAGCTGGCCTCCAGCGGCCTGTGGACCGCCGCGGTGATCGTCGTCGCGTACTGGTCGGGGGTGTGGATCTCCGCGCGGGGAACGAAAGGCGTGGCCGGGCTCGCCGGCGGCGGGCTGATCATCGGGACGCTCGTCCCCGGGGCGCTGCTGGTGGTGCTCGGCCTCGTCTTCCTCGGGCAGGGGCACCCGTCCGCGGCGCCGATGTCGGCGGGCAACCTGCTGCCCGCGTGGGCCGGGCTGGCGAGCCTCGTGCTGATCGTGAACAACTTCCTGTCCTACTCGGGCATGGAGATGAACGCGGTGCACGTGTCGTCGCTGCGCAAGCCCGCCAAGGAGTTCCCGCGCTCGATGTTCCTCTCGATGGGACTCGTCCTGCTGATCTTCGTCCTGCCCGCGCTGGCGATCAGCTGGGTCATCCCGGCCGACCAGCTTTCCCTCACCGCCGGGGTGATGCAGGCCTTCGACGCGGTGTTCGCCAACTTCGGCATCCAGTGGCTCACCCCGGTGATCGGCGTCCTGCTCGTCATGGCGTCGCTCGGCGGGATGCTGACGTGGCTGGCGGGCCCGTCGAAGGGGTTGCTGCTGATCTCCCGGCAGGAGGGCTACCTGCCGCCGTTCCTGCAGCGGCTGAACAAACAGGGCGTGCAGCGCAACATCCTGGTCACCCAGGGCGCGATCACGACCCTCATCGCCCTGCTCTACGCGTTCATCCCGGACGTGTCCAGCGCGTACTGGATCTTCTCGGTGATCACCACCCAGGTGTACCTGATCATGTACCTGCTGATGTTCATCGCGGCGGTGCGGCTGCGGCGCAAGTTCCCCGACCACCCCCGCGGCTACCGCGCCCCGATGCTGCTCGGCCTGTGCGGAATCGGCTTCTGCGCGTCACTGGCCGCGCTGCTGGTCGGCTTCGTCCCGCCTTCGCAGTTCGGCTCCGGCAGCCCGTGGGTGTACCTCGGCATCGTCGCGGGCGGCGCGCTCGGGCTGGGCCTGCTGGTGCCGTACCTGTTCTACCGGCTGCGAAAGCCGTCTTGGCGGCAGCCAGCCCAGCCCGAAGGGAGTCAGTCGTGACCACAGTGGACGAACGATCGTCCCGGCGGCACCGGGTGCTCGGCTACCTCGTCGCGGGAGTCGTGACGGGTGCGCTGCTGGTGGCCGGATCGCTGCTGTACCACTCCGCCCGGTCGGACGCCGAAGCCGGCGCGAAAGCCGACCAGCTGATCGCCCGGCTCGGCCAGGCGGGCGCCCGGGTACCGGCGCACGACCAGGTCGTCCGGCTGCTCGGCACCGACGGCGGCGCCATCTGCGTCGACCCGGCGTCCGCGCTGACGCGGGCGACCAGTGACAGCGGGATCTCCAACGGAGCGGGCGGGCCCGGCGCCCGGCCCGTCCGCTCCCCCGCCACCGTCGTGCGCGGGGAGACGTTCGTCGTCGAGATCTACTGCCCCGGCAAGCTCGGGGCGTTCCAGGACTACGTCCGCGGACTGGCCTTCGCCGGGGCGGTGAACCGGTGAACGCGATGGATCTGCGCGACCGGGTGAACGCGCTCATGCCGCGAGCACGCGAGGAACTCGCGCACCTCGTCGCGATGCGGTCCGTCGCGGACCCGCGCCAGTTCCCGCCCGAGGAGTGCCGGCGCGCCGCGACCTGGGTCGCCGACGCGTTCGCCGAGACCGGGTTCGCCGACGCCCGGCTGGTCGACACGCCGGACGGCAGCCAGGCCGTGCTCGGTTCCCGCCGCTGCGCCGCGGAAAACGCGCCGACCGTGCTGCTCTACGCCCACTACGACGTCCAGCCGCCGCTGGACGACGACGCCTGGCGGACGCCGCCCTTCCGGCTGACCGAAGTGGACGGACGCTGGTACGGGCGCGGTGCCGCCGACTGCAAGGGCAACACCCTCATGCACCTCACGGCGTTGCGCGCGCTCGGCGACGACCTGCCCGTCCACCTCAAGCTGGTGGTCGAGGGCTCCGAGGAGCAGGGCACCGGCGGGCTGGAGGCGTTCGTCCCCGAGCACGCCGAGCTCTTGCGGGCCGACGCGATCCTGGTGTGCGACACCGGGAACGCGGCGGTGGGGCAACCGGCGGTCACGGTGAGCCTGCGCGGCATGGTGAACGCGGTCGTCTCGGTCGAAGCGCTGCCGTCCGCGCTGCACTCCGGCATGTTCGGCGGCCCCGCCCCGGACGCGCTGGCCGCGCTGGTGACCGTGCTCGCGTCCCTCCGGGACAGCGAGGGCAACACCACGGTGGACGGGCTCGCCCACGACGGCACCTGGCCCGGCGCGCCCTACCCGGCGGCGCGGTTCCGCGCGGACATCGGCCTGGCCCCGGACGCCGTCCTGCCCGGCGACGGCGAGATCGCGGACCTGCTCTGGGCGCGTCCGGCGGTGACGGTCCTCGGCATCGACTGCCCGCCGGTCGTCGGCTCCGCCGCGGCCATCACCCCCCGCGCACGGGCGAGGCTGAACCTGCGCATCCCGCCGGGCGTCGAGCCGGACGAAGCCGCGGACGCGCTGACCGAGCACCTGCGCGCGGCCGCACCGCGGAGCGTGCGCCTGTCGGTGGAGATCGAGGCGGTGGGCCACCCGTTCCGCCCCGCCATCGACGGCCCGGCCCACCGGGCGATGGCCGACGCGATGCAGGCCGCCTACGGCCGCCCGATGAGCCTGCTCGGCCAGGGCGGCTCGATTCCGCTGTGCACCGTGTTCGCCGAAACCTGTCCCGGCGCCGAGCTGCTGCTCATCGGGGTGGAGGAGCCGCAGGCTCTGATCCACGCGCCCAACGAAAGCGTCGCACCATCGGAAATCTCGGCGATGGCACTGACCGAAGCGCTGTTCCTGCAGAACTACGCGGCTTCCCGAGTTGCTCCATGGGGCAACGGCCGATTTTACGCACAGTGACCAAGTCTTTCGCAGTAGCAACTATTCCCGTTAACCTGGCGGCTTGACCACTGAGCGAAGGAGTCACGTGACTTCAGCAGGGCACGCACCGGACATCCTCTCTCCGGAGTTCGCCGCCGATCCGTACACCGCCTACGACCTGATGCTCGAGCACTCACCGGTGATCTGGCACGAGGAAATGCAGAGCTACATCGTTTCGCGCTTCGACGACGTGTCACGCGCCTTCAAGGAAGGCACGTTCACCACCGAAAACTACGGGTGGCAACTGGAACCGGTGCACGGCCGGACCATCCTGCAGATGAGCGGCCGCGAACACTCGATCCGCCGCGCGCTGGTGGCGCCGGCGTTCCGGGGCAACGAACTGGAGCAGAAGTTCCGCCCGGTGATCGAACGCAATTCCGCCCAGCTCATCGACACCTTCCGCGGCCGCGGCTCGGCCGACCTCGTCGGGGACTACGCCCGGCACTTCCCGATCAACGTCATCGTGGACATGCTGGGCCTCGACCCGAGCGATCACGAGCGGTTCCAGCGGTGGTACACCGCGATCATCGCGTTCCTCGGCAACCTCAGCCAGGACGAGGCGGTGACCGCCGCCGGGCTCGAAACCCACGACGAGCTGGCCGCGTACATGCTGCCGATCATCCGCGACCGCCGGGCGAACCTCGGCGACGACCTGCTTTCGACGTTGTGCGCCACCGAGGTGGACGGCACCACCATGAGCGACGAGGACATCAAGGCGTTCTGCAGCCTGCTGCTGGCCGCGGGCGGCGAGACCACCGACAAGGCGATCGCCTCGCTGTTCCGCAACCTGCTGGAGCACCCCGAGCAACTGGCCGCCGTGCGCGCCGACCGCGAGCTGATCCCGAAGGCCTTCGCCGAAACCCTGCGTTACACGCCGCCGGTGCACATGATCATGCGCCAGCCCGCGGAAGACGTCGAGATCGCCGGCGAGACGATCCCGGCGGGCAGCACGGTGACGTGCCTGATCGGCGCCGCGAACCGCGACCCGCGCCGCTTCGCCAACCCCGGCGCGTTCGACATCTTCCGCACGGACCTCCCGACCGACACGGCCTTTTCCGCGGCGGCCAGCCACTTGTCCTTCGCACTGGGCCGCCACTTCTGCGTGGGAGCGCTGCTGGCGAAGACGGAGATCGAGGTGGGCGTCAACCAGCTGCTCGACGCGATGCCGGACCTGCGCCTGGCCGACGGCGCGGCGCCGGCCGAGCGAGGGGTGTTCACCCGCGGCCCGGCTTCCCTGCCGGTGACGTTCACCCCCGCCTAGCCACCGAGACAGGTCACCACGCCCCCGGTCCACCGACGTGGACCGGGGTGAAGGTCACCGGCAAGCTCTCCAGTCCGCGCATCCACACCGACGGCCGCCACACCAGCTCGCCCGCCGGAACAGCGAGTTCCAGGTCGGGCAGGCGGTCCAGCAGGACCTCGACCGTGGTCCGGGCGATCACCTCGGCCACTTCCGGTGCCGGATAGGGACACCCGTGCTCGCCGTGGCCGAACGACATGTGGGCGTGGTTGCCGAGGGCGCCGTATGCCGCGTCCGGGCGGGCGTGCGGGTCCGCGTTGCCGGCCGCCAGGCCCAGCACGAGCAGGTCGCCCTGGCGCACGCGGACGCCGCTGAGCACGGTGTCGCGGGACGCGAACCGGCCGATGAAGTTCTGCGTGGGCGTGTCGTGCCACAGCACCTCGTTGAGGGCCTGCCCGACGCTGCCCCGGCCGCCCGACAGCGTCATCGCGAAGCGGCTGTCGGTCAGCATGAGCCGGATCGTGTTTCCGATCCAGTTCGCCGTCGGCTGCTGGGCCGCGGCGGTCACCACCAGCAGGTCCTGGACGACCTCGTCGTCGGTCAGGTCCGCCGGGTGCCGCATCATGGTCGTGGGGACGTCGGCGCCCGGCCGCTCGTGCTTCACGCCCACCAGCCGCGCCATCGCCTCCTGCACCCGGACGTACGCGGGCAGCGCCTCGGGGCCGACGTCGAGGGACAGGGCGACGTCCCGCACCAGGGCCGGGGCCTCCGAGTCGGGCATGCCGTACATCTTCGCGATCGCCAGCAGCGGCGCGCGCTGCGCGAACTGGGCGATCAGGTCGGCTTCGCCGCTACCCGCGAATTCGTCGATCAGGCTGTCCGCGATCCGTTCGCAGTGCGAGCCGAGGTCGAACTGGTCGACCGCGGACAACGCGTCGCCGATCGCGCCCGCCCGCCGGCGGTGCTCCGCGGCTTCGGTGAACATCACCGACGGGTTGTGCATGACGTAGGGCAGCAGCGGCCAGTCGTCGGGGACGTTGTCCCACTGGTTCCACCGGCGGCTGTCGCGGGCGAACAGCTGCGAGTCCTGGCACACCTGGTGGATCTCGCGGTAGCCGGTGAGCAGCCACGCGGGGATGTCGCCGTCGAGCAGGACCGGGACGACGCCGCCGTACTCCCGCCGGATCCGGGCGTACAACGCCGCGGGATCCTTCTGGAACTCCGGTCCGTACAACCGGACCCGGTCCGCGGCGGGGACCGTCTCCGGCGGGGTGCTGGTCTGGAAACCGGTCACGATGCGCCCTCCCGGACTTTGGACAGGGTGTAGAGGTGGTCGACGAGCGAGATCAGCACCTGCTTGGACGAGTCCCGGTCGCGGGCGTCGCAGTCGACGAGCGGGACCTCCTCGGCCAGGTCGAGCGCCGCGCGGACGTCGTCGAGGCTGTGCTTCGGCGGGCCGAAGTTGTTGCGGGCCACGATGAACGGCGTCCCGTGGTGCTCGAGCCGGTCGATCGCGTACCACGAGTCGGCCAGCCGCCGGGCGTCGACCAGGACGACCGCACCGAGGGTGCCGGCGAAGAGGCTGTCCCAGAGGAACCAGAACCGTTCCTGGCCGGGCGCCCCGAACAGGTAGAGCACCATCTGCTCGTCGAGGCTGATCCGGCCGAAGTCGAACGCGACCGTGGTCGTCGTCTTGCCCTGCACCCCGCGGGTGTGGTCGACGCCGATGCCGGCCTGCGTCATCGTCTCTTCGGTGCTCAGCGGCCGGATCTCGCTGACCGACCGGACCATCGTCGTCTTCCCGACGCCGAAGCCGCCGACGACGACGATCTTCAGGCCGTCACTCGCGCTGTCGGCCAGTGGCTGCCGTTCTTCTACTTCAGAGATTGCGGAGTCCAACGAGCACCTTCTTGAGGAATTCCGAGTCGGAGGTCCGTCCCGCGGCCTGGGCCGACGACGGATGTCGGGCGGACACCTTGCCCGTGGCCAGCAGGTCCGCGAGCAGAATCTTGAGCACACTCACCGGCAGCGCCAGGTAGGACGACAGCTCGACGACGGACGTCGGCTTCTCGGCGATCCGCAGGATCCGCACGTGCTCGGACTGCATCCCCGCGGACGGCTCCGATTCGCTGACGATCAACGTGACGAGGTCGAGGTCGATGTCGTCCGCGCTGCTGCGTCCCCCCGTGACCGTGTAGAGCCGGTCCGGGTCTTCTCCGTCGAGCGCCGAACGCGTCACGAAGCCGGTTGGTCGGCCGCCGCGAACCGCGGCGGAGCGGTGAACACCGAGCCGATCTGCTCCACCAGCTCGTCCATGTTGTGCCCGATCAGGCCGACGTCGGCGTCCTCGGTGGCGATCACGGCCAGGTGCGAGCCGACCCCGGCCTCGACGATGAAGAGGATCCCGCCGTGGAACTCGGTCATCGAGTTGCGCACGCCGCCGGTGCCGTCGCCGAACTCGACCGACGCGCCGTGCGCCAGCGCCTGGACCCCGGCCGCGATCGCGGCCAGCTGGTCGGCGCGGTCGACGGTGAGTCCCTGCGTGTGGCAGAGCTTCAGGCCGTCACGCGACAGCACGAGGGCGTGACACGCGCCGGCGGTGTTGCCGACGAGGTTCTCGAGGAGCCATTCGAGGCTCTTGTCCGAATCAGTCATCGAATCCGGGGACCGGGCAGGCGGGTCCCCTCGCTCCAATCTGGCGGGGTCGGGTGTGGGAGGTCACGCGTCTTCGCCGGTCTCCGCCGAGGTGGCGGCGCGGTGCGACGGCGTGGGACCGCCGCTGCGCCGCTGCTGGAAGGCACCGAACCGGGAACCGGTGTCCCGCTCGGCCCGGGCCGTGCTCGGCGTGGGCGACGGCGGCCGGCGCGACGCGGCGGTCAGCGTCTGCCCGCGCGAGCGCTTCGGCAGTTCCGACGGCTCGATGAGGTCACCGGTGATTTCGTGGCTCGTGTCGGGCCCCGGCCACGCGACGGCGGCGGGCTGCTCTTCCTTCTCCGGCAGGACATCCGGGCGCGGCTGCGTGATCAGCTGGGTCGGGATCCGCATGACGACCCCGATCCCGCCGCGCGAGGACGGGCGGAAGAAGACGTGCAGCTGGTGCTTGCGCGCCAGGCAGCCGACAACGGCGAGCCCGAGCCGCGTCCCCGACATCGCGGTCAGGTCGAGCGGCTCGTCGAGGGACACCGCGCGCTCGGCGCGGACGAGGGCCTGCGCCTTCATCCCGAGGCCACCGTCTTCGATGGTGATGACTGCCCCGTTGTGCAGATCTTCGACATAAACGTGCACTTCTTCGGACGGCGCCGAGAACTTCGTGGCATTGTCCATCAGTTCGGCGAGCGCGTGCATGACGTCTTCCGCGGCGTAACCGACGACGGCGACCCCGCTCGCGGAATGCACGCGAACCCGCTGATATGCGCCGATGCGGCCGAGCGCACCGCGCAGGATGCTCTCCATCCGGATCGGTTTCGTCCAGCGGCGGCCCGAGCGCGCGCCGGTGAGCACGGCGATGCTGTCGGCGAGCCGGCCGGCCTGCGCGGTGGTGTGGTCCACCTTCAGCAGATCCCCGAGCATCGCGTCGGAGGACCGGTTCTCCATTTCGCGCAGGTCCGCGAGGGTGCTGGTCGCCAGCGCCTGCAGCCGGCCCGCGGCGTTCGCGCAGGCGGCGGTCGCGGCGGCGCGGCGGCGTTCACCGGTGGCGATCTCGTCGATCAGCAGCCGGAGGGTGCGCTCGTGCAATTCGTCGGCGGGACGCGGGATTTCGGCGAGCACGCTGTCCGCGGCCGAGCCGCTGCGCAGCCGCCGGACCGCCTCGGGCACCGTCCGATCGAGCAGCCAGGCCAGTTCACGGCTGCCCGACTGCGCGGATTCGCGCACCTGCCCGGCTTCGTCGCGCGCAGCCTCGGCCTGCGCTGCCGCCCGCGCGACCTGGTCACCCCGGCGCAGGGCGAAGAACACGGCGACGCAGGTGGCGATCCCGGTGACCGCACCCGCCACGGCGACGAAGATCGCCTGCCCGCCCGAAACCAGCAAGGACACGGTGGTCCAGATCGCCCCGGCGACAACGGCGGTGACCAGCACTCCCATCACGGCCCGGCCGACCGACTCACGTTCTTCCCGATGCTGTGCAGGCGATCGTTCCGACATCGCTCCACTTCCCCGAGTCCGATTGGTGCCCGAACAGTACTCCGTACGCCGGGGAAGATCACGGGCCGGTTTCGCTTCGCGGGGAAATACTCGTTCCGGTCTCCGGGCACGAAGATCAAGAGGCGATTTCGTGCCCGGACACGATTCACGTCCGGGGATGTCCTTGTGCTTTCCGCAAAGGCAGTGCTATATACCGACGCGGTCCGCGCGCACCGCAATGCGCAGGCTCAACCGCTCCTCGGGGTCCTCCAGGCGACTGCCGAACAGGGCCTGCAGCCGGCGCGTGCGGTTGCGGGCCGTCTGCGGGTGCACCCCCAGCCGCGCGGCGATCTCCGGTGCGCCGCCCCGGGCGTCGAGCATGGCGTGGAGCGTCACGACGAGCTTGTCGCGCGTTTTCGGTGGCAGCCCGGACAGTGGCGCGAGGCTGCGCGCGGCGAGGGCGCCGGTGAGCGATTCGTCGGCGAGCAGGCAATGGGTCACCACGTGGTCCGTCCAGTGGACGACCGGGTCGCGGGCCGCCAGGCCGCGGCGGCGCAGGTTCCACGTCCGCCGGGCCCAGTGCAGCGACGTCGCCGCCTGGGCCGGTGGCACGGCCGGGCCGGTCGCCGCGGGCGTGCCGCCCACGACCCGGCCGGGGTCGGTGTCCGCGGGCAGCACCAGGTACGGGCTCGCGGCGCTCAGGTCGGCCAGCACCTCGGCGCCGAACGGGCCGACGCACGCACCGGGCGCCACGACGACGGCGACGACGCGCTCCGGCACCGGCCAGTTCGCGCGCCCGGCCAGGTCGGCCCACCCCTGACCGGCGAGGAGCGCGTGCAGCAGGTCCGCGCGCACGTCGGTGACCGCCGCGCGCTGCGCCGCCCGGTAGGCCTCGGTCGAGAGTCCGATCAGGACGTCGACGCAGCGCAGCACCGCCTCCACACCGGACCCGACGACGCCGGCACCGGCGCGGTGGCTCAACGCGGCCACGACCGGCAGGGCGCACCGGCCACCGGCCTGGTAGGCGCGGACGAGCCGGTCGAGTTCGCCGCCCGCCGCGTGCTCGGCGACGCCGGCCCGGCGGAAGGCGCCCGCCCCGGACGACGTGCCCGCGCGGGGATTCGCCACCAGGGTGCCGGCGAACGCCGTGGCGTCCGCGTCGAACAGCGGCGCGTGCTCGGGCACCGCGTGCCGGACGCCGGCCACGATCGCCCGGGCGATCGCCGCCGCGGCGGGGCCGGGAATCGGCTGGGACGTGGTCATCGTCGACCTCCGGAGCGGAGCGGGCATCGCCGGGCGCGCCGAGTCTGCTCGGCGGACCCCGCCCGACGCGTCGGGAGAACTACGTATTCGTCAACCCAAGTGGACACCCGCATCGGATTCGATCACGATGTGTGCGGTGGACGACCACGGCGCGGTGGAGCTGGGGCAGCTGACGAGCTACGTCGGCCGCACCGGCGACGAGAACGACGTGCGCGGCCTGCTCGAAACGGCCCGCCTGGTCACCCTCACCGGCCCCGGCGGAGTGGGCAAGACCCGGCTCGCCGGCCGTGTCGCCAGCTCGATGACCCACGCCTTCCCGGACGGCGTGGTCGTGGTCAGCCTCGCCGAACTGAGCGAAGCGAGCCTGCTCACCCGCACGCTGGCCGACTGCCTCGGCCTGCACGACACCGCCGGCCGGCCGGTCCGCGACGCCGTGGTCGCGCACCTGCGGGACCGGCACGTCCTGCTGCTGCTGGACAACTGCGAGCACCTCGTCGACAGCTGCGCCGGCCTCGTCCTGTCCCTGCTCCGGCGCTGCCCCGGCGTCCGCGTCCTGGCGACCAGCCGCAGCTCGCTCGGCGTCGCCGGGGAGCACGTCCTGCCGGTCGCGCCGCTGGCGGTGCCGCCGGAGACCGCCGGGACCCCGGAGCTGGCGATGGCCTACGGCAGCGTCCGGCTCTTCGCCGACCGGGCGGCGGCGGTGCTGCCGTCGTTCCGGCTCACCGGGGACAACGTCGGCCCGGTGACGGAGGTGTGCCGGCAGCTGGACGGGCTGCCGCTCGCCGTCGAGCTGGCCGCCGCCCGCATCCGGGCCTTGTCGCCGCGGCAGATCGCCGACCGGGTGAGCGCGAGCTTGACGTTGCTGACCACCGGGGCGAGGTCGCTGCCCGAGCGGCACCGCACCTTGCGGGCGACCGTCGAGGGCAGCTACGCCCTGTGCACCGACCTCGAGCGGGAGGTCTGGGAGCGTTGTTCGGTGTTCGCCGGTCCGTTCGAGCTGCCGGCCGTCGACGGGCCCGCCGACGTCCTGGACGCGGTGGACGGTCTGGTCGACAAGTCGGTGCTGCTGCGCGTCGAGGGCGCGGCCGGCGTCCGCTACAAGATGCTGAACGCCCTGCGTGAGTTCGGTCAGGAACGGCTGGCCGAGACCGGCGCCGCGGACGTCGCGGCCCGGCGGCACCGCGACTACCACGCCCGGCTCCTGGAGCAAGCGGGCGCCGAGTGGCTGGGTCCCCGGCGCGACGACTGGTTCGCGCGGCTGTCCGCCGGCCACGCCGACATCCGCGCGGCGCTGTCGTGGTCACTGCGTACCGGCGGGGAAGCCGTGATCGCGTTGCGGATGGCGACGAGCGTGCTCGAATACTGGCTGGCCCGCGGTGCCGTGTGGGAGGTCCGGGAGTGGACGGACCGGGCGCTCGCGGCCATGCCCGCCGAGGCCGCGGGCCGCTCCCGGGGGCAAGCCGTAGCCGCGCTGTGCTCGGCGTTGCACGCGGACCTGCCCGGAGCGCGACAGCGGCTGGCGCGGGCCGAGGCCGTCCGTGACGAAGACGCGGCGCCCTACCTCTGCCACGCACGGGCGTTCGTCGCGATGCTCGCGGTCGAGCCGCACGCCATCGAGCACGCGGCCGAAGCCGTCCGGCTGTTCGAGGCGCGCGGCCAGGTCCGGCAGCAGCTGCACCCGATGTTCATCCAAGGCGTGTCGATGGCCTACCGCGGCGACCTCGCGGGTGCGCGACTGCTGCTCGAAGGCATGCGGCGATTGTGCGAAGCGGCGCAGGACGATTCCTACCGCTCGATGGCGTTGTTCGGCCTCGGCGTGGTGGAAGTCTGCTACGGCGGTGACCTCGGCACCGGGGAACGCGCGATCCGCGACGCGCTGGACATCGATCTGCGCGGTCCCGACCTGCTCTCCGCGGCGTACCGGGTGGACGGCTTGGCGTGGGTCTCGGCCCGGCGCGAGGACTGGCGGCGGGCGGCCCGGCTGTTCGGCGCGGCGGCGGCGTTGTGGGACCAGTGCGGATCCGAGCCCGACGTGGCCGTCGCCCTGCCGCACCGGGAAGCGGTGAAGGCCGCCCGCGGTGCGCTCGGTGACGCGCGGTTCGAGGAGCTGTCCGGCGAAGGGCACCGGGCGAACCTGCACGACGTGCTGGCCACCGAGCGCCCGCCGACCGGCGGTGTCGTGGTGCTGCCGCCGTTGACCCGGCGGGAGTCCGAGATCGCCGGGCTCGTCGCGAACGGACTGACCAACCGGGAGATCGCCGTGCACCTGGTCATCTCGCGGCGGACCGCGGAAACCCACCTCGAGCACATCTTCACCAAGCTGCGGCTGGGCAACCGGACCCAGGTCGCGATCTGGGTGAACGAGCAGCTCCGCCACGACGACGACCTCCGAAGTGGACAGTAGGACGACGACCGCAGGCACCCGGCTGCCTCTTTCCCGATTCAGCCCGTCCGGCTACAGTGCTGGACTGATGGGAGCGCTCCCAGCACTTTCGTTCCGGCGATCCGTTCGAAGGAGAAAGTGCATGCGAAGCAGGACAGTGACAGCCGGCGCGCTCGCCGCGCTGGCCGTGACCGGGGTCGTCGCCACGACCACGTGGGCGGGTGCGCAGGCGGCGGGCTCCGCGTTCTACACCGACCCCGGCACCAACGCGGCCAAGTGGGTCGCGGCCAACCCCGGCGACTCGCGCGCCGCGGTCATCCGCGACCGCGTGGCCGCGGTGCCGCAGGCGAGGTGGTTCACCACCACGAACACCTCGGCGGTGCGCGGCGAGGTCGACGCCTACACCGGGGCCGCGGCCGCCGCCGGGAAGATCCCGATCCTGGTCGTCTACGACATCCCCAACCGCGACTGCGGCGGCGCCAGCGGCGGCGGCGCGCCGTCGCACGACGCCTACCGGGCGTGGATCGACCAGGTGGCGGCCGGCCTGGCCGGGCGCCCCGCGGCGATCGTGCTCGAACCCGACGTGCTCGCGCTCATGACCAGCTGCCAGAGCGGCGACCAGCAGAGCCAGACGACCGCGTCGATCGCGTACGCGGGCAAGCGGCTCAAGGCCGGCTCGTCCCAGGCGAAGGTGTACTTCGACATCGGCCACTCCGCCTGGCTCTCCCCCGGCGACGCCGCGGCGCGGCTGCGGGCCGCGGACGTGTCCAACAGCGCCGACGGCATCTCGACCAACGTGTCCAACTACCGCGCGACCGGCGACGAGGTCGCCTACGACAAGGCGGTCCTCGACCAGGTCGGCGACTCGCGGCTGAAGGCGGTGGTCGACACGAGCCGCAACGGCAACGGGCCGCAGGGCAGCGAGTGGTGCGACCCCGCCGGCCGCGCGATCGGCACCCCGAGCACCGACCAGACCGGCGACAGCCGGATCGCCGCCTTCCTCTGGGTCAAGCCGCCGGGTGAGGCGGACGGCTGCCTCGCCACGGCCGGCCAGTTCGTCCCGCAGCGGGCCTACGACCTCGCCGTCGCGGCCGGCCCGGTGCCGACCACCACCCCCACCACTCCGACGACGCCCACCACCACGACCCCGCAGCCCTCGGGCGGCTGCAAGGTCACGCACCGGGTGGTCAGCACGTGGTCGACGGGGTACACCGGCGAGATCGTCATCGAGAACCGCGGGACGTCGGTCGATCACTGGACGCTCACCTTCTCCGCCCCGGGCGTGACCGTCAGCCAAGGCTGGAACGGAACCTGGACCGACACCGGCGACGTCGTCCAGGTCGCCAACGCGGCGTGGAACGGAACGCTGGGCACGGGCGCCACCGCCACGATCGGCTACAACGCGAACTACACCGGCAGCGCACCGCCCTTCGGGTCGCCGACGTTGAACGGCGCCTCCTGCGCCTGAGTTCCCCCGCTCGAACCCCCTCCGGGGCCGATCGTCCCGGAGGGGGTTCTCGCGCGCCGTAGCGCCCGGGCGCGGTCTCCGGTATTCTCGCGAAACTTTCGGAATCTAGCTCGACAAAAGGACATCCGGGCCCCGCGCGCATGTAACTTTCACGACGGTTTCGTCCTTTGTGGACACAAGATCGCGCCCCTGAGGTGCGCCGCCACCCGGACCGGCGGCCGGCTTCCCGGAACCCCGGCCGCACCGATTGACAACCGTCGACGCGGAAGCTCAGGCTGTCCCGCGGATGTTAGCGATAACAGTCAGGCAGCTGACCGGGAGAAGGTCGACATGAACAGACGAAGCACGAGCCGCAGGATCGCTGCGCTCGCCGCCGCGGCGACGGTCACGGCGGCGGTGGTGACCGCGGTGACGCTGGGGGCGGGGCCGGCCTTGGCCGACTCCACCGGCGCCCTGCACGGCGTCGGTTCCGGCCGGTGCCTGGACGTCCCCAACGCCAACCAGACCGACGGCACCACCCTGCAGATCTACGACTGCTCGGGCGGCGCGGGCCAGCAGTGGACGTCGACGGCCGCCGGCCTGCTGACGGTGTTCGGCTCCAAGTGCCTCGACGTCCCCGGCGGCGCGACCGCCGGCACCCGCGTGCAGATCTGGACGTGCCACGGCGGCGCCAACCAGCAGTGGCGGCTGAACTCCGACGGCACGATCGTCGGCGTGCAGTCCGGGCTCTGCCTGGACGTCACGGGGGCCGGCACGGCCAACGGCACCGCGGTCACGGTGTGGACGTGCCACGGCGGCAGCAACCAGAAGTGGACGGGCCTCTCGACCACCCCGACGACCCCGACGACCTCGACCACGCCCGGCGGCACCTGCTCGCTCCCGTCGACCTACCGCTGGTCCTCGTCCGGCGTGCTGGCGACACCCAAGAACGGGTGGGTCTCGCTGAAGGACTTCACCAACGTCGTCTACAACGGCAAGCACCTCGTCTACGCGTCGAACGTCTCGGGCTCGACCTACGGCTCGATGGCCTTCACGCCGTTCACGAACTGGTCCGACATGGCTTCGGCCGGCCAGACCGGGATGAACCAGAGCACCGTGGCACCCACGCTGTTCTACTTCGCGCCGAAGAACATCTGGGTGCTCGCCTACCAGTGGGGTGCCTGGCCGTTCATCTACCGGACGTCGAGCGACCCCACCAACCCCAACGGCTGGTCGTCGCCGCAACCGCTGTTCACCGGCAGCATCTCCGGCTCCGGCACCGGCCCGATCGACCAGACCCTGATCGCCGACGGCTCGAACATGTACCTGTTCTTCGCCGGTGACAACGGCAAGATCTACCGGGCCAGCATGCCGATCGGCAACTTCCCCGGCAGCTTCGGCGCGAACTACACGACCGTCATGAGCGACTCGACGAACAACCTCTTCGAAGCGGTCGAGGTCTACAAGGTCCAGGGCCAGAACCAGTACCTGATGATCGTCGAGGCGATCGGGGCGAACGGCCGCTACTTCCGTTCCTTCACCGCCAGCAGCCTCGGCGGTTCGTGGACCCCGCAGGCCGCGAGCGAGAGCAACCCGTTCGCCGGCAAGGCCAACAGCGGCGCCTCCTGGACCAACGACATCAGCCACGGTGACCTCGTCCGCACCAACCCCGACCAGACCAAGACCATCGACCCCTGCAACCTCCAGCTCCTCTACCAGGGCAAGTCCCCCAACGCGAGCGGCCCGTACGACCAGCTCCCGTGGCGGCCGGGCCTCCTGACGCTGCAGCGCTAGCGTCCCGGGCAAGCGCCCCGATGTGGCGTTGGGTGCGTCTGACGCACCCAACGCCACATCGGGGTTGTTTCATCGTGGTTCGAGCCGGTCAGGGTGGGTTGATCGGGTTTGGTAATGGCTCAGGTGTGGGCGGGCCGGACGCTTTGTCGAGGATGCGCCAGGTTTGAGGACGGCGAAGCCGCCCTCAACCGCCCAGCGCATCGCCGCGAACGCCTGCTGCTGAGCCTTGGTCAACGGCCGGTTGGCCTCGGCCTTGTGGGGAGCCAGCACGATCTGCTCGCATACCCCGCCGCAGACTGTGCAGTCACGGTGGCACGAACGTCTTTGTGCCGGCCCTGGAACTCCTTGTCCGCTTTGCCGCTGTAGTTGGCCCGGTTCGCCTGGCCGGTGCGGCGGCGGGTCCGGTTCACAGTCCCGTCCACCAGCACCACCCCCGCCTTACCGGCGGCCAATCGCCGCAGCACCCGCTCCAGCCGGGATGCGCGGGCGGCGAGCAAGGCGATGGCTTCCAGCACCCAGCGCCGCACCGTCGAGGCCGACACGCTCATGCCGCCGCCCAGATCGGCCAGGCGCGGGTCGTGTTGCAGCACCACCAGCGCCTGCCCGCCCGGGCCGGCTTTGCGCCAACGGGAACGCAACCGACGCCGCCGGGCACGGATCAAGTCGGCGACCATGCCCAGGGTCTGCCGCGACAACGGCAGGGTGACCTGGTAAGAAATCGGGCCGAAGCCCTCGGCGGGTGATTGACTCACATCTCGATCTTGCCGAGGGCTTCATGCCACACAACCCAGACACGCCCACCAAACCACTGCCACCAGCCACAACCAAGATGAAACAACCCCATTGGGGTTGTTCGGGTCCGGCTGTCGGACGACCTGTGGCAAGCGGCGCTAGCCGGCCGCGGGGTACATCCGGTTGAACCGCGGCGGCGTGTAGGGCAGGTAACGCCCTGGCACGCCGTCCGCGGCGGTCGCCAGCTCGTTCATCGTCCGGGGTGCCGTGTCGGGCCAGTGGCCCGTGCGCAGCCGGGTCAGCGTCCGGTCGATCGCCGCCTGCTGCTCGCCGGTCGTGTACGTGCAGTGGCCGGCCGTCCGGACGTACGTCTGGCGGAGCAGGGACGGCCGGCGGGCCAAGGCGCCGTAGGACTCCTGCTGGGCCACCGTCGAGATCTGGTCGCCGGTGCCGTTCACGGTGAGGACCGGGATCCGCAGGTCGCCGGTGAACACGATGCCCCGCTCGAGGTAGCGGACCGCCACCGGGTCGGCGGACACGCGGGGTTCGGCGGCGAGCCGGCCGAGGTCGGCGCGCAGGTCGAGCCCCGCGCGTTCGTACAGCCGCCGCACGGTGTCCCGCTGCTCCGGGGCCGCCGTCGTGAGCTGACGCGCGTAGTCGACCCCCGTGTTCCACGACGGGTTCCCGCCCGCCAGCTGCTCGATCGCCCGGCGGCTGCTCACCGCCTGCCCGACGTAGGGCAGCGGCCCGCCCGCCAGCGCCAGGAACATCCCCTCCTCGACGCCGTCGGCGGTGGTCGGCACCGGGGTCGTCGTGCCGTCGGGCGCCAGGCCCCAGCCCGGCAGCTGGCCGATCGCCGCCGCGAGCGCGATGCGCGCCTTGCCCGCCGGGGTCGCCTGCGCCGCGGTCACCGCCGAGATCCACTGCTGCTGGGTGCCGGGGACGTCGGCGGGGATGCCGGTCACCGGGAGGGCCGTGTTCCGGAACAGCAGGGTCTTGAGCGTGAAGACGGTGTCCAGCTTCTGGTTCCACTGCCCCACCGCGCCGCCGAGGCCGCCGCACATCGGCACGGCCGCGTCGAACCGGCCGGGGTACACCTGCGCGACGCCGGCGGCGACCATCCCGCCCATCGAGCGGCCTTCGGCGATCGCGTACCGGGCGGGGCCGAACGCGGTCTCGAAGCGGCCGAGCGCCGCCGCCTGGTTGTCGATGGCCCGCGCGATGTTCCAGCCGGTGACCGTGCGGGTGGTGCCGCCCACGGCGTAGCCGCGTCCCAGGAGGCTCGCGGTGAGCGCGCTCGACAGCCCGCCCGCGGCGAAGTCCAGGTCGACCAGCACGGCGCCGTTCCACCGCGCGGGTTTGGCGAAGCTGTACGGCGTGCCGTCGCTCAGCTGCCCGCCGACGCACGTCGCCGAGCCCACGCAGAGTTCCGCCGCGTGGGCGGTGGCAGGAAGTGCGGCGGCGGCGACCACGGCCGCGGCCAGCAGGGTGATCCTGGTGCCCATGAAAACACTCCTGTCCTTTTCGGACGGTCAGGTCAGTCCGTCGAGCCACGCGGTCATCCGCGCGGTCAGCTCGGCTCCGGTGCGGGCGTCGACGTTGTCCGCGGGCAGTTCGAGCACCGGGATGCCCGCCGCCCGCAGCGCCCGGGTCGTGAAGTAGCTGCCACGGGCGTCGTCGGAGACCAGGTGGACCACGCCGTCGACGCCGTGGTGGCGGGCTTCCTTGACGTACCACTCCGCCGACCACGGCGGGGTGTAGAGCTGGTCGCCGAAGGCGGCGAACCGGGCGGCCAGCGCGCGCAGCGGGTCGTCGCCGTAGCGCAGGTAGCCGTCCGCGGCGATGGCCAGGTACATCGACCACACGAAGACCGCGCCGTGCGACTCCTGGAACCGCCGGTAGAAGTCGAGGTCGAACCACAGCCCGCGGCCGACCCACATCAGCCGCAGCCGCTCGTCCGGGCACGCCGCGACCCCGGCGTCGATCCGGTCGCGCACCTCGTCGTGGAACGCCCGTGCGGCGTCGCGCGCCCACTCCGTGCCGCGGTGCCACTGGGGCACCATGACGCTCGGGATGCCGTCGGTGACGGCGATCGGGCACGGCCGGGCGGCCGCGATGAGGTCACGGGTGCGGCGGTTCCACTCCTGCTGCTCGTTCACCAGCGCCAGGACTTCGCGGAACCGCGTCTCGGAGAACACCCGTCCGGTGGTCTGTTCCAAGAAACAGATCAGCCCGGTCAGCTCGCCGGTCAGCAGGTCGAGGCGGTCGCTGCCGATCGCCTCCTCCCAGCGGTGCGGCATCAGCTCCCACCACCGCTGCGGGACCTCGTTCTCCGCCGCGCTTTCCAGGGCGTAGTAGGTGACCCCGGGTTGCGCGTCCCAGACGTCGAAGATCTTGCGGGACGCGTCCCCGGTCGTCTCGCCGAGCACGATCGACGGCTTCGGCAGCCCGCCCCACGGCGCCTGGCCGGGATCGGTCTCGAACGCCGACGCCAGCGACGTGGCGCTGTACTGCTCGATGTAGTCGGGGTAGCCGCGCTCGCGCAGCAGGCCGAGGTAGCGCTGGGTCTGGCGTTTCGCCGCGACGATCGAGGCCCACCACTGGTTGACCACGTACGGGATGCCCATCGCGCGGAAGATCTCCTGCGGCGCGTCCGCGTTGACCAGGGCCAGGGGCCCCTCGGCGGCGCGCACCCGGGCGAACCACTCGCGCTGGTGGGCGGTCGCGGTGGTCGCTGACGTCAGCCGGGCGCTCATGCCGCCGCACCCAGCGCCGCCAGCGCTTCGCCGGTCAGTTCGCCGTAGGGCTGACGCTCGGCCAGGACCGCGGGCAGTCCCGTCGCGGCCCGCTGTTCCGGGAAGTCCCACGGCGGTGCGTCGTCGTGCACGCGCGCGTAGGAAAACAGCACCTCCGCACCGCAAGCGCGTGCGGCCGCGGCGGTGTGCGCCGCCCGCTGCCGGATGGACGCGCGCGGGGCGGCGGGGCCGTTGTGCTGGTAGCGCTCGGCCAGCGCGAGTTCCGTCGGCGCCGCGCAGGTCCGGGCGAAGAGCAGCTCGCCCCAGTCGTGGTCCTCCCCCACGACGAGAAATCCGTTGCGCTCGACCGTTTCGTAAACGGCAGGGCTGTCGTGGGAGCTGCCGGTGAGGAACACCCGCACCCCCTCGGCCTCGGGCCCTTCGACGGCCGGCTCGCGTTCGACGAGCGCGATGGCCTCGGCGACCGGCACCGCGGTGGTCGCCGCGACGATCTCGAGGAACCGGGTGCCGCTCAGGCGGTTCGCCCGGCGGTGGGCGGCGAGCCGGCCGAGCGACCGGCGCAGGGTGTCGTGCGCGGTGATGGCCGCGGCGAGGTCGTCGTCGCCGATCGGCCGCCAGCGGCCCAGCCACTCGCGCAGCTGCGCGATCTTCGCGTGGACGTACCGGGTGGTCGTGTGGTGCGGCAGGTGCAGCACGTCGACCAGGCGCACCGGCGGCAGCCCCAGCGCCGGCTCGATCCGGTGCAGCTCCCGCAAGGCGTAGAACAGGCGCAACGACGCTTCGCAGTCGCGGGAGACGACGATGGCTTCGAGCGGCCCGTAGTCCCCGCCGAGGATCCGCGTCAGGATCGACCGGGCGACCGGGTCCACGCCGCGGCCGAGGTAGCGGTCGCCGACCGCGCTGTCTTCGCCCGGCTTCCCGGTCAGCCGCAGCGGCCGCAGGCCGGCCGCGGTGATCAGCTCGACCGGTACGTCGGCGCCGACGTACCCGACGGCGCTCAAATCACGGCCTCCGCGGCCAGGTCCGCCAGCTGCTGTTCGGTGTAGCCGAGCAGCTCGCGGTAGACGTGCTCGTTGTGCTCCCCCAGCCCCGGCGCCGGCCGGTCCAGCGAAACGCGGGCGGCGGAGAACCGGATCGGCACGCCGGTCCCGGCCAGGTCGGCGACGTCCCCGTGGCGCGGGTGCCGCAGCGGCACGACCTCCTCGCGCGCCAGCACCAGCGGGTCGCGGACGGCGTCGCGCGGCTCGCGGACCTCGGCGGCCGGCACGCCTTCGGCGGTGAACGCGGCGAGGATCTCGGCCAGCGGCCGCACCCGGCACCACTCGCGGATGAGGTCGTGGAGCTCGTCGGCGGCGCCGACGCGCTGGTCGCGCGTGCGGTAGCGGTCGTCCCCGGCCAGCTCGGGCCGGCCGATCGCGCGGAGGACGCCGTGGGCGAACGCGTCGGTCGGCGCGCACAGCGCGAGGTGGCCGTCCAGCGCCGGCAGGATCCCGAACGGCGCCAGCCGCGGCACCATCGAGCCGGTGCGCTGGGGCAGGCCGACCGCCTCGAAAGCGTCGAACGGCTCGCACGCGACCAGCGAGGTCAGCGCGCCGAGCATCGACACGTCGACATGCTGACCCTCGCCGGTGTGTTCGGCCTGCAGCAGCGCCGACACCGTGCCGACGACGGCGAACAGCGGCGCCAGCAGGTCGCCGATCGGCAGGCCGAACCGGACCGGGCCTTCGTCGGGCTCGCCCGCGGTCATCATCACGCCGCTCAGCGCCTGGATGATCGAGTCCATCGCCTTGCCGGAGCCCGGGCCGCCCTGGGCGCCGAACCCGCTGATCGAGGTGTAGACGAGCCGGGGGTTGACCTCCCGGACGTGGGCGTAGGAGATGCCGAGCCGGTCGGTGACGCCCGGGCTGTAGTTCTCGACCAGGACGTCGGCGTCGCGGACGAGGTCGGTGAACACCGCGTGCGACCGCGGGTTCTTCAGGTCGAGGGTGACGCTGAGTTTGTTGCGGCCGCGCAGCAGCATCGACACCGACAGGTCGTCGTCGTGCCGCCGGGCGAGGTTGAGCCCGTCCCGGCCGACGTAGGGCGCGTTGTTGCGGGAGGAGTCCCCGCCGGTGGCCGGGTTCTCGACCTTGATCACGGTCGCCCCGAGCCCGGCGAGCAGCAGCGTCGCGTACGGCCCGGCGAGCGCGGTGGTCAGGTCGACGACGGTGCGGCCGGCCAGTGGCTGGTCGGTCATGAAGGAGCCCCCTCGGAGAGATCGACGAGCACTTCGGTGCCGCGCGGGGTGAACCGGCCGTTGAGCCGGGCCCCGCGGGTGATGTCCTCGACGTACTGGGTCACGGCCTCGCCTCGCGCGGTGCCGCCGACCGGCACCGGACGGCCGTGGTCGTCGATCCAGCACGGGACGAAACCGGCTTCACGCAACCCGGTTCCGTCGAAACGGCAGAAGGCGATGGCGGTGTTGCGGCTTTCGGGGTGGAACGGGAAGAACGGCATGGCGGGGTCCGGCGCGAAGCCGTAGAGCTCGGTCCGCCGCTCGGCCCACGCGCGCAGCTCGTCCGCGCCCACGCCGGCTCCCGGCGTGAGGGCGTGGGTGACGGTGACGAAGTTGCCCAGCCCGTGGAAGATCGGCCGCCCTCGGTGGACCTCGATGCCGCGCATGATGTGCGGGTGGTGGGAGAACACGGCGTCCGCCCCGGCGTCGACCGCCGCGCGGGCGACCGGGCCTTCGTACATCGCGACCGTGACCGGGGTGTGCCCGACGCCCTTGTGCAGCGACACGAGCACGACGTCGGCCTCGGCACGCAGGGCGCGCACGTCTTCGGCCATCGCCTCGAGGCTGTCGGGGTCGGCGAAGGTGTAGATCTTCGGCGGCCCGCCGGGGCTCGCGTGGTCGAGCTCGTAGTGGGTGAGGACGTGGACGTACGCGCAGCCGGGCTTGCGGGAGGTCGCCCACGAGTCGCGCGGGCCGACGCAGTTGTAGGACAGCACGCCGATGCGCAGCCCCCCGCGCTCGACGATCGCCGGGCGGCGGGCCTGCGCGAGGTCCGGCCCGGCCCCCGCCGTCACCATCCCCGCCGCGCGGGAGTAGGCGATGGTGTCGGCCAGTCCGCCGTCCCCGGCGTCGCAGACGTGGTTGCCCGCGAGGGTGACGACGGCGAAGCCCGCATCGGCCACCGCTTTCAGCGCTTCCGGGTCCGACGGGGGCGCCGGGACGTCGGTGCTGCGCGAGACCGCCGTGGTCGAGTGCGGCACCTCGACGTGCCCGATGGCCAGGTCCATCCCCCGCAGCACCGGCGCGGCCGGGGCGAGGAACGATTCCGGGTCCGGCTCGTCCAGGATGAGGTCGCCGACGGCGCCGACAGTGATCACGAAACACCCTCCTTTTCGGACAGATGACGGGACAGGAAGGCCCGCAGCCGCTCGGTCCGCGGCCGCGCGAACAGCTCACCCGGCGGCCCTTCCTCGACGATCCGGCCCGCTTCCATGAACACGCACCGGTCGGCCACCTCGCGGGCGAAGGCCATTTCGTGGGTGACCACGACCATCGTCGTGCCCGCCGCGGCGAGGTTTCGCAGAACGGCAAGGACCTCGTCGACGAGTTCCGGGTCGAGGGCGCTGGTGGGCTCGTCGAACAGCATGATCCGCGGCCGGACCAGCACAGCCCTGGCGATGGCGACCCGCTGCTGCTGCCCACCCGAGAGCTGCCGCGGGTAGTGGTCCTCGCGCCCGGCCAGCCCGATGCGCTCCAGCAGCTCACGGGCCTCTCGCTCCACAGTGGACCGATCGCGCCCGTGGACGTGGATCGCCGCGTCGGTCACGTTGCGCAGCACGGTGAACTGCGGGAACAGGTTGAACTGCTGGAAGACCATGCTCATCCGGCGGCGCTGGGCGGCGATCCGCCGCTCGGTCAGTGGGCGCAGGCCACCCGGGGAGCGCCGGTGGCCGAGCAGCTCGCCGTCGAGGTACATCGCCCCGCCGTCGATCGGCTCCAGCTGGTGGGCGCAGCGGACGAGCGTCGACTTGCCGGAGCCCGACGGCCCGATCACCACGACCGCCTCACCCTCGTGCACGTCGAGGCTGACGCCCGCGAGCGCGGTCACCGGGCCGAACTCCTTGCGGACGTCGCTGATCCGCAGCACGGGGGCGGTCATCGGACGTCCCGGTGGCCGCGGGAGAACCGGCGCTCCAGCCGGCGCTGCCCGGCGGTCAGGACGGTGACCACGACCAGGTACCAGAAGCAGGCGACCAGCAGCATCGGCACGATCTCGTAGGTGCGGTTGTAGATCACCTGCACCGAGTGGAGCAGGTCCGACATCGCGATGACCGACACCAGCGCGGTGCCCTTGAGGACGTTGATGAACTGGCTGCCCGCGGGCGGGATGATCACGCGCATCGCCTGCGGGAGCACGATCCGCAGCAGCGTCTGGCCCGGCGGGTAGCCCATCGCTCGGGCCGCGTCGCGCTGGCCGGGGTCGACCGACGACACCCCGGCGCGGAAGATCTCCGCCAGGTAGGCCGATTCGACCAGCGACAGGCCGAGCACCGCGGCCGTCAGCGGCGTGATGACGCTGTTGGCGTCCCACGTGCCGAACACCGGGCCGAACGGGATACCGATCGAGAGCTTCGGCAGCAGGTAGGCGAGGTTGAACCAGAAGATCAGCTGCACCAGCGGCGGGATCCCGCGGAAGAGGCCCACCCACAGCGTCGCCACCCAGCGGGCGGGCCCGAACCCGCTCAGCTGCATCGCCGCGACCACGCCACCGGCCAGCGAGCCGAGCACCATCGCCGCGACCGCGAGCAGCACCGTGGTGCCCAGGCCGGCCATGACGCTCTTCTCGAAGAGGTACTTCACCACGACGTCCCACTGGAACCGGGAGTTGCCGGCCAGGAAGACGACCAGCTGCGCGAGCAGCACGGCCAGCACGAGCACGAACAGCCAGCGCAGCGGGCGGAACCGGCCGCGGGCGGCGGCGACGTCGTCGGGGGGCGCCGTCGTTTCCTCCACTGTGGACACCGCGGTCATTTCGCCGACGCCGCGTCGAAGACCGGCTGCGGGACCGTGACGTCGCCGAGGCCCCACTGGTGCATGATCCGCGTGTAGGTGCCGTTGCGGAAGAGTTCCTCGAAAGCCTTCTGCAGCACCGGTCCGAGCTTGCCGGCCTTCGGCGTGTACAGCGCGAGGTTGTCCTTCGTGGCGCCCTGCTCCTCGGTCTGGGTCACGTACTCGTACTGCCCCTTCTGCTGGGTGGTCACGTCGATCGCGGCCGCCTGGGTCATCCCGGCGGCCTCGGCGCGGCCGGACTTCGCGGCCAGCAGGGTGGCGTTCGTGTCGTCGAGCCCGACCACCTGCACGGCCGGCTTCCGCGCGCCTTCGCAGAACTTCGACAGCTTGGCGAGCTGGTCCTCCACGACACTGGCGGTGACCACGGCGACGCGCTTGCCGCACAGGTCGGCGGCCTGCTTGATGCCCGCCGCGGAGCCTTCGGGGATCACGTAGGAGGTCCGCGTGGTCATCCACGTGACGGTGTCGAACTGCTTCTCGCGTTCGGCGGTGGCCTTCACCGGCCCGTTGAAGGCTTCGTAGCGGCCGCTGAGCATGCCCTGCAGCGCGGCCGGGAGCCCGCTGACGATGGTGGTTTCCGTGCGCACGCCCAGGAGCTGGCCGAGCGCCTGCTGGAAGTCGTGGTCGATGCCGGTGACGGTCTTCCCGTCCGGGCCGACGGTGCGGTACGGCGGGTGGGAGTCGCCGGCGAACCGGAGGACGCCCGAGTCCTTGACCGCCTGGGGCAGCTGGTCGTGCAACGCGGTGTCGGCGGTCAGCGCGGCGGCCGTGGGCGCCGGGGCCGCGCCGTCCTCGACCGTGCAGCCGGCCAGGACGAGCCCGGCGGCGACCGCGGCGAGCGAGCTTCGACGCCATTGACGAAGAGAGGAGCCCATGTCGTTTCTTCCTGAGGAAGGCCACCCGGAGCAGGCGG
Source organism: Amycolatopsis sp. cmx-4-83 (assembly GCF_046548815.1). NCBI lineage: Bacteria > Bacillati > Actinomycetota > Actinomycetes > Pseudonocardiales > Pseudonocardiaceae > Amycolatopsis > Amycolatopsis sp. cmx-4-83. Next base: position 674,486 of record NZ_JAEBEF010000003.1, on the reverse strand, counting down.
CGCGGGAACCCGAGGGATCAATTGGTTGCTATCTTGGCGCCGATCGTCGCATGATGTGTCGCGTGATTCAACCCCCTCGGAGCGGCCACCCGGACGGCACTGCCACCATGGACACCCGCGGCGGGCACACCCGGCCGGCCGCCGACCCGAACCCGGAAGAGGCACGCGCGCGATGACAGCGACGCCCTCGGGGCCGCTGCCCCGCTCCCAGCAGGGAGCCGAGCCCCAGCTGCTGCTGACGTCCCTGCTCGGCGACTTCTGGTACTGGCGCGACGAGCACATCCCCTCGGCCGCGCTGGTGCAGCTGCTCGGCGAGTTCGACATCAGCCCGGCGAGCGCGCGGGCGGCGATCCGCCGGCTCGCCGCCCGCGGCCTGCTCACGGTGTCGCGCAGCGGGCGGACGACCGCGTACGGCATCCCCGCGCGCACGTCCGAGGTGATCATCGAGCGCACGCACCGGATGCTGACCTTCGGCACGAGCGCACCCGCGTGGGACGGGCAGTGGACGGTGGTCACGTTCTCGGTGCCGGAGCAGGAGCGGGGGCTGCGCACGGCGTTGCGGTCGCGGCTGCGGGTGCTGCGGTTCGCCGCCCTCTACGACGGGGTGTGGGTCAGCCCGCACGACCTGGCCGAACCCGCGCTCACCGCGCTGCGCGAGCTCGACCTCCGCAGCGCGACGGTCTTCCGCGCCACCGAGGTTCCCGGCTCGGGCGCGGCGGTCGCGGCGTTCGACCTCGAGCCGCTCGCCCGGGAGTACGACGGGTTCGTCGAGCGCTACGAGCAGGTGCTCACCGGCTTGGACGCCGGCCTGATCAGCCCGGCGCAGGCGCTGCACACCCGTACCGAACTGCGCGTGGACTGGCGGCGGTTCCCCGAGACCGACCCGGACCTGCCCGCCGAGCTGCTGCCCGCCGGCTGGGCGCGCGACCGGGCCCAGAAGGTGTTCCTGCAGATCTACGACCGCCTCGGCCCGCTGGCCGAGCTCCGGTTCCGGCAGGTGCTCGCGGCCACCGACCCCGAACTGGCCGAGCTGGCCACTCACCACGACTCCGTCAAGGTGGCCGCGTTGTTCGCCGGCCTGGGCGACCGCCACCCGGCCGGCGACACCCCGTTCGAGCAGGCCGCCGAGGCTCGCCGCCTGGACGACGCGCGGCACCGCTGAGGCGGCACTTCCCCCGCCGGGCGCACGCGCACCTGCCCGGGCTCCGGCCTCGAAAGTCGATCGAAAGTCTTTGCGACACGGCGAGACGCCGTGTTCTTCTGCTTGCGGTAAGTGACTTCATCGCGTGCCGGCAAGGAGACCACGGATGGCAAGAACTTCGGCGGGACCGCACAGCAAATGGTGGCGATCGCCCGCCACCCGGGCATTGGCGGGAGTGGCCACCGTCGCCGCGACGGCCGCCGTCCTGGTGACCGCTCCCGGCGCCGACGCCGCGGCCAGTACCCTCGGCGCCGCGGCCGCGCAGTCGGGCCGGTACTTCGGCACCGCGATCGCCGCGAGCAAGCTCGGGAACTCGGCCTACACCACGATCGCCGCGCGCGAGTTCAACATGGTGACGCCCGAGAACGAGATGAAGCCCGACGCGACCGAGCCCAACCAGAACCAGTTCAACTTCTCCTCCGGCGACCAGATCTACAACTGGGCGGTCGGCCACGGCGCCAAGGTCCGCGGGCACACCCTGGCCTGGCACGCCCAGCAGCCGGGCTGGATGCAGAACATGGGCGGCAGTTCACTCCGCAACGCGATGATCAACCACATCCAGAAGGTGATGGCCCACTACCAAGGGAAACTCGCGTACTGGGACGTCGTCAACGAAGCCTTCAACGAAGACGGCAGCCGCCGCTCGTCGAACCTGCAGAGCACCGGCAACGACTGGATCGAGGTCGCCTTCAAGACCGCGCGCGCGGCCGACCCGTCGACCAAGCTCTGCTACAACGACTACAACATCGACAACTGGAACTACGGCAAGACCCAGGGCGTCTACAACATGGTGCGGGACTTCAAGTCCCGCGGCGTCCCGATCGACTGCGTCGGCCTGCAGGCCCACTTCACCGGAGGCAGCTCGGTCCCGAGCAACCTCCAGACCACGATCTCCAGCTTCGCCGCGCTCGGCGTCGACGTGGCGCTCACCGAAGTCGACGTCACGAACTCGTCGACCTCGCAGTACGCCGCGCTGACCCAGGCGTGCATGAACGTCGCGCGGTGCGTCGGCATCACCGTGTGGGGCGTGCGCGACAGCGATTCCTGGCGCTCGAATGAAAGCCCGCTTCTGTTCGACGGCAACGGGAACAAGAAAGCCGCGTACAACTCGGTGCTGAACGTCCTCAACTCCGGCGGGGGCACGACCACGACCCCCACCACCACACCGACGGATCCCACGACGACACCGACGACAACGACCACACCGGGCGGGGGCAGTTGCACCGCTTCGCTGTCGGCGGGGCAGTCGTGGAGCGACCGGTACAACCTCAACGTCTCGGTCAGCGGCGCCAGTTCGTGGACGGTCACCATGACCGTGCCGAGCCCGGCGAGGATCAGCGCCACCTGGAACATCAACGCCACGTGGCCCAGCAGCCAGGTCCTCGTCGCGACACCCAACGGCAACGGCAACAACTGGGGTGTCACCATCCAGCACAACGGGAACTGGAACTGGCCGAGCGTCAGCTGCAGCAGTTCCTGAGCCTTCTGTCCCCCGGGCGAGCTACACCCGTTGCTCGCTCCGGGGTGACGTTTTCCCTTGCCGGTGCTCGCTAATTTCGCCCCCATGAGGAAAACACGACTGGCCGCGGCGTTCGCGGTCACCACACTGGCCGTTTCCGGGGTGGCCGCCTGCGACAGCGCGGACGACGAAGACCACCCGGCGGCCGCGGCGCTCGCATGGGGGCCGTGCCCGGCGGCGGCGCCGGGCACGGCCCGCGATCCCCGGCTCACCTGCGCGAAGGTGAAGGTCCCGCTCGACTACGGCCGGCCGGACGGCACGGCGATCGAGGTCGTCGTCTCCCGGCTGGGCGCCACCGATCCCGCGAAGCGGCACGGCGTCCTGCTGCTGAACCCGGGTGGTCCGGCGCTGCCGGGTCTCGACACCCCCGGCGCGATGGCGCCGACGCTGCCGAAGTCCGTCCTGGACGGCTACGACCTGATCGGCTTCGACCCGCGCGGCGTCGGCACCAGCACCCCGCAGACCTGCGGACTCGAAAACCCCAGCGTCGCCGCGCTGTTCCCCTTCCCCGCCGCCGACGGCTCGATCGACGCGAACGTCGAGGCCGCCCGCGCCACGGCCGGGAAGTGCGCCGCCGAGGCCGGGGAGAACCTGCGCCACTTCACCACCGCCAACACCGCCCGCGACCTCGACCGCGTCCGCGAAGCGCTCGGCGAAGCCAAGATCTCGTACTGGGGCCAGTCGTACGGCACCTACCTCGGCACCGTCTACGGCACGCTGTTCCCGGACCACACCGACCGCGTGGTCCTCGAAGGCAACGTCGACCCCGCCCACGTCTGGGCCGGGGAAGCGCGGAGCTGGGGCAAGGGCATGGCCGAGCGGTTCCCGGACGCGGCCGCCGTCGCCGTCTCCCTCGGGCTCGGCAAGACCCCCGAGGACGTCACCCGGACCTACCTCGCGCTCGCCGACCGGCTCGACCGCACGCCGGCGCCGGTCCCGGGCACGAACCAGTCCTTGAGCGGGGCGATGCTGCGCGGGGTCACCTACGCCCTGCTGATCCACAACAACACCCTGCCGGTGCTCGCCCAGGTCTGGAAGGCCGCCGCGGACCTGGCCGACGGCCACCTCACCGAAGCCGACGGCAAGGTCGTCCAGCAGGTCTTCGCCGACAGCCCGGCGGCCCCGGGGGTGCCCGCGGACAACCAGGCGGCCATGTTCCTGGCCCTCACCTGCGGGGACGCCGAGTGGTCCCACGACGTCGGCAGCTACGCCGGTGCCACGGCCGCCGACCGGAAGGCCTGGCCCCTGACCGCGGGCATGCCGGCGAACATCTGGCCGTGCGCGTTCTGGCCGAAACCGGTGGAGAAGCCGGTCACCGTGACGGACCAGGGTGCGCGGAACACGCTCATCCTGCAGAACCGCCGCGACCACGCCACGCCGTGGGAGTCGGGCGTCGGGCTGCGCCGCGCCCTGGGGAACCGCGCGGCGCTCGTCGGGGTCGACAACGGCGGGCACTACGTCTACCACGAGGGTTCGGCGTGCGCCGACAACGCGACCGTCACGTTCCTCGACAGCGGGCGGCTGCCGGAGAAGGACCTCGACTGCACGGACGTCACCGCACACTGATCCGGTCCGGTGCGCCGCTGCCCATCGCTCTCCCCGAGGGCGATGGGCAGCGGCGCGACCACGAAGGGCCCGGCCTCGCTAGGCTCCCCGCCATGCCGACGCTGGGACGTCTCCGGGACCGCTGGGCGCGCGTGACCCCGGCGGCCAGGGACGGCGCTCTCGCCGCGGTCGTCACCGCCGCCGCGTTCGTGCCGGTGCTGTCGATGATCGGGGCGCAGTTCGGCGACCTGCCGAGGCACGACGGCGGGGCCGCGGCGCTCCTGCTGGTGCTCGGGCAGACGCTCCCGCTGGCGGTGCGCAGCCGGTGGCCCGCGGCGAGCCTGGCGGTCATCGCGACTTGTTTCGCGGCGCACGAAGTGCTCGCGTACCCCCCGACGGTCGGCAGTCTCGCGCTGTACTTCGCGCTCTATTCGGCCGGGGCGCGCGAGGAGCGGTTCCGCCGGGCGGCGCCGATCGCGGTGTCAGCGGGTTACGTCCTCTTCGCGGTCCTGGTCACCTTGCGCGGCTCCCCCACGGAACTGCTCACCTACGCCGTCTACTACGTCGTGCTGGGCCTGTTCTGGTCGCTGGGCGCGCTGGTGCGGCAACGACGGCGGCAGGAAGCCGAACGGCGGCGGCTCACCGCCCGGGCCGCGGCGGCGGACGAGCGGGCCCGGCTCGCGCGTGAACTGCACGACGTCGTCACCCACCACGTGACGGCCATGGTCGTCCAGGCCGACGCCGCCCGGTACCTCCCGCCCGAGAACGCCCCCGGCGTCTTCGCCGCCATCACCGGCTCGGGCCGCGACGCGCTCACCGAGCTGCGGTTCCTGCTCGGCGTCCTCGAAGCGACCGGCGCGCGCACACCAGGACTGAGCGCGTTGCGCGGCCTCGTCGAGCAGCCGGGCCGGGACGTCGAACTCGTCGAAGCGGGCGAACGCCCGGAGCTGCCGGCGGAAACCGAGCTCACCGCGTACCGGATCGTGCAGGAAGCGCTGACCAACGCGGCCAAGTACGCCGCCGGGCGGCCCGCGAAGGTGCGCGTCGGCTACGGTGCGGACCTCCTCGAAATCGAGGTGACCACCGAGGGTCCGCCGACGGCGGCCGGTGCGCTCGGCTCCGGCGGCCGCGGGCTGGCCGGGCTGCGCGACCGGGTCGGCGCGCTCGGCGGCCGGTTCAGCGCGGGGCCGTCCGGGGACGGCTTCCGCGTCAGCGCCGCCTTCCCCACCACCGAGATCCCCGCCGGGAGCGACCGATGACCGACGACCCGATCCGCGTGCTGATCTGCGAGGACCAGCAGCTCATCCGCGCGGGGTACGTGGCCGTGCTCGGCGCCCAGCCGGACATGGAGGTCGTGGGACAGGCCGGGAACGGCCGCGACGCGCTCACCGAGATCGGCCGGCTGCGCCCGGACGTCGTCGTGATGGACATCCAGATGCCGCTGCTGGACGGGATCGAAGTGACCCGGCGCGTCGCCGGCCCCGACGCCGCGAACCCGGCGAAGGTCCTGATCGTCACGACGTTCAACGTCGGCCAGTACGTCTACGACGCGCTGCGGGCCGGAGCGAGCGGGTTCCTGCTCAAGGACGCGCCCCTCGACGAGCTCGCCGAGGGGGTGCGCACGGTCGCGCGGGGCGAGTCGCTGCTCTCCCCCGCGGTGACCCGGACGCTCATCGGCCGCTACGCCGACCGGCTCCAGCCGGTGGCGCCCGCCGGCGGTCCCCTGGACCGGCTCGCGCCGCGGGAGCGGGAGGTGCTCGAGCTGATCGCCGGCGGCCTGTCGAACGCCGAGATCGCGGCCGAGCTGGTGCTGAGCGTGGAGACGGTGAAGACGTACGTCTCGCGGATCCTCACCAAGCTCGACCTGCGGGACCGGGTGCAGGCCGTGGTGCTGGCCTACCGGACCGGGCTGGTCAGCGCCGCGGGATGAGCTTCGCGCGGCGCAGCAGCAGCGCCGTCACCGTGCCGCAGCAGAGCAGCGCGAACAGGCCGGCCTCCGGGCCGAACGCGCCGCCGGTGAGCGCGTCCGGTCCGGAAAGGACGGTCCGCAGCAGGCCGGGTTCGCTTTCGGCGCCGGAAACCGCGGTGCCGAACACGCCGCCCTGGAGGAAGTTCCACGCGAAGTGCAGGCCGATCGGCAGCCACAGCGACCGCGTCGCGGTGTAGGCGACGGCGAGCATGGCGCCGCCCTCGACGGCGATGGCCAGCGTGCCCCACAGGGTCGCGTTGCCGTTGACCAGGTGCGTCAGGCCGAAGAGCAGCGACGAAACGACGATCGCGAGCACGCTGCCGACGCGTTGTTCGAGGATGCGGTGGAGCACGCCGCGGAAGAGCAGTTCCTCGGTCACCGCCACCGAAGCCATCGACCCGGCGACGCCGAGGCAGGCCCAGAACGAGCCGCCGGAGACGTCGGCGCCGGTGAAGACGAAGGCGAGCAGCATGGTCGCGAGGAAGGCACCGGCCCCGACGAGCACGCCGCGGCCGAGACCACCCCAGCGCCCCGGCGTGGCCAGTTCCGTTACCTCGTCCCGGTTTTCGACCCGCCGGACCACCCACTTGTAGGCGACGACCGCGCCCGCGGCGGCGGCGAACCCGACCAGGAGCCGCAGGACCGGCACGCCCGCGACGAGCGCGTCGAGCCCGCGGGCCGCGACCAGCAGCACGGCGGTGGCCAGGAGCAGGAGCGGAACCCGGAAGCGCAGCAGCGCCGGCTTCCGTTCGGTGGGGCTGGTCATCGGGCATCCTCTCGCCGAGTTTTCCGGGGTGCGGCGAGATTACGAGCGAGCCGTGCAGTTCCGCGTCACTCCGTGCCGGACACCTGTGTAGCTCTCGAGAGGGAACCGTGGCTGCCCGCCGGACGTCCTGAGGAGTGACCCGGTTCTCGCGCGCGGAAGGGGTGTCCCTCGTGCTTCGCCCGTGGTCGCTCCCGCTCGTCGTGGTCGCGCTGCTCACGGAGATGGCGATCGCGATGATCACGACGGCCGTGGCGCAGTCCCCGACGATCGACGAGCCGGTCTACGTGGGCACGGCGACGGTCTACCTGGAGCAGCACAGCCTCCGGTACAACCCGGAGCACCCGCCGCTGGGCAAGCTGATCGTGGCGAGCGGGCTGGCCTTCGCCGACGTCCACCTCGACCCGGCTTTCGCCGGCGACCAGACGCAGCTGGGCCGGCACGTGCTGTACGAGCCGGGCAACGACCCCGGGCGGCTGCTGTTCCTGGCGCGGCTGCCGACGATCGTGCTGACGCTGCTGTTCGGGCTGGTCGTCTTCGCGTTCGCGCGTGATCTGACGGGCCCGGCGGGCGGGGTGACGGCGCTGGCGCTGTACGCGTTCTCCCCCGACGTCATCGCGCACGGCTCGCTGGCCACCCTCGACGTCCCGGTGACCGGGTTCCTGCTGACTTCGACGTGGCTGCTGTGGCGGGCCCGGGACCGCCCGGCCCGGTACCTGCCCTTCGCCGGGCTCGCCCTGGGCGCCGCACTGGCCACGAAGATGAGCGCGCTTCCCGCGGTTCCCGTGCTGCTGACCCTGGCCGCGGTGTCCTCCTGGCGAACCGTTCCACGGCTCGGGCGCGCTGTCGCGGCGGCGATCGGGGTCGCCCTGATCGCGGTCGCCGTGGTGTGGGCCGCTTACCTCGCGGTGGATCCGCGGCTGCGCTGGGCGGAGCCCGCCGGCTTGCCGGCACTGCACGGCCCGCGCTCCCTCGCCGGGTGGCTGCCGCTGCCCCGGCCGTACGTCGACGGGATGCGCGTCCAGTTCGCCTTCGAGGACCGGACGTGGAGCACGTTCCTGTTCGGGACCTACCACCCCGGCGCGCTGTGGTACTACGTCCCGGCGGCACTGCTGGTGAAGCTGCCACTGGGCGCACTGGCCCTCGGCCTCGCCGGCGCGGTCGTGCTGGTCGTGCGGCTGCGTCCCGCGGCGCTGTACGTGCTCGTCCCCACGGCCGTGCTGCTGGCCGCGGCCATGACCAGCACCCGCGACCTCGGCGTCCGGTACGCGATTTCCGTCCCGATGTTCCTGGCCGTCGCGGCGGCCGGCCTGGTCGTCGTCCACCGCCGGTGGGTGCACGCCGCGGTGGCCGCACTGGTCGTCTTCGCCGCCGTCAGCTCGCTGCGGACGTTCCCCTACTACCTGCCGTACTCCAACGAGGCTTTCGGCGGCCCGGCCGAGACCCACCTCCGGCTGCACGATTCGAACGTCGACTGGGGCCAGGACCTGGGCCGGCTGCACCAGCGGTACCCGCACGACCGGCTCTGGCTCGTCTACAAGGGCAGCGGCGTGCCCTCGGCGTACGGCATCGACGCCGCCGACCCCCGCACCGTGCCCCCGGACGAGGTCCACGGGCTGCTCGCGGTGTCGGACTCGGCCATCGCGAAGGCGGACGCCCAGCTCACGGCGCTGCTCTCCGGAAGCGTGCCGATCGACGAGGTCGGCCACTCGATCACGATCTACCGGCGGCCGCAGTTTTAGGTAGGACTCCTAGCTACTTTGTGGCATGCTGGTGGCGTACCACCCGCCCGTGAACCCCAGGAGAAACCGTGACCCGCATCGACCTCGTCGACCCCGACCGGATCACCGACCAGCGCGCCGAAACGCTGTCGGAGATCAAGGGCGCGTTCGGCCTGGTACCCAACATGTTCCGCGCCGTCGCGAACTCCCCCGCGGCGCTGACGAGCATGTGGTCCCAGTTCGCCGCCCTCGGCACCGGCACCCTCGGCGCCAAGCTCGGCGAGCAGATCGCGGTCGCGATCGCCGACCGCAACCGGTGCGACTACTGCCTTTCCGCCCACACGATGCTGGGCAAGAAGGCCGGCGCGACGGCCGAGGAGATGACGACGGCGCAGACCGGCCACTCCACCGACCCCCGCACCGACGCGGTGCTGAAGCTGGCGACGGCCCTCGTGGACCACCGCGGCCAGCTGGGCGACACGGACCTCCAGTCCGCCCGCGACGCCGGCCTGACCCAGGAGGAGATCGTCGAGACGGTGGCGCACGTGGCGTTGAACGTGTTCACGAACTACATCAACGTGGCGCTGGAGGTTCCGGTCGACTTCAAGCGGATTCCGCTGACGCGCTGACCGACGCTGCGGCCGGGCCCGCGGGCCCGGCCGCGGAAGCCGTGACTACTCGTTCTCGCCGAACTTGATCAAACGCGCCTGCAACTTCCGCACTTCAGCCGGCAACCCAGGCACCACCCGACGCGCTTCGGCGATGAGTCGCGCGTTCTCTTCACATCTCCCGTCCGAGGCATCCGCATACAGGGGATGCTGAACGAGCGTTGCGGCGACAACCCCCGAGGAGTCAGCCCCTGGAAGTCGTCCAGGAGTAGCCGAAGCGGCCATTTCTTCGATCTCAGCCAGCCGCGTCCCATCGAATTCTTCGCTGCTCACAATTTCCTCGCCATCAACCCTTCATGACCTTCGGCACGATAGCGTCGGCAAGGACGTCCAGCGGTTCGGCAGCTCGCGGCCGGCGCCCCGAGTACTTTTCCACCACAAATCCCAAGGCGAGAATTTGCTCACGGCGACCCGAGCGAGCTCGAGCCGAACTTCGTTCCTTTCGATGAGGAACAGGATCTCGTACGCACACGCCGCAGAAGCAGCAACGAGACACCTGCGCTCCGACTCGGCCGGCCCCAGCTCGGAGGAACCAATCCTGACTGTCACCTCAGTACGCCCAATTTCGCCACCGCCCGCTTACCATCCACCGTGGCAGCCGCAGCCATCACGATCAACAAGGTCTCGCCAATGCCCCGAACAGCCAAGATCATCCAAGTGCGACTGTCGCACTAGCACTCAGCAACCCACGACCGATTTCCGCAAAGTTCTCCTTGAAATACCCAGTACGAATATGGAACGACTCTTCGGACGGGAACCACCTCGGCACGGATACCAGGAGCAGGTAGACAAGATGCAATTCAGCGACAGTGAGCGACACCGCAAGGGCATCGGAGCCCGAGCATCGACTCCCCGCCTCGACGACAGCATTTTGAAGAACGCCAAATTGAACCAAGAACGCAGTCTCGGAAATATGAACATCCTGGGCCACCAAAGTAGCCGCACGTATTACATCCCGACTCGACGTCGTAATCTGGAGTTCAACTCCTCCATCGACAGGAGCAACTCGGAATCCGGCCCTCATCGGCGCACATACCGGGGAATCATACTTCCGCCAGGCCCCTTGAATTGAGCTCCATTGAATGCGTCCGCCGACATCTGATATCCGTGGATCATGTAAGAATTATCGACGACCATATTGCCATTCACGGCGTCGTAAGCGACTTGTGACCCTGTTTTCGCATCCACGTGCGTCATCCTACCCTCCCATGACGCGAAATACTCACCGAGCGCGTCCGGGTTGTGCCCGATCCCTGGCAGCTCGCCCGCCAGAGGTCCGGCGAATTCCATTCCTGAAGCGAGTATCCCGGAAGCCGGGACGCCCCCGATGGAACATACGCAAAGCTGAATCGAAAGCGTAGAAACCACACCAAGCGCTTCACTGGAAATTTCACTAAGTCGCTTCATGCCACTCCGACTATCCATCACCAAGGACGAAGGCAAGGATCTCGATCTTGAGCCGTACTCACCCCTGATTGGGGACGCCTCGCAGCTAGCCGCAGCGGCTCAGACAGCTGCGCGGCCTATGCCGAGATCCTGCTGGTGGAGCACCACGCGTACGGGACACGTTGCAGCCCGGAGGCCACCTCGAGCCGACCGACATCACGCTGATCGACGCGGCGGTGCGCGAACTGGCGGAGGAGACCGGTCTTGACCCCGGCAAGGTCGTCCCAGCGTCGCAGACCCCTGTCTATATCGAGTTCGACGAGGTCCCGGCGCGACCGGCGAAGGACGAGCCACAGCACTACCACCTCGACATCGGCTACTCCTTCACGACGGCGCAGGCGGACATCGGGGACATCCAAGAGTCCGAGGTGACGGGTGCCGCCTGGTACCCATTCGCCGTGGCCGAGCGCCGGGTCGGGCCCCGCATCGCGCGGGCGATCAGCGGGCCAGCCCGGATCGGTTGAGCGACGCGGTCGCATCTTTCGAGACGCACGCGCAGCGTTGACGGTCGCGCTCTCAGCCGATACCGGCCCAGGTTGCCGGGTGCCGACACACCGCCCTCACCCACCGTCTCCAGCCCCACTGAGCGTGGGCGACGGCGTTCCAGGTCGGCACGATCGGCGCCGCATGCCTCATCGAGAGCGCAGGCAGGTGCTGTCGGCCGTTTCGCGCGGACCCGATACGCTTCGCGCGTTGCCATGCAACTGGATCTTCAGGTTGCACGCCGATCCCCGGGCTCGGCGACCAATAGCCTCGAAACTTCGTGGTCGTCGCAGCCGGCACCCTGAGGAGTGTGGATCACCAGCGCGAGGGGTGTGGCATCGGTCGATGCATTCTCCGACCGATGCCACACACTTCGTCTCCGCATCAGTTCGATCCGCAGCTCCAAACAGGTGCCGCCGCACGGACGAAGGCTGCGGGCCGTTGCCCGGCGCGGTTCCCTTCCTTCAAGCCACGGTCAGTCGTGAGCTGGCCAAGAAGCCAGCGTCGCCATACCGCGCTCATCCACCGCTCCAGTAACTGCGCGCGACGAATGGACTGCCGGCGCCTGTCTATCCAGGTGTTTGCCGCGCGGGGTTGTCGCCCGGCACTCCGGGTGGTGCGGATGGAGCTCCGATACCGCTCGACGAGCGCGAACAGCTCGTCGCCACCTTCCTCGTCCAGCCCCGGCATCTTCGTCGGCCCGTCGCCGTCAAAGAGCCCGCCTCGAGCCGACGGCTATTCATGTCGTCGTCATTTGCCCCAATTACAGAACGGGTCCTTGTTCTCCAGTTGTGGCCACACCAATCGCAGCGAAGAGGCGAACTTGCTGGCAACTGACTCCAACATTGACAGCAGTTCCTGATAACCAATCTCTTCCACATTAGGCTTCGGCACCCAGTTCGTGCGAGACTCGCAGGAAATATTCACAAGTTCGCCCTTGAACTCGAAGATCAAGCGCCTTTCAAGCCCTTGCCCATAGAAGTCGATCTCAGCAGACGTACGATCCCGAATTCCCCTCAATGCTTCCGGCAACTGCTCAACGAATGTTGAAAGATCATATTTGACGTCAACCGGCCATTCAAGCTGCCCGAACCCGCTAACTTCAAAGGAACATTCATTCTCCGCCAGCACCGCACACAGGTCCATCACTACCGACTCGAATTCGAGGGAGGACGGTAGCGCAGGCGCCTCCGAAACAATGGAATCAGGAGCCAAAAAGTTGACTTTGAACGACGTTGACATCATTCCTATCCCACGACTATCGGGAACGCGGTCCGATACGGACCGGTTCGCCCAGGCACAAGCTGAGCATGGGTCGCCGGCACAACTGAACCGTCCGGCTTGATAACAGTCCCCATTCCTTCCTCCAGAGGAATTTGCCTAGCCCCCGAACTGGGGTCATAGTGATCTCTCAGAAACGCAGCTGCGTCGGCGTCATTCGACCATTGCCCCTGATCAGTACCTGTACTACGAGCTCGATCAGTCAAGCTCCGCGTGTTTCGGGGACCAGCACCATGTTCGCTGAATGTGTGGCCAAATGTCGGCCGACTGTTCGTGTTCCAGTTGGTCGGGTTCTCCGCCGCACAATCACACGAATTGCCCTTGGCATCAACTCCACCGCCACAGTTGTGCACCAGTACCGGGACATCACCGGCGTATACATAGTACGTGTGCAGCGAGTCGATCGTCAGGTCGTACGTGACCTCCGTCGAGTGGTACGGCGTCACCTCCTCGACTGTCGCCTCGCCACCATCCGCCATCTGCAGGCGGTCGTCCACCTGCAGATTCACCGCTTCGACGAACTCGCCGCGGGTGACGTCGTAGAACGGGTGATGGTACGTCGTCGTCAAGGTTGACGCTGATGCCGTGGTCGCGCCACCCGTCACCACAGCCGCAGCGGCCGCCAGACCCGCCACTACACCCCTCACCGCGCGACGAACCTGGTTCGGCTTCACCTTCAGATTCACGAAGTCGTGGTCGGTTTCCGTCTTGATCACCCGGTCAACCGGGTGCGCCTCAAGCCCGGCCTTCCCCGGCTGCGAGTTCGAGATCCGATCCCCCACCTTCAACGCCGAGATCGGCTTCGAAGAACCATCAGCCAACAAGACCTTCGTGGAAGCGAGGAAGCTGTGGATCGGGCAGGCCGCCGGCTCTTCCGAAGAACTTCGCCCCCGAGCCCGCAGACCGCCAAGCGCCCCGAACGCCGCACCGCCGACACCACCGGCCAACGCACCCGACCCAGCCGCCGACAACGCGCCACCCACCGAACAATCACGGCCGCAGTTCAGGCCGTAGCCCGCCAGCGCCGTCACACCGCCGCTAACCGCAAATACGCCGCGCTGGGCAGACCCCGCGCGGCACCTCCCGCAACGCGCCGCTGAGCGCCTCAGACACCAGACGACCGCCCAGATGAAGATCCAAGAGATCCGGGTCGTCCTTGATCAACTCGGTTTCGAACCATCCAGCCGATCGCGGCGCGGAGACCATCGTCGAGGTCGACTCCCACGAAGCCACCATCCTGCGAGTTCGCCACCGATCACTCACCCGAACGAAGGACCCACGAGCACCTCAGCCGCCGCTTACCGATCTCCGTTTCCGACGTTCAGAAACTGACTTCTGAGATCGACCTCAACACAGGTTGATCGGACACGCTCAGCGCACGAACTTGCCTCCATGGCCGCTGCGGCGAGAGCGCCGGCACCCCCATCAGCAAGCTTGCGAGCATCCCGCCACCACGAACGATCCTCCAGCTTCGCAAGTCCGCTTTCCACCTGGCGACCGTATTCACTGTCAACCAGGTGCAGGGCGTCGAACACCCGCTCCGTACAACCAGCAATGGAGTCTAAATCCGACCTTTTTCGCACATCAATAAGAACCCCACCAAGCTCCAAAAGAAGATTACCTAAATCTGCCTTCCCTTGCGAAGCAGAAATGCGCCTTCTGACAGGGTTTCCGCCAACAAGACCTTCAAGGTCAGAAATATTGTTTATGACGGCCCGCAGAACGTCACGCTCGCCACCATCGTTTGAAATCTTTTCAGCCAGACGCTGAAAGTCACTCGTTTTCCCGGCCAGCACGGCCACCAACGGCTCGAGGCGCACCAGAGACAAGGCCAGCCAATTCAACTGAAGGCCGACAGGAAGAATCCGGACGAGGTCGCGTCTCTGCCGCATGAACGCCGGATACCGTACTCGAGGAACCGAGCCGATCAGCCACAGCCGGGCCACCCGCTCATCAATGGAACGCCAGAGCACAGAAACAGCCTCGATGCGCATCGGCTCCGGCAGTGAGCTGTCGTAGTCGCAGATCATCGTCAAGATCTTCGGCCCCGAAGCCTCGAATTCGACGTGCATGGCATCTTGAGAGTCCTGCCCAGCCAGGAAACTCACATCTCTTTCCAATTCCTGCGCCGGAGCTTCTTCAAGGGTCTCGAGATCCCACCTTGCCCGTTCCCGGCCTTCTCCGAGATTCTCCGAGGTTGGCCAAGAGACAACATTGACCCTCGTGGACCTCGATCCCTTCCAGTCAAAGCTCATTGTTGTCTCCCGGTCGCTTTTCGAGTACACATCTCACAGAGGGAAGTGTGTGAGCACCTTCAGATAAGGAAGCGCTCCTGGTCCGAAGATGGTCTCTTCAGGCATGCCCTCGCCCGTCACCCGGGTGGTGATGTGCCCTTCTTCCACTAGTCGATCATAGGTACACTTGCACATCCTGCCGATGACGACCGACGCTCCTTCCACGGAACCGCCATTCCTCGTCACTCCCCATTGAGCGGCCGTGCTCAGGTTGGGATCGTCACCTCCGGAGACCCGGTAAGTGAAGTACTTCCCGGGCTGAGCAACGCTACCACCACTCGAAGCGGCCTTTGCGGAAGCAGAGTTCAACCCGTTCGCCGCGATGTTCTCCGCGTGTGCCGTCGTCGTCCCATGTGCGAAGTCCATGAATTCGTCACAGTTGTGGACCAGGACCGGGACGTCGCCAGCAAAGACATAGTACGCGTGCAGCGAGTCGATCGTCAGGTCGTACGTGACCTCCGTCGAGTGGTACGACACCACCTCCGCAACCTCGGCCTCGCCGCCGTCTGCGGTCTGCAAGTGGTCACCCGGCTGCAGGTCCACCGCCTCGACGAACTCGCCCCGCGTCACGTCGTAGAACGGGTGGTGGAACGTCGTCGTCAACGTCGTCGTCAACGTCGTCGTCAACGTCGTCGGCTCCGCCGAAGCCGGGGCCGCGGCACCGGTCACCACCGCTGCCGCGACAGCCAGACCCGCTGCCGCACGGCCCAACGCCCGCCGCAACGGCTTCACCTTCACGTTCACGAAATCGTGGTCGGTCTCCGTCACGATCACCCGATCGACCGCGTGCGCCTCCAGCCCCGCCTTCCCCGGCTGCGAGTTCGCCACCCGATCCCCCACCTTCAGCGAGGAAATCGGCTTCGACGAACCATCCGTCAACAACACCTTCGTGGAGGCGAGGAAGCTGTGACACCCCACCGCCTCCCGCGCCGAGCTGCCACCCCGGGCTCGCAGACCACCCAAAGCCCCGAACGCGGCCCCACCGGCACCACCGACCAGCGCGCCGGAGCCAGCCGCCGACAAAGCGCCACCCACCGAACAGCTTCGGCCGCAGTTCAACCCGTAGCCCGCCAACGCCGTCACGCCGCCGCTGACCGCACCCGAGCCCGCACCGATCAAGCCCTGCGTAGCCGCCTGGGGCAGGACACCGTCCAAAGCCTCGGACACCAGCCGACCGCCCAGCGGGCCCGCCAAGCCGGCACCCAAAGCGCCGCCCAAAGCCCCGAGACCCACTGCCTCGACCGCACCACCGACAGAACAGTTGTGCGCCTTCGAACAATCCATCCCATAAGACACCGCACCACCGACCGCACCACCGATGGCCGCGCAGCCCACCGCGCCGATCCCCAGCGTCGCCGCCGTGCACGCCGCGCCGACGATCACTCCCGCCGCGATGCCCGCAATCGTCGAAGCATGATCCTTCACGAACGTCGCCACGTGCGAAGCCGCCGACGCCGCCGCATGCCCCACCGCCGTCGCGGCCGTAGCCACCGCATGACCCACGCTCTTCGCCGCCGACGCCACCGCGTGGCCCACCGCCGCCGCCGCGTGCACCACCGCGTGCGCTGCCGTCTTCACCGCCTTCGCCACCGCGTGGTACGCCGTTTTCACCACATGCACAGCCGCGTGGTAAACCTTCTTCACCGCTCGGACCACATGGTGGTACACCGTGCGCACCACCCGCGCCGCCGCGTGGTAAGCGTCGCGGACCACGTGGTACGTGGCCACCGCCACGTGCACGATCGGCTGCACCACATACGTGTTCACGAAGTGCGCCGCCGGCTGGATCACCTGGTGGTACACGAACGACGCCGCCGGCTGCACCACGTGGTTGCTCACGAACGACCACGCGTCGCTGAACCAGCCGTGCCCGGACGGGTCCGTGCCCGTCATCGGGTTGTCGTCGACGTAGGCGAACTTGTTGGCCTCCATCGGGTTCGGCACCGGGCTGTTCGACACCGTGTCGCGGTTCATGAACTGCCCGACCGCCGGGTTGTACCAGCGCGCCGCCATGTTCACGTTGCCCGTCGACCGATCCGTCCAGCCCGACTGGTACCCCAGCTTCCCCTTCACGTTCGCCGACGCCAGCACGTTCCCGAACGGGTCGTACGTGCTCGAACCCGCCAACGCCGAGCCGGTCGCCGTGAACGTCCCGACGACATCGGTGTGCTGGTCCACGAACGCGAACGCGCCGGTGCCGCCCGAGGCGATGCCGACCAGGCCGCCGCCGGGATCGCGGCTGTAGGTCGACGTGCCGTCCGAGGCGATCGCGTTGCCCAGCCCCGAGAACGCGAACGTCGTCGTCGCGCCGGACGCGATCGTCGTGTCGGTCAGGTTCCGGCCGAGCCCGTCGTAGCCGAAGTTCTGCGAGCCCTGCACGATCATCTGGCCGAAAGCGTCCGAAGAGGACACCAGGGAGCTGGTCGAGGACGCCCGCTCCCGCAGCGTGCCGCGCGCGCTGTAGGTGTAGGTGTTCGAGCCGTCGGACGTCAGCTCGTTGCGCGCGTCGTAGGTGTAGGTCGACGAGCCCACCTGCGTGCGGTTGCCCGCCGCGTCGTAGCCGTAGGCCACCGTGCTGACGCCGTTGTTCCACGACGCCAGCCGGTCGGCGAGGTCGTAGGTGTAGGTGTTGGCCGCCGCGCCGGTGAAGCCGGCGGTCGTCTTCGACGTCAGGTTGTCGTTGCCGTCGTAGCCGTAGCCGACCGACGCGATCGCCGCTCCCCCGGCCGTCTTCAGCGTGTCGCCGGTCAGGCGGTGCAGGCCGTCGTAGCCGAACGTCCGGGTGTTGCCGGTCCCGTACGTCACCCCGCTGACCTGGTTGAGCGCGTTGTAGCTCAGGGTCTGGGAGCCGCCGGTGGCCGCGTCGGTGATGTTCGAGAGCCGGTCGGCGCCGTCGTAGCCGTAGGAGGTGGTGCCCGCCGCGTCGGTGCGCGCGGTCATCAGCCCGTCGGTGTTGTAGGCGAACGACGACGAGCCCGCCGACCCGCTCGCGGTGAGCAGTTCGCCGCGGTCGTTGTAGCCCAGCGTCTCGCTCGAGGCCGCCTGGTGGTCCGAGTGACCGGTCACGCCCGCTTCGGCGGTGGCGACCGAGGTCAGCCGGCCGCCCGGGTCGTAGCCGAACGTCCGGGACGCGGTCGCGGCGTCCGCGCCGCCGCCGGTCTGGCTGACCAGGTTGCCGTCGTCGTCGTAGCCCGCCGAGACGGTCACCCCGCCCGGCTGGGTCTGCGTGACCGCGCGGCCCGCCGCGTCGTAGACCGAAGTGGACGTCCGGTCCGCATCGGTGGTGTAGGCGGCGGTGGCCGGCTCGACCAGCGCCTCGGGCAGGTTCCACGGGTTGTAGCGGGTGATCGTCGGGTTGCCGCGCCCGTCGGTGAACCGCGTCCGGTTGCCCGCCGCGTCGTAGCCGAACGTCGTGGTGATCGACGACGTCGCCGACACCGGCTGGAGCTCGCTCGCCAGCCGGTTCGCGGCGTCGTAGGTGAACGTCCGGGGCGTGCCCCGGCCGTCCACACTGGACGTCAGGCGGCCGCCGGCGTCGTAGGCCGCCGACGTCTGCTTCAGCACCGCGCCGGTCGCGTCCTTGCGGGTGACTTGCACCGGCCTGCTCGACTGGTCGTAGCTGGTCACCGTGGACGTGTTGTCCGCCGCGGTGATCGACGCCTTCTCGCCGAGGTAGCTGTAGCCGTAGCGGGTGGTGTTGCCCGCGGCGTCGGTGACCGACGTGGTTTCCCCGAGCGCGTTGTACCCGTAGGAGGTGAGCGCGCCGTTCGGCGTCCTGGTCGACGCCAGGTTCGCGCCACCGGGGTTGGGCGGGGACGCGGCGTAGGAGTTCGTCGTGGTCGCGGTCAGCGTCGAGGGGTAGCGCTCGAACACCGTCGACGTCAGCGGCCGCGACAGGAAGTCATACGTCGCCTCGGTGCGCGCGCCGTTCGGGTCGGTCACCGACAGGCGGTCGCCGTTGGTGTCGTAGGTCGACGAAGACTTCGCGCCGGACGGCTTGGTGACCTGGGCGAGGTTGCCGAGCTGGTCGAACTTGTAGCCGGTGACGTGGTTCAGCGGGTCCTTTTCGGACATCACCTGCCCGATCTTGTCGTAGATGCGGACGGTGGTCGCGGTGATCGGGGCACCGCCGCCCGGCGGGGTGTAGTTCGGGTTGGTGACCGACACCGGCCGGCCCGACGCGTCGTAGACCGTGGTGATCTGGTTGCCGTCCGGGTCGACGTTCTCGACCGGTTCACCGAACGTGTTGTACCCGTTCGTGGTGACGGGGTGCACCGCGACGGGCGCGCCGCCGTTCGTCTCGGTGTTCACCGTCGGCGCGGTGGTCACCGCCGGGTTCCCGGCCTCGTCGTTCGCGTAGGCCGTGACATTGCCGTTCGCGTCGGTCATCGACGTCGGCAGCCCGCGCTGGTCGACCGTCCACGTCGTCGTTTCGGCCGCCGAAGACGCCGCGGTGCCGCCGTTCCGGCCGCCGGTGAAGATGGTCGAGACCTCGGCCGCGGACAACGCGCGGGAGTACGCCTGGACACCGGCGACCTGCCCGGTGGCGTAGTTGCCGTTGGCACCGCCGGCCCAGCCGTGCCCGATCACCAGCGGGCCGCCCGACGCCATCGGCGACGGGTCGGTCGTGCTCCCGGCGGCCGCGCCGTTGACGTACAGCGTCATCGCGCCGGTGCCGGGGTCGTACGCGCCGGTGAGGTGGGTCCACCCCGCCTGCGCGGTCGCCGCCGATTCGGCGCGGTAGACCGTCGCGTTCGCGGCGTCGGTGCCGTGCCGCGAGAACGACCACTTGTGGGCGGAGCCGTCGTACTCCAGGTAGAGACCGCTCATCACGGTCCCCTTCTGCACGACGAAGGTCTGCCAGGCGGTGCCGAGCGTGGCCGGGTTGACCCAGGCGGACACCGTGTACGCGGCCGCGGTGTTGAGCACCGGGCCGTTGGTGGCGATCTGCGAGCTGGTGCCGTCGAGGGTCGCGGCGCCGCCGGACCACGTGACCGCGGAAGCGGCGGCGGTGTTGCCGGTCCCCGAGGAGTCGGTGACCGTCGTGCCGGACGGCTGGTTCAGCTTCCACCAGCCGACCGGGTGCCCGGCGCCGTCGGCGGCGAGCGACCGGGACGTGAGCACGCCCATCGGGTCGTAGGTGGTGCTGACCGTGCGGCTGCGCCCGGACGGGTCCGACTGCGTGCTCGTGGCGACCTTGTCGTCCGGGGTGTAGGACACCGAAGTCGTGCGCGCCGCGCCGGCGGGGTCGTCGACGGTCTGCGCGACGCGGCCCGCGGCGTCCACTGTGGACGCCGAGGTGTTCGCGCCGTTCCCGGTGACCGCGCCGACGAGGTTGCCGGCCGCGTCGTAGGTGTTCGACTCGGTGACGAAGGACTGCTGCCCGGTCGGGTCCTTGCGGGTGACGGTCGAGGTGAGCCCGTTGTCGGTGTAGGTGTAGGCGGTGGTGTTGCCCATCGAGTCCGTTTCGGACGCCAGGCGCCCGGCCGGGTCGTAGGCGTTGGACTTCTGCGTCAGGAACGTCGCCGGCTGCGGGTCGGCCGGGTTGCCGGTGTACCAGAAGCCCTGGGTGAGCAGCCGGCCTTCGCCGTCGTAGGTCCAGTCCGTTTCGGTGCCGTTGGGATCGGTCTCGCTCTTCTTGTTGCCGTAGGCGTCGTAGGTGTAGGTGGTGACGTTGCCGTTCGCGTCCGTGGTGGACGCGACCTGGTCCTTGTCGTTGTAGACCGAGATGGTGGTCCGGGCGGCGTCGCCGCCGGTGCCGTCGGCGACGGTCTGGGAGGTGATGCTGCCGTCGGCGTTGTAGACGCTGGTGGTGACGGCCGTGTGCACCGCGCCGGTCACCCGGTCGGTCACCGCCGGGTCGGTCTGCGAGACGACCTGGTCGCTGCCGTCGTAGCCGTAGGAGGTGACCAGCCCCGCCGGGTAGCTGTCGGACACCGCGGTCTTGGTCAGCACGCGCCCGAGCGGGTCGTAGGTGAACCGGGTGACGAGCCCGTCGGCGTTGGTCGTGCTGTCGACGTCACCGTTGTGCCGGTAGGCGATCTTGTTGACCGCGCCGCCGGGCGAGGTCGTCTTGACCGGCAGCCCGGCCGGGACGTTGCCGGTGTCGGAGGCGGGGTAAGCCGCGGTGCCGTCGCTGTAGGCGATGGCCGTGGTGCGCCCGTTCGGGAAGCCCGGGACCGGTGGCGTGGTCACCGAGGTCCGGTTGCCCGCGGTGTCGTAGCCGAAAGTCGTCAGGTACGCCGGATCGGTCGCGCTCGCCGACCGGCCGTCCCGCGAGGTGAGCATCAGGTCGTTGCGCGCGTCGGCGGTCGTCAGCTGCGGGGTGGTGTCGTCGGGGAAGTACGTCGAATACGTCGTCGAGCACTTCTCGGCGGCCTGGTTCTGGCAGGTGGTCTGCGAGACGGTGTTGCCGCGGACGTCGTGGCCGACGGTGACCACGTTGCCGTTGGGGTCGGTGCTGGTGTGCAGGAACCCGGACGTGTCGTAGCCGTAGGTCGTCCGGTGCCCGGCGGTGTCGGTCTCGGCCACCTTGTGGTTGCCGGCGGCCGGGTCGTACTGCAGCACCGAAGTCTTGCCACCGGGATCGGTGACCGTCGAGGTCGTCAGCGGGGCGAGCCCCTGCGAGTTGCCCGCGGCGAGGAAGTGCTGGGCGACCTCGCCGGCGGACAGCGCCGACCGGTAGTAGGCGAGCTCCCCGATGGACCCGGTGAAGTAGTTCCAGGTGGTGCCCGCGGGCGCCGCGGGCCAGCCGCCGGTGTTGAAGACGCCCGCGCCGGCGAAGGCGTACGGGTCGACGTTGAAGATCTGCGCGGACAGCGAGCCGATCTGCTGGCCGTCGAGGTAGAGCGCCTGGCCGGTGTTCGCGCCGCTGAGCACGACGTGGTGCCACTTGCCGTCGTTGACCTTCCCGGCCGAGGCCATGCCGGCCACGGAGTTGTCCCAGAAGTGCCCGTGCAGCTTGCCGTCCGTGCCGACGTACAGCACCGGCATCGCACCGGTCGACGGGTTCGCGGCGCCGAGCGGCGAGTTCCCGGTCGAGAACAGCATGCCGGCCGCGGCGGACGTCGTGGCGAACCACAGCTCGACCGACGCGGTGTTCGACGCGCTCACCACGTGGTCGGGCAGGGTGACGCCGGCGACCGTGCCGGGGAACTTCGCCGCGGTCGAGTCGGTGAACGGCCCGGTGACACCGAGCGTCGCGTTCGTGTAGGCCGAGGGCCGGTAGTTGACCTCGCCCGCCGGGACGGCCGTGCCCGGCGCGTCGGCGAGCCGCTGGTACAGCTCGGGGTGCGAGCCGAGCACGGCGCCGCGGTAGACCTGGCTCGAGCCGGCCGCGGTCAGCGGCGCGTACTTCCACGTGCCGCCGTTCTCGTCGCCGATCTGCGTGACCGCCTGGGAAACCGGGTCGTAGGAGACGGTCGTGTGCACCGCGCCGGACGGGCGGGTGATCGAGGTGAGCAGGCTGGCCTGCTGCTTGCCCGCCTGGTAGAGCGGCATCTCCTGGACGCCGGGGACGGACTTGTCCCAGATGCCGACGTCGGCGATCTGCCCGTTGAAGAACGTCGCGGTGCCGGGCTGGCCGCTGTGGGACTGGTCCGGCCACGCGTTGCCGAGGAAGCCCGCGCCGATGTAGCGGTTCTGCGGGCCCATCGGCACGATCGCGCCGATCGACGACCCGACGAACTGGCCGTCGAGGTACATGCCCTGGCTCGTCGAGGAGTGCGTGAACACGACGTGGTGCCACGCGTTGTCGTTGACCGGGTTGGCCGTGGTGATCGTCTTGTCCGTGGCGCCGGTCCAGTACTCGCCGACGAGCTTGCCGTCGTTGCCGACGTAGAGCGCGGGCGTGTACTGCGACGCCGGGCTCGTCGTCTCGGTCAGCGGCATGGTGCTGTAGGAGAACAGAACGCCGTTGGTGGCCGCGGTCTTGAACCACATCGACACCGACATCGTGTTCGGCGCGGCCGCGTCGGCGCGCGGCAGCTGCAGGTACGACGAGGTGCCGTTGAACCCGGCGGCGGTCGCGGCGGACCCGGCGAGCGGACCCGGCTGGCCGAGGGTGACGTCGTGGTAGGTGCCGGCGTCGGCGCCTTCGTTGGTCAGCACCGCGCTCGCCGCGGTCGTCCCGGTCGCTTCGGCCAGTGGCCAGAACGAGTGCGGGCCGACGTCGAGGACGCTGGTGCGGTACGGCGAACCGGCCGTGTAGCCGTAGCGGGTGCAGCCGGTCGTCGTGCCCGGCGGGCAGACGCTCGTGAGCTGGTCGCCTGTGTACCCGTAGGTCCAGGTCAGCGGCGTGCCCGGGGTCAGCTCGTCGGTCGAGACCGTGGCGACGTGCGCGCTCGTGGCGCCGGCCGGAGTGGTCCAGGCCAGGTGCAGGGCCCGTCCGGACACCGCGGACGTGAGGGTCGCGGGGTGCCCGCCGGAGACGGTCAGGTTCACGGCGCGGCCGTTGGCGTCCGCGATGGAGGACAGCTGGTAGACGCCCGAGCCGAGCGCCTGGGTGAAGGTGTAGACCGTGTCGTTCTTGTCGGTGAGGCTGTAGCCGCCGGTGATCGCCTTGAAGGTGGCGAACCGCCCGGCCGGCGGGGAGAACGTGCCGTCGGCGTTCTTCCCGTAGCCCACTTCGGAGCCGTCCGGGTAGGTCACCAGCACGCTGACGACCGTGCCGGAGCCGTCGAAGTCGTACTGCTCGGCCGCGCGCGCGTCGACCAAGCTCGACCAGCCGGCGCCGAAGGCCCCCGACGTGCGGGGATCCCGGGAGTTGTAGTCGCGCACCACCGACAGGGCCGGGCCGACCCCGCGCACTTCCGCGTCGGTGGCCGAAGTCGTGTAGTTGCCGATGCTGGGCTCGACCCCGTGCACGCCGGTGTTCTGCGACAGCGACGACGTCACCAGCGGCTGGTCGACGCTGACGGTGAGCGGGTTCCACGGCGGATCGGCCGAATAGGACGAACCGTCGTAGGCCTGCACGGCCCAGTAGTAGGTCTGGTTGTACTTGAGCTTCCCGGCCGGCACCCGCCAGGTGCCCTCGGCGACCAGGCCGGAGTCGGCGATGGTCGTGCCCGCCTGGTCGGCGACCTGGTAGCGGTACTTCAGCGCGCCCGGGCCGGCGTCGATGTCGTGGGCCGTGGCGAACAGGAACGGGACGAGGCTGGTGGTGACACCACCCGCGCCCGGGTAGGCGGAGTCGACGACCGGCGGCACGTTCCCGCTCGTGGTCAGCGACAGCACCGGCTGGAACCCGGCGTTCATCTGCCAGGAGTCGAACTGCTTCCAGTGCAGCGAGTCGTTCGTGGCCGCGTAGACGGCGAGGCCGTTGTCCGCCACCGACCCGTTGGCCCAGCCGGTGAAGGTCGCCGTGGACAGCGGCACGCTGACCCAGTCGCCCTTGGTGCGGTCGGCCGCGCGGTTGGCGCACGCGGTGGGCACGGACGGCGTGACGTTGCCGATGCTCGCGCCGTAGGAGGGCCCCGGGTACGCGGAGACGCCGGACGGCGTCCAGGTCTGCGTCACCGGGGCGACGTCGAAGCGTTCGGCGGTGCAGGTCGACGCCCAGGTGTCGAACAGCTTCAGCGTCGCGGCGCTCACCGTGACCTGCGAGCCGTCGAGGTCCTTCGGGAACTGGAGGAAGGTGTTCGCCGAGTCGGGCCCGGAGTTGAACGACCCGATCTTGACGACCTTCTCCATGGAGTGGTCGCCGGGCGCGCCGATCTCGGCGTAGGTCGAGGACGGCGTGTCGGTGAAGGTCGGGTCGACGGTCACCGGGAACACCCGCGCCGGGTCGGCCAGCCACTTCGGGTCCAGGGTGATCTTCAGCGCGGGCTTGCCCGCCGCGGAGCTGAGCTCGTACTTGATCGCGTACGTCGTGGCGGGCTCGCCGGAAACCGGGTCGACGCGCGAATCGAAGGCGTAGCCGCGGGGGATCCGCTGCCGGGTCGCCCCTGCGCCGTCGAGCAGGCTCACCGAACCGTCGGCTTCCAGCCGCGGGGTCAGGCCGTCGAGCGCCAGCGGGAAGACCCAGGTGTTCGGCGCGGTCGCGGCGTGCAGGACGAGCGACTCCTTCAGCCCGGTCGCGGTCGGCTCGAGCGCCACGTCGGTGCCCGCGAGCGCGCCCGGGTAGGTCGCGGCGTGGCCGTCGACGCGCGGGGCGACGGCACGGGCTCCCTGCAGGCCGTAGGAAACGGCGTGACCGGCGTCGACGGTCAGGGTGGCCAGTGCGGGATCCGCCGCGTTGCCGGCGAAGTCGACGGCCAGCGAGTTGGCGGTCTCGTGCCAGCGGCCGTCCTGGCCGCCGCGCACCGTCGTGTCGATCGGCCGCCAGCCCCACGGCCCGTCGGCGAAGTTGACCGGGCCCCGCGTGTAGTCGCGGGTGACCGAGCCGTCGGCGTTGGTGAAGTAGTTCATCGTGGCGCTCGACTTCACCGCGTCGCGCCGGCTCGTCGCGGCGTCGAAGCCCCGGGTCGCCACGCCGCTCGGCCCCGGCGTCACTTTCCGGCCGTGGTCCCGATCCGCCGGCAGCTCACCGGGTGCGGCGCCGGGCGCGTGGCCCGTCCCGCCGCGGGCGCGGGTCGACGCGGTGCTCGCGTCGTGGCCCTTGCCGTCGGCCGTGCCGCCCCCCTGCCGCGGGGTCGCGCCCCAGTGCGGGGAACCGGAGAACAGCGAACCGAGCCACGAGCCGAGCTCGGTGACCGGCAGGTGCCCCGGCGTCAGCTGAGCCGCGTCCGCCTGCCCGGTGCCCAGCGAAAGCCCCAGTCCCAAAAGAATTGAGGCAGCGCAAATCCGCGCAGCGCGATGACGCACGAGTCCCCCTCGATGTCCATCCCCGACGAACGGCGGATGAGTTCACCACACGGAAGGGTGTCCGGAAAAGACTCCAAAACAACCAGTTTTGAGATCCCGGACACCAGCCGCGAAGAACAAAAGGGACCAAATCGGACGAACGAATCCAATTCCTCAGTGCCCGGCGGTGTGCGCGGCCGTCCGGACCGCCTCGGCGACGTCCTGGCGGACATGATCAGTCACCCGCACGGGGGAGACGTTGGCCGCCTGCGGGGCGGAATCCCCCACGACGACGAACCCGGTGGCGGGGTGCCCGGGGGCCTCGGCGAGCGCCACGGCGCCGCCCGGCTCGCCCACCGTCAGGACGACGTCGCACCGGCGCTGGAGCAGGGAAGTCAAGTACGGGCGGTAGTTCGCGTCGGTCGCCGGGCCGGCCGCGGCGAGGTAGGAGACCTTGATCCCGGTGTCGCCGGACGCGTCCTGCAGCCCGGCCCAGACCGGGCCGGCGCCGGGGCTCGCGAGGCCCTGACCCCCGGTGAGCAGGCACGCCGAGAAGTCGGCGTACACCCGTGCCCGGGCGGGCGGGAGGTCCGGCTGCTCCCCCGACGGCCACACCGCCACCGCCACGACGACACCGGCGGCCACGACCCCGGCCGCCGCGGCCACCCACCAACGCCGCACAGGAACCCCCTCGTTTCCGCGCCCGGCTCCGGACGCTCCCCGGTCAGTGTGCCTTGCCGCCCGATCGCCGCGATCGGCCGCGCCGACCGACCGGCCGCGACACCGGTGAGAAATTGACCGACGAACCGTTTTCCTCGGTTCCCGGACGGATCTACCCAGGGAATTCGGCGTCGGTTAAAGTCCCGCTCGGATCGAAACCGGGGAGGACTCCATGGTGTTGCGCGCTCTTGTCGTGGTGCCCGCGTTGGCGGCGGGAATGCTGTTGTGCACCGTTCCCGCACAAGCGAACAGCACGCCGGCCCACCCCGAATCCGACTTCATGGGTTCGATGGTGCACCGCGTCGAAGGGCACAGCACGGCCCGCGCGACGACCCGCGCCGCGGCGGCGGCCGCGACTCCGAACGCGGTGGGCATGGACGTCAGCCACTGGCAGAACTCGGTGGACTGGACCACGGCCGCGACGAACGGGGCGACCTTCGCCTACATGAAGGCCACCGAGGGCACGACCTACGTCGACGACCGGTTCGCCGCGAACTACGCGGGCTCGGCGAACGCCGGGCTGATGCGCGGCGCCTACCACTTCGCGTTGCCCGACACCGCTTCCGGTGCCGCGCAAGCCACCTTCTTCCTCGCCCAGGGCGGCGGCTGGGTCGCCGACGGGCACACCCTGCCGCCGGTGCTGGACATCGAGTACAACCCGTACGGCACCGCCGACTGGGCCGGCTGGTGCTACGGCCTGACCCCGGCGCAGCTGACCGCGTGGATCACCGACTTCACCACCACCGTCCACGACCGCACGAACCGCTGGCCGGCGATCTACACGACCAACGGCTGGTGGGCCAACTGCACCGGCGGCGACACCGGCACCGCCGCGAACAGTCCACTGTGGATCGCCCACAACGGCACCGACCCGGGCACCATCCCCGGCGGGTGGAGCGCCTACACGTTCTGGCAGTACGCCGATTCCGGCACCTTCCCCGGCGACCAGGACTACTTCGGCGGAACCGCCGACCAGGTCCGGGCGGTCGCGCTCGGCAGCGGGCCGGACAAGATCGCCGACCACTACGCCGCGCTGGGCGGCGCCGCGTCCTACCTGGGCACCCCGGTGGGCGGCGAGACCCCGGTCGCCGGTGGCTGGGAGCAGAAGTACACCGGCGGCGTCATCGACTACGCGCCGAACACCGGCGCGTTCGCGGTGCACGGCGACATCCTGACCGCCTACCAGCGCCTCGGCGGTCCGGCCGGCGCACTCGGCTTCCCGGTGGCCGACGAGACGACGACGTCCGACGGCGCCGGCCGCTACAGCGACTTCGCGATCGGCTCGATCTACACGACGCCGGGCACCGGCGCGCACGGCATCCAGGGCGAGATCCGCAAGAAGTGGCGGGCGCTCGGCGCGGAGAAGGGCCTGGGCTACCCGACGACGGACGAGACGTCGACACCCGACGGCGTCGCGCGCTACAACCACTTCAGCACCAACGCTTCGATCTACTACACGGTCGGCACCGGCGCCCACAACGTCCAGGGCGAGATCCGGAAGAAGTGGGCCGCGCTCGGCTGGGAACGCGGCCTCGGCTACCCGACGACCGACGAGTCGAGCACCCCGGACGGCGTCGCCCGGTACAACCACTTCACGACCGGCTCGTCGATCTACTACACCGTGAACACCGGCGCCCACAGCATCCAGGGCGAGATCCGGAAGAAGTGGGCCGCGCTCGGCTGGGAACGCGGCCTCGGCTACCCGACCACGGACGAGTCGAGCACCCCGGACGGAGTGGGCCGCTACAACCACTTCACCAACTCCGCGTCGGTCTACTGGTCCGCGTCCACGGGGGCGTGGTCGATCCACGGCGCGATCCGGGACAAGTGGGCCTCGCTGGGCTGGGAGCGCAGCGCACTCGCCTACCCGACCAGTGACGAATACGGCGTGTCCGTCGGGCGCCGCAACGACTTCCAGCACGGTGGCGTCACGTACAACACCAGTACCGGCGCGACCACGGTCACCTACAGCTGACGGAAACCGCGTCGCGGAAGGCCGCCACGTGCGCTGTGGCGCACCGGTTCGGGAGGTCGCCGGGGACGACGACGCTGCCGGTGATCGTCAGGGCCGGCCGGAGCGGGATCGCGCGGACGCGGGTCGAGCCGATCTCGGCGACCTGGTCGGCGGGCAGCACCGCCCAGCTGTGGCGGATCGGAGCCGACCTCGACGACGGTGTCCTGGACCGCTCCGGCCGGGCGGCCCAGCCGGGGACTCACCCCCGCCTCGCGCAACGCGGTCGTCACCGCGTCGTGCACGGACGCGTCCGGGACCCGCAGGACGCCGCCGGCCAGGTCGGCGAGGGCGACCGCGGGGAGCTCCGCCGCCCGGTGGTGCCGGGAGACGACGGCGAACAGCGGTTCCGACCACGCCGGCAGCGTGCGGAGGCCCGGCACCGACGGCACGCCGCGGGCCAGCGCCACGTCGAGGTCGCCCTGGCGGAGGGCGTTCAGGCGCGCGGCGAGCGGGAGGTCGACGAGCACGACGTCGAAGGACGCCGGGCTCGCGCGCAGGGCGTCGATACCGCGCTCGAGGCGGCCGGTGAACCCGGCGGCGGTGCCGATGCGCATGGTCCCGGCGGGCACCGCGGCGGCGGCACGGACCTCATCGGCGGCGGCGAGGGCGGCGCGTGCCGCGTCGAGCACGCGGCGGCCGGTGCCGGTGAGGCGGACCCGGCGCGGGGAGCGGTCGAACAGCCGGGCACCCAGTTCGCGTTCCAACCGGGCGATCTGCCTGCTGACCGCGGGCTGCGCGATGTGCAGGCGCTCGGCGGCGCGGCCGAAGTGCAGTTCGTCGGCGACGGTGACGAAGTACCGCAGCGCTCGTAGTTCCACGTCTCCTCCTCGCACGATAACGACAAGTTATCGCTGCACGTGAGCTTCGGATCTGGTTCACCGCCGGGCCGGGTGCTGAAGTCGTCGCATGACCATCGAACTCGGCGTGCTCGGTGCCCACCTGCGCGACCACCAAGTGACCCCGGACCGGGCGGCCGAACTGGAAGCGGCCGGGTACGGCACGCTGTGGCTGGACGCCTCTCCCCCGGCCGACCTCGCCCTGGCGGAACGGCTGCTCGACGCCACCACGCGGCTGACCGTCGGGACCAGCGTCGTGAACGTGTGGACCGCCGACGCGGACACCGTCGCCGCCTCGTACCACCGGATCGCCGCCGCGCACCCCGGCCGCTTCCTGCTCGGCGTGGGGATCGGACACCGCGAGGTGCACACCGGCTACGCCTCCCCGTACGACACCCTGGTGTCCTATTTGGACCGGCTGACCGCGGCCGGGGTGCCCGAAGACCGGATCGTGCTGGCCGCGCTCGGCCCGCGGATGCTGCGACTGGCCCGCGACCGCACGGCCGGCACCCTCCCGTGCATGAGCACGCCCGAGCACACCCGGCGGGCGCGGGCGATCCTCGGCCCGGGCAAGCTCCTCCTGCCCGGCCACTTCGCGGTCGTCGACCCCGACCCCGGGCGCGCCCGGAAGCTGGCCCGCTCCGCGCCCCCGGGCACGGCCCTGCAGGTCACCAACTACGCCACCAACCTCCGACGGCTCGGCTACACCGACGACGACCTCGCCGACGCCGGCAGCGACCGCCTCATCGACGCACTGGTCGCACACGGCGGCCCGGCGGCCGTCGCGGCGGGGCTGCACGCCCACCTGGACGCCGGCGCGGACCACGTCGGCGTCTACCCGCTCGGCGAGGACCCGGTCCGCACGCTCCGCGACGTCGCCGAAGCCGTGACCGGCGCCTGATCCCACCGGGTGCGGGCCGCTCACCCCAGGATCGAGCGGCCCAGCCCGGTCAGCACCGCGTCGTCCTGGGGCGTGTGGACGCGGCTGCAGAGGACGTCGCGGTAGTGGCGCTGCAGCGGGTTCCCGTGCGTCAAGCCGGGATTGCCCGCCAGGGCGACCGCGTGCTCGACCGCTTCGATGAGCAGCCGCGTCGCCAGCACCTTGGCGACGCCGGCGTCCGCTCCGACGACCCCCTGGTCCGCCCGGGCGGCGACGCCGAAGAGGATTTCCTGGGCGCCGGTGATGCGGGCGGCGATCTCGCCCACTCCCGTTTGGAACCGCGGCAACGTCGACAGCGGCTTGCCCAGCCCGCTCGGGACGCGCTCGCGCAGGAAGCCGGTGAGCCAGTCCAGCGCGTTGCGCGCCACGCCGAGGTAGAGCGCCGGCAGCGCCAGCGGGAAGGTGAGCACCGGCGGGCGCTGGGTGTCCGGTGTGGACAGTCCGGCGGTGGCGTCCGCCGGAACCGGGACGTCGGTGAAGACGACGTCGTGGCTCGCGCTCGCCCGCAGGCCGAGGTGGTCCCACGTCGGTTCGATCGTGATGCCCGGCGCGTCGGCGCGCACCAGGAATCCGCCGACGCGCGGCTCGGGTTCGTCGGTCCGGGCCCAGACCACCAGCCAGCGCAGGCCTTCCGAGCCGGTCGAGTAGATCTTGCGGCCGGTGAGCCGCCAGCCGTCCGCGGTCCGGCGGGCGATCGTCGCGGGCAGGCCGCCGCGGGTGGGCGAGCCCAGCTCGGGCTCCACGCGCAGTGCGTTGATCAGGACCGGCCGGTCCGCGGACTCCGCGAGCACCTCGCGGTAGATCTCGTCGGGCCACGTCGGCGTTTCGCCCTGCGCGGCGTG
Organism: Amycolatopsis sp. cmx-4-83; assembly: GCF_046548815.1. Lineage (NCBI taxonomy): Bacteria > Bacillati > Actinomycetota > Actinomycetes > Pseudonocardiales > Pseudonocardiaceae > Amycolatopsis > Amycolatopsis sp. cmx-4-83. Next base: position 643,462 of record NZ_JAEBEF010000003.1, on the reverse strand, counting down.
CACGAACAGCGTCATCGCCGTGACCAGCGCGACCGACGGGTCGCCTCGGCCGAGCTCGGCGAGCAGGCGGGCCGTGTCGAGGACGCCCGCGCCCGGGCCGCCGTAGCGCGGGTGCACCGTGGTCGTCAGCAACCCCGCCGCGTGCACCAGTTCGACGCCTTCGTGCGGGAACGTCGCTTCGCGGTCGTGCTCCCCCGCGCGGGCCGCGAGCGCGGTGGCGATCGACGGCAGCGCGCCCAGGTCGGGCTGCGGCACGGTGGCGACGCTGGTGCTCACGAAGTCCTCCGGGGAGTCGGGTTGCGGGGACGATAAGCCGTCCCGCGCGCCCGGGGCCAGCGCGTCCAGCAAATGGACACCCGGAGCTGACCAATTGACAGCGCCGCGGCCGATGCCGTTCGCTACGAAGGCGTTTGGGTTGCGGCGAAAGGAAAAACAGATGTCCGTCGAGTTCGTCGGCATGATCGGCACGCGGGACGCGAGCGAGACCCGGCCGGCCAGAGGACCGGTGATCGACCCCGGTTACGTGCGGCGGTTCGCCCGCGCCCACGAGGACGGCGGCTTCGACCGCGTGCTGATCGGCTACGGCGCGGGCTGGCCCGAAGGCCAGCAGGTCGCCGCCTACGCCGCCGCGCACACCGAGCGGCTCGGCCTGCTCATCGCCCACCGGCCCGGGTTCGTCGCACCGACGCTCGCCGCGCGGGCGTTCGCGACGCTCGACCACTTCAGCGGCGGCCGGGTCGCGGTGCACACCATCACCGGCGGCAGCGACGTCGAGCAGGCCCGCGACGGCGACTACCTCGGCAAGGACGAGCGCTACGAGCGCACCGACGAGTACCTGGAGATCCTCAAGCGCTCCTGGACCTCCGGCGACGCCTTTTCCCACCACGGCAAGCACTACCGCCTCGACGGCTACACCCCGCAGGTGCGGCCGCTGCAGAACCCGCGGATCCCGGTGTACTTCGGTGGTTCCTCGGAAGCCGCCTACCGGGTCGGCGGCAAGCACGCCGACGTGTTCGCGCTCTGGGGCGAGCCGCTGGCCGAAACGGCCGAGCAGATCGCCGCCGTCCGGGCCGCGGCCAAGGCCGCCGGCCGGCTCACCCTGCCGGGGATCAGCGTGTCGTTCCGCCCGATCCTCGGCCCCACCGAGGACCTCGCCTGGGAACGCGCGCAGCGGATCCTCGACACGATCACGGCGTCCGGCGCGGCGAAGGCGGCCCGCGAGTGGCGCGACGGCGGCGCCCCGGCCAACGTCGGCAGCGTCCGGCTGCTGGCCGCGGCCGCGAAGGCCGATCGCCACGACCGTGCACTGTGGACACCCACGGCCACCGCCACCGGCGCGGCCGGCAACTCCACCGCGCTGGTCGGCACGCCGGAAACCGTCGCGAAAGCGTTGCTGGACTACGTCGACATCGGTGTCACCACCCTGCTGATCCGCGGCTACGACCCCCTCGACGACGCGATCGACTACGGCAGGCACCTGCTGCCGCTGGTCCGCGCCGAGCTCGCCCGCCGCGACCGGCGACCGGCCACGGCGGCCGCCGTATGACGCTCGCCCCACCCGTCCCGGCGAGCTGGAGCCCGCCGGCGAGCGCCGCGGTCCGCGGCACGGTGCTGGTGCTGCCGGGCCGCGGCGAACACGCCGGGACCTACCCCCGGCTGGGCGCCCGGCTCGCGTTCGACGGCTACCGCGTCACGGTGCCGGACCCCGGCGTCCCGGTGAAGGTCGCCGCCGGCCCGGGGCCCGTGGTGCTGCTCGGCCACGACACCGGTGCCACCCGGGCCCTCGAGCTCGCCTCGACCCTGCCGGTAGCCGCCGTCGTCGCCAGCGGGCTCCCCCTCGGCGCGCCGCGCGGCTGGGAGGACGAGCTGGATGCCCGGACCGCCTGCCCGGTCCACCGCGCGCTGCTCGAATCCGACGACCGCTTCGCCCGGGGCGAGCTCGGCGAGCCCGCACGGACGTCGTCCGCCCGTCCCCCGGTCCCGGTCCTCGTCCTGCACGGCGAAGCCGACCGGGTCGCCGACGCCGAGGCCGCCCGGGCATACGCGGCGAACCTCCCGGACGCCCGGTTCGTGCTGGTCTCCGGCGGCCGCCACGACGTGCTCAACGACGTCGACCACCGCAGCGTCGCCGCCGAGATCGTCCAGTTCCTGGAGTGGCTGCGGGCCGGAGCGGGCGCGCCGGCCCTGATCCGGGGATGATGGCGGGTATGCGCATCTCGGCCCGGGCGGACTACGCGATCCGCGTCCTGCTGGAGCTGGCCGCGGACACCACGCGGCCGATCACCTGCGAGGCCGTCGCGTCCACCCAGGACATCCCGGCGCGGTTCATCAAGGCCGTCCTGCGCGACCTGCGCCAGGCCGGGCTGGTCCGCAGCCAGCGCGGCTGCGAAGGCGGCTACTGGCTGGCCAGGACGGCCACCGAGATCACCGTGCGGGACGCCGTCGTGGCGGTCGACGGCGAGTTCCTCTCCGTCCGCGGCGAACCGCGCCCCGCCCTCGCCTACCACGGCACCGCCGCCGGGCTCGGCCCGTTCTGGTCCGGCGTCGAGGCCGGCCTGGACTCGATCCTGCGCGCGACGACGCTCGCCGACCTGCTCACCGGTGCCGCCACCGGCCGACGAAAGGACACCCCGGCATGACCGACCTCTGGCACCAGCCGCTGCGCCACATCCGCGGCGCGGACCTGACCGGCGACACGAACCAGACGACCGGGATGACCCGGCTGGAGGCGATCTCCGGCAAGACGGTCGGCTCGTCGAAGGTCTGGATGGGCGAGACGCACGTCGCGCCGGTGACCAACTCGGGCGACCACCACCACGGCGAGGCCGAGACCGCGATCTACGTCAAGTCCGGGCACCCGGTGTTCGTCTTCGCCGACGGCGACGAAGAGGTCCGCATCGAAACCGGCCCCGGTGACTACATCTTCGTGCCGCCCTACGTGCCGCACCGCGAGGAGAACCCGACCGACGAAGAAGCGGTCGTGATCATCGCGCGCAGCAGCCAGGAAGGCATCGTGGTCAACCTGCCGAGTCTCTGGTCCCCGGTCGACGTGCCCGAGGACTGACGTATGGGCCCGGCGCTCGAAGTCGTCGAGTACACCGACCCGGCGTGCCCGTGGGCGTGGGGTTCGGAGCCGAAGTTCCGCCTGCTGCGAGCGGAACTGCCGGCCGTGCGGTGGCGCCGGGTGTTCGGCATCCTCTTCGACGACGACGAGGACCCCGCGCCGGACCCGGCCGCGGAAGCCGCCTGGTACGCGAAGTTCATCGACGGCGTCACCGAACACACCGGCGCCCCGAAACCGCCGCACCTGTCCTGGGTGGCGAAGACGAGCTGGCCCGCTTCCCTGGCCGCGAAGGCCGCCGAGGCGCAAGGGGAAGCCGTGGCCGACCGGGTCCTGCAGCGGCTGCGCGAGACGACGTTCCTGCTCGGCACCCCGGCCGACGACCCCGAGCGCGTGCTCTCCGCCGTCGACGGCGTCCCGGGCCTCGACCTCCCCGCGTTGCGGACGGCGATGGCGAGCGACGAAGTCCGCCGGGCCGTGCGCGAAGACTGGCGTGAGACGCGAAACCCGTGCCCGGAAGTCCTCGACATCACCGCGCCTGGACCGCACAGCGGCCGCGCGAAACACCTCGAACACCACGTCCGCTACGCCTTGCCGACGCTGACGTTCACCGGCCCCGGCGGCCGGTTCGTCGTGCCCGGCTGGCGTCCCCTGCGCGAGTACTTCGACGCGGCGCGCGCCGCGTCGGTCCACAGTGGAACCCTTCCCGGCTCGTGGGAACCCGGCCGCGGGCGTTGACTCTCCCCGCCCGCCGGGGAAAATAGACACATGCCGGTGACTGATTAGCCCGGCACCGTCACCGAATCTCCGCACCCTGACTCGCATTGGGGAGTTCCCGCATGCCCTCGAAACCCCGGCTCGCCCTGCTCGTGGCCGCGCTGCTCGGCCTCACCACGCTCACGGCGTGCGGATCGTCCACTTCGGACGCTTCCGGCGAGGTCGTGCTGCGGGTCGGCGACCAGACCGGCGCCACGCAGTCCCGGCTCAAGGCCGCGGGCCTGCTCGACAACCTGCCGTACCAGGTCGAGTGGTCGCAGTTCGCCGCCGCGGTCAACCTGCACGAAGCCCTGCGCGCCGACGCGATCGACATCGGCGGCGCCAACGACTCCCCGACCGTGACCGCGATCGCCGGCGGCTCGAAGATCAAGGTCGCCGCGGCCTGGAGCAACGGTGGCAAGGGCACCTACCTCCTGGTGCCGAAGGACAGCCCGGCCCGCACGGTCGCCGACCTCAAGGGCAAGCGGATCTCGCCGACCACCCGCGGCAGCGTCGCGCACTACCTGGTGATCGGCGCGCTCAAGCAGGCCGGGTTGTCGGACAAGGACGTCACGCTCAACTTCCTCGCCCCGTCCGAGGCGAACGGCGCCTTCTCCACCGGCAACATCGACGCCTGGGCCACGTGGAGCGTCTACGCGGCCCGCGCCCGCGGCGAACTCGGTGCCCGCGTGCTGTCCGACGGCGCGGGCATTAACTCCGGCCTCAACGTCCTTTCGGCGACCGACAAGGCACTGGGCGACCCGCGCAAGCGCACCGCCATCCAGGACTTCGCGAGCCGCGTCGACAAGAGTTACGCCTGGTCCAAGGACAACCCCGACGCGTTCGACAAGTGGTACGCCGGGTTCGCGCACCAGCCGCTGGCGATCGCCGCGCAGGTCCGCCCGGACGAGACGACGTACCAGCGCATCCCGGTCGATGCCGCGCTCGCGGCCCAGCTGCAGAAGACCTACGACACCTGGGTGCAGCAAGGCCTGTTCCCCGGCGGCAAGAAGCTGACCGAGTACATCGACTCCGGACTCGATCCGCGGTGACCCCGGCCCGCGAGTTCCGGTTCCCGTACCGGGCGGTCTCCTGGCTGACGCCGGTGGCCCTGCTCGCGCTCTGGGAACTGCTGGCCAGGACCGGGATCCTGCCCGAGCAGGTCCTGCCCGCGCCCAGCAGCGTGCTGGCCAAGGCCGGCGAACTGCTGGCCGACGGCGAGCTGGTGACCAACCTGCTGGCCAGCCTCCAGCGCTCGGCGACCGGGTTCGTGCTCGGCGCGGCCATCGGACTCGGGACCGGACTGCTGGTCGGACTGTCCAAAGTGGCCGAAGCCGTGCTGGACCGCAGCATCCAGATGGTGCGCGCGGTGCCGTTCCTGGCCATCCTGCCGCTGGTCATCGTCTGGTTCGGGATCGGGGAGGCCGGGAAGATCTTCCTGATCTCGCTGGGCACCGCCGTCCCGCTCTACCTGACCACCGTGCTCGGCATCCGGCAGATCGACCCCAAGCTGCTGGAGATGACCGACGTCGTCGGGCTCGGCCGGACAGCGCAGATCCGGTGGGTGGTGCTGCCGGGCGCGCTGCCTTCGATCCTCGGCGGCCTCCGGCTCTCCCTCACCGCGGCCTGGCTCGCCCTCGTCATCGCCGAAACCCTCGGCGCGGACGCGGGGCTGGGGTTCATGGCCACCAACGCCCGCGAATTCCTGCAGACCGACGTCATCGTCCTGGTCGTGCTCATCTACGCCGTGATCGGGATCCTCTGCGACCTCGTCACCCGGCTCCTCGAACGCCGCCTGCTGCGCTGGCACCCCACCTACGCCCGTCTGAACGCCTGAGGAAACCCCATGACATTCTCGAGACGCACGTTCCTGACCGCTGCCGGGCTCACCGCGCTGGCCGCGCCGCTCGCCGCGTGCGCCACCGGCTCGGCCGGCGGCGCCACCCAGGGCAAGGTGCGCCTGACCTACAGCACCATCTCCGTCCCGAAGTCCCGCGGGGTGCTCGAAAAGACGCTCAAGGAGCAGGACATCACTGTGGAATGGGTCGGCCCGTTCCCCAACCACGCGCCCACGCTGCAGGCCGTCGTCGGCGGCACCGCCGACTTCAGCTTCGGCGGCAGCACCACCCCGGCCGACCAGGCGATCCTCTCCGGCGCCGACCTCGTCTACGTCGCGTGGGCGACCTCCACCCCGCGCACCACCGCGATCGTCGCCGGCGCGCACACCGGCATCACGAAGGTCACCGACCTCGTGGGCAAGACCGTCGCGGTCAACAAGGCCGGACTCGGCGAGTTCCTGCTCGTCGCCGCGCTGGAGAAGTACCACGTACCGCGCGAATCGGTGAAGGTCACCTACCTCAACCCGCCCGAGGCGTCCGCCGCGTTCGGCGCCGGGAAGATCGACGCCTGGGCCATCTGGCAGGGCTTCCGCGAGATCGCCGAGGTGCAGTACGGCGCCAAGCCCATCTTCGTCGACGGCGACGAGCTGGACTTCCAGATCGACTTCACCAGCTTCCTCGTCCGCCGCGACTACGCCGAGCAGAACGCCGACACGATCCGCAAGGTCGTCGCCGCGTTCCAGGCCGACTACGACTGGCAGAACCAGCACTACCAGGAGTCCCTCGACATCGGCAATGCCGTCTCGCACTACCCGCAGGCCGTGCTGGACAAGATGGCCGCGAAGAACGTGCGGACCAAGCTGGCGCTGATCGACGACGCCGGGATCGCCCAGCTGCAGCGCGGCGCCGACTGGCTCACCCAGCGCAAGATCCTCAGCGGCCCGATCACCGTCGCCGACCACGCGGTGAAGCTGTGAGCACCGCCGTGCGCGTGCGCGGGCTCGCCAAGCGCTTCGGCGACCGGACCGTCCTGAGTGGACTCGACCTCGACATCGCGCCCGGCGAGTTCGTCGCGCTCATCGGCGAAAGCGGGTGCGGCAAGACGACGTTGCTGCGGCTGCTCGCCGGGCTCGACCGGCCCGACGGCGGCGACCTGGCGGCCCCGCCCGAGCGGATGGTGGTCTTCCAGGAGCACCGGCTGCTGCCGTGGCGGCGGGTGTGGCGGAACGTCGCGCTCGGGCTCCCCCGCGAGGCCGCCGCCCGGGCGCTGACCGAGGTCGGCCTGGCCGGGCACCTCGACGCCTGGCCCGTGACGCTCTCCGGCGGCGAGGCCCAGCGCGTCGCGCTCGCCCGGGCGCTGGTGCGCGAGCCGCGGCTCCTGCTGCTCGACGAACCCTTCGCCGCGCTCGACGCCCTGACCCGGATCAAGATGCACGCGCTGGTCCGGCAGCTCGTGGCGGCGCACCGCCCGGCCGTCCTGCTCGTCACCCACGACGTCGACGAGGCCATTCTCCTCGCCGACCGCGTGGTCGCGATGCGGTCCGGCCGGCTCGCCGCCGAGCACCGCGTGACCTTCGAGGGCGAACGCAGCCGCCGCAACCCCGAGTTCGAGGAGCTGCGCCACCGCCTGCTCGCCGAACTCGGCGTCGCCGAACTGGCCGGGACCCGGTGAACGCCGACGTGCTCGTCATCGGCGGCGGCCTCGCCGCGACCTGGACCGCCTTGGCCGCGGCCCAGGCCGGCGGCGACGTCGTGCTCGTGGACAAGGGCTACTGCGGCACCAGCGGCGTCACCGCGACCGCCGGGGTCACGCACTGGTTCGTGCCGCCCGATCGCCACGAACAGGCGGTCGCCGAGCGGCACGCGCACGCCGGCGGGCTCGCGGATCCCGAACAGGCTCTGCGGGTCCTGCGCACGACGTGGGAGCGACTACCCACATTGGACAGGTACTACCCGTTCCCGGTCCGCGGCGGCGAACCCGACCGCACCCACAACGTGCGCGGCCCGGAGTACCTGCGCGCGATGCGCGGCCTGGTCCACCGCGCCGGCGTCCGGATCCTCGACCACCACCCGGCGCTGGAGCTGCTGCTGCGGCCGGACGGCTCGGCGGGCGGCGCGGCCGGCGTCCGCCGCCAGGCCGGCGGAAGCTGGCGGGTCCACGCGGGGGCGGTCGTGCTGGCGACCGGCGGGACGGCGTTCCGCTCGCACCTGCTCGGCTCGCGCGGCAACACCGGCGACGGCCACCTGATGGCCGTCGAAGCGGGTGCCCGGCTCTCGGGCATGGAGTTCTCGAACTACTACACGCTCGCCCCGGCCTTCTCGACGATGGCGCGGTCGATGTCGTACCTGTTCGGCACCTACACCGACGCCGACGGCCGCGAGCTCGAACTGCCGTCCGGGCCGGACCGCAACCGCGTCCTCGGCGCGGCGCTGCTGCGCGGGCCGGTGTTCACCACCCTCGACCGCGCGCCGGAGTGGGTGCGCCGGAAGATGCCGGTGGTCCAGCCGAACTTCCTGCTGCCGTTCACCCGCCGCGGCCTCGACCCCTACACCGACCGGTTCGAGGTCACCCTCCTCGGCGAAGGCACGATCCGCGGCGTCGGCGGCCTCACCGTCTCGGCCCCGGACTGCGCCACCGACGTGCCGGGCCTGTTCGCCGCGGGCGACGTCGCGAGCCGGGTACCGGTGGTCGGCGCGATCTCCGGCGGCGGCTCACCGAACTCCGCGTGGGCGGTCTCGTCGGGCACCTGGGCCGGCCGCGCGGCGGTGAAGCACGCCCGCTCGGCCGGCCCGGCACCCCTGCACCCGGCCGGCCGCGCCGGGATCCGGCCCAGCGGACGGGCGGCCACAGTGGACACCACCGCGGTCGTCGATGTCGTCCGTGAGGAGCTGAACGCCTACGACAAGAACATGTTCCGGAACGAGCCGGGCCTGCGCGCCTCCTCGTCCACATTGGATTCCCTGTGGACGGAGGTCGAAGGCAGCTTGACCGGCACCGGTCGGGACGCGGTGACCGCGCGGGAGACCGCGTCATTGGTCGCCATGGGCCGCTGGGTCAAGGAGGCGGCGCTGCACCGGCGGGAAACCCTCGGCATGCACTGGCGCATCGACGGAAAGGAGGCCGCCGCGTGATCGAACTGGTCCTCGCCGACCGCTGCATCGCCTGCGACAAGTGCGTCCAGGTGTGTCCCAGCGACGTCTTCGACGCGGTACCGGACGCCCCGCCGGTCATCGCGCGGCAGAGCGACTGCCAGACGTGCTTCCTGTGCGAGCTGTACTGCCCGGTCGACGCGCTGTTCGTCGACCCGGACTGCCGCACCCCCGTCGGCGTCGACGAAACGGCCGTCCGCGCCACGGACTGGCCGGCGCAGTACCGGCGCGACTCCGGCTGGGGCCGGGCGCGCCGCACCCACCCGAACGAGAGCTGGCGGATGAGCGACATCTTCGCCGCCGCCCGCGCCCTGGGACAGGAGACCCCGTGACCCTCGAATTCATCGGCTACGCCGCCGGCCGCCAAACCAGCGAAACCATCGCACCCGACGGCCCCACCATCCAACCCCACTACCTGCGCGAAATCGCCCGCACACACGAACAAGCCGGGTTCGACCGCGTGCTCATCGCCCAGTCCGCGAGCAGCCCCGACGGGTTCGTGCTCGCCGATCAGGTGCTCGCCGCCACCGAACGGCTCGGTGTTCTGCTCGCCCACCGGCCCGGGTTCGTCGCGCCCACGCAGCTGGCCCGGAAGTTCGCCACGCTCGACGCGTTCCACCCCGGGCGGGTCGCGCTGCACGTGATCACCGGTGGTGACGACGCCGACCAGGCCCGCGACGGCGACTTCACCGACAAGCCCACCCGCTACCGGCGCACCGACGACTTCCTCTCCGTGGTGCGCCGGACGTGGGAGTCGGCCGAGCCGTTCGACCACGACGGCGAGTTCTACCGGGTCCGCGGCGCGCTCTCGGACGTCCGTCCCGAGCGCCCGATCCCGGTCTACTTCGGCGGCGCCTCGACCGACGCGATCCGGGTCGGGGGCAAGCACGCCGACGTCTACGCGTTCTGGGGCGAGCCGCTGGCCGGGATCGCCGAGCGGATCGACCAGGTCCGGGCGGCCGCGGCCGGGCGGGACGTCGCGTTCAGCGTCAGCCTGCGGCCGATCCCGGCGGCCACCGAAGCCGAGGCGTGGGAGCGGGCCCGGGACGTCCTGCGGCTGACCCAGGACCGCGTCGGCGAGTTCAAGGGCCGTCGCGACTCGACCGAGGCCGTCGGGTCGCGACGCCTGCTCGAGGCCGCCGCGACCGGTGACGTCGTCGACGAACGCCTGTGGACGGCGGTCGCGAAGACGACCGGCGCGGCCGGGAACTCCACCGCGCTGGTCGGCAGCTACGAGCAGGTCGCCGACTCGCTGCTCGACTACGTCCGGCTCGGCGTCGGCACGCTGCTGATCCGCGGGTTCTCGCCGCTGGCCGACGCCCGCGACTACGGCACGCTCGTCCGGCTGGTCCGGGAGCGCGCGGACGCTACCGATCCGGCCAAAGGCAGGCCGACCCCCGCGCGCCACGCAACCGTTGCCACGAAGTCATTCGGCCGTGACTGTGGTCGGATGGGTAACGATCAGCACAGTACCGTCGGGGCATGAAGCCGAGCACTTCCCACTGGGGCGCCTTCTCCGCCGAGGTCGACGCCGACGGCCGGCTCCGGGTCGAGCCGCACCCGGCCGACCCGGCGCCGTCGCCGCTGCTGGGCAACCTCGCCGCCGCGCTGGACCACCCGACCCGGGTGGCCCGGCCGGCGGTGCGCCGCGGCTGGCTCGACGACGGCCCGGGCCCGGACGAGCGCCGGGGCCGCGACGAGTTCGTCGAGGTGCCGTGGGACGAGGTGCTCGACCGGGTGGCCGCCGAGCTCGACCGCGTCCGCACCCGGCACGGCAACCAGGCGATCTTCGGCGGCTCGTACGGCTGGGCGAGCGCCGGGCGGTTCCACCACGCGCAGAGCCAGCTGCACCGGTTCCTGAACACCATCGGCGGCTTCACGTCTTCGCGCAACACCTACAGCAACGGGACGTCGTCGGTGCTGCTACCGCACGTGGTCGGCGACACCCACGCCGTGCTGCGGCAGGCGTCGACCTGGCCGACGATCCTCGAGCACACCGAGCTGATCGTCGCGTTCGGCGGCGTGCCCGAGAAGAACGTCTTCGTCACGCCCGGCGGCGTCACGATCCACGGCACACCCGGTCACCTGGCGCGGTACGCCGGCAGCGTCGCGCTCGTCAGCCCGCTGCGCGACGACCTGCCGTCCACAGTGGACGCACGGTGGTACCCGGTGCGGCCCGCGACCGACACCGCGCTGATGCTCGCCCTCGCGCACACCCTCGTCGTCGAAGGCCAGCACGACAAGGCTTTTCTCGACCGGTACTGCATCGGCTACGCGGAGTTCGAGCGCTACCTGCTCGACAAGGACCCGGCTTGGGCGGCGGAGCTCACCGGCATCCCGGCGGCCGACATCGTCGCGCTGGCCCGCGAGATGGCCGCGAAGCGGACGCTGATCACGGTGACGTGGTCCCTGCAGCGCACCGAACACGGCGAGCAGCCGGTGTGGGCGGGCATCGCGCTGGCGGCGATGCTGGGGCAGATCGGCCTGCCCGGCGGCGGGTTCGGCCACGGCTACGGCTCGATGGGCGACGTCGGCGACACCGGGCCGGAGCTGCGGATCCCGTACCTGCCCCAAGGCGGCAACCCGGTGCGCGAGTTCATCCCGGTCGCGCGGATCGCCGACCTGCTGCTGCACCCCGGCGAGTCCTACGACTACGACGGCGAGGTCCGCCGCTACCCCGACGTCCGGCTCGTCCACTGGGCAGGCGGCAACCCGTTCCACCACCACCAGGACCTCAACCGCCTCCGCCGCGCGTTCACCCGCCCGGACACGGTGATCGTCCACGAACCGCACTGGACGGCCACCGCGCGGCACGCCGACATCGTGCTGCCCGCGACGACCGCGCTGGAACGCGAGGACATCGGCTCCGGCCGCCGCGACACCCACGTGATCGCCATGCACCGGATCGCTTCGCCCGCCGGGGAAGCGCGGGACGACTACTCGATCTTCGCCGCGCTGGCCCGCCGCCTCGGCGTCGAAGCGGAGTTCACCGAAGGTCGCACGGCCCGGCAGTGGCTGGAGCACCTCTACGCCGGCTGGCGCGAGACACCGTCGTTCGCGCAGTTCTGGGCCGACGGCGGGCTGCGCCTGCCGCCCGGGCGCGAGCACCACACGCTGTTCGCGGACTTCCGCGCGGACCCGGCCGCCCACCCCCTGCACACCCCGAGCGGACGCATCGAAATCACGTCGGCGACCGTCGCGAGCTTCGGCTACCCCGACTGCCCCGGGCACCCCGTCTGGTTGCCCCCGGGCGAAACCGGGCCGCTGTGGCTGATCGCGAACCAGCCGCACACCCGCCTGCACAGCCAGCTCGACGCCGGCGACACCAGCCGCGCGGGCAAGGTGGCGGGCCGCGAGCGGATCCGGCTGAACCCGGCCGACGCGGCGGCCCGCGGCATCGCGACCGGCGACGTCGTCCGGGTGTTCAACGCGCGCGGCGCGTGCCTGGCGGGCGCGGTCCTCGACGACGCGCTCCGGCCCGGCGTCGTCCAGCTCCCGACCGGTGCCTGGTTCGACCCGGTCGAGGACCACCCGACCGGCCCGCTGTGCGCGCACGGCAACCCGAACGTCCTGACCGCCGACATCCCGTCGTCCCGCCTGTCGCAGGGCTGCGCGGGCCAGCACGCGGCCGTCGACGTCGAGCTCTTCGACGGCCCGGTCCCGGAAGTGAGTGTCCTGCGTCCCCCGATCGTGAGAGGCCACCGATGATCGCCTTGCAGCCCGTGACGTCCGAAAGCCGGTTGCGCGAAGCCTTCGGCTGCTTCCCGTCCGGCGTCACCGCGGTGTGCGCCCTCATCGACGGCGTCCCGCACGGGATGGCCGCGAGTTCGTTCACGTCGGTTTCGCTGGCCCCGCCGCTGGTGTCGCTGTGCATCCAGCGCACGTCGTCGACGTGGCCGCGGCTGCGCGACCGGCGGCTCGGCCTGAGCGTCCTGGCCGAGGGACAGGACGACGCCTGCCGCCGGCTGTCGTCGCGGGGCGACCGGTTCCGCGGCATCCCGTGGCAGCCCGGCCCGGACGGCGGCGTGTTCATCACCGGGTCGAGCGCCCTGCTCGAATGTTCGCTGGAGGAAGAGGTGCCCGCCGGTGACCACCTGATCGCGCTGCTGCGGATCCACGGCCTGCACACGGCGGAGACCCCGCCCCTGGTCTTCCACGGCAGCCGCTTCCGCCGGCTCGCCGCGGTGTGAAAGCTCAGCGCAGGCGGGCGGCGAACGCCAGCGTCCGCTCCCGCTCCTCGTCGGTGCCGACCGGGCTGACCAGCAGGTCGGTCACGCCCGCCGCGGCGAACCGGGCGACCGTGGCGGCCACGAAGTCCTCGTCACCGGCCGCCACGGTGTCTTCGAGCCCGGCCTTACCCTGCTGCCGCAGCAGTCGCCGGTAGCTCGCGAACTCCCCCGCCGCACCGAACCGGCCGCGGATGTCGGCCCGGACCCGGTCCGGGTCCGCCGTCACCGACAGCATCGCCGACGCGACCACCCGCGGAGCCGGCCGCCCGGCGCGCTTCGCGGCGTCGGTGATCTTCGGGACCACGTACTCGCCCAGCACTTCCGGTCCCGCCCACACGGTGACCGTGCCGTCGGCCAGCTCGCCCGCGATGCCGAGCAGCACCGGGCCGAGCGCGGACACGAGCACCGGCGGCGGCTCGGCGCCCGGCACGTCGACCGTCCCGGACACCGAGAGCGTCTCGCCGCGGAAGTCGGTGCTTTCCCCGCGCAGCAACGGCCGCAGCGCCTGGAGGTACTCGCGGACGTGCCGCGCCGGGCGGTCGAAAGAGAGCCCGTAGCCGCCCTCGACGATCTCGCGGTGGCTCGGCCCGATCCCCAGGGTCAGCCGCCCGCCGGTGGCCGCCTGCGCCGTGAGCGCCTGGCCGGCCAGTGCCAGCGGGTGCTGGGCGTAGGTCCGCACGACCGCGGTGCCCAGCCCGATCCGCGGCACGCGCGGCCCGGCCAGCGCCGCGACGGTCAGCGCGTCCCACGCCGTGAGCTGCGGGAGGAACGCGCTGTCCAGCCCCAGCCGTTCCGCCGCCGCGATGTCCTCGACGATCCCCTCGAGTCCCGCCTGACCGGTCGCGTAGAGCCCGATCCGCATGCTGCCTCCAACCGGAATATCAGATTCACCTTGTGCCGCGAACGTAGCATAAGATGAATCCAGGATTCCGTTTTGGGAGGAGGCCGGTCATGCGGGCGGACGCCGTGCGCAACCGCGAGCGGATCGTCGAGCACGCGGTGCGGCTGTTCGCCGAGCGCGGACCGGACGTGCCGATGTGCGAGATCGCCGACGCGGCCGGCCTCGGCGTCGGAACCCTGTACCGGCACTTCCCCGACCGCCGCGCCCTCGCCTGGGAAATCGGCGCCGGCGCCCTGCGCGACTTGGCGGACTTCGCGCGCGGGGCCCGCGAGCGCGAAGAGACGGCCTGGGCGGAACTGCTGGCGATCATCGGGCACTGCGCGACGCTGCCCTTGGCGCTGGCGAAGTCGTTGACCGAGCTGCTGCCCGAGGACGAGACGCAGGCCGAGCTCGAGCACACGGTCGACTCGCTGCTGGCCGACGTCATCGTGCGCGCCCAGCGGGAGGGCACGCTGCGCGCGGACATCCCCTTGCCGGAAGCCCAGCGGCTGCTGAGCACGATCGTCTGCCGCCCCGGCGCCCGCCCGGACGACTACCTGACGATCGTCATGCTGGACGGGCTCAGGCGCGGCCCGGGCTAGCGAAGCACGGTGGCCGGGCCGGCTACCCGGCTCGCGACGACCTGCTGCACCGGCTCGGGGACGCGGGTTACGGCCGGCGCGCGGACGGCGTCCGCGCGGAACTCAGGCGCCGGCTTCGCGCTGCCGCCGGTGGGCGGCCATGCGGACCGGGGAGTTCGCGGCGCCGTCGCCCGCGTACGCGCCGATCCGTTGCACCACCTCGAAAAACACGCGGCCGCCCAGCACCACCGTGAAGAAGTGCAGCAGTTCGCCGTGCTCGTCGCGGTCGTAGAGCACCGACTGCTCGCGCAGGGCGGCCAGCAGCGCGGGCTCCGGTGCCAGCCGGGCGTCGAGGTCGTCGTAGTAGTTCCCCGGGATCTCCAGCAGCGGCGCGCCCCGCTCACGCATCCGGCGTGCGCTCGCCAGCGCGTCGCCCGTGCTCAACGCGACGCACTGCGGTTCCCGCACTTTCGGCGCCCAGTCGCCCCGGCGCAGCAACGCCGACTGGAGGGCGATGCGCACCCGGCCGGACGGGTCGGCGACCGTGCGGCTGCGGACCAGCCCGAAGGGCGCCGCGAACTCCGTCACCGGCTCCGGCTCCAGGCCGAGCACCGCGCGGTAGAACAGCGCCGCCTCGTCGAAGTGGTCGAACGGCTGGGCCAGCGCCAGGTGGTCGATCTTCGTCACGCCCGTGCCCGGGCCGGCCGGCTCGGTCACGGTGAAGTCGCCCAGCCAGCTGTCGCCGGTTTCGGCGCCGGTGCGGCAGAAGAAGACCGACGTCCCGTCCGGGGCGGCGATCGCCGACAGGTCGGCTTCGCCGGCGCGGTGGTCGCGCGGCAGGGGCGGGGCGAGCAGCCGCTGGGCCCGCCGGGCCGAGCCGACCGGGTCCGCGCTCTCCACCGCGACCGCGCCGACGGACGCACTCCCCTGCTGGCCGGAAGCGGTGCGGTTCAAGAGGATCCGCGCGTCACCCTGCTGCCACAACCGGACCGGCTTGGACCGGTGCCGGCCCGTTTCGGCGAACCCGAGGCCGCTCAGCGCCTCCGCGAGCCGGGGCTCCGACACGTCGTCGACGGCCAGCTCGACGAACGCGTGCCCGGCGAGCTCCGGTGCGGGCGGGACGTCCGTGACACCGAGGGTTTCCTGCAGCGCGAGCAGGGACCGCATCGCGTCGACGGCGGCCGGCGCCGGGTCGGCCTGGCGGAAGACGTCGTTGAACACCTCGAGCGACAGCGGTCCGCGGTAGCCCGCCGCCAGCACGTTCCCGGTGAACGCGGTCAGGTCGAACGCGCCCTGGCCGGGGAAGAGGCGGTGATGCCTGCTCCACTGCAGGACGTCCATCTGCAGCCGCGGCGCGTCGGCCAGCTGCAGGAAGAACAGCTTCTCCCCGGGGATCGTGCGGATCGCGGCCGGGTCGCTGCCCCGCGACAGGATGTGGAAGCTGTCCAGGCACAGCCCCAGCGCGGGGTGGGCGGCGCGGCGCACGATGCGCCACGAGTGCTCGTAGGTGTTGACGAACCGGCCCCACGCCAGGGCTTCGTAGGCGATCCGGATCCCCCGGGCCGCGGCGCGCTCGGCGAGCAGGTGCAGTTGGTCGGCCGCGAGTTCGTCGTCGTCGACCGCGTCCGGGGACACCGACGAGCACACCAGCATCGTGCCGGCACCGAGCTGCTCCATGACGTCGAACTTGAGCTCCGCGCGCCGGAGGTTCCGCGCGAGCACGTCCGGCGGGACGGCTTCGAAGTCGCGGAACGGCTGGTAGAGGTCGATCGACAGCCCCAGTTCGGCGCAGTGTTCGCTGATCTCCTTCGCCGACCACGACGAGGCGATGAGGTCGTTCTCGAAGATCTCCACCCCGTCGAACCCGGCGCGGGCGGCCGCGGTCAGCTTGTCCGCCAGGGTCCCCGACAGGCAGACCGTGGCGATCGAGCGGCGGGGTTCAGTCGAGGACATCGGCGGGTTGCCTTTCCAGGGGTGGGTTTCCGGTGAGCACCGCGAGGTGGCGCAGCATCCGCCCGGCGTCGGGTTCCGCGCCGGTGAACAGGCGGAACGCTTCCGCGGCCTGGAACACCGCCATGCGGCCGCCGTCGAGCACCCGCGCGCCGACCGCGCGGGCGGCCCGGACCAGCTCGGTTTCGAGCGGGCGGTAGACCACCTCGGCGACCCACAGGCCGGGCCGCAGCAGTTCGGCGGGCAGCGGCAGCCCCGGGTGGGCGGCCATCCCGGTCGGGGTGGCGTGCACGAACCCGTCCGCGGCGCCGACGGCCGCCGAGAGGTCCGTCCCGGCCGCCGCGCGGCCGGTCCCGAAGCGGCCCGCGAGCGTGGCGGCGAGTTCGCGGGCCCGCCCGGTGTCCAGGTCGAAGACGTGGATTCGAGCCGTGCCGGCGGTGAGCAAGCCGTACGCCACCGCGGCGCCGGCCCCGCCCGCGCCGAGCACCACGACGGACCCGAGGGGCGCGTCGGGCAGCCCGGTCCGCAGGCCGCTGGCGAAGCCGGACCAGTCGGTGTTGTGCCCGATCGACCGGCCGTCGCGGAACACGACGGTGTTGACCGCGGCGAGCGCGGCGGCGTCGGGCGACAGCTCGTCGACGTGCCCGAGCACCACCTGTTTGCACGGGTGCGTGATGTTGAGCCCGCGGTACCCCGCGTCCCGGGCCGCCGCCAGCATCGGGCCGACGGCGGTGGCGGGCACCCCGTGGTCGTCGAGGTCGAACCGCGCGTACCCCAGCGCCAGCCCGAGCCGGCGGGCCTCGGCCTCGTGCAGCGGCGGGCTCAGCGACGGCCCGATGCCCGTGCCGATCAGCCCGGTGAGCAGCGTGCCCGGCGCCGCCCGCCCAGCGTGTACGCGGATCGCCTCGACGGCCGAAGGCAGGGACACCGGACACTCCTAATGTACGAACCAGTACGTTATTTGTACCTCATGGCGTCGGCCCCGTGAAGAGCCCGCGGCACCCTAGAGTGGGCACAACAGCCGGCGCGAGGAAGGAAGGCCGTGGCAGCACCATCGCCCGATGAGGTTTCGAACGTCGCCGCGAAGCGCGGGCCCGAGCGCATCCGCGACGCCGACCGGACGCGTGCCGAAATCCTCGACACGGCCGCCCGCGAGTTCGCCGAGAAGGGCTTCGACGGCGCCCGCGTGGACGAGATCGCCGCGAAGACCCGCACCACCAAGCGGATGATCTACTACTACTTCACCAACAAGGACCAGCTGTTCGTCGAGGTGCTCGAACGGGCGTACACGGTCATCCGCTCGCTGGAGCAGGACCTCGACGTCGACCACCTCGACCCCGCCGAGGCGATCCGGCAGCTCGCCGGGCTCACCTTCGACCACCACGAGTCCCACCCGGACTTCGTGCGGCTGGTCAGCATCGAGAACATCCACCGCGCCGAGCACATCGCCCGGTCGAACGCGCTGTCCAACCTGGCCAACCCGGCCCTCGACGTGCTCACCCGGATCCTCGAGCGCGGCCGGGCGGCCGGGCAGTTCCGCGACGACGTCGACGCGCTCGACGTGCACATGGTCATCAGCGCGTTCTGCGTGTTCCGGACGGCGAACCGCTACACCTTCAACGCCATCTTCGACCGCGACATGCTGGACCCCGTCCACCGCGACCACCACCGCCGCATGGTCGCCGACATGCTGGTCAGCTACCTGACGACCCGCTGAGCCGGACGATCCGGTCCCCCACCGGCGGGTACCGGGTGAGCACTTCCGGGTCGTGCCCCGGGACGACCGGACCGGTGCCGGCCAGCGCGCGAACCCGGTCGAAAGCGCCGTACACGCCGGTCATCGAGTGCAGCAGCGGGGCCGGGCGGTCGTCGTCGAGGTTCTCGTGGAAGTGGGCGGCGTCCGAGGCCAGCACGACCGGACCGGCGGCCGTCTCGACGCGGACGACCTGCATCCCGGCGGTGTGCCCGCCGACCAGGTGGACGCTGAGCCCGGGCACCACCTCGGCGTCCCCGTCGACGAGGTCGAGCGGCCCGGCCCGCAGGTGGTCGAGGGCGACTTCGTCGAGCAGCCACCGTTCCCGCTCGATCCGCTCGGCCCACGGGCCGGTCCAGTAGTCCACTTCGGACCGCTGGACCACGAACCGCGCACCGGGGAAGTCGGCCACCGTGCCGCAGTGGTCGTAGTGCAGGTGCGTGAGGACGACGATGTCCGGCGTCGCCCCGAGTTCGGCGAGCAGCCGGCCGGGCTCGACGTACTCGAGCCCGGCCACCTCCCGCGCGCGTTCGGCCCGGATGCCCGCGTCGACGAGCACCGTGTGCTTCGGCGACACCGCCAGCCAGACGTAGTAGGCGGTCGGGTGGGGTTCCGCGGAATCCCGGCCGTGGCCCAGGAAGTGCTCGCCGCGGTACCCGGTCCGCCGTCCGTAGCAGAGCGCGTAGACCTCGAAGCCGCTCACCGCGGGACGCCGGCCCCGCTCCGCTCGGGTGCCGGGTCCTTGAGGCCCAGCCGCGCGGTCGGCACCCGGAAGGTCTCCTTCCCGGTGGCCACGGCGATCACGTTGACCAGGCACAGCGCCGCGGTGAAGACGGCGACGCCCACCCACGCGCCGTGGCCCGTCCCGGTGACCCCGACCGCGATGGTCGGCAGGAACCCGCTGATGGCGAACCCGATCTGGGTCCCGATCGCGGTGCCCGACAGGCGGACCCGCGCGGGGAACATCTCGCCGTAGAACGACGGCCACACCGCGCTCGTGGCCGTGTAGACGATGCCGAACATCCCGATGCCGACGACGAAGATCCAGAGGTAGCTGCCGGCCGCGATGGCGCCCAGGTACGGGAAGATCAGGATCGCGCAGCCCAGCGACCCGGCCATGAAGATCTTCTTGCGCCCGAAACGGTCGGAGAACTTGGCCCACAAGGGGATCGAGACGACGGCGGCGACGTTGGCCAGCACGCCGACCCACAGCATCGGCGTCTTGCTCAGGCCCACCGTGTTCACGGCGTAGCTGAGCGCGTAGACGGTGAAGATCGTGCTGACGGAAGCGATCAGGGCGGCCACGACCACGCGCAGGACGTCGGCCCAGTGGTCGCGCAGCAGCACGGCCAGCGGCAGCTTCACCACCTCGCCGCTCGCGACCTCCTCCTGGAACACCGGCGTCTCCTCCAGCGAACGCCGGATGTAGTACCCGACCAGCACCACGACGGCGCTGAGCCAGAACGGCACCCGCCAGCCCCAGGACAGCAGCTCTTCCTGCGGCAACGCGGCCACCGGCAGGAACACCGCGGTCGCCAGGATCTGCCCGGCTTGCGTGCCGCTGAGGGTGAAGCTCGTGTAGTACGCGCGCCGGTGCTCGGGGGCGTGTTCGAGGCTCATGGAGTTCGCGCTGGCCTGCTCCCCGCCGGCGGACAGGCCCTGCAGCAACCGCAGCGCGACCAGCAGGATCGGCGCGGCCACGCCCAGCGTCCCGTAGCCCGGCAGGCAGCCGACGAGCACAGTGGACAGTCCCATCAGCAGCAACGTCGCCAGCAGCACGCGTTTGCGGCCGAACTTGTCCCCCAGGTGCCCGAGCAAAAGCGCCCCGAGCGGCCGCGACACGTAGCCGACGCCGAAGGTCGAGAGCGCCAGCAGCGTGCCGGTCGCGGGCGAGGAGGCCGGGAAGAAGATCTTGTTGAAGACCAGCGCGGCCGCCGTGCCGTAGATGAAGAAGTCGTAGTACTCGAGCGCGCTGCCGATCCACGCGGCCAAGGCCGCCTTGGCGGGCCGGCCCGCGGGCGGGGCGCCCACTGCGCCATCCGGACGATCGGTCACGTCAATCTCCTCCGCGGGTGCGCCGTCGCAGTCCAGGTACCACCCGGTCAGGTATGTACCGTACGGTTAATTAGAGAGATTGAACGGCGCCCGCGGGCTTGTCAAGTACTTGTCCGCCACCCGGCGGCCCGCGGTCGGGTAGCGCGGTGGCGTCCGCCGTGCCCGGCTCGAGCCTGCCCCTCGGCGCCGTCATCGGCCTGTTCGTCGCGGAGCCGGTCGCCCCCGGCAAGCGGCCCGGTGAACATCGCGACCCGGAACCCGATACGGAAAAGGCACCGTTTTCGCCGCGGGCCGGTTGTTCGTGCCCGACGGGAATTCGCCGATCAGGCTCGCGGCGCGTTTCCCGGATTCGTGCAACCGGCGGGACGAACCAATTTCCGCGGCGGGAAAGTTGTGTATACACTTGACGGAGACCGCGGAATTCGCGCGTTCACTTACTGGTATATACCGCCGCAAGGAGCAGGAATGGCCCAGAAGGTCCTCGTCGAGATGCTCGACGACATCGACGGTACCCCCGCCGCCCACACCATCCCGTTTTCCCTCGACGGCGTCACCTACGAGATCGACCTCTCCGACGGCAACGCGGCCGCCCTGCGCGGCGGACTCGCCCGCTACATCGACGCCGCCCGTCGCACCGGCGGCCGCAAGGTCCGCGTCGCGACCGGCCAGTCGACCGCGTCCGACCGCGAGCGCAACCAGCAGATCCGCGCCTGGGCCAACACGAACGGCTACGAAGTCTCCGAGCGGGGCCGGCTCTCCTCCGAGGTGATCGCCGCCTACGACGCCGCCCGGGCGCAGGACGCCGAGCCCGCCAAGGCGCCCAGCAAGCGCGCACCTCGCAAGAAGGTCGCCGCCGCCCGGAAGTAGCCGCCGTGCCGGGAGTTCACGCGGGAGCTCGATCAGTGCGCACCCGGACCGGCAGCGAGCGCCACGCGCGAAGCGTGTTGTTCAGGTGCCGCTCCGGTGTTCCGGCGAGCTCGATCGTCCTCACGCGCCGGGCCAGTGCCGTCAGGAGCGCCTCGGCTTCGAGGCGGGCGACGTGCTGGCCGACGCACTGGTGCAGTCCCATGCCGAAACCGACGTGACCCGACGGATCGCGCGAAAGGTCGAACGCGTCGGGGTCGCTCCACCGGCGCGGGTCGCGGTTGGCCGCGGCGAGGAACATCAGAACCTTGTGCCCCTCGGGAATCCGGACGTCGCCGACGCGCACCTCGGTCGTGGTCGTGCGGAAGAACGTCTGCACCGGCGACTCCCAGCGCACCGCCTCGTCGAACGCCACCCGCGCCAGGCCAGGATTCTCACGCAACCGCCGCCACTGGTCCGGGTGCGTGGCGAATGCGTGCAGCACCGCGGAAAGCGCGTGCACGGTCGTGTCCACCCCGGCCGTGAGCAACGATCGCACGATCAGCGGAGCCTGCTCGTGCGTGATGTCACCGCGATCGCCGGCCGCCCAGATCTCCGCGCCGAAGCCCTCCGGTGCGAGGACCTCGCGGCGGCACTGCTCGCTCACCCAGCCCGACAGTTCCGGCACCCGGGGCGCGCCTCGCGCGACGAGGTCGTTGTCCGGGCCGAAGGCGTTGAACGCGTGGTCGCCGTACGGCAGCAGGTTCTCGCGTCCGTCGACCGGAATGCCCACCGCGTCGGGGAAAACGCGCAGCGGAAACGCGTGGGACAACGCCGTGGCGGCGTCGAACCGCGGGCCGTCGGCGAGGACTCGGCCGACGAGTTCTTCCGCGTCGGCCAGCCACCTTTCGCGCAGGTGCCGGAGCGCGCGGGGGCCCAGGACCTTGCTCAGCACCCGCCGGGGTGCGTCGTGCCGGGGCGGGTCGGCCTCCAAGAGCAGGCTCGGCGGCCGCCACGGCTTCTCCGTGCGGAAGTTCGCCAGGCCGACGCCCGCCGCGGACTGGAACCGCTGCCAGTCGGTGAGGGCGGCGTGCACCTGCTCGTGGCGGGCGACCGCGTAGACGTCGTAGCGGGGCAGGCGCACGACCGGTCCGGCGTCGCGGAGTTCCGCGTGCAGCGGGAGCGGGTTCTCCAGAACGGCACGGCTGAACGGGTCTCCGTCATGGACCGGGCAGGCAGCTTCGAGGGTGGTCACGGTGGCCTCCGAGGGGATCACAGGTCGAGGACGAGCCGGTCGGACAGCGAGCGGGACACGCAGACGAACATGCAGTCGGCCGCGGCGCGCTCGTGGTCCTCGAGGATCGCGTCGCGGTGTTCGGGACGGCCGGCGAGCACGGTGGTCTCGCACGTGCCGCACGTGCCCTGGCGGCAGGACGACAGGACTTCGACGCCCGCGCCGGCCACGGCGTCGAGCACGCTCGTCCCGACCGGCACGGTGACGCGCACCCCGGTGCGGGCCAGTTCGACCTCGAACGGCGTGGCCCGGGCGGGTGCGGCGGAGTCGTCGACGGCGAACCGTTCGGTGCGCAAGGCGCGGGGCGGCCACGCCGCGCAGACCCGCTCGATCGCGCCCAGCAGCGGCGCCGGGCCGCAGGCGTAGACCTTCACCCCCGGGCGGGGCTCGCCGAGGAAGCCCGCCAGGTCGAGCAGGCCGTGTTCGTCCTGGGGCCGGACCAGGACGTGCTCGCCGTACGCGTCGAGCTCGTCGAGGAACGCCATCGCCGCGCGGTTCCGCCCGCCGTAGAGCAGCCGCCACCGCGCGCCGAGCAGCTCGGCCTGCTGCACCATCGGCAGCAGCGGGGTGATCCCGATGCCGCCGGCGACGAACAGGTACTCCGGCGAGGGCACCAGCGGGAAGTTGTTGCGCGGACCGCCCACGCCGACATCGTCGCCGACGGCCAGCTCGTCGTGCACGCGGGCCGAACCGCCGCGGCCGCCGGGTTCCCGCAGGATCCCGAGCCGGTAGCGCCGCGGGTCCCAGCGGTCGCCGCACAGCGAGTACTGCCGGGTCAGCCCGCCGGGCAGGACGAGGTCGAGGTGCGAGCCGGGCGTCCAGTCCGTCAGCCGGCCGCCGTCGGGGGCGGCCAGCTCGAGGGCCACCACGCCGTCGGCGGCCACGGTCTTGCGGTGGACGCGCAGGGTGTTCATCAGGGTCATCGTCGATCCTCCCCGACGACCATCGCCGACCCCGGCGCGAGCGCGAAACGAACTCTCAATGGACGAGAGAACCGGCCCGGGCGATACTCGTGGTCATGCCACGGGCCCCCACCGGCGAGTCGTCCATCGCCCGCGCGGCGCGGATCATCGCCGCCTTCACCGCCGACGAGACGTCGCTGACCGTCACGGAGATCGCGCGGCGCACCGGCCTGCACATCGCCACGGCGTCGAGGCTGATCGCCGAGCTGACCACGCACGGCCTGCTGGCCCGCGGCCCCGGCCGCGAGGTCCGGATCGGCGTCCGGCTGTGGGAGCTCGCGGCCCGCGCCTCCCCCACGTCCTCGCTGCGCGACGCGGCGATGCCCTACCTGGAGGACCTGCACGCGGTGGTGGGCCACCACGCCCAGCTCGGCGTCCTCGACGGCGACGAGGTGCTGTTCATCGAGCGCCTGTCCGCCCGCGACGCGGTGATCAACTATTCCCAGATAGCCGGCCGGCTGCCACCGCACATCTCCTCGTGCGGCCACGTGCTGCTGGCGTACGCCCCGGCCGAAGTCAGGCAGCGCGTACTGCGACGCCCGATGCCCGCCTACACCGCGGCGACGATCACGACCGCGGACCAGCTGGACCGCGCGTGGGCGGCCGTGCGGAAGCAGGGTTACGCCTTTCTCGCCGGCCACGTCCACGAGGACGCGACCGGGATCGCGGTCCCGATCCGCGACGCGCTCAACGACGTCGTCGCGGCACTCTCGATCATCGTCCCGAACGACGACCACGCGGACGCGGGCATCGCGGTCCTGCTGGCCGCGGCCCGAGGCGTGACGCGCACCCTGTCCGGACGCCGCTGAACCGACAGCGAAGGCCCCTGGCCGGCAGCACCGGCCAGGGGCCTTCAACGCGAGAACAGCTCAGCCGTCCGACTCCGCCGACGGGAGGTAAGCGCCCGGTACCTCCTCAGGCGCGAACACCTGCTTCTCACCCGGGTAGGGCAGCTGCCACCCGTGCGTCTGGTACCACGTGAAGTGGTTCATCTGCGCGGGGTTGGCGTAGTCGGCGACCGCGTCCGGGCCGGTCAGCCGCTGGTGCGTGGTCCACTCCTGCCACCGCGCCGCCACCTGCTCCTTCTCCGCGGGCACCGCCGACGACGGCACCGGGGCCGCCGCCGGGTTCGCCGCGGCCGGGGTGTCCGGGCCGCACGGGGGCTGGGTCGCCAGGCCCGCCGTCAACGACGTCCGGTTCGGCAGCGCGGTGAACGGCGTGTAGTCCGGCTTCTTCGTGAACGCCGCGCTCATCGGCGTCGCCGCGCTGTCCTTCTGGTTCATCGGCTTGACGCCGAGGATCTGCTCGATCGTCCGGACCATCGTGATCTGCGAGTAGTAGTGGCTGTCGACGACGCCGTGCTGGGCGTACGGGCTGATGATCTGCACCGGCGCCCGGTGTCCGTCGACGTGGTCCAGACCGGCCTGCGAGTCGTCCTCGACGACGAAGATCGCCGAGTCCTTCCAGTACTGGCTGTGCGAGATCTCGTCGACGATCCGGCCGACCGCGAGGTCGTTGTCGGCGACCTGGGCGGCCGCGTTCGGCGGGCCGCCGGTGTGGTCGCTGGACAGCCAGAACATGTTCAGGTTGGCCGGCCCGTTCTTCTCGAAGTCGTCCTTCCAGATCTGGTACCGGTAGACGTCCGGCACCGCGGTGTCGAACTTCGGGAAGCCCGGCACCGAAACGTTGTTCAGCGACGGGATCGGCGACGACGACACCAGCGGGTACGCGCTCGGCTCACCCGTGGCCGCCATGTTCTTGCTGTCGCAGTACAGGTTCTGCCAGCTCGCCCCGGCGGGCTTGGTCAGGAACTGCTGGAACTCGCCGAAGTCCCGCACCGACTTGCCGGCCGCCTGCGCGCCGGTCCAGAGGAACCCGGAGCTCTGGTGGCCGAGCGCGTCGTCCTCGGTGTCGTAGCTGCGCAGGTACTCCCCCGCCGACGACTCGGTGTACTCCGGGTTGTCGGCCTGCATCAGCCAGTTGTGGCCCTCGGCGGAGTTCGTGCCGATGTCGTAGGTGTTGTCGTACAACCCGAACTGCTTCGCCAGGGCGTGCTGGTTCGGCGTCACGTTCTCGCCGAACTGCGAGACCGACGGGTCTCCGTTGCCGCGCGGGTCGTCGCCGAGGACCTGGTCGTACGTCCGGTTTTCCTTGACCAGCAGGAAAACGTGCTTGATCGTCGACGGGTCGCCGAGGCGCGCCGGGACCGGCACCGGGTTCCGGTGGCCGTTGTCGTGCGCCACCTGCACCGAGCCGTCGGTCCAGCCGTTCTGCTCGAAGACCTGGCCGGTGTAGCCGCGGATCGCGCGGTCGTCCGGCAGCCGGAACTTCTGCACGCTCGACGTCGTGTCGTGCGTGCCGTGCCCGGCGGCCGTGGTGGGACGGCGGGCGTCGATGCCGCGGGTGTTGGAGACGACGACGTCCTTGCCGACCGTGGTGATGGCCGTCGGGAAGTAGTCCGTCGGCAGCAGGCCGACGTAGCTCACCGGCTCCTGCGCCCACTGGAAGCGGTAGACGGCGACCGCGTCGGCGCGGCCCAGCGTCACCAGCAGGTGGCCGTCGTCGGTGAGGGTCACGCCGTCCGGCTCGTAGCCGACCGAAGCCTCCGGCCACGGCTGGGTGGCGATGGTCTGGACGACCTTGTCGCGGCCGGTGTCGATGACCGACACGGTGTTGCTCGCGGTGTTCGTGACGAACAGCGTGCCCCGCTTGAAGTACACCGCCGTCGGGTGCAGGCCGACGTCGATGCTCTTCGGCGCGGCGGCCGCGTTCGCCAGGTCGATGACGCTGACCGTGCCGCTCGTCGTCGCGCCGGTGAACCGGCTGGCCGGCACCTGCGTGTTGTACGAGTTCAGCGTCGGCTCACCGGGCCGTGCCGGGCGCCCGCCTTCGTTGCTGACGTACAGCTTGGTCCCGACGCGGACCAGGTCGCGCGGCGCGTTGCCGACGGCCCAGCTCTGCTTGATCGCCCCGGTCGCCGCGTCGAGGGCGACGACGCGGTTCTGGCCGTTGACCGCGGAGTACACAGTGGACCCGTCGGGCGAGAACACCGCCTGCGCCACCAGCGCGTGCTTCGGGCCGTCGGCCGGGATCTTGACCGGCGTCGGGGCGGCGACGGTCCCGTCGGGGTTCACCGTGAAGCGGGTGTAGCCGTCGGTCTGCGCCAGCCACAGCGCCTTGCCGTCCGGGGAGTACGCCGGTCCTTCTTGACCGACGTCGTTGCCGGGGATGCGCAGGTTCGCCGTCGCGGAGTTGCCGACGAGCTGCTGCACCTTCCAGCTCTTGAGGTCGACGATCGTGAGCGCGATCCCGCCGTCGGTGGTCAGCGCGGCGAAGTGGGCACCGTCCGGGCTGACCGAGGACGCCATGATCTTGCCGTTGTCGACGACCAGCCGGTCGCCGATCGGCTTGAGGTACTGGTCGGCGGAGACGACCTGGCCGTTTTCGGTGACCTGGCCGACCTGGTCCGTGCCGAACTGCGCGGTCGACGCGACACCGACGCCGGTGCCGGTCGCGATCAGCACGAGCGTGGCGGAGCCGGCGGTGGCGTACCGGAACCGGTGACCGCTGAAGTGACCGGGGAGGCGAACCTTCCCGACACGCCGTCTGCGGCGTGTTACCTGCATCGGGTTATCCCTTCGGGGTGGAGGAGAGCAGCTCGACGTTGCCGTCGAACTGCCAGAGCGGGTTGGGCAGGTCCCCCGCGGGGGTCCGCACCTGGAAGTAGCCGTTCACTTCCTTCGGTCCGTCGCCGTCGGCGACGTACCGCCCGTCCGAGGTGATGTCCAGCTGGTAGACGGCCGTACCGGTCGCGGCGATCCCCGGCAGGTGCCAGGAAACGACGCAGCGCCAGTCGTTGCCGGGGCCGTCCGGTTCGACGAGACCGTCGCCCTTGGTGCAGGCGGCCGTGGCCCCCAGCTGCGCTTCGGTGACGTCGGGCCGGTTGAGCTGCCCGGCCTGCAGGCGGTAGAGGTGCGCGAACGCCGTCGCGAGCGAGCGCTGCACCTTGTCCTGGTCGATCCCGGACCCGGTCGCCGGTGTGGCCACGGCGACGAGTCCCGCGGTGACGGCCAGCAGCCCGGCCAGCGGCAGTGCTCCCACGGTGAGCCCGCGCCGCCCCGAACCGTCGTGGCCGAGGCTGGTGAAGTCGCGGCGGACGAACAGGACGTACGCCAGCGCGGTCGCGAGCACCGCCCACGCCAGGCTGACGCCGACCGCGATCAGCAGCGGCCCGAGCTGGACCGGGTCGGTGAACAAGCCGTTCCACGCGATGAAGGCGTAGCTCGGCAGCGCGAGGCGGACGGCGACGGGCAGCGGCAGCAGCTGGGCGAGCGCCAGCACGAGCGCGACGACGGCGGGCAGCAGCAGGCCCATCGGCGACCGGCCCCACACGACGGACCCGAGCAGGCCGAGCGCGCCGAGGGCGAGCGTCGGGGCGAGCACGCAGACCCACGCGAGCAGCACCTGCACCGCGGCGTCGCCCGGGGCGAGCAGGTGGCCGTCGAGACCCGCCAGCGGCCGGTTCCCGGCGGCCAGGACTCCGCCCACCGCACCGGAAACGGCCATCCCGGCCACGAGCACGAGGATCACGGTCAGGCTGGCAAGCGCTTTCGCGGCGAAGATCCGCCGGGTGGAGCGGACCGCCACCAGCAGGTGCCGCCAGGTGCCGAGCCGGTCCTCGGCCGCGAAGACGTCCCCGGCGACCACCGACGTCAGCAACGGAAGCGCATACGTGCCCGCGAAACCGAGCATCACCAGCGGCCCGGCCCAGCCCGTGGCGTTCATCCAGCGGCCGAACAACGTGTCGACCGGCAGGGAGCTCTGCCCGCTCACCACGGCGACGAACAGCGCCGGCGCGAGCCAGCAGGCGAGCACCAGCAAGCGGACGCGCCACGCGGACACCAGCTTGACCAGTTCGAAGCGGTAGCCCCGCAGCACGGGAACCGGGCGCTCGACCGGTGCTTCGGCGACGTTCGCGGTCATCGGCCGGCCTCCGGCTGTTCGGTGAGGGCGAGGAAGGCGGCTTCGAGCGGGGACACCACGGGCGCGAGCTCGCGCACGGCGATGCCGTCCGCCCCCAGCCGCAGCACCAGTCCGTCGAGCGCGGGCACCCGGGCGCGGACCACGAAGACGTCGGCGTCCTCGACGAGGCGGACCCCGGCGGCCCCGGCCACCAGCGCTCGCGCGGCCACCGGATCGGCGGTGCGCAGCCGGTAGTCCAGTTCCGCGTTCTCGGTGGACAGCTTGCCCAGCGGGCCGCTGAAGACGACCCGGCCGGTGGCGAGGATGGTCACGTCGGAGCACAGCGCTTCGAGGTCGTCCATCCGGTGGCTGGAGAGCACCACGGCGGTGCCGCCGGCCGCGAGCCGCCCGAGCACGCCGTGCACGTGCTTCTTGCCGGCCGGGTCCAGCCCGTTCGCCGGCTCGTCGAGCACCAGCAGCCGGGGCTCGGTGAGCAGGGCCGCGGCCAGCCCGAGCCGCTGCCGCATGCCGAGGGAGAACCCGCGCACGCGGTCGTCGGCGACGTCGGCGAGACCGACCTCGTCGAGGACGTCACCGATCCGCGTCGAGTGCCGGTCGCGCCCGCGCAACGCCGCCAGCGCGACGAGGTTCTGCCGCGCGGTGAGCGAGGGGTAGAGCCCGGGCCCGTCCACGAACCCGGCCACCCCGGCGGGCGCGGCGAGCGCCCGCCCGACCGGCGAACCGAGGATCTCGAGCCGCCCTTCGTCGGCCACGGCCAGGCTCAGCAGCAAACCGAGCAAGGTCGTCTTCCCGGCACCGTTCGGCCCGGCCAATCCGTGGATCTCCCCCGGCGCGACGTCGAAGTCGACCCCGTCGAGCGCGACGACGTCGTCGAAGCACTTGGTGATCTCACGCGCTCTCACTGCCGGCGGTGCGTCCATGGGTCCCTTCGCCTTCGTCCGTGGCTTGCGCCGAAAAACTTAGGGACAGCAAATGACCACCGGCAGGCGACGGAGGTGAACGCTCGGCGAACGAGGTGCGGCGAACGGTGGCAGGTCCGGTGAAATGTCCGAGTTAAGCCTTTCGCTTGCTCCGGGTTAACCGCTGCCTTACCCGTGTCCGGTCCTTGTCGGGTCTTGACAGGGTCGTGAGCGATGCAGTGCAATAACGCCTAGACTTCAACGAAAGTCAACGAAACTCGACAGCCGAGTGTGCGCCGCCGCCACGTGCGCACGCTCCAGCGGGACTTCAGCTCGATCGGCTTCCACGAACAGCACTGATCGGCCCCTGCCGGCACGCTCTCGCTCCGGACCCGGCGGCGGGTCGATCTCCTCCAGCGGCAGGAGAAGCGAGTGCCTCACGCGATCCCCCAGTCCCGGCGCACCTCGCGGCAGCAGCAGCCCCGCGCGTTCCGCATCGCGGTCCAGCTCGCCCTTTTGGCCTTGGTGGCCGGCGTCCTGCACATCGTGAGTGCCCCCGAAGCCGGCGCCGCGACCACGGCGGAAGTGAACGGCGGGGTCGTCGGGCGGACGTTCGACGGGGTCGGTGCCATCAGCGGCGGCGGGGGCAACTCGCGTCTGCTGGTCGACTACCCGGAACCGCAACGCTCGCAGATCCTCGACTACCTCTTCAAACCCGGCTACGGCGCGGCCGTGCAACTGCTGAAGCTGGAGATCGGCGGGGACGCGAACTCCACCGACGGATCCGAGCCGTCGCACCAGCACGTGCGCGGGGACATCGACTGCAACGTCGGCTACGAGTTCTGGCTCGGCGAACAGGCGGTCGCGCGGAACCCCGGCATCAAGCTCGTGGCCCTCCCCTGGGCGGCTCCCGGCTGGATCGGCGGGGGCAGCTTCTGGTCCCAGGACATGATCGACTACGACATCTCGTGGCTGAAGTGCGCCCGCGGGCACGGGCTGACGATCAGCTACCTGGGCGGCTGGAACGAACGCGGCCACGACAGCACCTGGTACAAGAACCTGCGCACCGGCTTGGACAACGCCGGTTTCTCCGCCGTCAAGATCGTCGGCGACGACAGCGGGTGGGGCATGGCCGACGAGTTCGCCGCCGACCCCGCGCTGAAGAACGCCGTGGGCACGCTGGGCAACCACTACGTGTGCGGCTACCTGTCGCAAGCGACCTCGTGCAGCACCACCGCCAACGCCCGCTCGAGCGGGAAGCCGTTGTGGGCCAGCGAGTTCGGTTCCCAGGACGACAACGACGGCGTCGTGCCCTACATCCGCACCGTCAACCGCGGCTACCTCGACGCCGAGATCAGCGGGTACCTGAACTGGCCGTTGATCGCGGCCATCACCCCGAACCTGCCGTACGCGACGGTCGGGCTGATGGACGCCGGCTCGCCGTGGTCGGGGGCGTACCGGGTCGGCAAGAACCTGTGGGCCAACGCGCACTACGCCCAGTTCACCCAGCCCGGCTGGAAGTACCTCAACGGCTCGGCCAGCGCCTACCTCGGCGGCGATCGCGCCAACGGCAGCTACGTGTCGCTGAAGTCCCCGAACAACACCGACTACTCCACGGTGTACGAAACGAGCGGCAGCACCGCGGCGCAGACCGTCGACGTCAGGGTGTCCGGCGGGCTGAGCACCGGCACCGTGCACGTCTGGGCCACCGACATGGGCTCGTCGAGCTCCGCGAACTGGTTCGTGCGCCAGCCGGACGTGACGCCGGCCAACGGCGGCTACCGGCTGACCCTGCAGCCGAACCACATCTACACGGTCACCACGACGACCGGGCAGGGCAAAGGCACCGCCGCCGGGCCGGCTCGCGGCAGCCTCGCGCTGCCCTACGCCGACAACTTCGAGCAGTACGCCACCCGCAAGCAGCCCAAGTACACCGAAGACATGCAGGGCTCCTACGAAACCCGCCCGTGCACCGGCGGGCGGTCCGGGCAGTGCCTGCAGCAGGTCGCGCCGGTCCGGCCGATCAACTGGCAGGACGACAGCGACGCCTTCACCCTCGTCGGGGATCCGTCCTGGAGCAACTACACGGTCAGCGTCGACGTCACCCTGCGCCAAGCCGGCACCGTGACGCTGCTCGGCCGGGCCGGCACCCAGAACCGGCCGCAGCGCAACCAGGCCGCCTACCAGCTGCGCATCGCCGACACCGGCGCCTGGTCGATCGCCCGCACCTCCACCGGCGGCGTCCTGACCACCCTGGCCTCCGGCACGCGCGCGGCACTGGGCCTGAACACCTGGCACACGCTCAGCCTCACGTTCAGCGGCAACCAGATCACCGCCAAGGCCGACGGCGCCACCCTCGCGACGACGACCGACCGGACGTTCCTCACCGGGCAGGCCGGTCTCGGCGTCGTCGGCTACCAGACCGACCAATTCGACAACCTCACCATCACCCCGCAACCGGCCGGTGACCTGCGCGGCATCCTCAAGGGTGCGGAATCGGGCCTGTGCGCGGACGTTCCCGCCGCGAGCACCACGAACGGCACCCGGGTGGCGCTGTGGGACTGCACCGCCGGGAGCAACCAGAGCTGGACCCTGACCGCGGCGGGCGAACTGCGCGTCTACGGCAGCAAATGCCTCGACGTGACCGCCGACGGTGCCACGCAGATCGCCGACTGCACCGGCTCCCGGAAGTGGGCGCTCAACGCCGACGGCACGGTCACCCAGGCCGGCACCGGCGAGTGCCTCGACGCCACCGCGCACGGCACCACCGCCGGCACCGCGATCGGCGTCTGGACGTGCAACGGCGGCGCGAACCAGCGCTGGGCCCGCGGCGACGTCACCGGCGTGCTCCGCGGGACGACGTCCGGCAAGTGCGTGGACGTTCCGGCCCTGTCCCAGGAAAACGGCACCCGCCCGGCTCTGTGGGACTGCAACGGCGGCAGCAACCAGACGTGGGTTTCGACCGACAGCAACGCCCTCGAGGTCTACGACACCAAGTGCCTGCAAGCGGACTCGGCTGCCGTCCAGATCACCGATTGCACCGGTTCGGCCGATCAGCACTGGCAGGTGCGGTTCGACGGGGCCGTCATCAACGCCGCGTCCGCGCAGTGCCTCACGCCGATCGGTCACGGGACGGCGAACAGCACCGAGCTGACGACCGGCGACTGCGCCGACCCGGCCAACCGGCAGTGGAGCCGGTCCTGATTTCGAGAACGGGAAGGGAATCGTTCATCCGGACGACAAGCACTCACGCGTCGAAGCGGAAGTACACCGTGCGGTGGTAATCACCGGTGGCGGCGTTCGGCCGGCTTTCCGGGCCCAACGCCGTGACGTCGTGGAACTTGTTTCCGATCGGCGCGATGCCGTCCAAGAAAGAAATCCCGCCGGCCGGGTAGCCGGTCACCGCGTGCTGGGGATCGGGCCCTGGGGCAGGGGTGAACAACCGCAGGAACAGGCCGTCCTCCGCGGCGACCACCGTGACCGCCCCCTCGGACGTCTGCAGCACGGCCCAGTGAGTCCGCGCGTGGTAACCCTTGAACTCCGGGTAGCCGAACCCGCTCGCGCCGGTCGCGGTGTCGTTGTACGGCTTGGTCCAGACATCGAGGTGCACCCCGCGCAACCGGTTCTTGTAGACCCGGTACGGCCCGTCCCCCAGCCAGGTCAGGCCCCGCACGTTCGCCTCGGGGTAGTCGAAGTTCACCCCGAGGTGCTCGTGATCTCCGGTGGCGCGATAGTGGTAGTCCAGCCTCAGCCAGCCGTTCGCGTCCAGCCGCCAGCGCACGGAAGCCAGGTCGCCGCTGTAGTCGGCTTGCGCCACCCAGCCGGTTCCGTCACGGAAGTGGCTGAACCCGGTGAGCGCGGCCGTCCCGTGGGCGGGGGCCGGGCCGTTCGCCAGCGACACCGGCGAGCCGTCCCGGCGCACGCCGGTCAGCCGTCCGCTCGCCTTGGCGATCGTGATCCGGGTGGCGCCCGCGATGAGCGTCACGTCCGTCGTGGTCTCGGTCGTGACGACGCTTCCCGTGGTCGCGGGCCGCACCACGCGGGCGGCGTAGTCCGGCGCCCTGCGGATCCGCCACGTCCACGCAGTGAGCGCCCGGCCGGCCGGGTCGGCCACGTCCAGCCGCAGCGCGTCGGCGCCGGCCCAGTCGGCGGGCAGGCCGAGCCGCAGCGCGCCGGTCGCCCCGGGTGCGACGTCCGGGCCGTCGGCCGGGCCTTCGGCGACGACCCGGTGCCCGGCGCCCGTGCCGGGGGCGGCGAACGTCAGCAGCTGCCAGGTGAATCGGCACTGCCGGAGGTTCGTGAAGTCGTACCGGTTGACCAGCTTCACCGTCTGGTCGAACGACGCCGGGAAGACCGAATCGTAGTAGCCCGGATTGGCCAGCTGGACCGGCGACCAGATGTCCCTGATCGTGAAGAAGCTGCCTTCCTTCTCCCGGTACGGCCCGAGAATCCCGTCGGGAGCCCGGCTGCCGTTGGTGTCGAGCGCGCCGCCCCGGTCGTCGCGGGCCACGCTTTCGTCGACCAGCGCCCAGATGAACCCGCCCGCGGAGCGTTGCGCGCCACCCATGACCTTCCAGTAGTCGTTCAGCCCGGCGCCGGCCCCGCCGTCGTAGAGCCCGTGCAGGAACTCCGTCGGCATGAAGACCGTGCTACCGGCGGCTTTGGCCACGGTGCTGCTGTAGGTCTGGTAATGGCTGGTGTCGACGCCGCTGAAGGTCGTCCACGGGTGCAGCACCGCGCGCCGCTGCGGGTCGTGGCGGCCGAAGTCGTCGTCCAGCGCGGTGTTCCAGCCGCCTTCGTTCCCGTTGTCCCAGAACAGGATCGACGGGTGGTTGACGTCGCGCTGCACCATGGCCTCGACGAGCGGGGCGCCGACGCCCTCGTCGTAGTCGCGTTGCCAGCCGGTCAGCTCGTCCAGGACGTAGAGCCCGAGTTCGTCGCAGAGGTCGAGGAAGAACGCGTCCGGCGGGTAGTGCGACATCCGGACCGCGTTCATGTTCATGTCCTTCATCAGCTCGATGTCCAGCCGGGCCAGGCGGGGACTCGACGCGCGGCCGGAGGTCGGCCAGAAGGTGTGCCGGTTCGCTCCTTTGAGGACGATCCGCCGGCCGTTGACGTAGATGCCGTCCCCGGCCCGGACTTCGACCGTGCGGAAGCCGAAGCGTTCGACCGTGCTGTGCAGGGCCACTCCGGTGGCGCTCGCGAGCGTCAGCTCGACCTGGTGCAGGTGGGGCGTTTCGGCGGTCCACAGCAGTGGCTGCGCGGCCGTCGTGGTCAGGGTCGCGCTGGTCGCCCCGCTCGCCACGGCGACGGAAAAGGGGTCGCCGACCGCGGTGCCGTCGAGCCTCCGCAGCCGCGCGGTCAGCCGCGACGCCGTGCTCACGCCGGCGAGGGTGACCTGCGCGGTGAAGGTCCCGTCCGCGCGGGCGTCGACCGCGACCCGGTCGACGCGGGCGGCCGGGTACGCCTGCAGGGTCACCGGCCGGAAGATGCCGCCGAAGTTCCAGAAGTCACCGCGGCGCTCGGCGTCGTTCACGGAGTCGTCCGCGGATTCCTTGCTGACGGTGACTTCGAGCAGGTTCGGCTCGCCGAGCCGCAGCAAAGCGGTTGCGTCGTAACGGAAGCGGTAGAACCCGCCCTGGTGCACCGGCCCGGCCGAGACGCCGTTGACGCGCACTTCGGCGTCGGTCATGGCGGCCTCGAACACCAGGAAGATGCGGCGGCCGGACCACGACGCCGGCGGGGTGAACCGGTGCCGGTAGCTGCCCTTCTCCGCCGGTACCAGGTCGCCGCCGTAGTGGTAGCTGCCGAAGCCGTGGCACTCCCAGTTCGACGGCGTCGGGATCGTGCCCCACTCCCCGGCCCGGCGGCCGGCCGTGACCTGGAAGTCCCAGTCGACGGTGTGGTCGGCGTCGCTGCCGGTGAGGAGTACCGTTTCGGTCACCGGGCCGGCCGGTGCCGCACCGACTGGGCTCGCCTGCGGGACGCCGAGCGTGGACAACCCCGCGGTCGCCACGCCCGCCGTGCTGATCTCGAACAGCTTGCGACGGTTCAGTTCCACCGGGGCTCCCGTGGCTCGGGGTGTCATCGAATAGGTCGATCTGATATATGAGACAACATACGTTATATTTTCACGACTGAGCGGACAAGCTGCCGGACAATTCCCGCCGTCCGGCGTCGCCCCGAAGCGAAAGGCAGCACAATGTCCCCCTCGAACCGCCTCCGCCGATGGTCACGCCGCTGGGCGCCCGTCGCGGCGGTCGCCGTCGCCGGCGCCACGTTGGTCGCGCCGGCCGCCGAAGCCGCGGCCGGCGCGACCGTGGTCGGTGTCGCCTCCGGCCGCTGCCTGGACGTCGTCGGCAACAGCACGACGCCGAAGACGCGGGTCAACATCTACGACTGCGTCGGCCAGGCCAACCAGCGGTGGGCCCTCACCCCCGCGGGCGAACTGCGG
The DNA here is from genome assembly GCF_046548815.1 of Amycolatopsis sp. cmx-4-83. Lineage (NCBI taxonomy): Bacteria > Bacillati > Actinomycetota > Actinomycetes > Pseudonocardiales > Pseudonocardiaceae > Amycolatopsis > Amycolatopsis sp. cmx-4-83. The sequence continues at coordinate 607,774 of NZ_JAEBEF010000003.1, read as the reverse complement.
ATCTACGACGACGCCCAGTGCCTCGACGTCGCCGGCCAGCGCACCACCGCGCCCGCCGACGTCCAGATCTACCCCTGCAACGGCGGCGCCAACCAGAAGTGGAAGATCAACGCCGACGGCTCCATCACCGGCGTGCAGTCCGGGCTCTGCCTGGACGTCACCGGGGCCGGCACCGCGAACAGCACGCTGGTCGGGTTGTGGACCTGCACCGGCCAGGACAACCAGAAGTGGCGGACCGCCCTCGGCGACACCCAGCCGCCGACCGTGCCGGGCAACCCGCGGGTGAGCGACCTGGTCTGCGACGCGGTGACGTTTTCGTGGAACGCCTCCAGCGACAACGTGGGCGTCGCGTTCTACGACGTCTACCACGACGGGCAGCTGATGAAGTCGGTGAGCACCTTGTCGACCAGTCTCACCGTCGTCGGCGGCGTGACGTGGGGCCTCTACGTGAACGCGCGCGACGCGGCGGGCAACGTCTCGCAGGCCAGTGCCACCGTGCCCATCACGCCACCGCAGTGCCAGCCGGACAACGAGCCGCCGAGCGCGCCCACGCGGCTGACCGGCAGCGCGGCCGGCACGACCGTGACCCTGAACTGGACCGCCGCCACGGACAACATCGGCGTCCGCGCGTACGACGTCTACCGCGGCGACACCAAGGCCGGCACCGTCACCGGGACCGCCACCACCCCGCCCGCGACCACCTTCGTCGACAGCGGCCTCGCGGCGAACACGGCCTACCGCTACCACGTGGTGGCCCGCGACGCCCAGGCGAACGCGTCGGCGCCCAGCGCGACCACGACCGTGACGACCGGCGCGTCCTGCGGTGACTCCGTCTGCGCGGTGACGCAGCTCGCGACCGACACCGACATCCCGTGGGGCCTGGCGACCCTGCCGGACGGCACGATCCTCTACACCCGGCGCGACGCCCACGACATCGTCCACCTGAACCCCGCCACCGGCGTCAAGACCACCGTGGGCACGGTTCCGGGCGTCGACAACACCGACGGCGAAGGTGGTCTGCTCGGGCTGGCCGTCGCCCCGAGCTTCGCGAGCGACCACTGGCTGTACCTCATGCACACCTCCCCCGGCGACAACCGGATCGTGCGGATCAAGCTCGAGAACGACCGGCTCGACACCGGAACCGAGCAGGTCCTGCTGAGCGGGCTGCTGCGCAACAAGTTCCACAACGGCGGCCGGCTGCGCTTCGGCCCCGACGGCAAGCTCTACGCCAGCACCGGGGACGCCCAGAACGGCGACAACGCGCAGAACAAGGCCAGCCTCAACGGAAAGGTGCTGCGCATCAACCCGGACGGCAGCGTGCCTCCGGACAACCCCTTCGGCAACCAGGTGTGGAGCTACGGCCACCGCAACCCGCAAGGCCTCGCGTTCGATTCGCAGGGCCGGTTGTGGGAGCAGGAGTTCGGCAACGCGGTGATGGACGAAACCAACCTGATCACCAAGGGCGGCAACTACGGCTGGCCCGCGTGCGAAGGCACGTCCGGAACCTGCGGCACGTCCGGCTTCATCGCCCCCAAGCGCACGTACCCCACGGCGGACGGCTCCTGCTCCGGCATCGCCATCGTGCGCGACGTCCTGTACGTCGCCTGCGAACGCGGGACCCGGATGTACCGCGAGGTCATCAGCGGCAGCGACCTGACGAACGTCCAGGCGTACTTCACCGGCACCTACGGCCGGCTGCGCACGGTGGAACCCGCCCCCGACGGCGGCCTGTGGCTGACCACGACCAACAACGGCGACAAGGACAGCATCCCGGACAACAGCAACGAGAAGCTCTTCCACGTCGCCCTCGGCGGCTAGCCCGCGGAGCCTGGCCGGGCCCGGCCGGGTCCGGCCGCTTGGCGCGCGGGTTACCCCGTCGATCACGGGGTGACCAGCAGTGATGGTCGGGTGCGCTCCCCCGGATGTGCCGGGAGCTGATGCCGGCGTGGCACCCGACGTGAGCGTGATGCGGCCCCCTGCCCGAGGGACAGCCGACAACTGCGTTGCACGACAATGGGCCGCGGAGGTGCTGATGAAGCGTGGTAGGGTGGAGGACTTCGCATTCGCCGGCCGGACCGCCCAGGTGATCGACGGGACGCGGTTCGAGGGGTACCTCCACGTCACGGTTCCGGAACTCGTCAAGAGCCCCCGAGCCGGCGGCACCACTTACGTCGACATGGTGTTCGCGCGCCGGGACGAGAACGAGCCGGATCACTGGCGGTACGAGGATCGCTCGGATCCGGGGACCGACAGCGCGCAGGAGGAGCTCGCGTCGGCCCGGCTCGACTGGTACGGCGAACAATTCGAGTTGCGCTGGCTGGACACCGAGGCAGCAGCGAAAGTCCACCTCGAGGTGTTTCACGGCGGTTCCGAGCGCGCGTAAGAGGCTCGCTCGGCAACTCGTCGTGGCGACGCCGGTATTGCTGGCTGGTGCTGCTTCGGGGCCGGTCCAGAAGATCGCGGTCACTGCGACGGCACTGGCGAGGAGGTCGTCCGACCGCCGTGCTGGTGGTTGACCGATTCCCGCGCGGCGGTCAGAAGGGGCTCGCACTATAGGTGTGACAATCCGAGGGGCGATGACTCGTTCGGTAGCATTGCCATCCCCGTCCACCCGCGCTCATCGGCGTGGCAACCCGCAACACACGAAAGTGTGATTACAGAAAGTATCCGCAATGTAACACTGCACCCTATCCTCAGCGACGGTCGCGTCCACGAGTCGCGACCACGGCGCGGCTCGTGCCCTGCACCTCGGTCGGTGGCATAGTCGACGTGGTTCGGTGTTAGCCAGGTGCGAGTGCTGGCGCGGTCGTCCGGAGGATCGTGAGGGTGACGGAAGTCGTTGCAGTGCGTACCCCGCAGCCGGCTGTGCTGGATGTCGTGTTCCTCCACGGCCTGGACGGTGACCCACGCGCGACGTGGTGCCGGAAGGACGGGTCCGCGTTCTGGCCGCAGTGGCTGGGGGAAGACTTCGACGATGTTGCCGTTTGGTCGGTCGGCTACGACGCTTGGTCCAGCAAGCGACGCAGCCGCGCCCTGCCCACGCGGGATGAGGCAGTCAACCTGCTGGCCCACCTGCAGGACAACGGGATCGGTAGACGACCGCTGTGTTTCGTCACGCACAGCCTGGGTGGGCTGCTGGCCAAGGAGATCCTCCTCCATGCTGCCGAGGAGCGTACGGAGTACGCCCGTTTCTTCGCCGTTGCCGCACGCGGTGTGGTGTTCCTGAGCACGCCCCATACCGATTCCAGCATCACCAAGCTGTTCGAAGCACTGGGACCAGTCTGCCGCGACACCTCGGCCGTTGACGATCTTCAACGCAACGCCGCCCACCTTCGGCACCTCAACGACCGATATCGCAACTGGGCAGCCCAGGCCGGGATCGCCCATCTGGTGTTCCATGAGGGCCGTCCCACCAAAGGCCTGTGGGTTGTCGACCAGATATCGGCGGACCCGGGTCTGCCGCAGGCCCAGCCGATCCCGATTGACGCCGACCACGTCGGCATCTGCAAACCCCACGATCGTCAGGCTCTGGTCTACGGCACAGTCAAACGGTTCGTCAGCCGAATACGGCAGTCGCTCGAGCACGCTGACCGCGGGGCCCTCGCACCGCCCGCCGTACAGCAGTTCGACACGCCATTGGGTCGGGTACCAGTCCACCCCAACGTCGCCGCCGGGGACCGCGGCGATACTGGTGAGCCGCTGCCTCTACCGCAAGGCCAGGGAGACCTGCCTTTCTCCAACGCCCTCAACGCCGGCGTGGTGCCAGGAAACATCGCTCAGGCACAGATGATCGGGTCGGTGACCTTTGGCGCAGTCGGCGCGGGCGCGGTGTCTGTCGAAGACGCCGTCCTCGATCTGGACTCCGCCATGGCTTCCGTACTGGACAGGGACTTCAGCGGGCGAACCTGGCTGCTCGATCAGATCGACCAGGCCCTCTCCGACAGGCGATCGGGATACGTGTGGATCGAAGGTCCGGCTGGTGTGGGAAAGTCTGCGATCGCGTCACATCTGGTGCAATCGCGGGGATGGCCCGGGCATTTCGTACGACTGTCCCGCGGTGCGTCCGAGACGGTGGGGCTGCGGAACCTGGCAGGTCAACTGATTCAGCAGTGTGGCCTGTGGGAGTTGACACCCGGACGGATGCTGCCGGAGTGGGCGGGCAAAGCAGACGGATTCGAGCGCGTACTTCGCCGGGCAGCGGCGGCCGGCAAACCACTGGTCTTGGTGGTCGACGGCGCGGACGAGGCCGACACGGTAGGAGACGAGCGGCAACCATGGGGGCTGCCGTCAGTTTTGCCCGACGGGGTTTTCGTGGTCGGCACCTACCGCTCAGGCTACAGTCCGCCGTCGTCCACTCCGACACCTGTGGTGTTGTCGATCAATCCGCATGATGACCGCAATCGCGACGATGTCGCCGACTACCTGAAGAAGGCATTTCAGGACAACGACCTTCAGGTGCAGCTGCTCAAGGCTGGGACGACGGCGGACGAGGTCGCTGCGGAGCTGACGCGGCGGTGCGGCGGAATCTGGGTGTACCTGCGGTATGCCCTGGAAGAGATCCGTCTGGGGCAACGCAATCCTCGAAACCTCAACGACCTACTGGCCGACCTGTCCGCCTACTACCTGAACACTCTCGACAGATGGCGCCGGATGCCCCGGTGGGATAGTGAGATCCTGCCGGTTCTCTCCACGTTGGCCGTTGTCGGCGAGCCCCTGTCTGCGGTCACCCTTGCCGAGCTGGCCGGCGTTGCCGAGTCCACCGCGCGATCTTTGTGCTACGAGACGCTTCGGCCGTTTCTCTCCGCCACGGATGCCCCCATCGGGCGCCAGGGCCGCAGGGGTTCGGCGGTCCAACGGTTTGAGATCCTGCACGCCAGTTTCCGTGAACTACTCACAGGAGACCACGCCGACACGGCGAATCGAGACCGAAACTGGGCGGAAGTACTCGACGCGGCCTCCAGGCACGCCCACGACCGGATCGCCACCCACTACCTGAACCTGTTCGGTGGACTGGACACCGGCATCGAGCGTCTGGGCTCCCATCCCGGGTTGGCCGGCGGTCACGGCGGATATCCGCTGCGGCACTTGGCTCGGCATCTCCTTCACGCTGACCGGTCCAGCGAGCTGCATGACCTGTTGCGCGCCGAGTGCACAACGGAGTACGGCCGCGTAGCGAACGTGTGGTTCGCTGCCCACGACACGGCGGACACCATCGATGACTACCTCGCTGATATCGCCACTGCATCCGCTGACAGCCAACGCCGTACCGATGCCTGCCTGTCCACCGGCAGACCGGCCTCCAGCCTTCTCGAAGAACTGCGCTACTGGTTGATCACCGCCTCGATCACCAGCCTGACCACCACCATCCCCACCACGTTACTGGTCAACCTGCTGCGGAAGCACCTCTGGACGCCGGCCCGGGCAGTAGCCCACGCCCGCCGTCTTCCCACTCCTGATACCCGCTCGGCCGCACTCACCGCCCTTGTCCCGTACCTGCCAGAAGATCACCGAATCGTCGTCGCGACTCAATCACTGGCCGCCGCTACCGCCATCACCGACGAGTCCGCCCGTGCCACGGCATTGGCAGGTTTGGCGCCACATCTGTCACCCCAACGGCTGGCCGAGGCATTGACCGCTGTCACTGCCATCACCAGCGAGTCCGCCCGTGCCACGGCATTGGCAGGTTTGGCGCCACATCTGTCATCCCAGCAGCTGGCCGAGGCATTGACCGCTGCCACTGCCATCACCAGCGGGTATGCCCGTGCGGAAGCGTTGACGGCGTTGATACCGCATCTGCCGCTCGATCAACGGCCCGCGGTCCTGACCGAGGCCTTGGCCGCCGCCACCGATATCACCAGCGGGTATGCCCGGGTGAAGGCGTTGACGGCGTTGGTACCGCATCTGCCGCTCGATCAACGGCCTGCGGTCCTGACCGAGGCTCTGGCCACCGCCACCGATATCACCGACGAGTACTTCATAGCCCAGGCGTTGGGGAGTTTGGCCCCGCATCTGCCGTCGCAACGGCTGGCCGATGCTTTGACCGCTGCCACTGTCATCAATGACGAATCTGGCCGATCCAGAGCATTGGCGGGGCTGGTGCCGCGTCTGCCGATCCAGCATCTGGCCGAAGTGCTGGCCGTCGCTACTGCCCTCAGCGACGAATACTCCCGGGCCGAGGCGTTGACAGCGTTGGCGCCGCGGCTGCCGCTCGATCAACGAACTACGGTCCTGGCCGATGCGCTGACCGCTGCCACCGCCATCACCGACGAGTCCGCTCGGGCCGAGGCGTTGGGCAGATTGGCGCCGCATCTGCCTGCCCAGCAGCTGGCCGATGCGCTGGCCACGGCCATTGCCATCACCGACGAGTCCGCTCGGGCCGAGGCGTTGGGCAGATTGGCGCCGCATCTGTCAGCGCAGCAGCTGGCCGATGCCTTGGCCGCCGTCACCGTCATCACCAGCGAGTACTCCTGGGCCGCAGCGTTGACGGCGTTGGCACCGCACCTGCCGCTCGATCAACGAACTGCGGTCCTGGCCGATGCGCTGACCGCCGCCGCCGCCATCACCAGCGAGTACTCCCGGGCCAAGGCGTTGGGTGGACTGGCGCCGCATCTGCCGGCCCAGCAGCTGGCCGACGCGCTGGCCACAGCCACTGCCATCACCGACGATTCCACTCGGGCCGCAGCGTTGACAGCATTGGCGCCGCATCTGCCGGCTCAGCAGTTGGCCGATGCGTTGGCCGCTGCCACTGCGATCACCAGCGAGTATGCCCGGGCGGCGGCGTTGTCGGCGCTGGCGGCGCATCTGCCGGTACATCGACTGGCCGAGGCGTTGGCCGCCGCCACCGTGATCCGCGACAAGTATGCCCGGGCCGAGGCGTTGACGGCGTTGGCGCCGCATCTGCAGCTCGATCAACGACCTGCGGTCCTGGCCGAGGCGTTGGCCGCAGCCACCGGCATCACCGACGACTCCGCTCGGGCCGCAGCGTTGACAGCGTTGGCGCCGCATCTGTCAGCCCAAAAGCTGGCTGATGCGTTGGCCGCTGCCACCGCCATCACCGGCGAGTACGCCTGGGCCGAGGCGGTGGCAGGATTGGCGCCGTATTTGCCGGTCGATCAACGAGCTGCGGTCTTGGTCGAAGCACTGGTCGTCGCCACCGCGATCAGCGACGAGTACTCCCGAGCCGAGGCATTGGCGGCGCTGGCACCCCATCTGTCAGCACAAAAGCTGGCTTACGCATTGACTGTTGCCACCGCTATCACCGACGCACCTGCCCAGGCCGCCGCGTTGACGGGTATGGCGCCCCATCTGTCCGCACAGCAGTTGAGCGAAGCGTTGACCGCTGCCACCGCGATCAACGACGAATACTCCCGAGCCGAGGCATTGACAGCGTTGGCACCCCATCTTCCGGTCGATCAACGAGCTGCCGTCCTGACCGATGCGCTGGCCACCGCCACCACCATTTCCAGCGATTTTTTTCGGGCCAGGGCAGTGGCAGGGTTGGCGCCGCATCTGTCAGCACACCAGTTGACCCATGCGGCGGCTAATCTGCCCTACGGCGACCACGAGGTACGACGCGCTTTGCTGGTTCGCGCCAACGAGGTATGTGGTTACGGTGAGTATGTGTCCTTGCTGCGGACGGTGCTTGTCCGAGTCGATCGGGCCAGGGGTCTACACCTCCTGAGCACCTACGTCTCGTCTTTGGCAGGAATTGCAGGCTTGGACTTCGGCCAACATGCCGATACTGCCCTACGCGACGTGCACCGATGGTGGCCGTAGACGATGGGCGGTGAAGCCGCCGCCGGTGACCACGAGGTGGCCGGGTGGTGCAGCCAGCTCGAGGCAGGAAGGCGAACGACCACCGCCGAAGTACTGGAACTGGTCTACGAGCGGCAACCGGACGACCGCACCGTCGACATCGTGTAGAGCCTGGTCAGCACCGAGACCTACACGAAACTCTGTTTCGATCGCGGCTGGACACCAGAACAGTGGCAGGACTGGGCGGTCGAGGCGACCCGCTTGTTCGCCGGACAGCCGTGGCCCGAGGCTCGCGCGTGTCCGACGTGCGCCGGCCGGCATGATCACCCTATTCTCGAGGTCGGCCGACCGGGGAGGGAAGGCGACCGTCATGACGCATCCACAGCACGGCTACCCAACCGGACCGCCGCCTGGGTGGTCCGGGGGACCCCGCCCGGGCTACGGCCCACCGCCGTACCCCGGCCGCGGCCCGGTGCCTCCGCGGCCGCGGCGTACCGGACTGTGGGTCACGCTCGCCGCGCTGGGACTGGTCGTCGTCATCGTCGCGGTGACCGGTTTCGTGGCGCCCGGCTTCTTCCTGCCCCACGAAAACACAGCGAACCCAGGACCGAGCTCGGCGGCGCCGTCTCCAGCGGCTTCCTCGTTCTCGCGTGGCAGCGACAGCCAGCTTCAAGCCGCCCGTACCGTGGCCGAGGAGTTCCTGCGACGCCTCAACGCCGACGCGCTCGACGGGCCGGACGGTGCGAAAGCGATGGCCTGCCCCGGCTCGGAGTCGCTGCTCGGCGGCACCATCACGCTCAGCGTGGAGGCACCGACCCGGCTGGCGATCCCCGACCAGGGCATCGTGCGCTTCCACGACCCGGTCATCGAGGTCGACATCGAGGGCGTCACCCACCAGCGCAGCGTCAGCGGCTTCGTCCGGCTGCAGCCGTGGCAGGACCACGAGCCGTGCGTGCGCATCATCCAGCTGAGCCGGAACTGACCCCGATCGCGTCCAGGCAGTACCTCAGCAACCGCTGCGCCTCGCCCGGCTTCGGCGCTGTTCCCGGCAGGACGTGGAACGGCCGCTCCCGCCGGTCGTGCCAGAAGCGCCCTGGCGCCGGCTGCGGATCGGCCGCCGCCAGCCAGACCGCCGTGTCGGCACCTTGCTCCGGTGTGCGCAGCACCGGCTGGAGAACCCTGCGGAACGACGGCAGCGAGCCGACGAGCCCCGGGGTGTCCGCCCAGCCGGGATGGGTGCTGTGCACGGCCACGCCGTCCGGCCGCCAGCGTTCGGCGAGCAGCGGGGTCAGCTCGACCTGCATCCGCTTCGTCCGCGCGTACGCCGTCGCGCCGCGGTACCGGCCGTTCCGGTATTCCGGGTCGTCGACGGCGAGCGGCTGGGTGTACATCCCGCCCGACGACACCATGATCACCCGGCCGTCGCCGGCGGCACGCAGGGCCGGGAGCAGTGACTCGGTCAGCAGCAGCGGGCCGAGCACGTGGGTCGCGAACGTGATCTCGTGGCCGTCGACGCTCTCCGAGCGCCGCGGCGGCAGCACGCCGGCGTTGTGCACGAGAACGTCCACACGCGACTCCCCGGCCGCGAACTCCCGCACCGACGCGAAATCGGCCACGTCGCACCGGGCCGTCCGGACCTTCGCCCCCGGGGCCGCCGCGCGGACGCGCGCGAGCGCCTGCTCCCCGCGGACGGGATCGCGCACCACCAGCACCACCTCGGCGCCCAGCCGGGCCAGCCCGGTCGCGGTGGCCTCCCCCAGCCCCGAACCGGCACCCGTCACGAGCGCGACGCGGCCGTCCAACGCGCCGGGAGCGGGACCGTCCCACTCGCGTCGCCGCAGGGCGTAGCCGAGGCGGGAGTACCCCGGGAGCACGGTCCGGTCGAGCACCGTGTCGAGCAGCGTGCCGAACACCAACGCCTCCGATGCATATCCGATCCAGCCTGATCGCTCAAGCATAGTCACATCGCTTCGAGCCACGCACTGCGATTCAACTTCGATGCACGACTGGGCAGCGGAGACGCGGGGGTGTGACGATCGGACGAGCCGGACAACGCCGGGGAGGAGGGCGGATGAGTTCACTCACCACGCCGACCAAGGGGTCGAGCCCGGTCGAGAAGGCGCTGGGCGACGCCGCGAACAACGCCGACCAGCGGTACCACGCGGCCAAGGGCCTGGGGCACCAGCTGAACAAGGTGTTCCCGACGCACTGGTCGTTCCTGCTCGGCGAGATCGCGCTCTACAGCTTCATCATCCTGCTGCTCACCGGTGTGTACCTGACGCTGTTCTTCGACCCCTCCATGCAGGAGGTCGTCTACCACGGCAGCTTCACGAACATGCAGGGCCTGGAGATGTCGCAGGCGTTCCGCACGACGCTGGACATCTCCTTCGACGTCCGCGGTGGGCTGTTCATGCGGCAGCTGCACCACTGGGCGGCGCTGATCTTCGTGGCGTCGATGGCCGTGCACATGCTGCGGATCTTCTTCACCGGTGCGTTCCGGCGCCCGCGTGAGGCGAACTGGGTGATCGGCGGGCTGCTGCTGATCCTGGGGTGCTTCGAGGGCTTCTTCGGCTACTCCCTGCCCGACGACCTGCTTTCGGGTACCGGTATCCGGGCGACCCTGTCGGGGATCGTGCTGTCGGTGCCGGTGATGGGGACCTGGATCCACTGGGCGCTCTTCGGCGGGGAGTTCCCGGGCGACCAGATCATCCCGCGGCTGTACACGCTGCACATCCTGCTGCTGCCGGGCATCATGCTCGCCCTGGTCGGGGCGCACCTGGCGCTGGTCTGGTACCAGAAGCACACCCAGTTCCCCGGCGTGCGCCGCAAGGAGACCAACGTCGTCGGCGTCCGGATCATGCCGTACTTCGCGCTCAAGGGCGGGGCCTTCTTCACCCTGGTCATCGGGGTGCTGGCGTTGATGTCGGGGCTGTTCCAGATCAACCCGGTGTGGAACTTCGGCCCGTACAACCCTTCCCAGGTTTCCGCCGGGTCCCAGCCGGACTGGTACATGGGGTGGGCCGACGGCCTGCTGCGCGTCTGGCCGCCGTGGGAGCTCTACCTCGGCGACCACACCGTGCCCCCGGTCTTCTTCGCCGGCGCCATCGGCATCGGCGTCCTCGTGACGCTGCTGCTGAGCTACCCCTTCATCGAGCGGAAGCTCTCCGGCGACACCGCGCACCACAACCTGCTCCAGCGCCCGCGCGACGCACCGGTCCGCACCTCGATCGGCGCGATGGCGATCGCCTTCTTCCTCGTGCTCACCCTCTCCAGCTTCAACGACATCTTCGCCGTGCAGTTCGACCTGTCGTTGAACGCCACGACCTGGGCCGGCCGGATCGGGCTGCTGATCGCCCCGCCGCTGGCGTACTTCCTCACCTACCGGATCTGCCTCGGCCTGCAGCGGGCCGACCGCGAGGTGCTCGACCACGGCATCGAGACCGGCATCATCAAACGGCTGCCGCACGGCGAGTTCATCGAGATCCACCAGCCGCTGAGCGCGAGCCCGCTCGAGTACCAGGGCGCGCCGGTGCCGAAGAAGATGAACAAGCTCGGCTCGGCCGGGCGCGCGCTCCCGGGTTCGCTGCTGAACCCCGACCCGGCCGAGGAAACCCGGGCCCTGGAACGGGAACGGCGATGACCACCGCGCTCCGAAGCAGCGGCGCGGCGACGGCCCGCCTCGCTTCGGGGTGCGCCGCGGGCACGGCCGCCCTGTCCGCGGTCGCCACGGCGATCAGCTTCACCTGGCTGCCCGTCGGCTCCCCCGCGTTGGGCGCGGCCACCGGGCTCGTCGTCCAAGCGGTGCTCCTGCTGACCATTTCGGACACCCGCGACCGGCGGCTGCACCGGACCGCGGTCGTCGTCGGGGTACTGCTGGGCAGCTTCCTGCTCGCCGGTTCCGCCTGGGCCGCCGCGACGCGGTTCCCCGCCACCCCGGCGGCCGTGCTGGTGTGCGTGCTGCAGAACACCTTGGGCCCGCTGGCGGTCCTGTCCGTCCACATCGGACGACCACGGCGATCGGCGGTCAGCACCCGAAGTGGGCGAGGGCACCGGTGAACGACGGCGGGAGCGGCTCCCCGGCGGTCGGCAGCCCGCGCCAGCCCGGCCCCGCCGGGCGCACCGGCACCCCTTCCGCGTGCAGGGTGTGCAGGATCCGCACGTCCGCGGACTGCGACGTCATCGACCACACCACGACGTCGCTCGGGGCGAAGCGGGCGTTGACGACCCGCAGGACGTCGAGCGACACGAGCCCGCCGAGGAACATCCCCGGGGCGCCGTCGTCGCACAGCGCCGCGCCGAGCGCCTTGACCGCCAGTTCGTGGCGCTCCGTCGGCGCGCAGACGAACAGGACCGGCGCCCGCCCCGCCCGGGCCGGCGCCGGGGCCGTGTACCGGTCCAGCGCCCCGGACGCGGCCGTCGCCAGCGCCCACTCCGCCGCCATGGCGTCGCGGTCGCCGAACCGGGCCCAGCGCGCGCCGATCGCGCGCAGCACCGGAGCGAGGACGTCGGTCCACGTCTTCGTCACGCCCAGGCTGCCGAGCGAGTCGTCGACCAGGCCGCCCATCGTGGCCAGGTCGAGGAGCTCGGCGGCTTCGGTCAACCGCTCCCGGCGCTGGTGGGCGGTCGTGGCGGCGGCGGCCCGGGCCAGCACCAGCCGGGCGGCCTCGCGCGCGCCGGTGCCCTGCGCCTGCAGCGCCCGCATCCGCCGCAGGCGATCGACGTCCTCCGGCGCGTACCGGCGGCGGCCGTTCTCCTCGCGCTCGGAGGCGCCGATGCCGTACCGCTGCTCCCACGTGCGCAGGGTCACCTGGGACACGCCCAGTGCCCGCGCCACTTCACTCGAGCTGAGCGACCGTGCGCCGGACCCGCCGTCCATCCGGCCTCCTCCGTTTTGCATCGCACCTGCATCGTGCCACGGATCGACCGAGGGGAACCGATGGACACCGAACACCCGCCTGAGGGCGACGTCTACAGCGGACTCCGGCCGAGCGCCGAGGTCGACCGGTTGTGCGCCCGCATCGCCGCCACCGCCGAAGGCGTCTTCGACCTGCGGCAGCGCCCACGGCCACCGGCGCTCCGCCGACGGCTCGTGGACGGCGTCGGGTTCGGGTCCGCGCCCGCCACCCGGCTGGGCTTCGTCCTCCTGGTCGCCGACGAACTGGTCGACAACGCCTACCGGCACACCGGCGCGCCGCTGAGCCTGCGGTACACCCGGCACCGGGCCGGCCTGCTGCTGGAGGTGACCGACGGCGAACCGCGGAACGCGCACACCCTCACCGCGATCCGCGGCGGCGCGCACTCGCGGGGAACCGGGCTCGCGGTGGTCGCCAACCTCGTCCTGGCGTGGGGCGTGGACCGCGACGTCACCGAGAAGACCGTGTGGGCGCTCCTGCCCGACCGGGCCTGAGCTGCCCCGCCAGGGTGGAATCGAAGCACCGTCGGGTGACGCCCACCGTGTTCGGTGCCGATTTCCGGTACAAGGAGCCAGTCGGTGCCTGGGCGGCCCAGCGGGTTCGGGGGGCCGATGCCCCGCTGGGCTCCGGGCACCGGCGCGTCACTCGACCAGGTGATCTCCGGCCCTAGACGTCATTCCGCTCCCGGTTCGCCCTCTTGTCGTGTGCTGAGGTGATCGGTCCGGCACGCCCCCCGACCGGCTCGATGACCGCAGCTCGGCTCGGCGGCAGAACGCCCCCCGTTTGCCGCCGAGCCCTACCTTCCTCCCCCGCCCGGGTGATCATCACCCGCGAGCTCGTCACACCCCCACCCGGCCGGGGTCCCACCGGCGCACACGGTCGTCGGGGCCGTGTCCGGGGAGCGTTCGGCCGGGGGGCCGGACGACCGCACCAGGGGAACCGGTACGCCGGGCTCGCGTAGGGGGCGAGCCCGGCGCCGCCGGCCGCGGCTCAGTTCACCAAGGACGGTCGACCGCTCCGCCCGCCAGCGTGAACGTGATGTAGCCGCCCTGGAAGTCGCTGCGGTACACCCCGTTCGTCACGTACTCGTCGGTCGTCGGGTAGCGCAGGTAGGACCGCTCCCAACCCAGGGCCGCCCACCGCTTCCGGATCTCGCCCTTCACCGCGTGCGCCCCCGTCGCCACCGAGTAGTAGATCGAGTGCCCGAGGCTGAAGTGGTTGTACCGGCCGACCCCGTCCGGCGTCGCGCCTTCGTCGGTCGTCGGGTAGCCGAGCCCGCGCTCGTAGCCGAGTGCCGCCCACTTCTTGCGGATCTCGCCGAAGATGGCGTGCGCGCCCGTCGCGTTCGTGTAGTAGACCGACCCGACGTTGCCACCCTTGACGAAGTGGTTGTACCGGCCGACGCCGTCCGGCGTACCGCTCTCGTCGGTGGTCGGGTACCCGAGCCCGCGCTCGTAGTCCAGCGCCGCCCACTTCTTGCGGATCTCACCATAGAGCGCGTGCGCGCCCGTCGCCGCCGTGTAGTAGATCGAACCCACGTTGCCGTTGTCGACGAAGTGGCTGTACTGCGCCACCCCGTCCGGCGTGGTCGCGGTGTCCGACGTCGGCGGGCCGAGCTTGGCGTGCCCGCCGAAGGCGAGGTACTTGGTCAGCACCGGGCCGGTGACGAACTTCGTGCCGCCCACCGCACTCCAGTACAACCGCCCGTTCGCGTAGACCCGGTAGTGGACCGGGCCGTCGGTGACCTCGGGCGCGGTCGGCGCGCCGAGCTTCGCCTGCAGCGCCGGGTCGGCGTTGTAGCGCTGGTCGATCGGCGTGGCGTAGTTCGCCGTCAACGTCAGGTCGGACGTGCCGACTGTGACGATCCACGTCGTGCCCGCCGGACCACCCTGCCAGCCGGTGAACTTCGAGACGCCGTCGATGCCCAGCGGCGCGGCCTCGACGTCGAACGTGGCCCCCTCGGCGACCATCGCGGTGCTGACGCCGCCCTCGACCGGGATGCTGAGCGCCGCGGGTTGCGTGCCGGCCAAGGTGATCCGGTGCTCGCGCGGCCGGGCCACGTAGGTCTTCGAAGCGGTCACCCCGGTGCTGTCGGTCACCGTCGCGGTGAACTCCATCCGCGAGTCCGGGTGCTCGGTGAACAGCAGCCCGAAACCGCTTCCCGTCCCGCCGGCGCCGGGGTGCGAGTGGCACGTGGCCTCGCTCGGGCAGTGCCGCACCGCGGAGGTCCACGTGATCGGCAAGGCGCCGTCCTCGACGTCGGTCGCGGTGGCGCTCAGGGGAACCTGCTCGCCGACCGCGAACGTCGCGGCGTCACCCGGCGTCGTCAGCGTGAGCTGGGGAGTGTGGTTGCCGGGCGCGACCGCGATGCCGGTCGCGCCGGTGGCACCCAGCGGGTCCCGGACGGTCAGCTTCGCGGTGAACGACCCGGTGCCCGCCGCGTAGGTGTGCGACACCGCCGGGCCGGCGTCGGCCGCGGTCGTCCCGTCACCGAAGTCCCAGTCGTACTTCAAGGGGTCGTTGTCGTAGTCGACCGATCCCGAACCGTCGAAGGAGACCGTGCGGGTGTCGGGATCGGTGACCGACGACGCGTTCGCCACCGGCGCGGTGTTTCCGGCCGAATAGCTCAGCCGCCGCAGCTTCCCGGACAGGATGTCGGCGTAGACGATGTCGCCGTTGACCGCGGCCGCGAACTTCGTCGGCCCGCCGATGTCGGTGAAGACCGGCGGGTTCTGCGGGGACTGCGTGAGCTTGCCCTGGTCGTCGTAGCGCAGGGTCCAGATCTTGTGCGTCACGTAGTCGCCGAAGAAGTACGCACCGCGGTACGCCGCCGGATAACTCGATCCGTTGTAGACGATCCCACCGGTGACGCTGTTGCCCTGCATGGCACCACTGCCGTGCTGGTACTCGAAGATCGGCGGCTGGTTCGCCACCCCCGCGCAGCCCGCGAGACCGCTGTACCCGGACGTCGGTTGGTTGCCCTCCCAGCACGGCCACCCGAGGTTCGCGCCGCGCTGGACGACGTCGACCTCCTCCCACGCGTTCCAGCCGACGTCACCCGCGACCGGCAGCCCGAGGTTCTGGTCGATGCTGAACCGGAACGGGTTGCGCAAGCCGCGCGCGAACACCTTGCTCGCGGTCGAGCCCGGGTTGGCGGCGTCGTAGTACGGGTTGGCCGGCACGCCCTTGCCGTCGGGGGTGAAGTGGAGGATCTTGCCGTAGGGCTGGGTGATGTCCTGCGCGCGCAGCGCCCCCGGGTCCACCTTCGAGAAGTCCCCGTTGTCCCCGATGGACATCCAGAGCGTCCCGTCCGCGGCGGCGGCGACGCCGTTGATGCCGTGGACGTCGAAGATGCCGGGAACGTCGAGCAGCGACTGCTCACCGCTCAGCCCGGTGGGCGTGGCGGTCCCGTCCACGCCGACCGTGAACCGCGACAGGCGCATGACGAAGCCGCTCGCCTGGTCGACCGACCGCGTGAGGTAAACGGTGTGCGACGTGGCGTAGTCGGGCGCGACGGCGACGCCGACCAGACCGAGATCACTGACGGCACGAGTGGGCAGCGTCGCGATGGTCTTGCCCGTCCCGTTCACGGGCAGCCACCGCACGCGGCCGTCCTTGGCCGTGGCGAGGACGGAACCGTCGGGGAGGTAGGCGAAGTCGGTCAGCTGGTACTGACCGAGCCCGGTGTCGGTGTCCCGCAGCACGAAGCCCGACGGCAGCGCCACCGCGGCCGCCTCGGTGGACGCGATGGGCAGCAACGCCCCTGCCAGCACTGCCCCCACGAGGAGGTGACGGAGTGCGCGAAGCTTCATCAAGGCCATGTCAGGTCCCTTCCGGCGGTCGTGTATCGCCGGGAAGGAGCCGTCGGTTGCACCTGCGTGCGTAAATTGACCTTTTCGTGACCGGGCGCCGGAAACGCGGCCGAAGAGACGGAAGCACCCGCCGGGTTCACCGTGCTTCACGCGCACCGGGGTCGGTGAGCCCGTAGCGAGCGAAGGGCGCCTGGTTCGCCCACGCCCGGAAGCGGTCCCCGTACGGCCAGTGCCACCGGCGGGCCGGGTAGTCGACCAGGCCGGCGGCGACCAGCGCCGAGGCGAGCAGCCGCGCGGTCCGCTCCCCCGGTGGGGGCCACTGTGGCGCTACCCCAACGGCGGCAGCACCACCGCGCCGTACCGCACCGGAACCTTGATCGGCGACGGCCGGCAGACCTCCGCCTGACTCACCCGCCCACCCGGCTGCCCCCGGCCGTCACAGCCCGAACTCCTTCGCGATGCCCTTCCCGTGCGGCTGCCACCAGTCCTTCTCCACACTGCCGCCCTTCGGGACCGCCGGGTTGCAGTGGTAGGTCGTGACCCAGTTGCCGCCGCCGTGGCCGTCCGGCTTCCAGTACGACGTCATGTCGTACTGGACGCCGTCGTCCTTCGCGTCCTTGTCGTACTGGACGGACTTGCGGTTGCCGTCGTAGCTTTCGCGCTCCGCCTTGGCGTCGTTGTAGTCCGCTTCCGCCTTGTCCCGGTCGGCCTTCGCGTCCTTGAACTGCTGGTTGAGCTTCTTGCCTTCCTCCATGACCGCCGGCTTGTCCTCCGCCGAGGCGTTCTTGTAGGCGGCCTTCTTCGCGTTGAGCTCCGACTCGAGCTCGTCGACCCTCTCCTGGTGCGCGTCGAGATCGCTCTTCTTCGCGTTCACGTTCTGGTCGATCGAGCCGGGGTTCTTGCCCTCCGTGCCGTGCTTGGCGTACGCGGGGTCGTTGCTGTACTTGGCGACTTCCTTGGAGAAGTAGTCCTTGTGCCACTTGTCGTTGACGTTGTCCGGGAACTTCGTCCCCGAGCCGCCCGTGTACTTCATGCCGAAGCTCTGGTTGCCTGCCTGGTGCTTCCCCTGGTGGGAGTCGACCTGCACCTCGGTGCCGTCCTGCTTGCCGAACGAATGCGTGTCGGACTTGCCGGCACCGCCGGAGCCGCTGGCCTGCGTCTCGTCGTTCTTGCCCTTGCCCTTGTTCCCGCCGCCGCGGGGGATGTTGCCCGCGTTGTCGCCGCCGCCGGGCTGGTCGTTCGTCTTGTTCTTGCCGCCGCCCTTCTTGCAGGCGAGGCCGAGCAGGTCGCGCTCCGCCAGCGGGTTGTCGACGTAGGCGGCCGGGTTGGGGGCGGGCCCGAGCCCGAGCGGGTCCTGGCTCAGGTACCGGCCGGTCGACGGGTCGTAGTAGCGGAAGACGTTGTAGTGCAACCCCGATTCGGCGTCGGCGTACTGCCCCGGGAACCGCAGCGGGGTGGCCGCCGGGCCGGTCTCGCGGCCCCACAGGCTCGCGTTCCCGCGCCAGACCGGCGTTCCCGCCGCGTCGAGGAGCTCGGTCGGCCTGCCGACCAGGTCGGTGACGATCGCGAAGAACCGGTCCTGCAGCGTCGCCGCGCGCTCGACCTGGACGACCGGCCGGTCGTCGCCGGGGTGGTACTCCCAGACGGTGACGCGCCGGGTCTGCGCCGCGTCCACGTGGACCTGCTCCACCAGCAGCGCGCCGCTCCAGGTGAACTCGTAGGACTCGGCGACCACGCGAGCGCCGGTGGCCGAGGTGACCACGCGCTGCTTGCCGATCCGGCGGCCGATCGGGTCGTAGCGGTACCACCACTGGTCGCCCTCGGGGGTCGTGACCGAGAGCAGGCGGTCCTGGCTGTCCCACCGGTACCGCCAGGTGCGGCCACCCTCGTTCCGCGCGATCACGCGGCCCTGGGGGTCGTGGTCGAAGGCGACGGCGCCGGCGGAAACCAGCCGGTTGTTCGCGTACCGGCGCGTCCCCGCGCTCGGCACCTGGCCGGGCTCCCTCGTCTCCACCACGTTCCCGGCGGGATCGTAGCGGTAGGCCTGGCTGCCGGTCGCGCCGTGCACCTCGGTGACCCGGCCGGTGGCGTCGAGCACGAGCCGGGTCGGCCCGGCCACGTCGTCGTCGATCCCGGCGAGCAGCCCGTCCGGCCGGTAGCTGAACCGGCGGTGCCGCGGTGGTGCCCCGGCAGCCTGGACAGACTGGCCGACCAGGTTGTCGTCGACGTCGAACACCTGCGTGAGCGCGACCCCGCCCTCGACGGTGCGCGCGACCTCCCGGCCGCCCGCATCGTGCTCGAAGCGCACGGTGTGCCCGGCGACGACGAGCGATGCGGGCCGCCCGGCGGCATCGAAGGTCCACACACTGTCCACTCCGGACGGAGTGCGCCGCCGAACAGTGCCGTCGGCCTCGTGGACGTGGGTCAGCGTCCGGCCGTCGACCGACTCGCCGAGCACGGTGCCCTCGCCGTCGTAAGTGACGCGGAGCTCGACGTCGCCCACCACCGCGGCGGTCATCCGGCCGACCGCGTCGTAGGCGAACCGGGTCGTGCCGGCCGGGGAGCGGCGCTCGACGACGTTGCCGAGCACGTCGTGGACGTATTCGGTCTGCTCGCCCGCCCCGTTCGCCGACCGGACGAGCCGGCCCGCGGCGTCGTAGCCGAAGCGGAGCGTGCGGCCGTCGAAGTCCGTCTCCTCGACCAGCCGCCCGGCGGGGTCGTAGCGGTAGGTCCAGCTCTGCCCGAGCGGGTTGGTGACCGTGCTGGGCCGCAGCTCGGTGTCGTAGCTGTAGGTCGTCCGGGCGCCCGACGCGTCGATCGTCGCGGTGACCAGGTCGAACGGGCCGTACTCGGTCCGTTCGGCCAGCCCGGCGCCGTTGACGTGCTCGACCTCGTTGCCCTCCGCGTCGTAACCGCGGCTCTCGCGCACCCCGGAGGGCCGCACGCGCAGCCGTTCGCCGCCGTCGGGGGTCCAGCCGAGGACCACGGGCTGCCCGGACCGGTTGAGCACCGACCGGGGCCGCCCGAACACGTCCCGGTCCACCGGTGGCGGCTCTTCGTCCCCGCGCGTCCACGCGGCCTGCTCGGACGTCAGCGGTTTCGCGATGCCGAGGGTCTCGGTGAACGGGTCCGGCAGCTCGTCGCGCGGGTAGAAGCGGGAGAGCACGACGCCGTCGTCCGCGGTGGTCTCGATCGTCAGCCCGGCGGCGTCCTGGGTGACCCGCAGGAGCGAGCCGTCCGGCCGGGTCACCGACCGGAGGGCGCCCCGCTCGTCGTAGGCGAACGACGTCGTGCGCCCGAGCGGGT
Organism: Amycolatopsis sp. cmx-4-83; assembly: GCF_046548815.1. Classification (NCBI taxonomy): domain Bacteria; kingdom Bacillati; phylum Actinomycetota; class Actinomycetes; order Pseudonocardiales; family Pseudonocardiaceae; genus Amycolatopsis; species Amycolatopsis sp. cmx-4-83. Next base: position 587,988 of record NZ_JAEBEF010000003.1, on the reverse strand, counting down.
CGGTGCGGGACAGCAGGCGGTCGTCGCGGTCCCATTCGGACGTGGTGACGCCGCCCAGCGGGCCGACCTCGCGGACGAGCTGGTTGGCTTCGTTGAAGTGGTACTCCCCGGCGTGGCCGAGGGAGTCGGTGAAGGTCGTGACCCGCCGCTGCGTGTCGTAGGCGAACTCGGCGTCGTAGAAGCCGCGGTCGCCGATGGTGCGGACGCAGCGGCCGGACGTGTCGTAGACGTAGCGGAACCAGGTGCCGTTGCGGTCCTGCCAGCCGGTGACGCGGCCCGCGGCGTCGTAGTCGTAGACCTGCGGGCGGCCGGAGGCGTTGAACTCCTGCGTCAGGCGTCCCAGCTCGTCGTAGCCGAAGCGCCGCACCAGGACCCGCGCCTGGCCGGCCGGGTCGGTCACGTGGACGGCGGTGACCCGGCCGCCTTCGGTCTCCAGTTCCACCCGGTACCCGGCGGAGTGCCGCAGGGCCAGCGGTGCGCCGAGGGCGTCGTAGTCGAACTCGACCCGGGCGCCGTCGGCGTCGGTGACCGACCGCAGGACGAGCTCGGCGGATCCGCGGCCCGGCAACGCGGCGAACCGGAGTTCCCGGCCGCGCAAGGGATCGGACTGGGTGTAGCTGCCGTCGGCGTGCCGGGTCAGCGGGCGCCGCGGCCCGTCCACGGGAAGCACCGGCGCGCCCGGCTCGGCGAGCGGGTAGACGAGGGTGGTGCCGTCCGCGGCGAAACACCGGACGCGTTCGCGGCCCACCGCCAGCCGCTGGTCCACAGTGGACACCCAGCTGGGGCCGAACCACCGGCCGGCGCGGTAGGACGAGACGTGCAGGCGCTCCAGCACCAGCGGCGACGGCAGTTCCAGGTCGAGCTGGTCGATCACGACGTTGCCGCGCGCGATGTCCACCGGGTCGGTCTTGCACTCCCAGGTGTCCTTGCCGCCGCCGCCGGTGTCGCCGTCCTTCCCGGGGTCCTTCTTCGCGGGCGGCGGGTCGCTCGGGGCCTTGTTCCCGTTGCCACCCGAGTGGTCGCCCGACGTCGAGGTGGAACCGTCCTTGCCCCCGCCGCCGTCCTTACCGCCGTCCTTGCCGCCGCCACCCGGGGGGTCGCCGGGGGTCTTGTCCCCGGTGCCGCCCGAGTGGTCACCGGAGGTGGTGGTGGAGTCGCCGTCCTTGCCGCCCTTGCCGTCCTTGACGTCGGGGGACTTCGGGTTGCCGTCGATCTTCCCCGGTTTGCCCGGCGGGCCGACCTTCCCGCCCTTGATGTTCTTCAGCCCCTTGGCGGCGTCCTCGAACAGGGTGCCGGCCTTCTTCAGCAGCGGGACCAGGGCCTTGAGCGCCTTGACGAGCTTGGTCGTGAGGCTCGCGATCTTCGACGCGGTCTTCGCGACAGCGGCGATGACCTGCGGCACCACCCAGGTCAGCCCGATGCCGAGGGTGAACACCACCTGCAGCGCCCACGAAATCAGGTGCCCGACGAGTTCGGCGATGATGTCGCGCACCAGCGTGCGGACGGCGCCCACCACCTCGCCGGCGGTCTTGACGCCGCTCCCGGCGCCTTCGCAGCCCTTCTGCGCGGCGGCCAGCAGCCCGGACGTGTCTTCGGCCCGCTTGCGGTAGTTGTCGGCGGCGGGTCCCTGCCAGCCGACGAGGTCGGCCTTGACGGCGTTCGTCAGCTCGGTCGAGACGTCTTCGAGCTCTTTGGCGATGTTGTTCCAGGTCTGCGACTGCGCGGCGATCTCGTCGGCGTTGCCGGTGAGGGCGTTGAGCGCCTCCTTGAGCGGGCCGACGTGCTCGATCAGCCACCCGACCCCGGCGGCGAAGATCGCGCCGAAGGGGTCCATCACCGCGGTCAGCGCGTCGAGGGCCGTACCGACGGCGCCCATCGCCACCGAGGCCCAGTCACCGCTCTCGATGGCGTCCTTCAGGCCGATGGCGTCTTCGAGGAGCGGCACCCCGGAGTACGCCTTGGTCGAATCCTGCGTCTGCGCGACCAACGGGTTACCCACGGCGACCGACTCCCCTGCCAAGGTTCAGCATTCGGATGATCTTAGTGACCCGATAGGAGGCAGGTCGCGACACCGCCGCGGCTTGCCCGTTCGACTCCTGCGGACTTCCCGAACGGGTCAGGCGACTTCGACGGAGCACCGACATATGTCACAAGCAGGATCGAGCGGGACACCCGGCCCGGTAACGTCGTTGCGTACGCTACGCAACCAGCTAGGACAGCCCATGCCCGCGAACGCGATCGACCAGCCGGACGACTGGACCACCCCCGGCGCGCACCCGGTCGCGCCCGGCATCCACCGCATCCCGCTGCCCCTGCCGATCACCGGCCTGACCACCGTCAACGCCTACGTGCTCGAAGGCCCCGACGGCCTAGTGCTGATCGATCCCGGCTGGGCGGGCCCGGCCAACGAACGCGCCGTCACGACCGCGCTGGCCGAGCTGGGCCACCGGCTCGGCGACGTGCGCGTCTGCCTCGCCACGCACCACCACTGGGACCACTACACCCAGGCCTTCGCGTGGCGCGAAACCCTCGGCGTCCAGCTGCGGATCGGCGAGAACGAGCGGTTCAGCATCGACGGCTTCGACACGGCCAGCCCGTTCCCCAACCACCCGGAACTCCTGGCCCGCTGCGGCGCCGAAGAGCTGGCCGAGCGGGTGCTCGCGATCGACGTCTCCGGGGCCGGCACCCCCTACGGGCCCCCGGACGGCTGGCTCCGCGACGGCGACCGGATCCCGGTGCGGGACGGCGAACTGGAAGTGATCGCGACCCCGGGCCACACCCGCGGCCACGTCGTCTACGCCCACTCCCCCGCCGGCGTCCTGTTCGCGGGCGACCACGTGCTGCCGGCCATCACCCCGTCCCTGGGCTTCGAAGTCGCTCCCGAGGCGACGCCGCTGCGCTCGTTCATCTCCTCCCTCAAGCTCCTGCTGGCGCGGCCCGACACGGTGCTGCTGCCCGCGCACGGTCCCGTCGGCGCCAGCACCCATACCCGCGTCCACGAGATCCTCGACCACCACCGCGACCGCCTCGACGAAGTCAACGAACTGCTCGTCGCGGGCGCCACCAACGCCTACGAGGTCGCCCGGCAGCTGCCGTGGACCCGGCACCGCCGGCAGCTCGACGCACTCCAGCTCGAACACCAGCTGTCCGCGGTCATGGAGATCGAGGCCCACCTCGACGTCCTCGCCCACCTCGGCCGCGTCACCCTCGACGAGACACCGGCGGCGCGCCGCTACAACGCGGCATAGCCCGGCCGGTCGCCCGCGGGCCGGAAGCGGGTCAGGCGCAGGCTGTTCGACACCACCAAGCAGCTCGACAGCGCCATCGCCGCGCCCGCGATCATCGGGTTGAGCAGGTCCGCCGCGGCCAGCGGCAGCGCCGCGACGTTGTAGGCCAGGCCCAGAACAGGTTCGCCTTGATCGTTCCCAGCGTCCGGCGGGACAGCCGGATCGCGTCGACCGCGGCCAGCAGGTCGCCGCGGACGAGCGTCAGGTCGCCGGCCTCGATCGCCGCGTCGGTTCCGGTGCCCATCGCCAGCCCGAGGTCCGCCGAGGCGAGCGCGGCCGCGTCGTTGACGCCGTCGCCGATCATCGCCACGACGTGGCCCTGGGCCTTGAGGCCGGCGATCACGTCGACCTTCTGCTCGGGCGAGACTCCGGCGATGACGTCGGTGATGCCGGCCTCGCGGGCGACCGCGCGGGCCACGGCCTCGTTGTCGCCGGTCAGCAGGATCGGCGTCAGGCCGAGCCGCCGCAGCTGGAACACCGCGGCCGCCGACGTCGGCTTCACCGTGTCGGCCACCACCAGCACGGCGTGGGCGCAGCCGTCCCAAGCCAGGATGACCGCGGTGTGCCCGGCGTGCTCCGCCTTCTGCTTCGCCGGGTGGCCGCCGACACCACCGCGTCGGCGATCCGGTGCGCACGGCGACCAGGCTCATCTTGCCGGCGGTGACCGTGCCGGTCTTGTCGAGCACGACGGTGTCGACGCGGCGGGTCGATTCCAGCACCTCCGGGCCCTTGACCAGGACGCCGAGCTGGGCGCCGCGGCCGGTGCCGACGAGCAGCGCCGTCGGCCTGGCCAGGCCGAGCGCGCACGGGCACGGGCACGGGCACGAACACGCGATGATCAGCACGGCGACGGCCGCGATTAACGCGACCGCGGTGTCCGCCCCGGTCCCGAGCCAGAACCCCAAGGTGGCCAAGGAAAGCGCCATGACCACGGGTACGAACACCGCGGACACGCGGTCGGCCGGCCGCTGCACGTCGGCCTTGCCGCTCTGCGCCCGCTCGACCATCGCCGCGATCCCCTCACCCGATGGTCGGCCGGCGGGCCGCTTCGGTCCCCGCGGACCTCAGGCCGCGTGCCGGCCGGTGGGCCGTTGCGGGAAGCGACGCCGCTGCGGCCGGTCACCGGACTGAGGCGCGGACGCGTCCGGAGCGTCGGTGTCCGCGCTGTCCGGCGCCGGAAGCCGGTCGGCCGCAGGGGGTGCGGTCTGCCGCCGGTGCTGCCGGCGCACCGCGAACAGCAGGGCGACCCCGGCGACGACGAGCCCGTGCGACGCGACGCGGTCGAACGCGACCTGCCCGGTCGTCAGGTCGACGCCGGAGACGAAGCCGAGCACCACCACGAACCCGCTCAGCGCGGGCAGCAGCCCGGCGGCGGTCGCCGGGCGCAGCGCGGCCCACAGCAACCCGATGCCGATCGCGACGTTCCAGGCCGCGCTCTCGTTGCCGAGGTGCACCGCAACGGCGAGGCCGCCGTGGGCCGCGTGCCCGACGTCCGCGCCCAGCAGCTCGGCCAGCCCGAGCCCGCTCTGCGCCAGCGCGACCAGGCCGAGCGCCACCCGCAGGCCCCACCGCTGGGGCCGCGGCGCGGGCACCTCGGCCAGGATCCGGTCCGTGAGGTCGGGCACCCGCGGTGCCTCCCGGACCAGGGTCAGGCGGCGCAGCGCGACCGCGCGCTCCTGCCAGTCCCGGCACGCCGGGCACCCGGCCAGGTGCCGGTCGATCACTTCGTCCGGCACGACCGGCTGCTCGCCGTCGACCCGGGCCGAAATCGATTCGCGCAGTTCGGAGCAGTCCACACCCCAATAGTCGCCCACCGGGCGGTCCCGGTTCCCGCGGGTGTCGGCTACCGTGTCCGTTCGTGACCTCCCGCAGGGACCGCGACGACGAGCGGATCACCGCGCTCGCGCTGGCCGCCGTCCGCGGCGACCAGGGCGCCTTCGAAGCGTGGGTCCGCGCCACGCAGGCCGACGTGTGGCGGTTCGTCGCGCACCTCACCGACACGACCGCCGCCGACGACCTCACCCAGGAGACCTACGTCCGGGCGGTCACCGCCCTGGCCCGGTTCGCCGGACGTTCCTCCGCCCGCACCTGGCTGCTGTCCATCGCCCGGCACGTCGTGGTCGACCACTTCCGCGCCCGCTCGGTCCGCCCGCGATCCTTCGGCCAGGACTGGGAAGCGGCGGCCGAAGCCGAGTCCGCCCGCCGCACCGGCCGCGGTTTCGAGGACGTCGTCGAGCTGGGCCTGCTGCTCGACGAGCTCGACCCGCACCGCCGGGAGGCCATCGTCCTCACCCAGGTCCTCGGGTACTCCTACGCCGAAGCCGCCGAGATCTGCGACTGTCCGATCGGGACAGTCCGCTCCCGCGTCGCCCGCGCCCGCGAAGACCTCCTCGCCGCGCGGGACGAGCGGGACAACGTCGTCTGAGCCGATCCGGCGGGACGGCGGCCGTGTCCGGGGTCAGCCGGCGCGCCGGCCGAGCAGCTCGATGAGCGCGTCCGCGGCGGGCGCGGAGGAAGCCGGGTTCTGGCCGGTGATCAGCAGTCCGTCACGGACCACGTAGGACTGCCAGTCGGCGGTCTTGGAGTAGACCCCGCCCAGCTTCTTCAGCTCGTCCTCGACGAGGAACGGGACGATGTCGGTGAGCTGGACCGCGGCTTCCTCGGTGTCGGCGAAGCCGGTGACCTTCTTGCCCCGCACCAAGGGCGTGCCGTCTTCCGCGGTGGTGTGGCGCAGCACGCCGGGAGCGTGGCAGACGAGCGTGACCGGCTTGCCCGAACGCAAGGTGGTCTCGATCAGCCGGGCGGAGTTCTCGTCCTCGGCCAGGTCCCACAGCGGTCCGTGCCCGCCGGGGTAGAAGACCGCGTCGAAGTCGTCGGCGACGACGGAGTCGAGACGCACCGTGTTCGCGAGCGCCGTGGTGGCCTCCGCGTCGGCTTCGAAGCGGCGGGTGTCGTCGGTCTGGGCGTCCGGCTCGTTGCTGACCGGGTCCAGCGGCGGCTGCCCGCCCCGGGGCGAGGCGAGCACGATGTCCCACCCGGCGTTCTTGAAGCGGTAGTAGGGCGCGGCCAGCTCTTCGAGCCAGAAGCCCGTCTTGCGCCCGGTGTCGCCGAGCTGGTCGTGCGAGGTGAGAACGACGAGAACCTTCACGGTTTCCTCCTGCTATTAGACCGGTCGTCTCCGGCTGGACACGCATCCGGCGTCGGAAAAGGGGGCATTACAGGCCGAGCAACCGCCGGGTGGCCACCATGGTGGTGTCCAGCGGCCCGCGGTCACGGTGGATCTTGGCCAGCACACTGGCCCCGAGCCACATGTCGTACAGGACCTCCGCCAGCGAGCGGGCGTCCCCGGCGATCGTCAGGGACCCGTCACGCGAACCCTGGCCGATCACCTGCTCGAGGCGATCGACGATGGCGGTGGTGCCTTCCTTGAGGGCGAGGCGCATGGCCTCCGACAGGTCCGCCACCTCGGCGCCCAGCTTCACCGCGAGGCACCGGCCGTGGCACTCGTCGAGACTCTGCGTCTCGTGCCACTGCTGCCAGTAGGCCATCAGACGCTCGGCGGCCGGCGAGCCGCGCCGCTCCAGGATCCGGTCCATGTCGGCGAGGTACTCCTGGAAGTACGCCTTCATCATCGCCTCGCCGAACGCGTCCTTCGAGGCGAAGTAGTGGTAGAAGGACCCCTTCGGCACCTTCGCCTCGGCGAGCACCTCGTTGATCCCGACCGCGGCGTACCCCTTGTGCCCCATGATCCGCTGGGCAGCATCGAGGATGCTCCGGCGAGTGTCGGTGCTCCCTGCTGCGGTCGGCATGGCACCCACCCTAGCAGCAGATTAGACCGGTCGTCTAGAACGACCGCCCTCCCCGGCGGGAGGACGTCCCGCTCGCCGGACACCCGGAGCACTACTCCCCTGAGTACGGTGGTGCGGTGAGCGGCCCGCGGCAGGAACTCCGGCGAGTCCAGGACGGCGACGGCCCCGGCGCCGCGCAAGCCCAGCTCGCCCTGACCGCCACGACGCCGCGAGACCAGCTGCGCGCCGCCATTCTCGCGCTGGCCATCGGCCGCGGAGCGGACCGCAGCACGTGCCCTTCCGACGCCGCGCGGGCGGTCGCCGACGAGTGGCGGCCGCTGGTGCCGCAGGCCCGCGAACTCGCACGGGAGCTGGCCAGGGCCGGTGCGGTGCGCATCACCCAGGGGAGCCGCGTGCTCGACCCGGACGAGGACTGGCACGGGCCGATCCGGATCCGGGCCACCCCCCAGCCAGGCGTGGAGACGGGCCACCCCCCAGCCAGGCGTGGAGACGGGCCCGGTCACCGAGGGGGGAGGTGATGACCGGGCCCGCGGGAGCAACTTACCCAAGTCGGCCGCAAAAGAATCCGTGATCCGGAAAACGGACCACGACGAGCGACGGTCCTGATCACCCGTCCTCAGGTTTGCGCCAGGCCCCTGGTGGGGTAGGAATGCGAAATGGCCGACATCACCAGCCTCATCCTCGACGACCACGACTGGTTCCGGCGCCAGTTCGCCCGGCTCGACGACCTCACCGACCCGGCCGAGCTGGCCGAGGTCTGGCAGCCGCTGGCCGACCTGCTCGACGTGCACGCCCGGGCCGAGGAAGAGATCTTCTACCCCCACCTCCTGCGCCGCGGCGAAGACGCCGAAGAGGAGACGCTCGACGCCATCGGCGACCACAACGACATCCGCGACGGCGTCCACGAGGCCGCCCTGCACCCGGTCGGCAGCACCGCCTGGCACGCGGCGGTGCACAAGGCCCGGTTCGCCAACAGCGAGCACATGGCCGAGGAGGAGGACGAAGGCCTCTCCGACTTCCGGCGCCACGCCGACCCGGGGCTGCGCGAGGAGCTCGGCCGGCGGTTCGTGGAGTTCAAGCGGCAGCACGAGGGTGCTCGCGACCTCGACGTCAGCGACCTCGACCCGCGGGAGTACGTCGAACAGGAGCTCGGAGACCGTCCGGCCGACGCCTCGCTCGGCATCGGCAGCCTCAAGGAACAGGACTGACATGAACCACCTGATGCGCGACCTGGCCCCGATCACCGACGCGGGCTGGAAGGAGGTCGACGCCGAGGCCAAGGAGCGGCTGCAGACCCACCTGTCGGCCCGCCGCCTCGTCGACGTGGCCGGGCCGCACGGCTGGCGGCACTCCGCCACGGACCTGGGGCGGACCGCCACCGTCGCCGCCGGGTCGCTGGCCGGGCTGGGCGAAGGCGCGGTGGTCCGGCAACGGCGGGTGCTGCCGCTCACCGAGGTGCGGGTGCCGTTCACGGTGTCGCGCGAAGAGCTGGACGACGCCGAGCGCGGCGCCGACGACCTCGAGTTCGACGACCTCGACCGCGCGGCGAAGCAGATCGCGATGATCGAGAACCACGCCGTCTTCCACGGCTGGGCCGCGGCCGGCATCACCGGGATCACCGAAACCTCCCCGTACGACACCCCGTCGCTCGGCGACGACCCGGACGCCTACCCCGGGGTCGTCGCCCGCGCGGTGGACACCCTGCGCCAGGCCGGCATCAAGGGCCCGTACGGTCTCGCGATCGCCCCCGACGGCTACACGCGGATCGTGGAGAGCACCGAACACGGCGGCCACCTGCTGTTCGACCACCTCCGCCGCGTCCTGGGCGGCGGCAAGGTCGTGCGCGCCCCGGGCCTGGAAGGCGCGCTGATCGTGAGCCTCGACAGCGGCGGCTTCTCCCTCGAGCTCGGCCAGGACCTCGCGGTCGGCTACAGCCACCACGACGCCGAAACGGTGGCGCTCTACCTGGAGGAGAGCTTCAGCTTCCGGGTCGTCGAACCCGACGCCGCCATCACCCTGGCCCCCTGACCGGCCACGAACGGCGCCTCGACCCAGCGAAGGAGTCTCCCCATGGCCGCCGAGCCGTTCGAGGCCGGCATCACCGAGGCCGAGATCGAGGATCTGCGTGACCGGTTGCGCCGGACCCGGTGGCCCGAACCCGAGCCGGTGGACGACTGGTCGCAGGGTGTGCCGCTGGCGTACGCGCGGGAGCTGTGCCGCAGCTGGGCCGAGGACTACGACTTCGGGTTCGCCGCGCGGCTGAACGCCTTCCCCCAGTACCGCTCCGCGATCGACGGGCTGGGCATCCACTTCGTCCACGTCCGCTCGCCGGAGCCGGACGCGTTCCCGCTGGTGCTCACGCACGGGTGGCCGGGTTCGGTGCTCGAGTTCCTGGCCGTGTTCGGCCCGCTGACCGACCCGCGCGCGCACGGCGGGGACCCGGCGGACGCGTTCCACGTGGTCGCGCCGTCGTTGCCCGGGTACGGCTGGAGCGACAAGCCGTCGACGGCCGGGTGGGGCGTCACGCGCACCGCGCGCGCCTGGGACGCGTTGATGGTCTCCCTGGGCTACGAGCGGTACGGCGCGCAGGGCGGCGACTGGGGTTCGGCGGTGTCCGGCGCACTGGGCGAGGTCGCGCCCGAGCGCGTCGCCGGCGTGCACGTGAACCTGGGATCGGTGGCGGCGGGCGTGTTCGACGACCCGACCCCCGCGGAGCTCGCGAACCTCGAAGCCGAGCAGGAATTCCAGCGCACCGGCCGGGGGTATTCGGCGATCCAGGCGACCCGGCCGCAGACGCTCGGCTACGGCCTGACCGACTCCCCGGCGGGCCAGGCCGCCTGGATCGCGGAGAAGTTCCGGGCGTGGACGGACAACGACGGTCACGCCGAGGACGCGGTTACGCGGCAGCAGATCCTCGACGAGATCTCGGTCTACTGGTTCACCGCGTCGGCCACGTCGTCGGCGCGCTTGTACTGGGAGAGCTTCGCGCGCTTCCGAGACGTGGTCACCGCGCCGTCGGGGCTGTCGGTCTACCCACGCGACATCACGCGCCCGTCACGCCGGGAAGCCGAGCGGCGGTTCACGGACCTGCGCTGGTTCGCGGAACTGCCGCGAGGGGGTCACTTCGCCGCGCTGGAGCAGCCGGAATCGCTGGTCGAGCAGGTGCGCGGGTTCTTCCGGCTGGTCCGCTGACCCGCAGCGCCGGTCAGGCGGTCACCGCGCGTTCGACGTGCCGGGCCAGGAACTCGTACACCCCGCGGACCACTTCCGGCTCGCCGTCCAGCAGGTCGTAGCCGTGGTCCACGCCGCGGATGTCGTAGTGCTCCACCAAGGCTCCCGCCTTCTCGAGCTTGCCCGCGTACGTCACCGCCTCGGCGCGCAGCCGGTCGTGCTCGCACGTGATCACCAGCGCCGGGGCGATGCCGGACAGGTCGTCGGCGTTGGTGCCCCAGGCCGGGGACGCCAACGGGTCCGTCCGGCGGGCGACGTCGGGGATGTACGCCGTGTTGAAGACCTCCCCCATCCACGGCCGGATCACCACCCGGTCGTCGCGGGCGGGCTTGTCGGCCGCCGGGGTGACCAGGTCCAGGGGCGGGTAGTGCAGCACCTGCAACACGATCTCCGGGCCGCCGTCACGCAGCGCGAGCCGGGACGCCGCGGCCGCGAGTGAGCCGCCCGCGCTCTGACCGCCGACGCACAGCCGCGCGCCCGCCCATTCGCGATCGGGCGACGCCGCCCACCTGAGCGCGTCGTAGACCTGCTCGCACGGAGCCGGGAAACGCTTGTGCGGAGCCAGTACGTAGTCGACGTTGACCACGAACACCCCCGCGTGCTCGGCCAGGTAGCGGCAGAGCGGGTCGTCGGCGATCGCGCCGCCCACCACGAAGCCGCCGCCGTGAGCGTTGAGGTAGACGCCCTTCGCCTTGCCCGGCGGGCGGTAGAGGGTCGCGGGCATCGGGCCGTGCCGCGTCGGGATCGCGAGTTCGCCGGTGCGGCCCGGGATTTCGGGGAACAGCGGACGGGGCTTCTGCACGCGCGCGGCACCCGCCGCCATCAGGCGAGCGACGGTGTCGGCGACGAACGGCTTGGACAGGATCGACACAGGCGACCTCACTTCGTGCGGATCTGGTGGAACTCCAGCGAAACCCCGAGCGGGCGCGCGCCGTCGAGCAGCGGGACGAGCGTGCCGACGAGCACGGCGTCGTTGAGCCAGGAATACGGACCTTCCGGGGCTTCGATGCGCGGGCTCGTGACGATCCCCTGCCGGGTGAAGGCGCCGGTGTTGGTCACGGTCAGCACGACACCGTCGTCGGTGCGGATCAGGTACTGCGCCGTCACGACCGCGACGCCGTCGCCGCGCACGACGCTCCAGTCCGCGCCCACCCCGAGCACCTCGCCGGTGACGCGCGGGCCGGTGACGGTGCCGCCGGTGATCGGGATGACGCGCCGGTGGCCGGCGGGGGTGGTGCCGGCGTCGATCGGCTCGGCGATCAGCACTTCCAGCTTCGCCACCAGCTCCATCGCGAGTTCGGGATGGGTCACGGGCGCTCCTCGAGGGCCGGGTGGATCCGCATCAGCCGGTCGGTGAACTCCTCGGGGTCGAGCGGGTCTGCGCCCTCCACCACCCAGGTGTTGACCAGCGCGGCGGCCCCGCCGGTGATGAACGCGGCCAGGTCGTCGACCGCTTGCTCACCGGTGCGCACCCGGCTCGCGTAGCGCCGGTTGATCGGGACGAACAGGCTGGTCAGCGCCTTGTTCAGGGCGAAGGCGGACGAGCTGGTCAGCATGGCGCGGTAGAACCGGCGGTGGGCGGCGAAGTGCGTCGCCAGCGCCAGCGTCGACGCGCGGCCACCGCCGGGGCGGCGGGTCAGCGGCTCGAGGAGCTCCCGCCGCACCAGATCCAGCGCGGCTTCCAGCAGCAGCGTGTCGCGGTCACCGAACTGCAGGTAGAGCACCTGCCGGCTGACGTCGGCCGCGGCCGCGATGTCCGAGACCGGGACGTTCGCCGACTCCCGAGCGCCGACGAGGTCGATCGCGGCCCGCATCAAGGCCGCCCGCGACCGGCGAACCCTGCGGTCCTTGGCCGGCTCGACGGTCGTCCACTCGACGGTCATGCACCGATAATGGACAGCTGTCAATAAAATGGCAAGTGCTCACGACTGCTCGACACTGCCCCCTCACCGGGCATCCGGCCGGCCCCGTCGGTCGTACCCCGCGGTCTCCGGTGGCAGTTCTGCGCCGCGACAGCCAAGACGTCGCTGTCGCTCCGACGAGCTTTCACCTTCGCGAACCGATGTCGTTCGACCTGGCGATCCACCGGGCCGGCGTTCCCCTTCTCGCGCCGTCATCGGGGTGATCGCCGGGCGAGTGGGTAGTCTTCGGCCGCGCGGGAAGTGCGACGCCCCCTCTCCACACTGAGGAACTCCACGTCACCGGGGATGTGCTCCACCAGAGCGCCCGCTTTAGGTACGCGCGGGACAGCCCACTCGTGCCGCATGTCGGTCCCTCGGGAACGCACGGTTCTCCCATCGCCGGCGCGATAACTTCCAGATCACCTCTCGCTGGGTGGGCCGCACCGGGAACGCCTGGACGATCCTGCATCACCCCCGGGAGGTTCGCGCTGCTACCCGAGGCGGTCCTGGGGCTCCGGCCGCCCGGATCACCCGCGCGGTCGGGTCCGGTGCACCCGGGTCGCGCACCCGATCGGTGAGCAGGAAGCCCGGCAGCTCCACCCCGTGCTCTTCGGTGAGCCGAAAGGTACCGCCGAGCACCCCGGGGTCCCAGCCGAGGGCCAGCGCGTGCTCGATGAGGCGCCGGACGTCGGCCGACGCGGGGTAGGAGCCGTCAGTCGCGGCCGGGGTCCAGCCGACCCCGGTGGCCTTCGAAAGCAAGTCGGCCTCCAGGGCGAGGCCGGTCTTCCCGGCACCCCAGGCGCGCACCCGGACACAGCGGTGCTGGTCGACTCCGTCGCCGGCGACCTGACCGATCGTGGCCCGCCAGGTGTAGGTCCGCTCCCCGATGCGGAGCGTCCGCAGCCTCGTTCGCACCGGACCACCTTAGGGCCGGATGATCTCGCGAAACCACCTGTACCTCTCGTCGGTGGACGAGCCGGCGGCGAACCACTCGCTCAGCGCCCGTCCACGACTCCCACATACCGCGGACGCGGCCAAGCGAAGATTCGTTCACCCGGAGAGCCGGCGACAGCGACGCGTGGGCCGCCGGCACGCCCGAGCCGAACACCCGCCACCAGGTCGTCGGAGGCCCAGCTCGCCCAGCCGAGCGGACGCGGCCCGCCCACCCCGGGGTGGTGCACATCGACCTCTCAGCCGGCGTCCGACCGTGCAGCTCGCGTCGAAAAGCTGCCAATGGGAGCTGGGCCGGCGCCGCCGGCGGCGGGAGCCAGCGTCGACCGGGCCACCACCGAGCGAGACCGGTCAGCTCTGAGGACGCACGGCTTGCCCGAGCGCGCTCAAGCTGACCTCGACAATCGTGCGGAGCTGCCGCCGGCTCGCGCCGGCCCGGCTCATCACGGCCACCGACTGGTTGATCGCCGCGAGGTGGACAGCGAAGTCGGCGGCGTCGGTGCGGGACAGCTTCGCGGCGGTCAAGGCGGTCCGCAGCCGCGCCTGCTGGGTGTCGAGTGCCTGGATCGCGCGCGCGGCGATGGCGGGGCTCAAGGCCGGGATCGCCATCGCGGTCTGGGCGATCAGGCAGCCGTCGGGTACGTCCGGGTCGGCGATGCGCTGCAGGGTGACGTCGAAGAAGGCACGTACCGCGCGCAACGGATCGTGGGACGCGGCCGAGAGGGCTTGGTCGTACCGGTCGCCGTACCGCGTGGCGTAGCGGTCCAGGCAGCGCAGGTACAGCGAATCCTTGTCGCCGAGCGAGGAGTAGATGGAGCTGCGGTTCAGTCCGGTCGCCCGGCACAGGTCGTCCACGGAGGTGTCGGCGTAGCCGGCCCGCCAGAACTGGACCATCGCCGCGTCGAGGACGACCTCCACGTCGAACTGCTTTCGTCCGGCCATCCGGCAGCTACCTCGTTCTCGCGTCAGGACAGGTGATCTCCCCCATCTTATCTTGAACCGAACAGTTCAAGATGAGCTAGCCTCGGGACATGGCCGACACCGCGATCCCCGAGCTGCCCCTGCCCGACCTCGACGGCTTCACCCACCGCTGGCCCGAGGTGGACGGCGTCCGGCTGCACGCCGTGGAAGGCGGTCAACCGACGGGTCCCGTGGTCGTTCTGCTCGCCGGATTCCCGCAAACCTGGTGGGCGTGGCGCAAGGTGATGCCGGACCTGGCTCGGCGGTTCCGGGTCATCGCGCTCGACCTGCCCGGGCAGGGCCACTCGGACCGGCCGCACGGCAGCTACGACACGCACACCGTCGCCGCGCAGATCCAGGCCGCCGTGAGCGAGCTCGGCGTGGACGAGTACTGGCTCGTCGCCCACGACATCGGGGCCTGGGTGGCGTTCTCGCTCGCCCTGAACCGCGAACAGCGGCTGCACGGTGTCGCGCTACTGGACGCCGGCATCCCCGGAATCACCCTTCCGGAGTCAGTGCCGACCGACCCCGGCCGAGCTTGGAAGACCTGGCACTTCGCGTTCCACGCGGTGCCCGACGTTCCCGAACTGCTCCTCACGGGCCACGAGCGCGCCTACGTGGACTGGTTCTTGAAGGCCAAGGCACTGTCCGCGAACACGTTCGACAGCACCGAAATCGACCACTACGCAGCTGCCATCGCCGCCGAGGACGGCTTGCGCGCGTTTCTCGCCTACTACCGCGATGCCGCGGAATCGGGACGCAGGAACCACGAGGCGCTCAGCCGGGGCCCGTTGACCGTTCCGGTCCTGGGCATCTCCAGTTCCCACGGCTCGATCCCGGACATGGCTGCTTCCTTGAGTCACTGGGCGGCCGACACACGCGGCGCCGTCATTTCCGATGCCGGGCACTTCATCCCCGACGAGCAACCCGGCGCGGTCGTCGATGCGGTGACCGCGTTCATCGGTTGACCCGCAGCCCCCAGGGCTCGCCTGGGGATCAGGCCGAAGGTGGTGCCGAACCGCTCGACGGCGAAGGGTGCGGCCTCGATCCGGGTGAAAGTGACCTGGCCGAGTTCCCGCATTCTGGCGTTGTACCGACTCTGGCGGCGGTCCCGATCCAGCTGGGCTCGCGGCCCGAACTCGTCGATCCCGGCTTCCAGCAACTGTCCGGACCGATCGGACAGGAACAGGGCGACGAACTCGTTGCCCTGTCCTTTCGCAGCCGGCATGAACGGCATGGTCATGAAGAACTGCCGACCGTCAGCCGTGCGGCCGACATGCTCGGCGAGGTAGGAGTCGTGGTCGATCGCGATCGGGAAATCGATGGCAGTGATCGTTTCGACCTGACAACGTCGCATCCATGCGGAACAAGGACAGCAGGGGTCACTCCGGCAGCGTTACCCTCCAGCCGGCGGACTCCAGCACCCGGTCGGTGGTCGAACGGCTGGGCCAGTTGGAACGGCACGAACTGTCGCAGTTCACGGGAGACCTGCCCGGACCGGACGGGCAGTTCGGCTTCCCGCGGCTGTCGCGGTTCTTCACCGACGCCGACCACCACGCCTACCTGATCCTCTCCGGCGAACAGCTCGCAGGCTTCTGCCTGGTCCACCCCTTCGACGGCGGAAGCAGCTTCATCCACGCCTTCTTCGTCGTTCGCGCCCTGCGGCAGCAAGGTGTCGGACGGGCGGCTGCCACCGATCTGCTGCGGTCACGCCGCGGGCGCTGGGCAATCGCGTTCGTGGAGGAGAACGAACCGGCGGCACGCTTCTGGAGGCAAGTGGCGACCGAGGTCATCGGTGACAGCTGGACTTCGGAACTCCGTCGAGCGCCCAGCACCGGTCGCACTTTCCAGTTCCTCCACCTCGATGTCGACCAGCACGAGCGCGTCCGGGGAGGTACTGATGACCCGCATGGCGTGGATTGAGGCGGCCAAGCGTGTCAGCGAGGGCGCCCGGGAAGAACTGCGCTGTCCAGAAAATGATGACGACTTCCTGGCAGTGGAATGGCTTCCGAATCCCGGTGGCGTCGGTGGCGAGTATCGGCTGCACTGTCCGTCGTGTGGTGCCGAGAACTGGATTCTGAAGCGGTTGACGGCTCAGTGACGGTCTCGTGCGGGGCCGTGGTGCCCCCGCGTCATGACTCGGAGCAGCGCGTTCACCAGGAGCGATAGCACATCGGTGCCGTCGCGAAGCGGTCAGGACAAGTGTGCCGACAGCAGCCAAGCAGGTGTCGACTTGCGGCCGTTGCCCTCGTTTCGGACGTCGCTGCCGGCGAAGTCCGCGAAGTCCGGGAAGTTCTCGGGAACGTTGGCGTGGATGCGGGCCGGCCGGATCTCGTCGATCGTCCAGTACGCGCCCACCACCTCCCGCAGTTCCTCCGCGGAGACCGAGTTGACCCTGCCGGTGGGCACGGTTGCGCTGTCGAACACCAGCACGAAATACGATGCGCCGGGCGCTGCGGCGCGCACGATCGATTCCTGGTATCCCTGGCGCAGCTCGACCGGCATCGAGTGGAACAAGGTGCTGTCGAGAACGGTGCCGAACCGGCCGTCGTAGCCGGTGAACGCGCTGATGTCGGCGACCGCGAAGCCCGCGTTGTCCAAGCCGCGCTGAGCGGCTTCCGCACGCGCGAGCTCGATCGCGGTCGGCGACTGGTCCAGACCGACCGTCGTGAAACCTCGCTCGGCCAGGTAGAACGACGTTGCGCCCTCGCCGCAGCCGGCGTCGAGGACCTCACCGTGGAACGCGCCCGTGTCGATGAGCGCGGCGATCTCGGGTTGCGGTTCGCCGATGCTCCACGGCGGCCGGAGGCCCTGGCCCAGCTCAGGAGCCTGACCACGGTAGGCGGATTCGAACAACGCGTCGCTGGATGAGCTCGTCATGCGCCCAGAGTGTCAACCTGGTTGATATATGTCAACATGGTTGACATGGAAAGCTCCCGGGACGAACCACTCGGCTACCTGCTGCACCGGGTCACCGCAGCCTTGCGCGCGGAGGTGGCCGCCACCGTGCTCGAGCCGGCGGGGCTGGCGACGCCCGAGTACCTCTGCCTGCGGATGCTGTCGCAGTCGCCGAAGTCCAACGCCGAGTTGGCCCGCGAGGCGCAGGTGTCGCCGCAGGCGATGAACAAGGTGGTTCTCGCGCTGCAGGATCGCGGCCTGGTGGCGCGACCCGCCACGGTGCCGGCCGGGAGATCGTTGCCTGCCACGTTGACGCGCCAAGGGGTGAGCGTGCTCGCGCGCCTCGACCCCGAGGTGGCCGAGGCCGAGAACCGCGTCCTGGCCGGGCTCGACGACCGCGACCGGCGCGAGCTCCGGCGGCTCCTCGTCGCGGCCGGCGCGGTGGTGTCCCGGCGGTGATTCCGTCGGGACACCGCCACCACGGTCACGCGCGCGCCGCCGACCACACCTTCCGGCTCGAGCACGATGATCGCCGTCCCGGCCGGAAACCCTAGTTGGTCGCGCAGGGTTTCACCTTGTAGGCGGCCCGGTTCAGCGGGTCGTCGAGTCGTTGGCACTCCGTCGTGTAAGCGGGTCCCCGCGATCCTGATGCGGGGAACCTCAGCACCGGCACCGGGTGGCCGATCGGCCAGAGGTCGTTGGGCGGCTGCTGCTCCGTCCAGTAGAACGTGCCGGTCGCCCCTCGGATCGGGGTGTCGCGGTAGCTGGTGAGCTTGTCGCGGACGTCGGCCGCGGTCGGCAGTGCCGGTTTCTGGACGTGCGCGGAGTTTCGGACGTACACGGAGTGGATCGCGGTGATCGCGGCGGCGACCGCGTCGAACTGCATGATCGCGTAGCCGTCGGCCAGGTCCGCGCTCGGGAACGCCGCGCTGCCCGTGGTGAACCGGGTGCGGAAGGCCGGGTACTGCTCCGGGGTCGCCACGCCCTGCGCCCAGCCGTCGGGGTCGGTCGACGACGCGGCGAGCACCGTGACCCGGGCATCGAGCAGGTCGCGGGTGGTCAGCGGCGCCCCGTCCGCGCCCGGCTGGTCGGTCGGCACGACGACCAGACCCGTGACGCCCACGGCCAGGACCAGTTGCCGGGACGCACCGTCGCCCTGGCGGAACTTGAGACTGCGGACCAGCCCCGGGAGATCCGCGTCGCGGCCGGCGTAGAACACGACGTCGGGGTCGCCGATGCCGATCGCGTTGACGGCATCCTCGAAGAGCCCGGTGGACCCCGTGCTGGAACCCGTGCTGCCGTTGAACCACGACAGGTGGTCGTTGAGCTTCAGCGGGGCGAACACGTCGACGAAGTCGTCGCCGAGGGTTTCGACGTAGTCGTCCGGATTGCGGTCCCGCACCAGGTACCCCTTGCCGACCGGGCCGAGGGCCTTCTGCAGCGCCGTGACGTAGGCGTGGTTGGACGGCGAAACCTTGAACAGACCGGGTTTGTCTTCGCTACCGATCTCGCGGGTGGTCATGTCGTCCGCGGTGAGGACGCTGCCGATGGTGGGCAGGTGCCATGCGGAGTTCAGCCGCTTCGCGGCATCACGGGTTTGCGGCACACTGACACCCATCCCGGTGACCGCGACCAGGGGGTGCTCCCCGGTGGTCAGGGAGCCGAGCCCTTCGACGACCTCGGGCCACTGGTTCTGGTCGCGGCCGATGTTGGCCAGCACCAGCTGGATCTGCGGTTTGGCTTCGCCGTAGGGGGTGGTCTCGCTGTTGGTGTAGGTCTGGGCCGTGTAAGCACCTTCGAGGGCGTGCACGATCGGGCCCGCGCTGAGTTTGCTGTCCGGCTGGGCCGTCATCGGCATCATCACGGCGACCCGGACGTAGGGCACGCTCTGCTGAGCGACACGCTGGTTCTCGGCGACGATCTTGTGTATCACGCCGGCCGCGGCGGGATCGGTCGAGCCGAACGCGTAGTCCAAGCTGGTGAGCCAGCCGGTGCACTGGCCGTCGCCGTCCTGCCGGGTCAGGTCGTAGCCCTCGCCCGTGCGCCCCGGGGTCCCGTCGCACTGCGACGACCGGTCCTTGACGTAGGTGACGATCCACGTGGCCCCGCCGCCGAGCAGGAGCAGGACAGCGGCGGCCAGCACCAGCACGCGGCGGCGCGCGCGGGTCCGCGTCGCCGGCCGGACGGGGTAGTCGTAGACGGCGTCGCTCACGAAACTCCTTCGAATCGGTTGCCCGGCGCGGCCGCGGATCGGGTGAGGGCCGGTCGCCACCGCCGAGCCTGCGCCTGGTGGTCGGCGATCAGGTCGGTCAGTTCGTCGCAGGTGTCGTCGAGGTGGTTCGCGAGTTCCGCCAAGCCGCCGGCGATGCGCGTGTGCAGGGTCCGGCGGTTCGCGCACGACAACGGATCGGCCGCGGTCCACAGCCTGTTCACCAGCGAGGGCAGGAATCCCGGCCAGGGACCGGTGGCCACGGTCCGCGCACCGCGGGCCGGCGCGGAGGTGACGGTCAGCAGCAGCGTCAGCCACTCGGGCAGCGGCATCGTGCCGAGGCGCCGCGCGAGCTCGTCCAGCACCACGGTGGTTTCGCCGAGGGCCAACGTGTGATGCAGCAGTCGCGCCGGTGCGGCGGAGTCGGCCGGGCCGGCCCCACCGAGGAACTCGTGGGTCCGGCGCCAGCTCCAAAGGTGATCTTCGGTGCGGTCGGCGAGGTTGCGCAGCAACAGTGCCCGCACCACGGTCGTCGGGTGGGTGCCCGTGTCGTCCCACATCGCGAGGGGCAGGTCAGCGCCGGCAGTGGCCGGGAGCCGGGTGGCGAGCCGCTGGCCGTCGTGGCGGTCACGGGCGGCCGAGCAGGTGATCAGCGCCTCGACGACCGTCTCGTCGAGGCCGGCCGTGAGGTGGTGGGTCAAGGCGTCGCGCACCGTGGACGCGCCGTGGGCGGCGTCGAGCAGGTGCTCGGGATCTCCCGGGGCGGTCGCGGCGACGGCGTCGAGGAGGAACACGGCCGCACCGGGGTGCCCGCCGGTGACGAGGTGCACGCAGCTGCCGAGGTTGGGGTGCCGCCGCGCTTCGGGGACGGTCGAGACGAGCTTGCGGACGTCGTCGGCCGTGAGGAACGGCAGCCGGCGCCGCGCCCACGGCGGATCGGTTCCCTCCGGGGTGTTCAGGTCAGTGAGTGCGCCGAGATCGAGCACCGCGGCGCGCTGCGCCGGCGGAAGGGCGCCCAGGAGCGCGCCACGGCTGGTCCCGGCGAGCACCCACGGCGCCGGCAGGCTCACCCCGGCGGCGGCGTCCAGCGTTCGCAACTCCGCCACCGTGCCGAGGAACCGGGTGCCCAGCGCGCAGTCGACGTTGTCGAGCAGCACCAGGCAGCCTGCCGCCCACTCGTCGGCGTGCCGCGCGGTCCGGAAGTTGTCGCGGAGGTCGGCCAGCAGAGCGTCGCACAGCAGTTCACCGGCCTGGCTCGCGGCATCGGCCAGCTCGGGGGTGCGCAGGGCGGTGTTCAGGTCGATCAGCTGGCCGACCGCGTCGCCGACCTCGTGGCGATCCCGGTGGGCGTACCAGCTTCGGGCGCGTCCGAGAGCGTTGCGGGTCAGCAGCCGCCCGGCAGCACCGTCGACGACGGCGTCGACCGCGACCTGCACCAGCCCTCCCGGCGCCTCCACCGGGCTCGGAACCTGTTTCAGGGCCTGCTGGGCGACGCCGGTGAGCACCTTCTTGAGGGTGGAGAGGCCGAGCCGCTCGGTCAGCATGGTCTCGACCTGCCGGCGGGCGCCCGCGGGATCGTCGTCCAGGTCGAGCTGGGCGGCCTTCAGGCCGATGACCAGGCGGTCGAAGCGCAACGAGCCGTAGAGCGCGCACCGCCGGGACAGCTGCGCGGCGATCGCGGCGAGCAGTTCGGGGAGCGCGTCTTCACCCAGCCGGTCTTCGACGGCGGCGACGTCGAGGAACGAGTACGGGATCTTGCCGGCCCACCCTCGCGCGAAAGTGCGCAGCAGCTGGGTCTTCCCGGTGCGCGCGTCACCTTCGAAGAGCACGGCCGGGGCGTAGCGCGGGTCGCCGTCCTCGGGCCGGATCAGCAGTTGCCGCAGGATTTTCGGCTCAACCGTACGGTTGTAGAGCTGGCCGGACACGACACCTCCCGAGCGCACCGCCGCTCGGCGCGTCACGGAGACAGTCGTGCCCCGTCGCAGAACGTTACGTCGAGGTGTAGACAACCAGGCCCTGATTCGACCGCTCAACTCCACCCATCTGATGAATGGCTGATCCACCTGCCCCGTTGAGCGGGAAACAGTCGACATCCACCGCGAGAGATCCTATGTTTCCCCCATGCTGACCAAGTGGGGCGCCGCGGCGACCGTTCTCCTGGGGGCGGGCGCGCTGCTCGCCACGGCCGGCTCGGTGGCCGGCGCGGACGCGGCCGCCGCGAGCCGCGATGTCTACGTCTCGCCCGGCGGCTCCGACCACGCTCCGGGCACCGCGCACCGGCCCGTGCGCACCCTCGGCGAGGCCCGGGACCTCGTGCGGCAGCGGGCGCCGCACCTCACCCGGGACCTCACGGTGCACCTCGCGCCCGGTGTGTTCCGGCTGGACCAGCCGCTGCGGCTGGACGTCCGGGACTCCGGCGGCAACGGGCACCGCGTCACCTGGCAGGGCAGCGGCGACACCGAGCTGAACGGCGGCGTGCGCGTCGGCGGCTGGCGGCCGGTGCCGGGCCGGCCGGGGCTGTTCGCCGCGCCCGCGCCCGCCGGGCTGGACAACACGCGGCAGCTCTACGTCGACGGTGTCCGCGAGCAGCGCGCCCGCGGCCCGCTGCCGGTGACCGTCCAGGCCACCGCCACCGGGTACACCGCGAGCGCCGACACTCTCGCGCACTGGCGCAACCCGAAGGACATCGAGTTCGTCTACACCGCCGGCGAGGCGCTCTGGAACGTCCAGCGCGACGGGCTGGGCCAGTGGACCGAGCCGCGCTGCCCGCTCGCCGCGGCCGACGGCACGACGATCACCATGGCCCAGCCGTGCTGGGACAACTCGACGAAACGCGTGCTGTTCCCCGACATCCCCGGCCGCAGCGTCAACATGGTCGGCCCGGCGGACCTCACCAACGGCCGCCACCCGACCTACGCCGAGAACGCCTTCGAGCTGCTGGACACCCCCGGCGAGTGGTACCTCGACCGGTCCGCGCACGTCGTCTACTACCTGCCGAAGCCGGGGCAGGACCTGCGCCGCGCCGACGTCGAGGTGCCGGTGCTGGAGAAGCTCGTCGACGCGCGGGGGATCCACGACGTCGCCTTCCGCGAACTGCGGTTCTCGTACGCGACGTGGCTGACGCCGTCGTCACCGGAAGGGTTCTCCGAGATCCAGGCCGGCTACACGATCACCGGCGCGAACGGCTGGGCCACCGAAGGCCTCTGCCAGTTCGTGCCCGGCGGCACCTGCCCGTACGCGTCGTGGACCCGCGAACCCGCGAACGTCTCCGTGTCCCGAGGCCGTCACGTCGAGTTCAGTGACAGCGTCTTCGCCCACCTCGGCGGCGCCGGGCTCGACCTGATCGACGGCACGAAGGAGTCCGAGGTCCGCGGCGACGTCTTCACCGACATCTCCGGCAACGGTGTGCAGGTCGGCGGCGTCGACAACCCGGTGACCGACACCGACGCCGACGTGGTCCGGGACGTCCGGGTCACCGACAACCACCTCTACGGGCTGCCGCGCGAATTCCACGGCGGCGTGCCGATCGTCGACGGCTACACCGTGCGGAACACCATCTCCCACAACCAGATCGACCATGTCGGCTACTCGGCGGTCTCGCTCGGCTGGGGCGGCTGGCCCGACAAGATCCAGCGCCCGGCGACGCCGAACCTGTCGCACGGCAACACCGTCTCCGACAACCTGATCTTCGACTACATGCTGATGCTCGACGACGGCGGCGGCATCTACACCCAGGGCATCACCGGCAGCTCCCTGGCCGACGGCGAGCAGGTCACCGGCAACGTCATCCACGACCAGTGGGGGCTCGGCAAGGGCGTCTACACCGACAACGGGAACACCTACGAGACGATCCGCGGCAACGTCCTCTACCGGACGGCGTACGCGAACGTCGGCTCGACGCACGTCGACTACCGGGACGACCTCCGCAACAACGACCCGACGCTGATCGAGGGCAACTACTGGGAACAGGGCGACCGCGACAAGGACGACAAGGGCGTGGTCCTGCGCGGCAACCAGCTCCTGGCGGACCCGGCCGCGGCCCCGGCGGCGGTCGTCGCGAACGCGGGCCTCGAACCGGCCTACCGCGGCCTCCTGACGCGCCGGGCCGGTGGCTCCGCACCGGCCGAAGCGCCGTCGCGGGTCGGCACTTTCGCGGTCCCGGGCAAGCTGTACGCGACGTGGAACCCGACGTTCGCGTTCAACAACGCGCCGGTCACCGACTACGTCGTGACCGCGACCGGTGGCGGCGAGACGAAGTCGGCGACGATCTCCGCAGCCGACTTCTCGGAGCGCGCGTACGCGGAAGTCCCGGGCCTGACGGACGGGACGGCGTACACGGTGACGGTCGCGGCGCGCAACGCCTACGGCACGAGCGAGCCGTCGCTGCCCGCGGCTCCGGTGACCCCGGGCGCGAAGGGCGGGGCGCTGCCAGGCGTCCCGACGGGCGGCAAGGCCCTGCCGAGCGCCACCGCGGCCTCGATCCGATGGAACCCGCCGTCAGCCGCGGGCGACACGCCGGTGCTGAGCTACCTGATCACCGTGTCCGACGGCCGCACCATCCCGGTCACCGGCCGGGACGCACTGGTGACCCAGCCGACGGTCAAGGGCATGACCCGGGTGGTCGACGACCTGAAGCCGGCCACGGCATACACGTTCACGGTGGCCGCGGTGACGGCGACGGGCACCGGCCCGGCGGCGACCTTCACCGCGACGACCGCGGCCGCCTGAAAGACGGGGAGACGAGAGATGCATAAAGGACTTATATAAAGCTGCTATGCTTCAGGCGTGAGTCGCCGAGACGCCGCGCGCCGCGCTTCCGATGCCATCGGGTCAGCCCTCTACGGTCTGGCCACCAGGGCCGTGAGACGCCTCCCCCGCGACCTGAGCCTGACGTCCGCCGCCACCCTGGCCACCCTGGCCAAGACCGGCCCGCGACGGATCACCGAGCTGGCGGCGGCCGAGGGCGTCACCCAGCCGGCGATGACCGTCCTGGTCCGGGTGATGGAGGAATCCGGCCTGGTCGAGCGGAAGGGTGATCCGTCCGACAAGCGGGTCACGCTGGTGAGCCTGACCGAGGCCGGCACGTCGTACGTCCGGACGCGGCACCAGGCGGGCGTCGACGCGTACGCGCGGTTGATCGACGAACTCACCGCCGACGAGGTCGAAGCCTTGACCGCGGCCCTTCCGGCGCTGCTTCACCTGGCGGAGCTCGAAAGCCACGCCCGGGCGGAGTCGGACCGATGACCCCGGCCCGCCCGCACGACCGGCCCACGAGCGCTGCCCCGATGCGTTCCGAGGCCCGGCTGCTGGTCCCCGCGCTGCTGTTCGTCGCCCTGGTCGTGGCGGCGGTCGCCAGCCTCGGGACGCCGCTCATCACCAGCGTGGCGACCACCTTCGCCGTCTCCCTCGACAGCGCGCAGTGGACGCTGACCATCGCCCTGCTCAGCGGCGCCGTCGCCACACCCGTCCTCGGCCGGCTCGGAGCCGGCCCGCACCGGCGGGCCACGATCCTCGCCACGCTGGCGATCGTCGTCGTCGGCAGCGCGCTCACCGTGCTGCCGCTGCCGTTCGCCTGGCTGCTCGCGGGCAGAGCGGCCCAAGGCGCCGGACTCGGTCTCACCGCGCTGATGATGGGCGTGGCCCGCGACCACCTCCCCGAGGAGCGCAGCGCGGCCACGATCGCCCTGATCTCCGTGGTTTCCATCATCGGGGCCGGCGTCGGCTACCCGCTGGCGGCGCTGCTCGCCGAGTTCGGCGGGCTGCGGGCCGCGTACGGCCTCGGCCTGCTCGTCACCGCCATCGCGTTCGTGACCGCGTGGCGCTCCGTGCCCGCGGCTCCCGAAGGCCGCTCCGCGCACGTGAACGTGCCCAGTGCGCTCGTCCTGGCAGGTGGCCTGCTCCTCGTCCTGTTCCTGGCCGGCGAGCGGAGTCTGTGGAGCAGGCACCTCGCTGTGGCGGTGACCCTAGCCGTCGCCGCCGTACTCCTGCTCTGCGTCTGGGCCGTTCTGGAACTGCGCACCCGGACGCCCTTGGTCGACGTCCGGGCGGTCCGGCACCCGGCGGTCGCCGGGGCGAACATCGCCATGTTCGCCGGCGGGAGCGGCATGTACCTGCTGCTCACGCTCATCACCCGCTACGCGCAGACACCGCGCAGCGCCGGCTACGGCTTCGGGCTGGACACCTTCGTGGCGGGGCTGGTCCTCATCCCGTTCTCCGTGCTGGGGTTCGTCGCCGGCAAGCTCACGCCGCGGGTCCGGGCGCGGATCGACGGCCCCCTGCTCCTGGCCGGCAGCGCCGCCATCGTCGGCGGCGGGTTCGTCCTGTTCGCCACCGCGCGGTCCGGTCTGGCCGAACTGCTCACGGCCATGGGCGTGCTGGGCTTCGGCGTCGGCAGCTTCTCGGCCGCCATGCCCGGCGTCATCCTGGCCGTCACCCCCCAGAGCGAGACGTCGAGCGCGATGAGCTTCAACTACGTCGTCCGCAGCGTCGGGTACTCGCTGGGCAGCGCCATCGGCGGCCTGATCCTCGCCGCAGGCACCGGCCCCGGCCACGTCTTACCCGACGACAGCGCCTACACGACCGCGGCGCTGGT
The DNA here is from genome assembly GCF_046548815.1 of Amycolatopsis sp. cmx-4-83. Classification (NCBI taxonomy): domain Bacteria; kingdom Bacillati; phylum Actinomycetota; class Actinomycetes; order Pseudonocardiales; family Pseudonocardiaceae; genus Amycolatopsis; species Amycolatopsis sp. cmx-4-83. The sequence continues at coordinate 562,150 of NZ_JAEBEF010000003.1, read as the reverse complement.
CGGCATCGGCGCCATGGCGATCACTACGCTGACGAGCCTCGCCCTCGCCCGGCGACGCTCGCCCGAGACCACCCCGTAAGTCGGACACAACACTGGAGGTTCCATGCCCAAGGGCTACTGGGTCAGCGTTTACCGGTCCATTTCGGACCGCGAGAAACTGGCTGCCTACAACAAGCTGGCCGGTCCGGCGGTCAAGGCCGCGGGCGGCCGGGTGCTCGCCCGCGACGGCCGGGTCGTCGCCCACGAGGCCGGCGTCGCGGAGCGCACCATCCTGATCGAGTTCGACAGCTTCGAGCAGGCGGTCGCGGCACGGGCGAGCGCGGCCTACCAGGAGGCGCTGGCCGCACTCGCCGACGGCGTCGAGCGCGACTTCCGCATCATCGAAGGCCTCGACTGACGATCGAGCCGGCGCGGCGGCGGGTGGGCGGTCGAGCGACCCGGACCAACGGTCCTCTCAGGACACGAACTTGCCCGGCCGGAGCCGAGATCCTCGTGCTCCCACTCGCCGTCGCAGACGACGCTGGTACCAGTCGGTCAAGAACTCGAATGATCTTGCGCCGCGGGGTGACAGCGCGGACAACCGGCCTGGCCGGGTCACAGTCGCAGCCGCCGGCCGAGCAGTCCGCCGCCGCACCCGGGCAGCAGTTGCCGCCGATGACGCGCACCGGAACAACTTCCATGCCTGGATTGCCCTCGTTGCTTGCCGCCCGAGGTTGAGCGTGGTGTCAGGCCGTCTGCCGTCGGTCAGTCGTCGAGAAGAGCCGGCCGTCCATCCGGTCCTTCAGGTAGGGCGTTCCCGCTGTGTAACCGGAGCCGGGACGGTCACCGATCATGCGGACGGCGATCTTGTGGTGGGTGGACTTCCAGCGCTGGTGCGCGGCTTCGAGCCGGGCCAGTGCCGCGCCGAACGCGCGGTGGGCCGGTTCTTCGTTCCGCGACGCGCAAAGCGCCCGGTACGCGGCCGCGATGGTGTCCTGGCCGGCGAGCACCTCGGCGCGCACCGCCGGCACGCTGCGGAACGCGTCCGACCGCAGCCGCTCGGCGGAGGGCGTGTCGCACAAGGCTTCGAAGCGCTTGTACTGAGCCGACTGGATCGCGCTCGAGCCTTCCGTGCGGTCCCGGAAGGCGTGGAAGGTGTCGCTGGTCATCGTGGCGAGCAGGCTGAAGAGCAGGCTCGCCCGCTCCAGCGCCTCCGCGGCGTGGGAGAGCCGAGTGACGGCGGCCGCCAGATCGGCCGCTCGCAACGCGGTGATGGTCTCCGCGGCCCGGTCGACGAGTTCGTCGAAGACGCTCTCGTAGCTCTGCAGCACCCGGATGAACATGTACTCGTCGTGGACGGGGGAAACCGGCTGGACCGTGGCCGGCAGCAGCTCGAGGAATTCAGGATCGACGGCTGCCCTCACCACGTCGGCGCAGCGCCGCACCGCTTCGCGGTCGAAGACGTCCAGGCCGGCGGGCAGCGCCGCGAACCCGTGGCGGCCGAGGTGCCGCAGTGCGTGGTTCACGCGTTTGCGCACGGTTCCCGCAGCCGGCCGGCACAGCGGCAAGCGGCCGTGGTCGCCGTGGAACGCCGCGAGCTCGAACTGCACCACGTCGATGATCAGCGCCGCCGCCGACGTCCGGCGCGCCGTGCCCTCCGGTGTCATCGCGCGCAGCAGGGGCAGCGCCAAGTAGGTGTCGTAGGAGTACCGGCCGTCTTCCTTGTCCAGCAGGCAATCCAGCTGTTCCCGGGCCAGCGCGCTCACGTGCGGCGCCCGCCTCGCCAGATCGAGTTCGGCCTTCAGCTCCGCCGCGAGGAAGTCCACGCCCACGGTCTGGACGTGGTGGGCGACTTCCAGCGCCGGGTGCGACCGCCGTCCTGCGCGAGCTTCCCGCAGCAGCTCGATCAAGGCTTCCGGGCGCAGGTGCTCCTCCGACATGTGCTCCCCCTGTTTCTCTGCCGTCCTCACGTGAACTGCCCGCGGACCGGCCCGGTGCGCGCCCGGATCCGCCGCACCTTCTCGTGCCAGCGCCACGTGCTCAGCAGCAGCCACAGGTGCGGGATGGGTGTGTGCTCGACCTCGTCCGCCGGAGGCACCGATAGCAGTTCCCGGACCAGGTCGTCCGCGGCCAGCACCGGGTGGTGTTCGAGGACGAGCGCCGCCAGTGCCGCCTGCAGTGCCGCCTTGCCCGGGAACGGGAACACCTGCTTGGGGCGTTCCAGCAGGGTCGGGGGCAGCACACCCGCGAGCGCTCGCCGCATGACGTCCTTGCCCCGGCGGCGAGCCCGGTCGACGTGCCGTTCGAGAGGCCGGGCGAAGCACCATTCGACCAGGTGGTGATCCAGGAACGGCACCCGCGCTTCGACGCCGCTGCGCATGCTCAGGAAGTCCTCGAACCGGAGCACGCGGTGCAGCTGCGTGGCGACCAGCAACCGGTGTGCCCGCTCCAGCGGAGGGCCCGGCAGGCCCGCGCAGAAGTCCCGGAAGCCCTTCTCGACCACTTCGGCGTGCCCCAGGACCGCCGGCGAGAGCCCGGGTGCCCTCCTCGAAGCGGGCATCGCGAGGAACTTCGGGTTCGCCGGCTCATCGACGTCGTGGACGTTGCGGGTGAAGCCGGGCAAGCCGACGTACCCGGCCATGATCTCGTCGGCGCCCTGCCCGTTGAGGACCACGCGGAGCCCGAGGTCGCGCACCGACCGGTAGTTCGCCGCGATCGTCGGGTGCCGCGGGTCGTCGCCCAGGACAGCCAGGTCGCACGCTTCGTCCACCTGATCGAGCGTCAGCCGGCCGCCGTGGACGTCCACGTGGTGCCGGACCCGCCCCGCGCCCAGGGAGCGGACGAGCTCCTCGCTGTAGCGCAGGTCTTCGTTGCCCGCCGGGGACGGCGGTGCCCCGTCGGCGTCGCCGAACGCCACGGTCACGCAGGTCACCGGTCCGGATCCGGCGGCGAGCGCCGCGATCGCGGAGGAGTCGAGACCCCCGCTGAGGAACGTGCTCACCGGAACGTCCGCCTGCAGCATGCCGCCGAGGCTGCTGCGTAGCAGGTGACCGAACTCCTCGATCTCGGAGCCTCGTTCGTCGGTGACATCGGGCCGGGTGTCGGGGAGCCGCCAGTAGGTGTGCCACGACACCGTCCCGTCGTCGTCGAACCGCGCGGCGGCGCCCGGGGCGACCGAGCGGACCCCGGCCAGGAGCGTGCGGTCGACCTCCCAGTCCAAAGTGGACGAACAGAGCAGCTGGCGCCGGAACACCTCCAGGTCGGGTTCGGCGGTCACCAGACCCGACTCGAGCAGGGCTTCGACCTCGGAAGCGAACACGAGACGCCGGTCGTCGTGGTGGTAGTACAGCGGCTTGACGCCGAGGCGGTCGCGGACCAGCCACACCGCGCGTTCCCGCTCGTCCCACACCGCGAACGCGAACATCCCGTCGAACCGGTCCACGGCGGCGAGCCCCCACCGGCGCCACGCCTGCAGGACGACTTCGGTGTCGGTGCCCGAGCTGAACGAGACCGAGCGGCTCAGCTCCGCGCGCAGAGCGCGGTGGTTGTAGAGCTCACCGTTGTAGACGATGGTGAGCCCGTCGCGGCTCATCGGTTGCGCGCCTTGCTCGCCGAGCCCGACCACGCTGAGCCGCCGATGGCCGAGCGTCACGCCCTCGCTCTGCGCGAAGCCTTCCCCGTTCGGGCCGCGGTGGGCCAGCGCCCGGGTCATCCGGCGCACCGCCGCCGCGTCCCCGCGCTGGTCCCGCGCATCGGCGAACCGCCGGACGCCCGAGATCCCGCAGCCGGAGTAGGTCATCGAACGCCCACCTCGTCGCGCGTTCCGGCGGGCCACCGCTTCCGCCGGACGATGCGCATCGCGAACAGCAGGATCAGGCCACACAGCAAGAACGGCGCCCCGGGGAAGGCGACGACCGCCTCCGGCCCCGTGAAGTAGTCGAACAGCGCACTGCCGATCAGGGGCGCCACGAGCGCGTCCAGGCTGTTGAGGCCGGCGAGCGCACCCTGGACCCGGCCTTGTTCCTCCGCGGCCACCTCTCGTGCGGCCGCCGCGCGGGAGGCAGGAGTGATGACGCAGCCGACCGTGTAGCAGAGGACGAACGGCACGACGATCCACGGGCTCCCGACGAACGCCAGACCGCCGAGGGCCACCGCCGCGCTGGCCAGGCCGGCCAGCATCGCCCGCCGCTCCCCCAGCCGCGCGACCATGACCGGGACCAGCTTGCTCTGCGCCAATCCCATGCAGGCGCTGAGAACGGCGAGCAGGATGCCGTTCTGCAGCGGGCCCCAGCCGAACCGCTTGCCGGAGTAGAACACCCACATGCTCTGGAAGGTCAAGGTGGCGAAGCAGTAGCAGAGGACGAGCGCGGACACCCGGCTCATGGCGGGGGTCGAGCGCAGCACGGCCAGCGCGCGCCACGGGTAGAGCTGCGGCAACCGGACCGGCCGGCGCTTTTCCGGCGGGTGCGACTCCGGCAGCGAGGTCAGCGCGAAGATCAGGTTGACCGCCTGCAGCGCGGCCGCGACCAGGTAGGGCAGGTGCAGGCTGACGGCGCCGAGCAGCCCACCGGTCGCCGACCCGAGCACGAACCCGCCGTTCATGCAGAGCCCGAGCAGCCCGAAGTTGCGGATCCGCTGTTCGGGGCCGGAGATGTCCGCGATGTACGCGCTGATCACGGCGACCTTGGCGACCGCGAGGCCGGTGATGACCTGGGTCAGGTACAGGACTCCCAGGCTCGGGACGAACGCGATCAGTGCGTTGTTCAGCATGCTGCAGCCGAGAACCAGCAGCACCATCGGCCTGCGGCCGAGGCGGTCGCTCAGCGCCCCGAGTGCCGGCGCGGCCACGAACTGCAGCGCGTTCATCACGGCGATCATCAAGGCGAGGTGGATGGCGGCCGCACCGCTGTCGCCCCCGGTCAGGGTCCGGATCACCTCGGGCAGCACGGGGAGCGCGGAACCCGCGGCGAGCATGTCGGCGCAGACCATGGCCAGCACCAGGTAGAGCGGGACGTTCCCGCGCGCGGAGCTCACGCGGCCGCCTGGGCCAGCGCGGCGCGGATCCACGTGCCGAACCGGCTGCGCAGGTGGGGTGCGTCGAGAGTGGAAAGGCTCGTGCTCCAGCCGTCGAGGACGGCACCGCCGGGCGTGACCAGCCACCGGGTGCACAGGTAGCCGGGACGCAGGCTCCCGGCCAGCCGCGCGCAGTGGCCGCGCAGGTCCGCCGGGAGGTCGCCGGTGTCGACCGGCTCGCCGGCGAGGAAATGCACCCGGCAGACGTCGCTGTGCTCGACGTTTTCCTGCACGACGTGGCCGGTGCCGGTCCGGGCGGCCATGGCGAGCAACGTCGTGAGCTGCCCGCGATCGTCGGCCCGCGCCGCGGCGCCGGTGGGGTCCGTTCGCCCGCGGACCACCCACGAGCTGCCGCCCGTGCGGGTGGCGGGCTCCAGCGCGTGCAGCGCGTACCGCCCGAACGGCACCGCGGTCGTGGGCGCGACCGGGATCCCGAGCGCCGCCGCGCGGCAGGCGATCGCCAGCCGGTCGGCCTCGAGCTGGTCGGCGCGGTCGAGCTGCGCGTTGACGAGCAGGCTGCCGTGCAACCGGACCGTCTCGTGGATCGCCTGGAGGAAGCGGGCCGACGCGGGGTCGGGCGAATACCTGTCGATCCAGAAGGCCTTCGGCGTGGTCAGCAGGTCTTCGTCGCCGAGCAGCAGGCGTGGCCGCGATCCGGCGACCGGCACCAGCTCGTGCAGCGGCACCGCACGAAGCGGGATGCCGTCGAGCTCACCCGGAACCACCTGGGCGGCGTGTTCGGCGTCGTGGATGTGGACGATTTCCGGCCGGTGGCTCACGTGAGCTCCTCCTGGTCGAGTAGCGCCGCGATGCGCTCGGCACCGGCGTCGCGCAGCATCGAGACGTGGTCTCCGGGCACCGTGTGCACGTCCACGGACGCGGCCAGCCCGCGCCACCCGGCGAGATCACGCCAGCGCGCGCTCGTCGTCTCCGAGAGCACGATGGTCACGTGGCCGAGGCCGCCGCGGGGGATCCAGGCCTCGAGCGCCGCCTGGTTCTGCAGCAAGGTCGTCACGCGGTCGAGCAGCACCGGGTCGTCCGCGCCGGACAGGTACGCCGCTGACAGATCCTGCGCTTGGGCGCGGGGTCCGCCCGCCGGGAGCCGGTCCAGTTCGGCGCGCACGCGTTCGGCGCTCCACCCGGGCAGAACGGCCGAGAGCAGGTGGGCGGGCACCGCCGGGTCGGCGCGCTCGCCGGGCGCGAGCGGGGGCGGATCCACCAGCGTGAGCGCGCCGACCACGACGTCGCGTGCCGTCGCGCGCACCGCCATCTCGGCCGCCACCGCGGCGCCGAACGACCAGCCAGCCAGCCGCAGCGGCGACCGCGCACCCCGGGCCGCCAACCGGTCGAGGTAGTTCTCGGCGAGTTCCCCGATACCGGCCGGGCCGGCTCCCCGGAACTGGGTGAGCCCGTGGGCCGCCGTCCTCCGCAACCGTTCGGCGAGTGGCCGGAACCAGTGCACCGAGCCACCCACCGGGTGGACGAAGAACCGAGCCGGGCCCGAGCCGTCCGTGGACAGCGGCACGACCCCGGCGAGTTCTTCCAGCGCCGCCATGACGTCGTCGAGCACGCCGGCCGCCCGTGCCGGGGTCAGCGCGGAATCCGCGGCGGCCAGCCGGACCGTCAGCCGGCCGTCGCGGACGGCAGCGGACACGTCGACCGGCGTCGGCAGCACGTTCGCACCGGCGATCGGCGTGCCGGTGGGCAGGGCCACCGGGACCAGCGGGCCGGCCTCGGCACCGGTGCGTTGCTCGCCCAGGTAGTTCACCGTGATCTGCGGAAGCCCGTCCGCGGGGTGCCCGGTCAAGCCGTGCTGGTAGCGAGCTCGGGTGAACCCCGCTCCACCACCGGGAACGCCGTCGAGCTGCCGCCGGTAGGCCCGGGCCGTTTCGGCGAGGCCGTCCCCCGCCGGGGCGGGCAACCGGACCGGGTACAGCGCGGTGAGCCAGCCGACGATCTCGTGGGCGTGGGGGACGTCGTTGCGTCCGTGGCCTTCGAGGAAGACGTACAGGTCCGACGTCCGCCCGAGCGCCCGGCCGAGGGCGGCGAGGAGCAGGGCGGTGGGGCCACCCAGGTCGAAGCCCTCCGCATCGTCGACGAGGAACCGGGTCGCGGCGGCGGACAGCACGCGGGTCACGACCGTCGCATCCGCGAAGGTGGCCGAGGGCCACCGGTCGCCGGCGTCCGCCGCCGCGCGGGTGAGGAGTGCACGCCAGTGCGCGAGCTCGGCGGCGTCCGGTTCCGGTGGCGGTGCGGCGGGCAGTCCGTGTGCGGTTCCGGGCAGTTCGCCGTGGACGGCGCGGCCGAGGTCGTCCAGCAGGACGTTCCAGGAAACGGCGTCCACGATCAGGTGGTGCAGCACCAGGAGCAGGTAGCGCTCGCCGCTCGCGGCACGGATCCCGGAGAACGCCCACAGCCGCCCGTCGGCGATGGACAGGCTCGCGTGCACGCGATCGGCGTGGGCCGCGAGCGCGGGGTCGTCCGCGTTGCCGACGTCGTGCCAGTTCAGCTCGACGGGTGCGGGTGCGTCCGCGAGCACCACCCGCGGGCCGTCGCCACTCCGGGTGAATGTGGTGCGGAAGGCGTCGTGGTGGTGCGTCAGGCGGACGAGCCCCGTGGTGAGGGCGGTGTCGGTGACCTCCGGCGCCACCCGGACGATCCGCGCCTGGTTGAAGTGGTCCGGGTCGGCGAAGTCCTGTGCGAAGAACCAGGACTGGATCCCGGTCGGCGGCAGGACCGTTCCGCCCGGCCGTCGCACGGCCACCGCCACGTCGGCGGGCCCCAGGGCGGCGAGCGCGCGGACGGTGCGTTCGCGCATGAGGTCGGCGACGGTGACGCGAACGCCGGCCGCCTGGGCGCGTGCCACCATCCGGATGGCGAGCAGGGAATCACCACCGAGGTCGAAGAAGTCGTCTTCGGCTCCGACGTTGCGGCGGCCGAGAACCGCGCACCACACGTCCGCCAGCGCGCTTTCCACCGGACCGGTCGGACGGGCGGCCTCGGAATCGACGGCGTCCGTCTCGTCCCGGACGGGCGGGAGCGCGGCGCGGTCGACTTTGCCGGTGGCGGTCAGCGGCAGGGCGGGCAGCACCGCGATCGCACTCGGCACCATGTAGCCGGGCAGCCGCTGCGCGAGCCACCGCCGCAGCGCGGCCGGCGTGACTTCGCGGTCCTCTTCCGGCAGGACGTAGGCGACCAGGCGGTCGGTCCCGCCGGTGCGGTCGACGCTGACGTAGGCGTCGCCCACGTCGGCGTGGGCGACGCAGTTCTGCCGCACCTCGTCGAGTTCGATGCGGTAGCCGCGGACCTTCACCTGGTCGTCCAGCCGTCCGACCAGATCGAACTCCCCGTCGGCACGCAGCCGTGCCTCGTCCCCGGTCCGGTACAGCCGCCACCCGGCGAGTGGCCCGCGCGCCGGGACGGCGAACCGCTCTCGGGTCAGCGCGTCGCGGCCGAGGTACCCGGCGGCGACGCCCGGACCGGCGATGTGGAGCTGCCCCCGTGCGCCGACCGGGGCCGGGTGGTCCCGTCCGTCGAGCACGACCATGGCGTAGTTGGCCAGCGGCGTACCGATGCTGATGTCCGTGCTCGCCGGCTGCCCGGGGCGGTAGACCGTCTTCGCCGAGCACCACACGGTGGCTTCGGTGGGGCCGTACTCGTTGTGCAGCGACGCCCCGGGAAGGTGCCGCGCGTGCAGACCGACCAGTTCCGTGGTGCAGGGCTCGCCGCCGATGGCGACCACCCGCAGACCGGGCCGCCACCCACCGGGCGGGGTGCTGCGAAGGAGCTGGGCGTAGAACGAGGCCACGAAGTTGACGTGCGTGACCCGGTGCCGGTCGGTCAGTGCGCGGACGGCTTCGGGGTCACGAGCGTCGTCGCCCTCGGGCAGGACGACGGTGCCGCCGAGCCAGAGCGTCCAGAAGGTCATCGAGCCGGCGACGTCGAACACCGCCGGCAGCGTCACCAGCGTCGTCGGGGCGGTGGCTCCGAAGTGCGCGGTCCGTGCCGTGAGAGCCGTCACCGCGTTGGCGTGGGTGGTCACGACGGCCTTCGGCTCGCCGGTCGACCCCGAGGTGTAGGTGAGGTACGCGGGTGACGACGGCTCGGCGGCCGCGGCCGGCACCCGGGCGGGCGCGGCGGCGGGCAGGTCGTCGATCCGCACCACCGGCACGCCGAGGTCGTCGAACACCGCGCTCTCGGCGGACGCGAGCACGAGCACGGGCTTCGCGTCCCGGGTGATCAGCTGGAGCCGCGCCGCCGGGGCCGTGTGGTCGAGGCAGAGGTAGGTGCCGCCGGCCCGCGTGACGGCCAGCCAGGCCGCGGTCTGCTCGGGGGACTTCGCCGCGGTGACCGCGACGACGGATCCCCGGAGGTCGGGAACCAGCGTGGCCACCGCGTGACCGATGCGGTCCGCGAGCTCGCGCAGCCCGGCGTAGGTCACCGTGCGGTCGCCCTGCACCACGGCGGGCGCGCCGGGGTTGCGCTCGACCTGGTCCAGCACACCTTCGGGCAGGGTCCGGTGGCCGGGCTCGACGACGGGGCCGGTGCCGAGCGCCAGCACCTCGGTCAGCTCGGCGGGAGGGAGCACGTCGACGTCCGCGACCGGCCCGTCCCAGCCGTCCACGAGCGCCGTCAGGGTGTGCAGGAACCCGCCGAGGAGCCGGTGCGCCGTCTCCGGCCGGAACAGTGTCTTGTCGTACTCCCACAGCACGGACACGCCGTCGTGCCGGCGCCCCGAGCCCGCGGCGGCCGCGCGCGGGACGCACACGACGTTGACGTCGTTCTTCGCCGAGCCGTTGTGCTCGATGCGGAACTCGCCCCGCAGCGACGGCAGGTCGAAGCGCGGCATCGGGCTGTCGTGGAAGGCGAACATCAGCTGGAACAACGGGTTGCGGCGCGGATCACGAGCCAGGTCGACGTGCTTGACGACGTCGACGAGGGGCAGCTCCTGGTGGTCCTGGGCGCCCAGGAGCACCCGCATCACCGAACCGGCCAGCTCGCGGACGGCCACGTCCTCGGCCACGCGGAGCCGGAGCGGCAGGGCGTTGACGAACATGCCGAACACCGATTCGGTGCCGGGCAGCCGCCGGTTGGCGAACGCCGAACCGACGACCATGTCGGTCTCGCCGGAATGACGGGCCGCGAGCAGGGCGAAGGAAGTCAGGAACACCGCGAAGCGGCTCACGCCGGCGGCGGCGCACAGCTCGTCGATCCGGTCGACGAGCGCCGCCGGAACGTCGGCGCGGAGACAGTCGCCGTCGAAGGCCTGGACGGCGCCGCGCGCGTGGTCCGCCGGGAAGGTGACGCCTTCGCGGCAGCCCGTCAGCTGCGCACGCCAGTACCGCAGCTGCGTCCCGTAGTCACGGGTGCCCGTCCACTGCCGGTACCAGTGGCAGAAGTCCCGGTACCGCAGTCCGGGCGCCGCGTCGTGGCGATCTCCGGCCAGCGCGGCCGCGTAGCGGTCACGGATCTCGCCGAGGAACAGGGCCCCGGTCCAGCCGTCGTGGACGAAGTGGTGCTCGACCTGCAGCAGGATCGATCGGCTCGCGGAGAGCCGGTAGAGGTGCCAGCGCACGAGCGGCACCGCTTCGACGTCGAACGGGACCCGCATGGCCGCGTGCATCGCCGCCGCGGCCCGCGCCTCCGGATCGCCTGCCTCCCGCAGGTCGGTGACCTCGACCCGCGGCTGCCACGGCGTCACGACGCGCTGCACCGGTTCACCGTCGACCTCGGTGAAGACGGTGCGCAGGATTTCGTTGTCCGCCACGATCCCGGCGAGCGCCCGCTCGAGCGCGGGGAGGTCGACCGAGCCCTCGAAGTGGAGGGAGAACTGCGCGTTGTAGGCGCGAGCGTCGGGCGAAAGTTCGCGGAGGAACCAGATCTGCTGTTGCTGGGGGCTCAGCGGCGTGACGTCGCCGTGCTCCGCCACACGCGGGAGCGGACGGTCGGTGGCGATGCCGGCCCGCACGAGCCCGGCGATCCCGGTGATCGTCGGGTTGCCGAACAGGTCGCTGATCGGCACGTCGACGCCGTGGCTCTGCTTCAACGCCAACGAGAGGCGGACGAAGGACAGCGAATTCGCCCCGAGCGTGGTGAGGAGCGCGTCCGGGGCGAGGCCGGTGCGGCCCAGGACGGCCGAGACGGCGTCGCGCACCGAGGCCTCCAGCGGCGGCAGCGGCTCGTCGGCGACCGCCGAGGGCCGGACGGGTTCGGGCAGCCGCGCCTCGTCGACCTTCCCGTTGCCGGTGAAGGGCAGCTCGGCCAGCACGACGACGGTCGACGGCACCAGGAACGCGGGAAGCCGTCGCGCCAATTCGGCGCGCAGCGACTCCGCTGTCGGCGCGGGGGCGCTCCGAGCGGCCGCGTAGGCCACCAGCACCGGGGTGCCGCCCTGGTGGCGGGTCGTCACGTGCGCGCTCGTGACCCCCGGCACGTCGAGCAAGGCGTCCTCGACCTGCCCGGGTTCGACCCGGTGGCCGTTGACCTTGACCTGGCGATCCACCCGGCCGTCGAACACGTGGTCGCCGTCGGTGGTGCGCCGCACGAGGTCACCGGTGCGGTAGGCCCGCTCCCCCGAAGCCAGCGTGACGAAGCGCCGTGCGGTCAGCTCCGGCCGGCCCAGGTAGCCGAGGGCCAGGTTGGCTCCGGTGACCAGCAGCTCGGCCGGGGTCCCGGCGGGCACCGGGCCGCCGTCCGGCGCGTCGAGCACGAAGTTCGTCCCGGTGATGGGCTTGCCGATGGTGAGCGGACCGGTCTTGCCCGTGGCGGGGTCGTACACCTTGGCCTGGCTGCACCAGACCGTCGCCTCCGAAGGTCCGTATTCGTTGTGCAGGGCGGCTCCGGGCAGGACCGCGGCGTGCCGCTCGACGAGCGCGTCGCTCCAGCGTTCGCCGCCGACGCTGACGCTGCGCAGCGTGGCCGGCGGGGCCTCGGCGAGGTACTCCAGCAGGACGCCGTAGAGGGAGGAGGGGTACAGCAGGTGCGAGACGCGCCGGTCGGTCAGCATCGCGACCGTGGCACCGACATCGCTCAACCCGCGACCGGGCAGTACGAGGGTGCCGCCGCCGAGCAGCGCCCAGAAGACGGTCCCGACCGTGACGTCGAACGCCACCGAGTGCATCAGGGGAAGGCGCTCCGCCGGTCCGTAGACCTCCAGCCGGGCCCCGGTGGAGGCCAGGATCGCGGAATTGCCGACGAGCACGGCGTTCGGCGTGCCCGTCGAGCCGGACGTGTAGATGGCGTAGGCCGGGTCGTGGCCCTCCGCCGGGAACGGCGTGCCCGCCGCTGTCACGTCGTCGTCCAGGCACACCACGGGTCCGTCGAAGACGCTCGCGACCAGTGCACGGTGGGCGGCGTCGGTGACGACGACCGCAGGCCGCGCGTCGTGCAGTACCCGGCCGAGGTACCCGGCGGGCTGGGCGGGGTCGAGCGGCAGGTAGGCGCCGCCGGACCGCAGTGCGCCGAGCAGGGCGACGACGTAGTCCGCGGACCGGTCCAGGACCAGGGCGACGAGGTGCTGCGCGGCGGTTGCCTCGGGCAGGGCGCCCAGCACCGTCGACGCCGCGCCGTCCACGAGGTCCCGGAGTTCCGCGTAGGTGATCGGCGCGCCGTCGTGGGGCTCGACCGCGACCCGGCCGGCGAACCGCTCCATCGACGCGGAAACCGCCGCCGACAGTGTCGTGAAGTCCTGGAGCGTCATCGGTTTCCGCCCTCCAGCGCGGCTTCGCGCAGGTCTTCGAGCCGCCGGTCCAGCCGGGCGCGCGCCGCCGGCCCGAGCTGGGCGCCCAGGTACCGGTCGAACTGCCGGACGAACTCGTAGCGCACGGCGGGTGGGTAGTCGTCACGGTCGAGGAACATGAGGTCGTGCCCGGAAAGCGCGCGCACGGCGAAGATGGGGACGGGTGACCGGCCGACCGTGAACTCGGGGTTGTGCACGCTGGCGACGGTGCTGCGCGGGTGGAACTCGCCGATCATCAGGCCCAGCCGGACGAACGGCATCCGCAGCAGCCGGTGGCCGCCGTCGATGAAGTCCGCCGCGGCCTCGGGCTCGACGTCCGGGAAGAACGCCAGCAGCGCCGCCGAGCGGAACTCCGGCTTTCCGGCGAACCGCTCCAGGAACAGGTCGGCCAGGACCAGGCAGCGTTCGTAGGCGTCGCTCGCGGTCCGCCCCGGCGACCGGAGGGTCGTGAAGCAGACGATGTCCTGGGCCAGCGCGGGCGCCACGAACGGGCAGACCGCCCCGCGCCGCCCCAATCGCCGGTCGGGCCGCATGATGAATTCGTCGAGCCAGCGCAGACCGTCGACGTACCACGGGTGGCTCTCCGCCAGCACTGCCGCTTCCGCCACGCCCACCAGTGCCGCGGCATCCGGTTCGGTGGCCGCGAGTTCCGCGAGCTCGCTGTTCATCCTCGACTCCCCCGTTCGATGGTGCCCGGGCGCGGCGTGACCGCGGGGCCCGGTGTGGAACACGCGCTCGCCCTCAAGCGGTGACGGTCTGGCGCTGCGGGCTTTCGGCTCGCTCGATCTCCCGCGCGATGAACGCGAACAAGGCGTCCGCGCGCTCTTCCCGCTGCGGCGAGGGGAGGAAGCTGAAGCCACCCAGGGTGGTGCACCACTCGTTCAGCACGAAGCCCGTGCCGGTGACCAGCCAGTCGACGCAGAGGTAGCGGGCGCCCAGGCTGTCGGTGATCCGGCGGCACCAGTCACCCAGCTCCGCGGGCACGTCGAACGTGCTCACGTGACCGCCCCTGCTCGTGTTCGCCAGCAGGCCGCCCGCGGCCGGCCGGCGCAGCTGCGCACCGGAGACGACGCCGTCGATCAGGTACACCCGGAGGTCACCTTCGTTGACCAGGTACGGCTGGAGCACGTAGCTGCTGCCGCTCTGGGCGACCAGATCCAGTCCCGAACGCAGTTCTTCCTCGCTCGAGAACCTGAGCACCGCGCGGCCCATCGACATCTCGCGGGGCTTGAGCAGCCACGGCCCGTCACCGAGCAGGGGCAGGTGCCGCAGCACCCGCTGCGCGTGCCTGCCGGGTGGCACGACCAGCGTCGGCAGGTGCGGCACGCCCAGCGCGCCCGCCCGGTCGGCGATGGCCAGCTTGTCGCGCTCCAGGAACTCGAGGTCCGTGGTGGTGCGGTTGACCAGAACGCTGTCGCTGGCCGCGACGACCTCGTAGATCGCTCCGAGGAACTGGGCGGCCTGCGGATCGGCGCTGGTCTGCTCGAGCAGGAAACAGCCCCGCTCTTCGAGCAGATCGCGTTCCGCGCGGTACAGGTGCGGACGGCGGCCGACCGCCGGGACGAGTTCGCGCGCCGGGACGAATTCGAAACCCAAACCGGACTTTTCGGCGGCCGGCAGGTAAAGGTCGAGGAGTTTCCGTTCTTTGCCGCGCAGCCACGCGTCCGGGAAGTCGTCGGGATGGTGCACGAACGAAACCGTCCGGCGCACGTTTCCGCGCAGCACGAATATTCCCCCCACAATTGATGCGCGCCGAGACGGCACGAACCCACAGCGGCCCTCCCGCCGCCGGTCCGAAGTGAAGCAAGGCGGACACCGGCGGGGCAAGGTGACCATGATCACCCGTCCCGATCACCGACAACGTCCGGACGAGTCCGGCCGAACGGGCGGAGCCGGGGGCACGGGACGCCCGGTGCGGCACGTCGTTCCAGGTCATCGGCCCTGCCCTACACTGTGCGGGGTCCACGTTGGAAGCGAAAGGTGTACACGAGCGCATGGTCAGCGAAGAAGTATTCCCGGCGAAGTTCGACTCCCTCGGTCTCACCTTCGACGACGTGCTGCTGCTCCCCGCCGAATCCGACGTGATTCCCAGCCAGGTCGACACCACGACGCGGCTGACCCGGAACGTCACCCTCAAGATGCCGCTCGTCTCCGCGGCGATGGACACCGTCACCGAAGCCAAGATGGCGATCGCCATGGCCCGGCAGGGCGGCATCGGCGTTCTGCACCGCAACCTGCCGGCCGAGGCCCAAGCACGCCAGGTCGAAACCGTGAAGCGTTCCGAAGCGGGAATGGTCACCGACCCGGTCACCTGCCGGCCGACCCAGACCCTCGCCGAAGTCGACGCGCTTTGCGCCCGGTACCGCATTTCCGGTGTGCCGGTGGTGGACGACGACGGCAAGCTGGCGGGGATCATCACCAACCGCGACATGCGGTTCGAAATGGACACGCAGCGCCCGGTCGCCGAGGTGATGACGAAGTCCCCCCTCATCACGGCTCCGGTCGGCGTGACTCCCGAAGAGGCTTTGCGGCTCCTGCGCGAAAACAAGGTCGAGAAGCTGCCGATCGTCGAAGACGGTGGCCGGCTCGTCGGGCTGATCACCGTCAAGGACTTCGCGAAGAACGAGCAGTTCCCGGACGCCGCCCGGGACAAGGCGGGGCGCCTGCTGGTGGCCGCCGCGATCGGCGTCGGCGAAGATGCCCTCAACCGGGCGAAGCTGCTGGTCGACGCCGGCGTCGACGTCCTCATGGTCGACACGGCCCACGGTCACCAGGGCGACGTCCTGACCGCGGTGGCCGCCGCGAAGCGCCTTTTCGCCGACGGGGTCGACGTCGTCGGCGGGAACGTCGCCACGCGCGCGGGAGCACAAGCGCTGATCGACGCGGGCGCCGATGCCGTCAAGGTGGGCGTGGGCCCGGGTTCGATCTGCACCACCCGGGTGGTCGCCGGAGTCGGCGTCCCGCAGATCAGCGCGATCTACGAGGCTTCGCTCGCCTGCGCCGCCGCCGGCGTGCCGGTGATCGGTGACGGCGGGATCCAGTACTCCGGCGACATCGCCAAAGCGCTCGCGTCGGGAGCCGACACCGTGATGCTCGGCAGTCTCCTCGCCGGCACCGGCGAAGCGCCCGGCGAACTCGTGTACATCGACGGCGAGCAGTACAAGACCTACCGCGGCATGGGCTCCCTGGGAGCCATGCAGTCCCGCAACGGCACCAAGTCGTTCTCGAAGGACCGCTACTTCCAGGGCGATGTCCTGGCGGAGGAAAACCTGGTCCCGCAGGGCATCGAGGGACGCACGTCGTTCCGTGGACCGGTAGCCGACGTCGTGTACCAGCTCGTCGGGGGGCTGCGCGCCGGAATGGGCTTCGTCGGCGCCCGCACGATCGCCGACCTGCAGCAGGCCCAGCTGGTCCGGATCACCGCGGCCGGTCTGCGCGAAAGCCACCCGCACGACATCACCATCACGACCGACGCCCCCAACTACAACTCACCGGGCCGCCGCTGAGCCGGCCGATTCGGCCCCCCGCACAACGCGGGGGGCCGAATCGGTCTCGCCGCATCGCTCACGACTGGCTCAGGCCGATGCTCGCCGAGATCGGACGGACGTTGACGCAGTTGGCGGTGGACTGCCCCGGGTAGCTGCCGGCCGGTTGCCAGCTTCCGTAGGCGTACCTGGTGCTCGTGCACTTGGCGACCGCGCGGTAGCTGCCGGGACCTTTGGTGCACTTCGCGTAGGTGGTGTACAGCCCCGAAATTCCCCAGGTGCACCCGGACGGCCACGGTTCCGCCGAAGCGGAACCGGCTGTCGCGAGCGCACCCGAGACCACCAAGCCGGCAATCATCGAAACCGCAGCTGCCTTCTTCATTCGCCGCTCCCCTGGTTCGCACCTGTCCCATGGCGAAGCCGACACGTCCACCCGCGACCGCCGGTTGACGCGGATCCCCGGCAATCACCCGATCGGCACAGTGATGCACGGCCCACGACGCGAGCCGGCCTTCGTCCCGGGAAGCGGTCGTCAGCCGAAGAGGTCGAAGGCGCGCAGCAGGAAGAACGCGGCCACCCCCAGCACGATGACCCCGATCAGGACGAGCGCGAGCACCGGAACCGTCTTCGACGGCATCGGCTGCGGGTGGGACAGGCCGGAGGTCTGCCCGGCGTCGGGCGGGGTGTCGCCCGGGGTGACCGAACCGCCCCGTTCCAGGCCCGGCACCTCGTCGGGCTCGGGTCCCGGCGCGGTCATGAGCGCGCCGCCGGGACGTCCGTCGAGGGCTGGGCCGACATCGTGATCACCTATTCTCCGGGAGGGGGCGGCCAACGGCCGTGGATGCGTTCGCCGGCGGGGCTGGTCAGGCTACGAAGGCGGAGGCGGCGCACAACGCCGCCCACGTGGCGGCGAAGGCCGCGACCTTGCCGCGCGCGGAGCGGTCGGGCAGGGTGGCGCCGAAGATGAGCGCATCCGCGGCGTCGGAGGCCACGCGCGCGGCGAGGGCGACACGCAGCGGACGACCCGGTGGGGCGAACATCATCGCGAGCCCGATGACGGCGTCCCGGGCCCCGATGCCGCCGATCAGCGTCCGCACGCCCGCGGTGACCCCGCCGGTGGGAGTGGTCAGGCCGCACGGTTTGGCCAGCACCTTCGGCGCGGCGATGATCGTCACGCTGTAAGCGGCGGTGGCCGTTCCGAGGACGCGGGTCAACGCGGGCATCGGTCACATCCTTCGCATCGGTCTCGAGCACCAGACCGGACGCATACCCGGTCGAATCGACAACAAACCGATGCACTTGCCGTAAACCGGCTACCGTCGGAGAGTCACCCGATCGAGAGGCGCCGCGGGACTGGAAGTGCGGCCGTGCTCAGTGGGTCCACTTCGCGGCCCAGGCCGTGTCGGCGCTCGCCGACCAGAAGTTGTCCATCAGCTGCGCCGCGGAGCGCGGGTCGAAGCCGAGGTCGGGCGGCGGCAGTTCACGCCGCTCCGCGGGAGTGCCCAACCCCATGATGACCTGCTCGAAGCCGCCCGGCGTGTAGCCGTTGAGCACGTGCGCGGCGCTCCGGGTGGTGAAACCGTGCACCGTTCCGCGCGGAATCCACACCGAGTCACCCGCCGTCGCGCGCATCGGCGGCTGGTCCCCGACCCGGAATTCGATGGAGCCTTCGAGCACGTTGAACCACTCGTCGATCGGGTGCACGTGAGGCGGCGGCCCGCCCTCCGCCGGCATCCACTGCTCCATCACCGAGAACGCTCCCCCGGTCTGTTCCGAGGCCGCCAGCACGACCCAGAGGACGCCGAACGCCCAGTACGCCGGCGCGGTGTCCCTCCCGGCCATGAACGGCACGCCATGCGGGGAGACGGCGTTCTTCTCTTCCTTCACGATCGCGTCCTCTCAGCGGGCGTCCGCGGGTGCGAGCGGGTAGACGTCGGCATCGAAGAACCGGGCGAAGGGCAAGGTGGCCAGGGTCTCCGCCACTTGTTCCTGATCGGCGGCCACGATCTCGACGAACGTCGCCCGCCGCGCCGGGGAAACGTAGTGGGCGCCGACCTTTCCCTGCGAGCGCAACACTTCCAGCTGCTGGTGCTCGTCCTCTCTCAGCGCGGCGAATTCCGCGAGGTCGGTGTCGTCCCGGAGGGTTCCGACCACCATGAACGTCTGTGCCGTGCCGGGGTTCGGAGGCATGTTTTCCCTTTCGAGAGTGCTTCGCCGGGCCTGATGTCTCGACGTGACATCACCGTAGCACTGATGTCCCGCCGCGTCATCGACGCGGGTATCCTGGTGCCATGCCCCGGTGGGAAGAAGGCAGCGAAGAGCGGATGAAGCAGTCCGCCATGGAGCTGTTCGAGGAACAAGGCTTCGAGGCCACCACGGCGGTCCAGATCGCGGACCGCGCCCGCGTCACCACCCGGACGTTCTTCCGCTACTTCCCCGACAAGGAAGAAATCCTCTTCGCCGACGCGGACCTGCTCAACGCGGCGCTCGTCCAGGAACTCCTGCGGACGCCCGACCTCGAACAGCCACTCCGGACCGTGGTCCGGACCCTGGCCGGGTACGACTGGGAACAACTCGGCTCACGAGACCTCCTGCGCCGGCGGAGCCGGCTCATCGCGTCGAACCCCGGGTTGCTGGAACGCGATCTGATCAAGCGGCACCAGATGGCCGAGGGGTTCCGCCGGGCACTGGGCGAGCGCGGGGTCGATCCCGACACCGCGGAGCTGGCAGCCAGTACGGGAAGCCAGATCTTCGGTACGGCCTACCGCAAGTGGCTGGAAAGCGACGACGACACGGACCTGACGACCATCACCGACACCGTGACGTCCCTTCTCTCCGACATCGTGCCCGCGGCCCGGCCACCACGAGGACGCCGCCGGGCGCCGGCCGCTTCGCCGGCGAAGTAACTCGCCGCACACGGTCGAGAAGACCATCACCGACGGCTGGCGCCAGGCCGCCGCCGGGCCAGTGTCCACGGACTCCGCCGAGCTTCTCGAAGCCGATACCGCCGGTCTCGTCACCGCCGAGGACGCGCAGTACGCACTCGAGACCACCTGCGCGGAACCTGAGGGCTGGTCGCGCCCGGGTACGACCCCACTGTCCACGAAGGACATCGCGCTCAACCTCGCACCGCCACCCCCAAGGGGCGCCATGCCGGTCATCGAGGTCGAGCACCTCCGCAAGCGGTACGGGGACGAAGCCGCGGTCGACGACGTCTCGTTCATCGCGAACGCGGCGAGATCTTCGGGATCCTCGGCGCCACGAAGGCCGGCGAGCCGGGCAGGCTCGGCGTCAGCGCACCCTCCCCGGACCGATCCAGAAGTGCCGTTCGACACCGCAAGTGGCCATGCCCCCTCCGCCGTTCCCCGGCATCGCCGCTGCCTACGCCAACAGTTTGCGCCCCGAAACCATGACACGTCCCTCGCTCACGACGGCCGCCTCGGCCGCCGGCGCCGGACCTCACTGTCCCGCACGAACCGCGCGGTGGACCTGACGATTGCCGCTCAGCCGAGCACGAAGTAGCGCAACCAGAGGTAGGGCGCGGCGATCAGCACGGTCAGCAGCGTGACCTGGGCGCCCTTGCGGGTGAACTCCCAGAACGAGATCGGGCTGCCCGAACGGGCCGCGATCCCCAGCAGCACCACGTTGGCGCTGGCGCCGATCGCCGTCATGTTGCCGCCGAAGTCGGCGCCCAGCGCCAGCGACCACCAGAGGGCCTCCGAGTGGCCCGGGTCCTTTCCCAGGTCGGAGTCGGCGTGCGCGGCCGTGGCCGTGGCCAGGAAGATCAGCACGAACGGCAACGCGAGCCCGTCGTTGAGACCGGACTCGACGTTGAGCAGCCGCCGCAGCCGCAGCGGCACGTCGTCGCGGCCGACGATCGCCGGGTCCGTCGGCGAGAGGATCGCGCCGAGCAGCAGGGCCGTCGGCCAGTCCAGCCCGACCAGGAAGTGCGCCGGGACCGCGATCCCGACCATCGTCAGCGGCATGCCCAGGCCCAGCGCCCGGCCCGAAAGCTGCCAGCCTTCCCGCAACGCCCGGCCGTTGGCTCGCTGGCCGTCGGTGAACAACACCGTGAAGAGCGCGATGTCGGCGAGCGCGGTGACCGGCAGGACGACGCCGAACGCCAGCACGAGCGCCATGGAGAATCCGTCCTCGAGTCGCCACCTCCGCCCACTCCGGGCGGAGGGCCGACCAGACTTCCCGGCACTCCACGCGTAAAGATCCGGCCGGGTGCAAACCGGAGACGCGATCGAACCCGCGCTGGGCCTTTCGCGGTGACCTCGCCCTCCTGCTGCCGACGATGGCGCTCGTCGTCGCCATCGTCGTGCTCGTCATCGTCACGCCCGCTACCCCAGGGCGATGTCCGGCCACGCCTTCTGCACCGAGCTGACCCGCCGCACGGCCGGCTGCGTGCGCGCGGCGGCGAGCACCACCACACCGACCACCGACCCGGCGGTCATCAGCAAGCGCGGAGCTCGGCGAGCAGCTGTCGCACCCGCCGATCGATCTCGTCCCGGATCGGCCGGACCGCCTCGACGCCCTGGCCCGCAGGGTCCTCGAGCTGCCAGTCCAAGTAGCGCTTGCCGGGGAAGATCGGGCACGCGTCACCGCAGCCCATCGTGATCACGACGTCGGCGGCCTCGACCGCGTCGGTCGTCAGCTTCTTCGGCACCTCCTGGGAGAGGTCGAGCCCGAGCTCGGCCATCGCGTCGCGCACGGCCGGGTTGATGCTCTCGGCGGGCGCGGAGCCGGCCGAGCGGACGTCGACCGCACCGTCGGCGTGGTGGGCCAGCAGCGCGGCGGCCATCTGGGAGCGACCGGCGTTGTGCACGCAGACGAACAGGACTTCAGGCTTGCCGGTCACGGTGTACTCCCCTTCGACGGGTGGGACAGGCAGCGTCGTGGCGAAGACGACGCCGCACACCGACGCCACCGCCAGGCCGGCTGCTCCTTGCGATGCGGCGCCGCAGCGCGAGGGAGACGTACACGAGGGCGACGAGCACGGGAACTTCGATCAGCGGGCCGACGACCCCGGCGAGCGCCTGCCCGCTCGCGGCCCCGAAGGTCGCGATGGCCACGGCGATGGCGAGTTCGAAGTTGTTGCCCGCGGCGGTGAACGCCAGCGTGGTGGTCCGCTCGTAGGTCAGTCCCACGGCCTTGCCCAGCGCGTAGGACCCGGCCCACATCAGTCCGAAGTAGACCAGCAGCGGAACGGCGATGCGCGCGACGTCGAGCGGACGGCTGGTGATCTGCTCGCCCTGCAAGGCGAAAAGGATGACGATGGTGAACAGCAGCCCGTACAGCGCGACCGGCCCGACCTTCGGCAGGAAGGTGCTCTCGTACCAGTCACGACCTTTGGCACGTTCGCCGACGCGGCGGCTGAGGTAGCCGGCGACCAGCGGGATGCCAAGAAAAATCAGCACGCTCTTGGCGATCTGCCACCCGGACACCGCGAGGTCGGCTTGCGGGAGGCCGAGCCAGCCAGGCAGAACCGACAGGTAGAACCACCCCAGCAGGCCGAACGCGATGACCTGGAACACCGAGTTCAGCGCGACCAGCACCGCGGCGGCTTCCCGGTCGCCGCAGGCGAGGTCGTTCCAGATGATCACCATGGCGATGCAGCGCGCGAGACCGACGATGATCAGGCCGGTCCGGTACTCGGGCAGGTCCGGCAGTAGCAGCCAGGCGAGGGCGAACATCAGCGCCGGGCCGACGAGCCAGTTCAGCACCAGCGAGGGCCACAGCAGCCGCCGGTCGCGGGTGACCGTGCCGAGCCGGTCGTAGCGGACCTTCGCCAGCACCGGGTACATCATCACCAGCAGCCCGAGGGCGATCGGCAGCGAGATGCCGTCGACCTGCACCGCGGACAGCGCGGTGTCGAGGCCGGGAACCCAGCGCCCGGCCAAGAGCCCGGCGACCATCGCGGCCGCGATCCAGACCGGCAGGAACTTGTCCAGAGTGGACAGACGCGGCGGTGCTTCGAGCGTCGTCACGCGGTAACCGTTTCGCCCGTGGTGGTGAGCACCGTCGACAACCGCGCCAGCACCTCGGGGTGCACGCGGTAGTAGATCCACGTGCCGCGCCGGTCCCCGGTGATCAGCCCGGACTCGCGCAGCACCTTCAGGTGGTGGGAGATGGTCGGACCGGTCAGGTCGAACGCTTCAGTGAGGTCGCACACGCACGCTTCGCCACCGGCGTGGGACGCGATCAGCGAGAGCAGCCGCAGCCGCACCGGGTCGGCCATCGCCTTGAACAGGTGCGACAGCTCGAGCGCCTGGTCCTGCGTCAGCGGTTCCCGGTCCAGGGGCGCGCAGCAGGCGTCCATCGCGACGAGCGGCAGTTGCTTCGGCATCGCTCTATATTGACAGACTCGCATATAGACGGCAATCTAAGTAGCGTCTGGTTAGACAAATGTCTATTCAAGGAGGTGGCGGAGATGTCGCGGGTACAACTGGCCCTACGGGTCGGCGACTTGGCCGGATCGATCGACTTCTACTCCAAGCTGTTCGGGGCGGAGCCGGCGAAGCTCCGGCCGGGCTACGCGAACTTCGCGATCGAGGAGCCCGCGCTGAAGCTGGTGCTCCTGGAGGGCGAACCGGGCCAGGAGACGGTGATGGACCACCTCGGCGTCGAGGTCGAGTCGACCGGCCAGGTCGACGCGGCCACCCGGCGGCTG
This sequence comes from Amycolatopsis sp. cmx-4-83, assembly GCF_046548815.1. NCBI lineage: Bacteria > Bacillati > Actinomycetota > Actinomycetes > Pseudonocardiales > Pseudonocardiaceae > Amycolatopsis > Amycolatopsis sp. cmx-4-83. The sequence goes on along the minus strand of NZ_JAEBEF010000003.1, from coordinate 539,199 downwards.
ACCGGCGAAGGCCTCGAGACGCTCACCGAGGACGACACCACGTGCTGCTACGCGGTGCAGGACAAGGTGTGGGTCCACGGACCCGGCAAGGAGCCGTGGGAGGTCTACACGGTGAAGGGCGACTCGACGACGTTCGGCACCGACAGCGCCGCCCTGGTCACCCCGGCGACGTGCTGCACGCCCGACGCCGGGACCGGCGCGACCGCCAAGCCGGCGGGCTGCTGCAGCTGAAGGCCCGGAGCCGGTGCGCGATCGAGGGGCGCACCGGCTCCGCTCAGCCGCCGACCCGCGAGCTGCGGCGCTCGATCATGACCACATCCCGCCACACGCCGTGCTGCCGGCCGACGCGTTCGCGGACCCCGATCTCCCGGAACCCGGCCCGGCGGTGCAGTCCGCGGCTGGCGGTGTTCTCGGGGAACACGCCGCTCTGGATCGTCCAGACCCCGGCGTTCTCGGTCGAGGTGACCAGCGCGGCCAGCAGTGCCTGCCCGACACCGCGGCCCCGCGCCTCCGGGTCGACGTAGACGCTGTGCTCGACGACCCCGGCGTACACGCACCGCGAGGACACGGCCGAGACCGCGGCCCAGCCGACAACTCGGCTGCCCGAGTCGAGCGCGACCAGCCGGTGCTCCGGGAGGTGGGCGGCGTCCCATGCTTCCCAGGAGGGAGCGGTGGTCTCGAAGCCGGCCTGACCGGTGTCCAGCCCGGCCTGGTAGATCGCCAGCACCCGGTCCGCGTGCTCGGCCGTCATCGCGACGACCTCGACCGGCCTGGTGGCGCGGATGATCGCGGAGTGGAGCTTGTCGCCGGTCTCGTGGGTGAGCCGGACGTCGACACCGCCGAGCCCGGCGTCGCGCAGGAGTTCCCGGTAGCGGTCGGCGGTGAGCGCGCCGCCGAGGCACTCGACCGCGCCGGCGCGGGCCGCGCGTTCGGCGTCGGTGAGGCTGTCGTCGGCCAGGATGTCGGTGATGCCGAGCCTGCCACCGGGCCGCAGAACGCGGGCGATCTCGCCGAACACCGCGGGCTTGTCCGGCGACAGGGCGATGACGCAGTTGGAGATGACGACGTCGACCGAGGCGTCCGGCAGCGGGATCCGCTCGATGGTGCCCGTGAGGAACTCGGCGTTGGTCACCCCGGCCTGCTCGGCGTGCCGACGGGCGAGAGTGAGCATCTCGTCGGTCATGTCCAAGCCGATCGCCCGGCCTTCCGGCCCGACGCGGCGAGCGGAGAGCAGGACGTCCAGCCCGCCGCCGGAGCCGAGGTCGAGCACGGTCTCCCCGGGCTTCAGCTCGGCGACGGCGAGCGGGTTGCCGCAGCCGAGGCTGGTGGCGGTCATCTCGGCCGGAAGCTCCGCACCGGCGTAATGAACAGCGCCGAGCCGGTCGGTGTCCCCCGCGCCGGCCAGCAGGCCGGTCCCCTCCCCGGCCAAGGCCAGCCGGGCGGCGGTGGCGTAGCGCTCATGGACGGCGTCGCGATCGGGGTTCATCGGGCCTCCTCGTCGACGGTCCCGGCGAACGACCGGACCCCGCGCCCCATGACGACGTCCGCAGCACTCGGGAAGCAGGACACGCACTCCTCGTTGACCCGGTAGAGCCGAGCGGTCCCCCGCGGCTCGACCAGCACGAACCCGGTATCGGCCAGGACCTTGAGGTGCGCCGAGACGGTGGACTGCCCGACGCTGACCTGCTCGACGACCTCCCCCACCGCCATCGGCGCGCCGGTCTCGGCGAGCAGGTTGAGGATCTGCACCCGGGTCGGATCGGCGAGCGTCCGGAACCACTCGGCGTAGGTCTTGGCGGTCTCCCGGTCCAGCACGGCCGGCTCCTTCCATCGTCGATCGACGATAGGCGATAAAAGCGCTCAGCGGAAGCCGTGCTCCGCGCCGGCCGGCGGCCGCACCCGGAGGTCCTCCTCAAACCCTGACCGGCGCGCGCTCAGTCCCCGCCGGTTTCGGCTTCAGCGCGCTCGCGGTTGCGCTGCTGCCGCTCCCGCTCACGCCGGCTGTACGTCGCCCGACGGACCCGTTCCTCATCTTCGACACTCGAACCCACCGCCCCCGCAACAATCCCCACCGACGTCGCCAACCACACCAACTTCAAGTACGACACCGGCCCCGCCGGGTGACCGAGAACCTCCCCGAAATAAGTGCCCTCGACCAGCACGACCGACGCCACCAACGCCAGCACGAACAGGATGACGTACATGCACGCCACCCCGATCGACAACGTCAACACCGTGGAAGCGTTGTACAACAAAGCTTTCCGCCGATCCAGGTGCCCGGACGGCGAATCCCACAACCGGTTGTGCACCATCAGCCAACCCGCCATCACCACGATCGCCAGCACCGTGATCCCAGCCAGCCGCAACCCGGGCAACGCCTCAGCCAGCTTCCAGAACGACGTCGTGATGATCCCGTACGCGGCCGTCGCCGCCGCCGCCGCAGCGGCCCCGGCAAGATTGGGCACCAGCCGCCACGGGCGGTTGTCCCGGATCATCCCGGCCAGCAGCCGCAGCCGGCCACGCACACCCACCAGCGCCAAGTGCTCGTCAGCGGCACCGCGGCCGCGGATGTGCCGCGTCGGCGCCACCAGCTCCCGCAGCCGGTCAAGCATCCCCCGCGGCGGATCGGCCTCCTTCGCCGACCGGTGCGCCACCAAGTGCCGGACCAGGTGGACGACCAGCCGGGACACCCGGCCACGCAGCCGCAGAGCACCGAGCGCGGGCAGCGACACCATCGCCACGCCGTGGTCGGCGTTGTAATCCGACGCGATCGGCACTGTCCCGGCTCGCCGGGGGAGGTCGGTGATGAGCACCAGCAGGTCCCAGCCGTGCGCGGCTCGGCGCTCCTGCGCCAGATCCAGCATCGGGATGTCGCCCTCGTCGTTCAAGGGAAGGGACTGCGTCTCGTGCTCGACACGCCAGGTCGTCTCCTCGCCGAGGTCACGGGCCAGGCGGGCGGGCAGGCCGTCCGCGATCCTCCCGGCGAGCTGCCCCGGTAACCCGTCATCGGTCAGCAGGCCCACGACGAGGGCCTCCGGCGCACGCTGGGCGGTCATCCTCGAGCCTTTCCTCGGTTTCCCCGAAATGAGCTCTCCGGGTTCCCGGCCCGGCCACCGGCAAACGACCGCCTCTTTCGGCGTTGCCACCCGCCGGGCACCGAAGGCCCGGGCGTGCGGGCGCTGTCCCCCGGCGCGCCGCGCGGCCCACGGGTAGCCGCCGCACCGTGGATCGGTGGTACCGCGCGACGAAGCTCTACGACTTCGGGCTCGACCAGGCCCGACGCCCGGGCCGGCCCAGGGGCCGGCCGGCGTGCTGGACAGCGACCGGCGGCTGGAACCGGCCTACAGCTTGCTGCTCACCGTGCCGGGCAGCCCCCGTGCTGCGGTACGGGGACGAGATCGGCGTGGGCGAGGACCTGACCCTGCCCGGGCGCACCGCGATCCGCACGCCGGCGCTTTCGAGCCGGAGCACCTCGGCAAGTGGGCGAATCTTCGCCAGCGGCCACCCGGGCGTGCGAGTCGGTGGCGTTGTGAGCCACCTCAATCGGATGGTCACCATTCCCCCGGGACTCCCTCACCCTCGACCCCCGCCGCCCGGGTACGTGGACGCCGCGGATCAGCGAGCTCTCGGCGCTGCAGGACGTCGACGATCCCGACCTGCGGCCCTTCGCCCGGGCCGGGGGGTGTCCCTATGGGGTTGTCAAGCCGCAGCTGGGGCTGGGGTGGGTTCGGGGTGTCGGTAGTGGGTGCCGTTGCGGAGCATGGCGTAGAGGACATCGCAGCGTCGGCGGGCCAGGCAGATGAGGGCGGCGTTGTGCTTCTTGCCCTCGGCCCGTTTGCGGTCGTAGTAGGCCCGGCTGGTCGGGTCGGACAACGAGGCGAAGGCGGCGAGGAAGAACGCCCGTTTGAGCTGGCGGTTGCCGGTCCGGGCCGGATGTTCGCCCTTGATCGATGTTCCGGAGCTGCGGGTGACCGGGGCGATGCCGGCGTAGGCGGCCAGGTGCCCCGAGCTGGCGAAGTTCGTGGCGTCGCCGACCTCGAGGAGGATGCGGGCTGCGGTCCTGACGCCGATGCCGGGCATCGAGGTCAGGACCCCGGCAAGAGGGTGCGCATCAAGTATCCCCTCAACCTGCTCAGCAACCTGTTTGCGTTGCTGCAGCACGGTTTTCAAGCTGTCCGCCAGCCGCGGCAAGACAGTGTCGGCAGCGGCGGTGCCCGGGACGGTGACGGTCTGCTCGCCGAGCGCGGTCATGATCGCCTCGACCAGCCGCTCACCCATGCGAGGCGCATGGACCTTCGCGATCGCGGTCAGTTTGCGGCGGCCGGCCTGGGCGATGCCGGCCGGGCCGCCGCAGCGGGAGAGGATCTCCAGCACCGCCGGATGCGAGATCCGCGGGCCGATCGCGTGTTCGAGGGCGGGGTGGATGCCGGTGAGCAGACCGCGGATCCGGTTGGCGATGCGGGTGGCCTCGCCGGCCAGGTCGTCGTCGAACCCGACCAGTACCTCCAGCTCGGCCAGCGCGTCGTCACCGACGTCGACCGGGCGCAGCGTGTGCGGCAGCGAGCGGGCCGCGTCGGCGATGATGAACGCGTCCCGCGCGTCGGTCTTCGCCCGGCCCGGGTAGAGGTCGGCGATGCGGCGCATCGCCAGACCTGGCAGATAGGCCACCTGGTGACCGGCCGCGCGGGCGACCGCGACCGGCAACGCCCCGATCGTGGCCGGCTGATCGACCACAACCAGCAGCGGTCCCTGCTGGGCGAGCTTGTCGAACAGGGCTCGCAGCTTCGGTTCGGTGTTGGGCAGCGGCCCGTCATGCAGCCGTTTGCCGGCCGGGTCGAGCCCGACGGCGTGATGGGCGTCTTTGCCGACGTCCAGGCCGAGGAACACGCTGAAAGTGCTGCTCATCCACCATGCCGTTCGTTCGCCGCGGGTGGTCACCGGTCTGGCATCGATGGCCGGCACCCACGCCTGCGACGAGACCTACCTTCTGGTGGCCGTGTCCCTATTCAGCGGTCCCTCGATGCCACCAGGCCCGGTGACACCACCCCCCGGATCATGGAAGCGACTGGGGGCGTTAGTCATGCCGGACCTGGTGACCACAGCTCCTTGATCAGGAACTACGAAAACGGTAACGGGGGGAAGCTGCTGATCCTGCACGGAGCAGCCGACGAGCTGGTCAGCCCCCGCTCCACCGCCGAGTACTTCGCCCGCGTCCGGCAGACCGTCGGCCACCAGGCCACCGACCGGTTCGCCCGCTTCTACGTGGTGCCCGGCGCCAACCACGTCAACCCGCCGGCTCCTCGCACACCGGCCGCACTTGCTTTCCCGGCCGGTGCCCGAGTTCGCGGGTGGTGCTCAGCAGTTCTTCGGCCGGGAGAGCGAACTTTGCCACGACACACCGTCAGGACTTTCCGTGGCGGGCTTCCGCAAGCGGGCCGTGGCCGCGGCCGCGAGCAGGAACACCACAGCCTCGTACCCCATCGCCGCGTCCAGGGCCCCGGCGGTGTAGGCGACCCCCGCCAGGGCGACGCCGAGTGTGCCGCCGAGTTGCTGCGCGGTGGGCAGCAACCCCGACACGGAACTGGCCACGGACACCGGAACCCGGTTCAGGACCAGGGAAAACGCCGATGCCGTGAAAACGCCGAACGCGAAGCCGCCGCCCCCGAGCACCGCCCACAGGACCGGCGCCGGCCCGGCCAGCACCGGAATGACCAGCAGCGACACCGCGGCCAGGCCGGCGGACGCGGCGGCGAGCGCCGCGGCGCCGAAGCGGCGTGCCGCGGCTTCGGCGACCGCGCTGCCCAGCAGGGCGCCGACCGCGTACGGCGCGACGGTCAACGCGGTCACCAGCGGGTCGCGGTGCAGCGCGCCCTGCAGGTGCAAGGAAAGCAGCAGGCTGAACGACGGGATCCCGGCGTTGAAGAGGAACACCGCGCCGATGCCCCACCGGGTCCTCGACGCGCTCAGCGCTTCCGGCCGCACCAAGGGGTCGCGCACTCGGCGTTGTGCCGCGGCGAAGGCGGCGAGCAGGCCCAGCCCGACGGCGAGGCTCGCCCACGTCCAGGCCGGCCAGCCCGCGTCCTGGCCGAGCGTCAACGGCAGCACGAGCAGGACCAGCCCGGTCAGCGACAACGCGGCGCCGACCGGATCCACCCGGCTCGCGTCCGCCGGGCCGCGCCCGCCGGGCACGATCCGGACCAGGGCCAGCGACACGACCCCCACCGGCACCGGCAGGGCCAGTGCCAGCCGCCAGCCCAGCCCGAACGGGTCGAAGTGCAGCAGGACGCCGCAGCACAGCGGCCCGGCCAGCGACGCCACGGCCATCGTCGCCCCGTAACGGCCCAGGACCCCGGCCCGCCGGTCCGCGGGCACCGCGGTCTGGATCAGCGACAGGATCTGCGGCGCGACCAGGCCGCTGCCGGCGCCCTGCACCAGCCGGGCGGCCACGAGCGTCCCGACGTCCGGCGCGGCGGCCGCGGCCAGCGACGCCAGCGTGAACACGGCCGTGCCGGTGACGAACACCCGCCGGTAGCCGAACCGGTCGCCGAGCCGGGCCGCGGTGATCAGCGCGCAGGCGTAGGTCAGCGTGTAGCCGACCAGCGCGAGCTGGCCCGCGCCCGAACCGGCCGCGAGGTCGTGGCGGATGCGCGGGACGGCGAGCTGCATCACGGTGACGCTCATCAGCTGGACGAACGTCCCCGACAACAGCACGGCTTGCGCGGCGGGCCTCATGCCTGCTTCGCGATCCGGCCGAGGAGCTCGGCGAGCTCGCCGGGGCGGGTCAGGAACGGCGAGTGCCCGCCGGGCAGGGAGTGCACCGCGAACGGGTGCTCCGGGGTCAGGCGGTCCGCTTCGGCGATCATCAGGTCCTGGGTGGCCGGCGGCAGCGCCAGGTCGTCGGTCAGCCGGATGTAGCTGCGCGGCACCCGGCCCCACCGTCCGGCGGTCACCGGGTACGCGCCGGCGAGCGACGCCATCGGTTCGTCGGGGTGCAGCGTCAGGCGCCAGCCCGGCTTGTCCGCGTGCCAGTCGGTCAGGAACGCCAGCCGGATCGCCTCGACCTCGGCGGGGTCGGGCGAGAGCGGGTTGATCCGGAAGGCGCCGAGGACGTCGGGGTCGCCGGTCCGGGGTGCGTGGGCCGCGCCGGCGTTCACCGGGTCCGTCACGTAGTCGCCGAAGCGCGGCCGTCCGGCGGGCACGAACGCCGACAGGTAGACGACGTGGTCGACCAGGTCGGCGTGCCGCTCGACCGCGGCCGAGGCCGGGCCGCCGCCCGCGCTGTGCGCGACGAGGACCACGCGGGAGAACCGGCGGCGCACCTCGGCGAGGTCGGCGATCAGGGCGTCGACGAGCACCTCGGTGGTCAGCCCGGCGAGCGCGGAGGGCTCGGTCGCCAGCCCGGGCTGCCCGGGCCGGAGGTACCCGGACGGCAGCGGCGCGGTCACGCCGTGCCCGGGGAGGTCCACGGCGACGCCGACGGTGCCTTGCGCGGCCAGTGCCCGCTGGGTGGCGGCCCAGTGCAGTGAGGCGTGCCAGGCACCGTGAACGAGGACGAAAGCGGTGGTTTCGGTCATGGAACCCACCCCACCGTCCGACGAGTGCGCTATCCAGTTTCATAGCTGAATCACCCTCGCGCGATATCCTGAAAATATGGAGTCCCGTCACCTCCGCTACGCCCTCGCGCTGGCCGAGCACCAGCACTTCGGCCGCGCGGCCGAGTCCCTCGGCATCGCCCAGCCGCCGCTGTCCACCCAGATCGCGGCCGTCGAACGCGAGGTCGGCGAGCGGCTCTTCGACCGCACGCCCCGCGGGGTGTTCCCGACCGCGGCCGGCACCGCGTTCCTGGCCCGCGCCCGGCGGGCGCTGGGCGAGATGACCGCCGCAGCGGTCGAAGCCGGCCGCGCGGCCCGCGGCGAGACGGGACAGCTGCGCATGGGCTTCATCGGCTCGGCCCTGCTCGACCCGCTGCCCGGCGTGCTGGGCCGGTTCCGCAAGGCCCGGCCGGACGTCCGGCTCGACCTGCGGGAGATGAACAGCGCGGAGGGGACGGCCGCCCTGGTCGCCGGCGAACTCGACGTCGCGGTCGGCCGCGGCACCCCGCGCGGCGCGCGCGTGGACGGCCTGGTCACCGTCCCCATCGGCGCCGACCACCTGGTCGCCGTCGTCGGCACCGCCCACCCCTTCGCCGGCCGCGCGGAGATCCGGCTCGAGCAGCTCGCGGCCGAGCGCCTGATCATGTCGGCGCCCGCGCAGGAACCCGCCGTGGCCGCACGCCTGCGCGACCTGTTCGGCGCCGGCGCGGCCACGCTGGACGCGGCCACGGTGTCCCGGGACGTCCACACGATCATCGGCCTGGCGGCGTGCGACGTCGGCGTCGGCCTCGGCCCGGCCCGGATGCGGCTGATCGCCCGCAAGGACGTCTGGTTCTGCGACATCGCCCCGCAGGTCCGCCTCCCGGACCTGCAGCTGTCCTTCCGCGCGGCCGACGACTCCCCGGTGCTCGCGGCGTTCCTGGACGTCGTCCGCGCCAACTGCGCCGAAGCCGGCTCCCGGCTCGACGACGTCCTCGCCCGCCGCGAAGCCCGGTCGGTCAAGCGGTAGTCACCGGGTGCGGACGCTCTCCCGGCTCTTGACGGCGATCGGCGCGAACCGTGTGGCCGTGGACACCGAGCCCGAGGAGTCAGGTCCCGCGGGTATTCGACAAATGCCCGTCATCGGCCGATGCCATGCCTCCGAGGCATGGCATCGCCTCATGCTCGAGTTGCGTCAGCTCGACCACTTTCGCGCGGTGGCCGAGTTCGGCTCGGTCTCCCGCGCTGCGGCGGCCTGCACCTCACTCAGCCCGCCTGGGCGAACCGGACCCGAAGTACGGCACCCTGCTCTTGCGGTGCCTGCGGGACGTCGCGGCGCAGCTCCGGCGCTAGCGGGAGCACCCGGTTCCCGGCGGCAACAGCTTGCCGAGCGCCTCGGCTGTCGCCTCGATGTCCGAAGTGGTGTGCGCGGTACTGAGGAAGAACTTGCCGGAGGGCATGAACAGGAAGCCCTGGCGCAGCATCCCTTCCAGGAGCACCGTCCAGAAACCGCCGGTGCCGTGCAGGCCGGTGGCCCCGCCCGCGGGGACGTACTGGAGGAGCGAGCCGACCCGGGTGAAGCCGCCGCAGCCCGGAACCGAACCGAGCGCGCCGCCGACGAGAGCTTCGAACTCGGACGAGGTCTCCTCGAGCGCTTCGTAAACCGCCGGATCCGCGAGGACGCGCATCGTCGCCTCGACGGCGGCGAGCGCGATCGGGTTGGCGTTGAACGTTCCCGCGTGGACGACGCCGTCCGTCACCTGGTCGACCAGGTCCGCCCGGCCGACGACGGCGCTCTGGGTGAATCCGCCGGCCATCGCCTTCCCGAAAACGGACAGGTCGGGGCGCACGCCGTACTTCTCGGCCGCGCCGCCGCGTGCGATCCGGAAGCCGGCGATCACCTCGTCGAAGACGAGGACGACGCCGTGGCGGTCGCACAGGTTTCGCAGCGTGGACAGGAACTCCGGCTCGGGTGCCTCGACACCGGCGTTGCTCATCACCGGATCGACGAGCACCGCCGCGAGGTCGCGTTCGACGGCCTCGCCCAGGAAGCGCTCGGCCAGCGGCACGTCGTTGAAGCGCGCGACCACCAGGTCGTCCAGAACGCTGGACGACTGCCCTCGCCCGCCCGGCTCCGCGGGCCGGCCGACGTCGGCTTCGGACATTCCGGCCCCGGCCGCGCCGGCGGTCCCGGCCTTCACCACCGTGGGCCGCAGGGTGTGGAGTCGTCGGCATCGGCCACCACCGCGGAACTGAACCGTGTCGCGGAGTCCCAGCCGGCGGCCCGTGCGTCCACCGGCGCAGCAGCGGATCGCGGTGCGGAAGGGATGATCGTCACGGTGGTTCATCCCGCCCTGCCGAGGGCCGATCGCCGCCACGGCCTGGGAGTGATCCGGCGGTGGCGGCGATCGGCGGACGCCGCAGCTTCGGCGTCCCCGGCGGCGGATCCCCTGCTTCCCGCCGCCGAGCTGTGCTCGCTGTCCGGACCGGGACAGCGGAAGACGACCGCCCCGGGCTCCAGGAGGTTCGGGGAGCCCGGGGCGGCCGTCCGGTACCGGCCGCCCGTCGGCGGCCGAGCCGGTGTTACTTGTTGGTGCCGGGGGTCAGCACCTTGTCGATCACGAAGACCGTGGCGTTCTTCGTGGGGATGTTGCCGCACAGGATCTTCGCGCCGTTGACGGTCATGTTCTCGCCCGAACCCTCGATCTTCAGCGGGCCGCCGGCGGCGTTGAGCGAGTCCAGCGAACCCGCCGACGCGAGCCCCTTGGCGTCGTAGCGCTTGCCCACGACGTGGTACTGCAGGATCGGCGACAGCTCGGCCGGCTTGCCCGCCAGCTCGGCGAACTTCGCGTCGCCCAGCGCCGCGAACGCCGGGTCCGCCGGCGCGAACACCGTGATCGCCGGCGCACTGTTGAGCGTGTCCACCAGGTTGGTGGCCTTGACCGCGGCCACCAGCTTGGTCAGCAGCGGGTTGGTCGAGGCGGCCGAGGCGACCGGCTGCGGGCCCATCGAGTCCAGCGAACCCGGGGCGGAACCCTGCGGCAGCTGGCTGCACGCGGGACCGAACACGTCGGCGTTGGTCGTCATGCCATCGCCACCCGCGGCGGCGCTGGACGACGGGGCGGCCACCGAGGAGGACGGGGCCGGCGCGCTGGAGCTGCCCGACGAAGCGGTGTCGCTGCTGCCGCAGGCGGTGAGGGTCAGCGCGGCGGCCGCGGTCAGGCCGATACCGGCGATGCGAAGGTTACGCACGAGAATTCACTCCAATTGGTTACGCGGCTGAGGCGATGATTTCGGCAACCGCCTTTGTTACTGGGTATTCGGGACCCGGCGGGAATCGGATTGGTCGATCGGGAAAAATCTCAGGCTGCGGTGAAGGTGACGTTGTGCCACCCTGTCGCGCCGTCGGGCACGGTGCCCGCGCGCTGGTCGGTCTGGGTGTAGCCGGACTTGTCGGTGGCGCGGCAGAAGACCTGGTGCACCCCGGACGGGATGTCGACCTCGGTCCACCACATCCGCCAGGTGTTCGGGTTGACCTCCTGCGACAGCGTGGTCGCCTGCCACGGGCCCTGGTCGATGCGGACTTCGACCTTCTCGATCCCGGTGTGCTGCGCCCACGCGACCCCGGCGACCCGGACCTTTCCCTTTGGGACGTTGGCGAAGCCGCGGTGGGAGTCGATGCGCGACTCGGTCTTGATCGGCGCCTCGCGGGCCCAGCTGCGCTTGAGCCAATAGGCTTGCCGCGCGGCCCACGTGGTGACCTCGATGTCCACGACCCACTTCGTCGCCGACACGTACCCGTACAACCCCGGGGTGACCAGCCGCGCCGGGAACCCGTGCTCCAGCGGCAGCGGCTCGCCGTTCATCCCGATCGCCAGCATCGCGCCCCGCCCGCGGTCCTGCGCCGCGGCGACCGGCGTCCCGGACGTCCAGCCGTCGACACTGGTGCAGAACAGCTGCTCGGCACCGGATTTCACGCCGGCTTCGGCGAGCAGGTCGGCCAGGTCGACGCCGATGAAGTTCGACGTCGACACGTAGTCGCCGCCGACCTCGTTGGACACGCACGTCATCGTGACCGTGCGCTCGACCAGTGGCCGGCTGCGGATGTCGTTGTAGCTGTAACGGATTTCGCGGTCGACCATGCCGTGCAGGCGCAGGCTCCAGTCTTCGGTGCGCAGCTGCGGCACCGACAACGCGGTGTCCACGCGGTAGAACTTGTCGTTCGGCGTCAGGAACGGCGGCGTGCCGAGCTTGGCGAAGTCCGCGTCCGCCGGGATCATCGGCGCGGTCCGGGCCGGCACGAGCTTGCCGACCGCCTCCCGCGACGCGGTGGCGTCGCGCGACGAGCTGATCAGCTGGCCGCCGAAGCCCAATGCCCCCGCGCCGACGGCCACGCCGGCACCGCCGAGCAGGAAGGACCGCCGCGAAGTCCCGGCCTTCTCGTCCGAGTCCGGTTCCCGCCAGACACGCGGGGCGATCCGGTGCAGCAGGAGGAACACGACGATGCCCACGACCAGGCTCGCGGCCGGTGCCAGCAGCGCGACCGCGGTCAGGTCCGGGCGCTCGAACACGGCGAACCCGCCGACCAGCCCGAACAGGGCGATCAGCACGGTGCCGGGAACGGGTGACCGTCGCGAAAGGACACCCGCGAGCGCGGCGACGCCCAGCATGACCAGCGCCATGCTGCCCAGCAGCACCAGCTTGTCGTAGGTCCCGAACGTGCGGACCGCGAAGTCCTTCAGCTCGACCGGTGTCAGGTCGATCGCGCCGTTGCCCACCGCGAGGTAGGGGGAAGCGTTGACGCTGATGAACCCCGCCACCAGGTGCCCGGCCGCCAACGCGGCGGCCAGTGCCAGGACGCCCGTGAAAGCGGCCGCGAAGAATCGCAGCCGGGCACGCGGCGGTGCTTCCGGCGCTTCTGGGATGTCGAGCTCGGTGGCGGTCATGTCAGTGTTTCGACGCAGCCCGGTCGAAGTATTGGTCTCGCCGGTTCCGTCACACCTGGTCGGGTGACAAGCCGGAATTTCCCGGGCAGCTGATGACCTGACCGGCGTAGGTCAACCCGGCGCCGAACCCGAACAGCAGCACCGGCGACCCCGCCGCGATCTCCCGCCGCGCGACGAGCTTCGACAACGCCAGCGGAATGCTCGCGGCCGAGTGTTGCCGGACTCCGCCACGTCCGCGGCGATCACCGCGCCGGTCGCGCCGATCTTGCGGGCCAGCGCTTCGATGATGCGGACGTTGGCCTGGTGGGTCACGACACCGCCCAGCGCGCCCGGGTCGACGCCGGCGCGGTGACAAGCCTCTCGGGCGATCGGGGCGAGCGCGGTGGTGGCCCAGCGGAACACCGCCTGGCCCTCCTGCCGGAACACCGCCGGCAAGGCGCCGGGCCCGCCGGACTCGAGCGTGATGAAGCGGCCCTTCGCCGGGTCCGATCCCCACACCACCGGTCCGATCCCGGCCGGAGCCCGCTCGACGACGGCAGCGGCCGCGGCGTCACCGAAGATCACGCACGTCGAGCGGTCGGTCCAGTCGAGGAAGTCGCTCATCTTGTCGGCCCCGACCACGATCGCCCGGGTCGCGGCGCCGGCCCGGATGGCGTGGTCGGCCGCGGCCAGCGCGTAGGAGAACCCCGAACACGCCGCGTTCAGGTCGAACGCACCCGGTGCGCTGATCCCCAGCCGCTCGGCGACCCGGCAGGCGATGGCGGGCATCCGCTCGAACGCGGTGCACGTGGCGACGAGCACGAGGTCGACGTCGGCGGCGCGGTGACCGGACCGCCGCAGGGCGGCGTCCGCCGCGGCCGTCGCCATGTCGGCGACCGACTCGCCGGGGGCCGCGACCCGGCGGCTGCGCACCCCCACCCGCTCGCGGATCCACGCATCCGACGTTCCGAGCCGGTCCGCCAGTTCGTCGTTCGTCACCACCCGGCCCGGCTGGTAGTGCCCGCACGAGACCACAGTCGAGCCTGCCATCGCTTTCCCCTCATCGAGTCCACCTCTCGTTCGGACCGCCCGGCAGCACGGCTTGCCCGATCCACTGTGGACAGCCGCCGACCACTCCTCCGGGTGGGTGGCGGTGCGGGTTTCTCCGCACCCGCACCCATCCGCGCGGGCGGCCGGGACGAACTCCTCCCGAGGCGCCGCCGACCGCGGCGCGCGACTCGGCGCCCGCCGGGAAGGAGCAGGTGCCATGACCGCCCGCGCAGTCGCGCTCCGCAGCGGACCCACCACGGTGGCGGAACCGCAGAGCACGCCGGAGCTGCTGCTCGCCCGCACGGCGCTCGGGGACGAGCAGGCCTTCGCCGCCCTCTACGACCAGCTGGCCGGACCGGTCTTCGGCGTCGTGCTCCAGGTGCTGCGCTCACGGGCGCACGCGGAGGAAGTGACCCAGGAGGTCCTGCTCGAGATCTGGCGCAAGGCGACGTCGTTCGACGCCGCCCGCGGGCGGGTGCGGACCTGGGCGCTGACCATCGCGCACCGGCGCGCGATCGACCGGGTCCGGTCCGAGCAGTCCGCGGCCGACCGGGAAGACCGGGCCGAGCGGCTGGACCTGCGCCGCCCCTACGACGACGTCACCGAGTCGACGCTGGATCGGTTCGACCGGGTGCAGGTCCGTGCCGCGTTGGCGGCGCTGACCGAGCTCCAGCGGGAGTCGATCCTGCTCGCCTACTTCCAGGGTTACACCTGCCGGGAGGTTTCCGAAAGACTCGGTGTCGCGGTCGGCACCGTGAAAACCCGTTTGCGGGACGGACTCGTCCGCTTGCGCGACGCTCTGGGAGTGCACCGATGACCACCGCCGACGCCCACATCCTCGCCGGCGCCTACACCCTCGACGCTGTCGACGACCTCGAACGTGCCGCGTTCACCCGGCACCTCGGCGAATGCCCGGTCTGCGCCGAGGAGGTCGCCGGTTTCCGGGAGACCGCCGCCCTGCTGGGCACCGCGGCCGCCGCCGGCCCGGATGAGAGCTTCCGCCGGAACGTGCTCGCCGAGGTCTCCCAGACGCGGCAGCTTCCGCCCCGCGTCGCCGAGCCGGCGGTGCCGGCACGGCGCACCCCGTGGCGCAGGCGGGCCGTGATCGGGCTGGCCTCCGTCGCCGCGGCCGCGGCGGTGCTCGCCGGCGGGATCGGCATCGGGCTGGACCAGTCGGTCTCGGACCGTCCGGCACCGGTGGCCGACGGCGGCGCGGTGACGTCCGCGCCCGACGCGACCACTGTGCGCACGACCGCGGTCGGCGGCGGCTCCGTCTCGGCCACCGCCTCCCGGCAGCTGGGCAAGGTCCTCGTCGCCGCGCGAGCGCTGCCGAGCCTGGATGCCGGCCACGCCTACGAGGTGTGGCTGACCGGGCCGGGCGCCCCGAGGTCGGCGGGCCTGGTGGACCCCGACGGCTCCGTCGAGGCAGCCCTCCCGGCCGGCACCGACGGTGTGGCGGTGACCATCGAACCCGCCACCGGATCGCTGCAGCCGACGACACCGTCGATCGCCGGCCTCGCGGTGAGCTGAACCCGCCGGGCCCCACTCGGGCGATCCGGCGTTCGAAGGGCCGACCGGCTCCTTCGTGGAGCGGCTGGGTCCCACGCTCACGGCGCTGCTCGAAGCGGCGGCCGCTGACGGTGACCTCGGCGCCGAGGACCTCCTGCACGCGACCGCGTTGTCGTGCCGGCCCGCACTCGGCCACGAGCCGGCGCCGCCGCGGGGCGGCGGCGGCCGGGCCGTCGTCGGGGACCCAGGTGCCGAAGAACATCTCGGGTGAACGTCGCCGGCAGGTCGACAAGAGCCCGGGTCGAGCAGATCCACACCGCGGAGTCCGCCGTGGGTGCGGCCGGCTCGCCGGTGAGCGCGCTCATGACCTGTCGCCACCACCACTCCGCCTCGGCCGCCGCCTGCTCCACGGTTCGAACGCCAGAACCCCACCGAGCGTCGCACCCTCGAAACCGGTCTCGCCGTCGAAAGTCGCACCGTCCAGCAAGACGCCGTCGGTGAACACCGCACCACTGAACCGGACGTCACCCACGAAGGTCGCGTCGCCGAACTCCGGTCGGCCCGCGAAGCTCGCCCGTTCGAACCCGACGCCGCCGGCGAACGTCGTGCTGCCGAAGCCGGCGCCACGACCGAACGCCGCACTGCCGAACCGGGCTTCACCGGCGAACGTCGCGCCACCAAAACTCGCATGGGCCGTGAAACCGGTCCGATCGAAACTTCCTCGAAGGTAGCGCATCCGTTGAACGTCACCTTTCCGAACCGAGCGTCGCCGACGAAATCCGTACCGGTGAACGCGACGTCCTTCCCGAAGGTGCTGTTGTGGAACCTCGCCTCGCCACCGAACCTGGTCGTTCGGAACACGGACCGGCGAGTGAACGTGACGACAGCGAAACCGGCGTTCCCCGCGAATGCCACATTCTTGAAGTAGGCATCGCCCGAGAAGACGACACCGACGAACTGCGCGTTCTCAGCGAACAGCGCATTAAAGAACTGGGCATTCCCGGCGAATTTAGCCGCGCCGAACGTGGCCGCCCGCATGAATTTCGCCGCACCGAACCGGGCTTCTCCCAGGAAGCCGGCGGCGCCGAACTGGGCCGTGCCTGCGAAGGTCGTCATGCCGAAACGAGCGTTCCCGGTGAAGGTCGCACCGCCGAAGCGGGCGTCTCCGGTGAAGGTCGCACCACCGAATGCGGCGTCGCCGACGAAGGTCGCGCCGGCGAAGCGACCGTTGCGCACTCGGCAGTTACCCAGGTTGAAATCGACCAGGTTCGCGT
Source organism: Amycolatopsis sp. cmx-4-83 (assembly GCF_046548815.1). Lineage (NCBI taxonomy): Bacteria > Bacillati > Actinomycetota > Actinomycetes > Pseudonocardiales > Pseudonocardiaceae > Amycolatopsis > Amycolatopsis sp. cmx-4-83. Next base: position 522,870 of record NZ_JAEBEF010000003.1, on the reverse strand, counting down.
TCGTGAGGTCGAGGTCGATGCCGTCCCAGAAGACTCCGCTGTCGGGAAGGAGGTGTTAGGCCAGGATGCGCTGAGCAGCCAGCCGGATTTCAGCCCCCCGATCGTCTTCCGGGGAGTCGTCGGGCATGCGCAGGTACGCGCTGGCGGACGTTGTTCTGGGCCAGCCGTTCCAACGCGTACAGGGCGGCCAAGCGCACGGAGGCCTCGGCGGAGCCGAGCTGGTCGGCGGCCTTGGTGTAGAGCTCGGTGAGGTTCTTCTCGACCGCGTCGTACTCGTTGTGCCATTGCCGTCGCACCGCCAGCAGGAGAGCGAAGATCCCCGTGGTACCGGCACCGATGCCGAGGCCGGTCTTGATCGCCTCGACCCGCGCGGCGCCTGGGTCCTTCGCCGCAGCAGCCTCGTCGAGGAGCCAGCCGGTAGCGGCCCACGCCACGACGACCACCACTACCGCGGCACCGGTGACCACCCACCAGCTCATGCCGAAGGTGCGGATGCCCGGGCCGCGATCGCCGGGCTTTCGGTCACGACGCAGCATTTGCCGCCGACGAGCGAAAGGCCCGCACCGACGGCGAACAGAGCGAACGACGGTGCGTGTGGACGCGCCCAGCGGCCCACGGCCGGCCAGTCGACCCATCCGGCCAGCCCGACCCCACCCGCGAGCAACGCCACCCCACCCAGCACCAGCACGCCGACGGCGGGCTGCCTGGCCACCTCGTTTCCCCACCGCGTCACGTTCGATCAATCGTCCGGGGCAGGCCCGCTTTAACACCGGCCTCTGTTCCGGCCGTCGGACGGTCCGACATCCTCACCCACGGGCCACGAAGCAGGCGTCATGGCTCTCCCCCAAGCCGGTGCGCGGTTTCGAGCAGGAGAGCGTGCACGAAGGCCTGAGGCAAGTTGCCCCGTAGCTGCCGCTGCCGTGCGTCGTACTCCTCGGCCAGCAGCCCCCGGCGGACCGCAGCCGCGCGGTTGCGCTCGAACCAGCGCCATCCCGAACCCGCACAGGAGGAACGCACCTTCAGCGTCGCCAAGTGGACGGTCATCGGGCGCGAAGCGGTACACGGAGCCGTCCTCGCACAGTTCCGATCGCACGGCGTGCAGTGTTGCGATCGTGCGGGGATCCTCGGCCGGCAGGGCGCCGCGGACCGGGGGCAGCAGCAGCGCCGCGTCGGTACCGGCCGGGGTCGGGCTGCGTTGCCAGCCGCCGCCGTGGTCGATGCAGCGGCGGGCGGTTTCGGCGAGCAAGGTGTCGGCGAGGCCGGACAACTCGGCCGCGCGGCGGCCGCCGCGGTGCCGGGCGAAGGCGCGCAGGCCCGCGACACAGGCGGGGCGAGAGCGGGAGCACCAGTCGTCGGCGGGTTCCCGGACTCCGGCTTCCGGCTCGTCCCGGCGCCGCGTGATCAGGTCGAGGCAGAAGTCGGCGGCGCGTTCGGTGTCCGTGGTGAGGTGGTCGTGGCGGGCCGCCGTCGCGAACAGCTGCCGCGGGTCTCCCTCGGCTGGGCACTGGTGGCCCAGGGCGCCCAGGCGGTCAAGGACCCCGACCTGCTGGCACTTGCCGCCCCGCTCTCCCCCGCGGACGCTGCGGCAGCTCGAGTGGACGAACGCCACGCTCGAGATCCTCTCCCCGCAGGTGCTGGCGAGCTGAAGCAACGCCTGTCCGGACCATGAACAGCTCCCGGCTACCGATGTCCCCATCATCGCCGTACGGCTGATCCATCCCGGTGAAGGCGCGGCAGTGGTCGCACTCGCGGCTCGGGCGACGGCCCGAAGTGCTCACCCGGCCAGGTAGCTCCCCCACGCCACGACCGTGGCCCGCTTCACACGATCGGGTCGTGACGATCTTCTCGGCGTGGGGTCTGTCGTTCGTGGAGGAAGGATCGAGGTGCTTCCCCTGCGAACACAAGTGATCCGCGCGAAGGAGTCAGCATGACGAACGCCGCCACCAAGGTCCCCGCTCAGCAGAGCTCGCCCGACGCCGGCCGGAAGGACGCCGCCGACAGCGCCCTCGTGACCACCCAGGGTTCGACGTCGATCTCCGACGTCGTGGTCCAGAAGATCGCCGGCCTGGCCACCCGGGAAGTCTCCGGCGTGCACGCGCTCGGCGGCGGCGCCGCCCGCGCGTTCTCCGCGATCCGCGAACGCATCCCCGGCGCGACCGCCTCGGCCGGACAGGGAGTCTCGGTCGAGGTCGGCGAAAAGCAGGCCGCGGTCGACCTGCAGATCGTCGTCGAGTACGGCGTCTCCATCGCCGACCTGTCCCGGTCGGTGCGCCGCAACGTGATCACCGCGGTCGAGCGGATGACCGGCCTCGAAGTCGTCGAGGTCAACATCCACGTCGGTGACCTGCACCTCCCCTCCGACGACGAGGGCGAAAGCACCGACGCCGGCCGGGTGCAGTGACCACCGAACCGGACGCCGCCCGGATCGCCGCCGCCGTGCGGACCGTGCCCGGGGTGACCGGCCTGCACGGCGGGCGGTTCGGCGAAATCGCCACCCTGGACCCACCGCGGCGGGTCGTCGGCGTCCGGGTCCGCGAGGACGAGGTGACCGTCGCCGTGATCGCGCAGTACCCGGTCGTGGCCGGCGCCATCGCCACGGCCGTGCGGGCCGCCGCCGGAGTCACCGGGCGGCCCGTGCACGTCGTGCTCGCGGACCTCACCGATCCACCCGCTACCGAGGAAGAACCGAAGGAGAAGGTCTCGTGAACTCAACCCAGCTCGGCCTGCTGACCGGCCTCGCCCTGGGCTTGGCCGTCGCGTTCGGCGGGTTCGGGGCGTTCGCCGCCGTCGCCCTGCTGGGCGTGATCGGCCTGCTGGCCGGCCGTTTCCTCGACGGCAAACTCGACCTGTCCCGGCTCACCGGGCGCGATCGCGGGTGAGCACCGAACCCGAACGCGGCACGCTCACCATCGCCGACCAGGTGGTGCAGCGGCTCGCCGCCCACGCGGTCCGCGAAGTGGACGACGTCGGCGGAGCGGCCGGCCGGCTTCTCGGCGTCAGCCTCGGCGGCGAGGATCCGGAGCGCTCGGCCAAGGTCACGGCCTCGGTCGCCGACACGACGGTCGCCCTCGACGTGCGGCTCTCGATCGCCTACCCCGCCTCGGTCACCCGCACCACGGAACGGGCGCGTGCGCACCTCGTCCAGCGGGTGGAGGAGCTGACCGGCCTCAGCGTCACGCGCGTCGACCTCACCGTCACCGCCCTGCACACCGACGTCACCACGGGCAGGAGGATCGAATGAAGCGGCGGCCCCGCCGGAGTGTTCCGGCTCTCCTCAGCGCGCTGGTGCTGCTGGGCGCCTGCGTGGTGATCACCGTGGTCGCGGTCCAGATGCTCCTGGGCGAACGGCCGTGGCTCAGCTACGACGCGGTGGCCGGCACGCTGCACGACTTGCGCTGGACCGACGTGCTCCCGGCCGTGGCCGGCGGGGTCCTCGCGCTGCTCGGTCTCGTGCTGGTACTGGCCGCGGTCGTTCCCGGCGCGGCCACCGTGCTGCCGCTGAACGGCCTCTTCGACGCCGGCGCCGCGCGGGGCGGCTACCGGTCGACCTTGCGCGCCGCGGCGGCCGGGGTCGACGGTGTCGCCCGCGCCCGGGTCAAGCTCGGCAAGCGACGGGCGAAGATCCGGGTCGACACCACCCGGAGCCGGCCGGAGGGCCTGGCCGACGCCGTCCACGCGGCGGTCACCCAGCGGCTCGAGCAGATCGGCCCGGCCGGCCGGCCCACCGTGACCGTGCGCGTCCGAGCCCCGAGGAGGAACCCATGACCAGCCTCAACCGCCCGGCGCGGCTCAACCGGGTCGCCTTGTTCCTGCTCGGGCTGATCTCGCTGGCCGCGGGCGGCTTCGCGCTCGCGACCCACTTCGGCCGCCTGCGCGTCGTCGACCCCTCGGCCCCGCTCGTGACCGGGACCGCCGCCCCGCCGACGTGGGCGCTCTACGTCACCGCCGGGACAGCCGTCGTGCTCGGTCTCCTCATGCTGCGCTGGATGCTCGCGCAGCTGTCGCCCCGGCCACGGACACGGGCATGGCGGTTCGACACCGAACCCATCCACGGCCGCACCGAACTCGCGGCCGACGTCGCGGTGGCGCCGTTCACAGCCGAACTACGCACGTACCCGGGCGTCCACACCGCCCGCGCCACCTTGGCCGGCACCCGGGAAGAACCAACCCTGGCCCTGGTGGTTTCCGTAACCCAGGACGGCGACCCCACAACGATCCGCGAACGACTCGACCTCGACGGCCTGCCCAGGCTGCGGCAGGCACTAGACCTCGACGACCTCCCGGTGGTCCTCGAGTTCCGCTTCACCACCGGCGTCGGACCACGGATCCGCTGACCGGCCACGCCCGGTCAGCGACCCCGGGCCGGAGCTGGGTGAGCAGCTCGACGCGCGGAACCGGTCGCACAAGAGTTTCTTCACCGCAGTGGTCCGATGCCGACCCAGTCCGAGATCGGCCGCCACAGACGAGCACGAGAAGCACCCGGCCGCGAACCGGCGGGCCGCAGTCGAGCCCGGCAACCACGTCCGGGTTCTCGGCGACACCGCCGCCGGCTCTCGACCCGCGCCGTGGACGTCGACGAGCGGGCTGTCCAGGTCCCCCGCCAGGTCGTCCGGCGCCGGCCGGGCCGGATCGCGCCGCGACCGGGCAGTGCGGGCTCGCGCTCGGCTCGGCCAACAGCCGGTTTCACCCGGACAGACCTTGACCGCGAGAGAGCGTGCCGCTGTTCCGATACGGCTGCCACCTTCCGATCGAGAATCGCGGAATTGGGCTCGGAATGCACTTCCGACACCCCGGATACCGCGTAGAATCCCCACGGGGGATCACTCATCAACTCTTCCCCGTGAAGGATGAGTCATGGACTTGACCGACGAAGAACTCTTGCGAATCCAGCCGGAGCGGATGGCTGCCGCCTACCTGGAATACCGCCGGTCCGGCTACGAGTTCGTCTACCGCGCGGCCTTGGACAATGGTGTGCTCGCCGAGCTCGAGACGCCACTGACCGTGGCGCAGTTCGTGGCCAGGCACGGAGTTGTGCCGGGCAAGGTCGCGGTGGCCGAGTTGCTGCTCGGAGCACTGAACAGGTGCGGAGCGGTTCGTCGGGTCGGTGATCAGCCCACGCGCTTCGGTGCGGTGGCCGATTACGCGCCGCCGCGGTCCATCGACGACGAGCTGATCCGGCTGGCCACCGGTAAATCGAGCTACCGGGAGCTCGGGTACAGCGGGAGTTTCGGCCGGGTGGTGGCATCGCTGACCCGAGAGGAAAAGCAGGCATTGTCGGGCTTCGACGCCTCGAACGCCGATCTCTGGGATCAGGGAATGCAGTTGCCGTATTACCGGTACGCTCGAATGAGTGCGGTGCGCACACTGGTTTCCACGGGCGTGAACCTACTCGACCTGGCTTCCGGGACCGGATTGGGCCTGCTCGAACTCGCGCGGCACGCGAACGGCGGCGGTGCGGGCCGGTTCGTTGGCGTGGAGGTCAGCGCGGACTTCGTCCGGGTCTCGGCCGAACGCACCGCCGATGACCCCCGCACTTGCGTTGTCCGGGGAAATCTGGAACAGCCACTCACCCTTCCCGGTGCGCAGTGCTTCGACGGTGCGATGCTGGTCGGCGCTTATCACTACCTCCGGGATTCGGCGCCGATGTGGCGGAGCATGATGCGGCTGGTGCGAGCCGGCGGTGTGGTGTGCCTGGCGATGGCGTACTTCCGCACTGGCAGCTACGATCAGGAACTGGTCGATCTCCGTTATGCACAAAGAAATCCGGTCGCGCGCCCGCGTACCCGCGCGCAGGTGGTCGCCGAGGCGCGGGCAGCGGGTTTCGTGCTGGAAAGCGAGTTCTGGTTCGGCTGCTTCGGGTGGCTCGCGTTCCGCCGGACAGCCGATCACTGCGGGCCGGACGGCACGGGCAAGACCTCGTAGCCGAATTCCATGTAGGCCACCCGGCCGACGTCGTGCGCGCGGCGGCACACCTCGATCCGCCGGGCGATCCGCGGCGCCATCAGCTCCCGGAACCGGCGCATGTCGACGAACTGCCACGCCGACAGCTCATCAGCCGGAAGCCGGATCGCGGGAAGCAGCTCGTCGCGGATCCGGCCGGCGAAGACGAACACGTTTGCCTCGTCGCGGCCCGGCCGCGGAGGTACCCAGTCCACTCCGGCCAGCGGACCGAGCACCGGGGTGATGCCGAGTTCCTCGCGAAGTTCGCGCACGCACGCCGCGTGCGGCGACTCGCCCTCCTCGATCACCCCGCCCGGCAAGCCCCAGCCCGGTTTGTACGTGGGCTTGACGACGAGAACGCGTCCGTGGTCGTCGAACAGCATGCCCGCGGACGCGCCCCTGGTGCCCGGTCGCGCGTTCAGCGGCTGTTCCCCGAGTACACGCTGTCCGACCAGGTGCCGCCGGGGTTGTGCAAGGCGTCGGGTTTGATCCCGCTGATCCCGCCGTGCAGGGTGGCCTGGAACAGCGCTGTCCGGGCGCTGACCTCGATCCTCGTCAGGTTCTCGACGGCCTCGTCGAGGTGGCGGGCGAAGACGAACACACCGTGCCGGTAGACCACGAAACCGAGGCCGTGCCGGTCCAGTTCGCCGGCGCGGGGGCCGAAGTGTTCCAACATCTGGGGGTTCACGGTGAGAAGGTAGCCCGCGATGACGTCCGGGCGTGATCCCATGCATTCGGCGACCTCGATGTCGACCCGCCCGGTGAGCACATCCTCCTTGACGGCGGGATCGTCCGAGGTGAAGCAGGGCACTTCACCCATCGTGTCGAGCTTGTTCGTGCAGGATGGCACGCCGAGACCGAGCGAGGCGAACGCCAGGCTGTAGGGCGCGTGGGAGTGCACGATGGCGTTGCAGTTCGGGAACTCCCGGTAGATCGCCATGTGCAGCGGCGCGTCCGGTGGCGCCAGGTCCGTGGCGCGCTCCACGATCGAGCCCTCGGGGCTGTACACCATCAGGTTGCGGGCGGTGATGTCCCACCGCACGAAAGCGGAGCTCGCGGTGGTGCTGACGATGTTGCCGGAGCCGGCGCGGACGCTGACCGAACCACCGGCCGGATCCAGGGTACCCCAGCGCGTCATGTCGCTGACGGACCGGATGATGTGGTGGCGTTCGGCTTCGTGACCCATTTCTGGTGATCCTTTCGATCTATGCCGTCCGGTCGGCTGCGGACAGCGGTGAGGGGTGCCGGCTCCACTCGGGAACTTCCTGCGCGAGCCGGGCGTAGGCGAGGAAACAACGGGTCTGGGAGAACGATCGGGCGTTGAGCCGGGCTCGGCTGCCCAGCGCGTCGAGACGGCTCGCGGGCCACCCGGCGGCCTCGGCCAGAGCGGCGGTGAGACCGGCGGGATCGCCCGCGGGGTAAACCAGACCGGTGATCCCGGGCACCACCAGTTCGGTGCTGCCCCCGCGATCCGGCACGATCTGGGGGATCCCGGCTCCGCCTGCTTCAAGCACCGAACGGCCGAAGCCCTCGATGTCACAGGCCGTGACGAGGACATCGGTACCGGCCAGCCACCGGTGATCCGGTACGTGACCCCGGAACCGGACGTCCTGGCCGCGGCAGAGTTCTTCCGCCAGCCGCCGGAGCTCCGGTAACGCCGTCCCGGTCCCGTAGATGTTGAGCTGTGCGCGCGCGGCGAGTTCCTCGGGCAGGCGCGCGAAAGCACGGATCACCTGGTCGATCAGCTTCCACGGCTCGGTGCGGGCGACCACCGAAAACCTGCGTGGCAGCGGTGGCTTCCGCGCTTTCCGGTACAGGTCGAGGCGGACGGCGTTGTGTATGGTGACCGCGTTGACCGGGCGCGGAGACGATTCCCGGATGCTTCTCGTCGCGGCCTCGCTGACGCCGACCCAGCAGCCGGCCCGGGAGAGGATGTCCCAGTCGAGTTCGCCGGGCAGGCGCGGAACCAGCCGCCGCTCCCGGGGATCGACGGTCCGCAGGCCCTGGTCCGCGACGAGGATTCCCCGCAGCACCGATATCACCGGCACGGCGAAGGACTCCGCCAGCGCGATGTCGACCATCGCCGTCCGGTGCGCTCCGATGAGCACCGTCCCGGCCGGGTCCACCCCGAGTTCGGTGACCAGCGCCTGTTCGTAGGCGTCGAGATCCGCGACCTGCCTCATGCGGACGTCCTGCGGGCCCGGCCGGAGAGCGCCGCCGTTGTCCCACCACACGACGGCGACGTCCACCCCGAGCAGTTCGCGAAGACCTTGCGCGAGTTCGAGTGTCGACCGCTCCGCGCCGCCGGACGCCGTTGTCAGCCACGTCAGCACCACGCGCCGCAAGGCCGTTCTGCTCGCTGGTGACCGCGGTACCCATCGACTGACCATTGGGTCAACTCTGCCAACCGAACCCACGGGAACGCCACAAAAATTCCACAATCGCGGCGCGGCCGAGTTTGGTCCGATCGGGTGGCATCCGACTGCTCGGCCAAACCGTTCCGCCTTCCCGAACGTTGGCCGATCACGGTGCGGCGGAAAGGAATGGTGTGCCACAGGGAGGGGAGGTCGGGCCCGTCTCATCTGAGAATCCCTTACAGCCGGGTGTCACCAGGGGCGTGCGAGACGGAACGATTCATTTCAGCGTGGCACCTCGTGAATGCGCTGTCGTCAGTCGATCCTCGGGAGCAGTGGGGGGCATGACAATGGATTTCCGCGTGCTGGGTCCGGTCGAGGTCGGCCCGGCGAGCCGGGTGAGCGGCCTCGGGACGCCGAAGCAACGAGCACTACTGAGCATATTGCTGCTCAATGCCAACCACATCGTGTCGGTGGACCGGCTCACCGCGATGCTGTGGGACGGCCCGGCTCCGCGCTCGGCGATCGCGAACGTCTACAGCTATGTCGCCGGTGTCCGCCGACTGCTCGACACCGCCGGCGACGCCGGGCGCGACCGCCTGATCACCAGGATGCCCGGGTACCTGTTGCGCGTGCGCGCCGACGAACTCGATCTGTCGGTCTTCGACCGGCTCGCGACGCAGGGCCGGGCCGCACTGCGCCGGTCCGACCACGAGCTGGCCGCCGAGTGCCTGAGCGGCGCATTGGCTCTGTGGCGCGGAAAACCGCTCGAAGACGTCCGCGTCACCCCCGCGCTGATGGCGCCTGTCACGGCGCTGGAGGGGCGCCGGATCGACGTGTTGAACGACCTCGTCCAGGCCCGGCTACGACTCGGGTTGCACAAGGAAGTGGTGGGTGAGCTCCGCGAGCTGGTCACGGCTTCCCCGATCTCCGAACTCACCTGGTCGCAGTACATGTTCGCGTTGTACCGGTCCGGCCGCAAGGGAGAGGCCCTGGACGCGTACCTGGACGCGCGTCGGAACCTGGTTTCGCAGACGGGTGTGGAGCCCTCCGCCTATCTCCGACGCGTCCACCAGGCGATCCTCGCCGGTGCGCCCTCCAGCGAAGTGCTCGAGCATTGCTGCCGGGACTGACCGAGCCGTTCGGCCGTCACCGGCAGGAGCGCCCCACCGGCGAGTGGGGCGACCGCGATGACGACGAACGCCCCCGCGTAGCCGGCTCCGCCGATGACGGCACTCAGCACCACCGGGCCGGCGGTGGTCACCAGGCTCTGCAGCGTGTGCTGGACTCCCAGCGCACGACCCAGCCGGGCCCGCGCGGCGAACGAGGCGACCACCGTGGAGGCCAGCCCGTACCCGGTGACCGTCGAGACGCAGGCGACGAACACCATGACCGTGCCCAGCCAGGTCCCGGTCAGCGCACCGAGCACGACGAGCAGCAGCACGACGGCGTTGCCGAAGGCGAAGATCCGCATCAGTCCCAGCGGGGCGCCGAGACGGTCCGCGACATAGCCGACCAGCGGCCGGGTGAGCACGGTGAGCAGCAACGCCCCGCTGAGCAGCCAGCCCGCCCGCACCGGGCTCCAGCCCCGATCGTCCACGAGGTAGCTGACGCTGAAGGTGAGCAGCGCCGACTGCGGCAGGATGAGCAGTGCGCAGGCCCCGTACATCCGCCGCCACGGCACCGGCGCGGCATCGCCGGACGCCGGACCGGCCGGGGGATCGCCCGGCCGGGACCGGCCGCCGAACAGGAACACCACCGCCGCTGTCAGCAGGCAGAGCCCGGCCATACCGAGCCAGAGGACGGGCAAGCCGCAGGCAGCCGCGACGCCCGGAACGACCGCCGCGGCCAGCGCCGAACTGAGCGGTGTCGCGGTCTGGGTCAAGCCGAGAGCCAAAGCGCGCTGCCGGGCCGGAAACCGCCGCACCACCGCCTGCCCGCTCGGTGCGTAGACCGAGCTCGCGGTCATCCCGACGAGGGCGAAAACACCGAACAGGGCCGCGACACCACCGGTGGCGGCGGCCACGCACAGGAAGAAGGCGCAGAGAGTCAGGCCGCAGGACATGGCACGTCGTTCGCCGAAGCGGTCGGCCACCAGGCCCCAGCCCAGCATGGACACGGTCAGTCCGCCGTTGGCGACCCCGACCAGAGCTCCGGCCAGCGCCAGCGACATCCCGGTCTCCGCTCGCAAGGCCGGCAGCACCAGGGAGAGCTGGAAAACGGCGGTGGCACCGACCGCCCAGGCGATCAGGCTCACAGTGAGCAGGATCCAGCGGTTCGGGGTGCGGCCGGCGCTACCGTCCATGAGCGTGCACCCACGCGGCCAGGTCGCCGAGGCTGCGCAGGTGTTCGTGCCGACCCGGCGGATCGGGGCAGTCGAGGTGCGGATCGAGGTGCAGGGGCCGGATCCCGGCGGCGAGCGCGCCGTCCACATCGATCCGGGCGGTGTCGCCGACGTAGACGGTCCGCCCCGGCCGGGCGTCCAGCTCCCGCAGCGCGAGGTGGAAGATCCCGGGATCCGGTTTGGCGATCCCGACCAGCGCGGAGTCGATCACCAGGGCCACCGGGGTCCCGGCTCCCGGCCCGACCTGGCAGATGCCGGCCTGCCGCAGCTGTGCGGCCACCACCCCGACCGAGTTGGACACCACGCCGAGCACGACCGGCAAGGAACTCAGCGCTCGCAACGACTTCGCGGCCCCACGCAGCTCTCGGGTCCACGTCGGACCGTCGATCGCGGTGGAGAGTTCAGCGGCCACCCGCTCGACACGCTCGTCCTGCACCCCGCACGCCCGGGCAAACGCCCTCAGGTACAGCAGGCGATCACGGGGAGGAGACGCGTCGTTCGCCGCGGTGGCCGCGTAGTGGGCACGGTCGATCACACCCACGTCGGCCCGCACCCCCGCGGCCCGCAGGATCGTGATCACCGCTTCAGCGGCAGGCATGATCAGCACTCCCCCGGCGTCCAGCAGCACGGTTTCGATCGGTTCACGGGGGCTCATCCCGGCCTCTCCCCGGAACCGCCGTACCAGGCCGGTTTCGTCGGCTCCTCGTAGTAGACCGTCCCTCCGCCGAGATATCCCTCGACGCACGAGCGGACCCGGCGTTCGGTGTGCGGTTCCACGTCCGGGAGCGCCGACACCGGGAAGAAGCCGAATTCGGCGATCTCGCCGGGATCCGGCTCGATGACCGCCTGGACGGGCTCGGGCAGCCGGCCGGCGAACACGAACAGGTTCGACGGCGCGCGGCGTGGCCGGGGCGGGAACCACACCACTCCGACCAGCCGCTCGATGACCGGGGTGATGCCGAGTTCCTCCCGCACCTCACGGGTACACGCGGCCAGCGGGGACTCGCCGGCCTCGATCACGCCGCCGGGCAGGTCCCAGACCGGCTTGTACGCGGGCCGGACCAGGAGCACCCGGCCGGTGCCGTCGAGCTGCACCGCCCCGGCGGCGCCCCTGGTCCGGGCCAGTTGCGCGTAGTACGCGCTTTCGGCGAGACCGTCAGACATCCGCGAGCTGCTGTTCGGCACCCAGCCCGGCCTTCGGGAACAGGAGGTTGGGCTCGACCCCGGCCAGCCCGCCGCGCAGGATCGCCTGGAAGACCGCCGTCCGCGCGCTCATCTCCACCCTGGCCAGGTTCTCCACCGCCTCGGTCAGTCCACGGGCGAACGTGAAGGCACCATGGCGGTAGAGCACGCACGCCAGGCCGTGGCGCTTGAGTTCGCCCGCCCGCGGGCCCAGTTTCTCCTTCAGCTGCGGGATGAGCTGGTAGGTGTCGACTGCCGCGATTTCCGGCCGCTGGGCGATGCCGTCGGGCAGCTTGATCTCGGGGCGGTCCGACTCACCGCTGAGCACCCCGCCCTTGACCGCGGTGTCGTCGGCGATCAAGCAGGGCACCTCGCCCAGGGTGTCCAGCTGGTTGACGCAGGAAGGGATGCCCATGCCCAGTGAGGCGAACGCGAGCACGTAGGCGTTGTGCGCGTGCACGATCGCGCGGCAGTCGGGGAACATCTCGTAGGCGGCCATGTGGATCAGCGCGCCCACCGGGGCCACTCCCCCGGTGCGCTCCCGCAGTTCGCCGGTCGCCGAGATCACCGTCATGTCGCGCGGGGTGACCTTCCAGCGGGCGAAGGCCGAGCCGGTGGCGGTGACGATGATGTCGCCGTTGTCGGCCCGGACGCTCAGACCGCCGCCGGTGGTCTCGATCAGCCCCCAACGGGCCATGTCGGTGATGCTTTCCACGAGCAGCTGCCGTTCGGCTTCGTACAACATGTTCTCTCCTTCGTCGTGTGGCTACCGATCCGGGAAGATCAGCGGTGCTGACGTGCCAGTTGTCCCGGGGTCGTGCTCTTCCTGCTCTGGAATTTCTCCCGCGGTCCCAGCCCGAACTCGGGCAGTGGCTGTTCGCCACCCTCGATCAGGTCGGCGGTGTACTCACCGAAGGCAGGACCGAACTTGAACGCGTGCCCGCCCCCGCCGGCCAGCCAGCCGCCGCCCGATCCCGGCACCGGCGCGAGCAGAAAGTGCTGGTCGGCGGTCAGCTCGTACTGGCAGACGTGCCGGGACACCAGCGGCGCGCCGGCCAGCGCGGGGAACCGGTGGGCGAGCGCTCCCCGAGCGGCTTTCTCGGCTTCCGGATCGGGACGGCGGTCGGCGAGATCCGGATCGATGACCGGAGCGGCGCCGAGCGCGCCACCGACCTTGAAGCCGCTGTCGTCGATGTCCCCGGCCCCGTAGGCGCCGCCGTCGACCCACACCGGGACGCCGGGGGTGCGCCAGTGCGGCTCCACCCCGTAGTAGAAGACGTTCTGCCGGACCGATTCGATGTCCACCAGCTGCGGGAACCAACGTCCCAGCCACGGGCCGCAGGCCCAGATCGTCCGGTCGGCGGCCTGCACCTCGCCGTCCACGACGGCCCGGCCTTCCGCGTCCGGCCGGGCCTCGGCGATGCGCAGCCTGGCTCCCGCCCGCAGGGTGCGGCGCATCAGGGTCAGCACGCCCAGCCGGGCCCGCAACACCCCGCTGCTCGGTTCGTGCAGCACGAATTCGAGGTCGTCGCAGCGCACGTCGGGAAAGAAGTCGCGAGCCGCCTCCGGGGCCAGCCGCTCGACCGGGAGGCCCAGCTTCTCGAGACTGCGTGCGCTCTGCTCCTCGAATTCGGCCTCCCCCCTGGCGAACCAGACGACCCCGACGTTGTGGAAGAGCTCGATGCCCTCCTCCGCCCCGATCTCCTGCCACAGTTCCCGGGCCCGCCAGGCCCGGCGGGTGTACCAGACGTCGATGTCGCGGCCGCCGCCGTAGGACAGCCGGAGCACCCGGGAGGTGTCGTGGCTGGAGCCCCGCACGTGTCCCGGCAGGTACTGTTCGACGACGGTGACCGACCACCCCCTCTGGACCAGGCTGTGCGCGATGGACGCGCCGACGATCCCGGCACCGACGACCACTGCGGTGGGTGCGTCAGGCATTGGACCTCCTTCCCCGCTCGGCCGGCCGGCCGAGCTGTGCGACGGCTTGGTCGATGCAGGCCAACAGCGCCTCGGCGTCGGCGATGTCGATCGCCGGGAACATGCCCATGCGCAGCTGGTTCCGGCCGAAACTGCGGTGGGGCTCCAAGTCGAGAACGCCGTGCGCCCGCAGTCCGGCGACCAGGCCCGCCGCGTCGATGTGCTCGGCGAACTCGATGGTCGCGACCACCGGCGACCGCTGCTCCGGTTCGGTGACGAACGGTGCCGCGTAGGGCGAATCCTCGGCCCAGCCGTAGACCAGCTCGGCCGTGCTCGCCGCCTTGGCCGCGGCACCAGGCAGCCCGCCGAGGCCGAGCAGCCAGTCGATCTGCTCGGCGAACAAGAACAGCGACGCCACCGACGGGGTGTTGAAGGTGAGGTCACGAGCCGAGTGGTCGATGGCGGCGGGCAGGCTGAAGAACTCCGGGATGTACCGACCACCCGCCGCGATTTCTTCGGCGCGGGCCACGGCGGCCGGCGACATCAGAGCGATCCAGAGTCCGCCGTCGGCACCGAAGCACTTCTGCGGTGCGAAGTAGTAGACGTCGAACTCCTCGGGCCGCACGAGCATGCCCCCCGCCGCGCTGGTGCCGTCGACCAGCACCAGGGCCTCGGCGCCGGCCCCCGGCACCCGCTGGATCGGCATGGCCACGCCGGTCGAGGTTTCGTTCTGCGTCAGCGCGTACGCGTCGACGTCCGGATCGGCCCGCGGATCCGGGTGGGTTCCGGGTGCGCTCTCGATCACCGCCGGCTCGGCCAGCCAGGGCGTTGCCCGGTCGACCGCGGTGAAACGGCCGGAAAACTCGCCGAAGGACAGGTGCTGGGCCCGGTTCCGGATGAGGCCGTGGGTGGCGATGTTCCAGAACGCGGTGCCGCCTCCGTTGCCGAGCACCACCTGGTATTCCGCGGGCAGTTCGAACAGCTCCCGCAGCCCCGCGCGAACCCGGCCCAGCAGCGCGCGCACCGCACCGCGGCGGTACGAGGTCCCGAGGAAGTCCGCGCCGCGCGAGGCGAGCGCGTCCAGTTGCTCGGGCCGCACCTTGGCCGGGCCGCAACCGAATCGCCCGTCGGCGGGCAACAAGCCGTCCGGGAAGTTGAAATTCACCACTTGATCGTCGGGCACAACACCGGATCTTAAGGCTTTCCCGCGACGGAGTCCGCGCCCGGCAGCTCTTCTGTGGAACATTTGTGGAGCACATATGGACAATCTGTGGACCTCCGAGAAGTAGCGGATTGCCAGCGGTTTTCCACTTGACCTCGACGAGCGAGACGACGCAGTATCGGACCTGCCGCCCGTGCAGCCGAGGGGATCCCAGTTATGCGAATCACCGTTCTCGGGACCGGCTACTTGGGTGCCACACACGCGGCCTGCATGGCCGAAATGGGGTTCGAAGTACTCGGCATGGACACCGATCCGGAGAAGATTTCCGCGCTCTCCGCCGGAAATCCCCCCTTCTACGAGCCGGGCCTCGAAAGCCTCGTCCGAAGGCACCTGAAATCCGGCAGGCTGCGTTTTACGTCCTCGTACGGTGATATCAACGAGTTCACCGGCGGCGCACCGGCCATACATTTTCTCTGCGTCGGGACGCCGGAGAGGAAGACCGACCGGGCAGCCGATCTGCGTTTTCTCCGAGAAGCGATCGACCGGCTGGCACCCACCCTGAACGGGCCGAGCCTGGTAGTCGGCAAATCGACGGTCCCGGTCGGGACGGCGGAGCAGCTGGCCCGCCGCCTGAGCCGGCGCGCACCCGCCGGCGCGCGCGTCGAACTGGCCTGGAACCCGGAATTCCTGCGGGAGGGCTTCGCCATCGGCGACACACTCAGACCGGCTCGGCTGGTGTTCGGGGTGGGTTCACCGCAGGCCGAATCCCTCCTGCGCGAGGCCTACCGGATCCCCCTCGCCCGCGGCGTACCGCTGGTGGTCACCGATCTGCCCACAGCGGAGCTGGTCAAGGTGTCCGCCAACGCGTTCCTGGCCACCAAGATCTCGTTCATCAACGCCATCGCCGAGGTCTGCGAGACCACCGGCGCCGATGTCACCCACCTCGCCCGTGCACTCGCCCACGACCCGCGCATCGGCGGGCAGTACCTGCTGCCCGGCCTGGGTTTCGGCGGCGGTTGCCTGCCCAAGGACCTCCGGGCTTTCCAGTTCAGGGCCGACGAGCTCGGCCTCGGGCACACGCTGGAATTCCTCCGCGAGGTGGATGCCATCAACCTCCGTCGGCGGCGCCGGATGGTCGACCTCACGCGCGAGCAGTGCGGTGGTGCGCTCCGTGGCAAACGGGTGACCGTCTGGGGCGCGGCGTTCAAGCCCGGCTCCGACGACGTCCGTGATTCACCCGCACTCAGTGTCGCCGCGTCCATCCAGCTCGAGGGCGGAGAGGTGACCGTGTACGACCCGAAAGCCTCGGACAACGCACGCAAGGACTTCCCGGAGCTGAACTACGCGAGCTCCGCGGTCGAAGCGGCGACCGGCGCCGACGTGCTGTTGCACCTCACCGAGTGGCGGGAGTTCCAGGAGCTCGATCCGGAGGTGGTCGGTGCCGTGGTCGCCAACCGCCAGGTCATCGACGGCCGCAACACGCTGGACGCCCAGCGGTGGAACGCGGCCGGTTGGAGCTTCCACGCACTCGGGCGCCCGCCTCGTCGATGACCCGCGGTCGGGGGTGGCTTGGATCGGTGACTTGCTTTTGGCGACAACCTGTCGTAATCTTTACGACAGGTTGTCGCATCAACGCGTCGCCCTACCGACCGGAGGGGTATCCCCATGAACGCGCTCAGTGATCGCGCCGAACTCGTCGAGCTGCTCGGCCGCTACGCCGACATCGCGGACCTGAAGGAGTTCACCGAGCTGCCCGCCCGCGTCTTCACCGATCCCGTGACACTCGACTTCGGGTCGGTCGCCGACATCCCGCCGATGACCGTGCCGCTCGCCGAATACGTCGAGAACCTCCGTGGCGCCTTCAGCTTCTACACGGCCACGCACCACGCCATCACCGGTCACGTCGTCGACGTCGACGGCGACCGGGCGACGATCCACGCGCACGTCCGCGCCGATCACTGGGTCTCCGACGAGCTCGCTGCCGGGGGGCCGAACCACTGGCTGGTGGTCGGCTTCTACGACAACGAGGCGGTCCGCACGCCGGACGGCTGGCGCCTCGACCGCGTGAAGCTCACCTCGGCGCACCAGGACAACCCGCACCTGTCGAGCGTCGCACTGGCCGCGGCGGGCACCCGTTGATGGGAAGATGACCGGATGCCACGGATCCGGGGAGCCAGCATCGAAGAGCACCACGAGGTGGTGTGGGCCGACCTCGCCGCGGCGACGCGGCAACTGCTGCTCGAACGCGACTACGACTCGATCACCATGGGCCACATCGCGGCGCGGGCCGGGGTCGCGCGCAACACGCTGTACAACTACGCCGGTGACAAGAGCGCGCTGGTCCTGGCGCTGACGCAGCGGCTGGCCCGGCCGGCGGTCGAGCGGGTGGCCGCGATCGCCGCGCGTTCCGCCGACCCGGCCGCGGACCGGCTGCGCGAGATCATCGTCGCCGTCCTGGACGCGTTCACCGACCAGGTCGTGCAGCTGATGTTCCGGCCGGGCTCCGGCCTGCCCTTCGTGGAGCCGCCGAAGAGCTCGGACAACCCGTTCCACGCGATCGTCGTCGAGGTGGAGAACGTCGTCCGGGCCGGCATCGAGCGCGGAGAGTTCCGCGACGTCGGCGACGTCCGGCTCACCGTGGAGCTGCTGTCCGGGGTCATGCGCTCGGGCGCCGAACGCATCGGCCGCGATCCGGCCGCCTTCACGGCCACCGAGCGCGCGGCGCGGGAGATCATCCTCGCGTCGCTGACCCACCACCCGGGCCGGATCACCGGCAGCTGACGCGGCCCGGGTCGCGTCAGCTGCCCGTCAGGACGGCGTCCGTGTCCTGGTGGCGGTTGCCGGACGGCGCCCGCCAAGTCCTCGCCCTGGAAGCCTGGCTCAGCTCGGCTCCAGTGCGGCGCGCGCTCCCTCAGATCGCGGTACCACCGGTGGCATCGATGACCTGGCCGGTGATCCAGCGCGAGTCGTCCGAGGCGAGGAACGCCACGAGGTCGGCCACGTCGTCGGGGCGGCCGAGTCGCCCGAGCGCGACTCGCTCGGCCTCCTGCGCGGCGGCTTCGGGGTCGTCCATCAGGCGAGCGTTGTTCCTGGTGAGGATGACGCCGGGGGCCACCGAGTTGACCGTGATCCCGCGGGGGCCGAGCCCCTTGGCCAGTGCCAGCGTGAACGCGTCCAACGCGCCTTTGCTGGCGCTGTAAGCGATCATTTCCGGCGTCGCGAGCGTAGCCGCGAGGCTGGAGATGGCGATGACCCGCCCGCCGTCGCGCAGCCGTGGCAGTGCGGCCTGGGTGATGAAGAACGGGGCTCGCACGTTGACCGCGAACACCCGGTCGTAGTCCTCCTGGGTCAGGTCGGACAGCGGTGCGAAACTTCCGCCGGCGGCATTGTGGATGAGGATGTCGAGCTTCCCGTCGGGTACATGGTGCGCGCCGGCGGCGTCGAACGCGGCCCAGAGACGGGTCGCGTCGTCGGGCTGTCCCAGTTCCAGCCGCAGTGCGAAAGCGCTTCCGCCGTTTTTCTCGATGCCGTCGACCGTTTCTTTCGCGGCTGCCTCGTCACGGGCGTAGGTGATGGCGACGGTTGCGCCGTCACGACCGAGGCGTTCGGCGATCGCCCGCCCGATGCCGTTGCTCCCGCCGGTCACGAGCGCGATCTTGTTCTTCAGGGGGGTGGACACAGCCGGTCTCCTTCTGGAACTGGAGGTCAAAAATAGTGGCAAAAAAAGATCGCGTCAGAGGTTGGCCAACGCGGTGTCGATGACGCGGTACAGCCGAGGGGCGTCGTGGATCCGGGCGAGCACCCGCAGTCCGGCGATCGTCACCTGCAGCAGGTCGGTCGCCGCCCGCACGTCGAGCGCGGGGTCGAGGTCGCCGTCGAGGCGGCCCCGGTCGATCCGGGCGGCGATCACCTCGAGCGTCCGCTCCAGGGACCGCCGCACCGCGCGGGCGATCTCCGGATCGTGCCGGGCGAGTTCGATGGCGGTGTTGACGACCAGGCAGCCCCGGCGATCGGCGGCCAGGTCGGCGTCGACCAGGCCACGCAGGTAGGAGCGGAGGACCTCGCGGGTGGTGCCGGGACCGGACAGCCGCTCCTCCACGACCTCGGCGCCCAGGCGGTCGTAGCGAGCGAACGCCCGGACGAACAACTCGCGCTTGCTCCCGAACGCGTTGTACAGGCTTCCCTTCGCGACACCCGTCACTTCCGCGAGCATCGCCGGCGACGTCTCGGCGTAACCGTGACTCCAGAACGCCTGCATCGCACGATCGACGACTTCCTCGTCGTCGAAGGTGCGCGGCCGTCCCATGAAACGACCCTAGCCAGTTATGGACCTTCAGGTCAAGAACTTCTCACCGGCCGAGGAAGACCGGCTTGCCCGGTGGCGGATCCGAGAGCACCTCGACGGCGTCGGCATAACCGAACGGGCCGGCCAGGATCGGTGCCGGGTCCAGGGTGCCGTCGCCGAGGAGTTCCAGCACGTCGGGCACGTGCGGGCTCACATGGGGTGGTCCCACCACGATGGCGATCCCCGTGCCGTACAAGGCGAAGTACGGCAGCCGCGGCTCTCCGAAGTAGACGGACCGGATGACGCACGTGCCGCCGGGGCGGGTCGACAGCAGGGCACAACGGAGTCCCTCGGCCGCGGCCGAGGCGTCCACCACCAGGTCGAAGCGGCCGTCGAGCCGGTCGGGGTACGCGTCGGCGGCGACGACGGTCGCACCCGCGGCGGCAGCCTTGGCGCGCCGCCCTTCGTCCACGTCGAGGTAGGTGACCTTCGTGGCGCCCAGCGCGACGGCGCTCAGCACCACCAGCAACCCGAGGGTGGCCGTTCCCCCGACCACGAGCACCTCGGCCTCGGGCTGGGCGACCAACGTCGGCCGGACCGCCTGGAAGGCGTCGGTGATGTTGTCACTGGCCGAAGCGGCCAGGAACGGTTCGACGGACGGCGGCAGCGGGGTGAGGGCGTGCCGGGCCCAGGGCACGCGCACCAGCTCGTCGAACAACCCGCCCCACGAGCCGCCGGCCGTGGTGCCGAAGGACGCGAGCGGAGGCACCGAAGCGCAGGCGCCCGGCAGGCCGCGCCGGCAGTTTTCGCAAGTGCCACAGCTGATGTGCCACGGGATGACCACCCGTTGGCCGATCCGGAGCACCGGATCGTCGTCGGCGAGGTCGACGACTTCGCCGACGGCCTCGTGGCCGAGCGCGAAGGGCGTCTCGAACGGCGAAGGCGACACCACGAGCCTCCGGTCGAGGTCGCAGGCCGCGGAGGCGATGGGCCGCACCAGCGCGTCACCGGCGGCGGACAGGCGGGGCGCCGGCCGGTCTTGCCATTCCAGGCTCCGAGGTCCGGAGAGAACGAGGCTTTGCACGAGTCTCCCTAGATAGGTCTCTCTAGAGAGAGAACTCTAGAGAGGGCGTTCGGTATCGTCAACCCGTGCCAAGAACCGTCCACGACACTTCGGCGATCCTCGACGCGGCCGTCCGGCTGCTCGATACCGGGAGCGCCGACGCCATCACCATCGCCGGCGTCATCCGGGAAGCCGCGGTGTCCAGCGGCTCCGTCTACCACCGGTTCCCCAACCGCGCGGCCCTGCTGGCCGCCGTCTGGAACCGGACGGTGCAGCGCTTCCACGCCGAGCTGTACCCGCTCTTCGACGAGGAACCGGTGGCCGCGGCCGCCGCCCTCGGGCGCCGGACCGTGTCGTGGTGCCGCGCCCACCCGGCGGACGCCCAGGTGCTGCTGGCCGGCCTCGGCTCCTTCGAACCCGCCGCCTGGTCTCCGGAAAACCGCAGCCTGCGAGAGGCCGACCAAGCACGCTGGGACCAGCACGTCCGCCGCCTGGTGACCGACCTGAAGGCGGTGACCGGAAGCGCGACGGCGGAAATCCTCCTCGTCGTCCTCGACCTGCCCTACGCCGCCGTCCGCCGCTACACCGGCGCCGGCCGCGCCATCCCGGCGACGCTCGACGGCATCGTCGAGCAGATCATCCGGACGCAGCTCGCCCCGGCCCCGCAGGAGTGAGCCGGGGCGGGCGGCTCCCTTGCGCCCGAACCCCAGCGCACCAGCCGGATCGGGTCGTCGACGGCCGGATCCGGACCGCGGCCCCAGTTCGGCCAGCTCGGCGGCCGGCCGGAGCTCCGCCTCGCCCCGGTCGGCGACCCGGTCCGCGTTCAGGTCACCGACGCGCCGCACCGCGTCCGCCCAGCCGAGCCGGTGTTCCCGGGCGAGGACGACGACGAAGTTGATCGGATCGCCCGCCGCCAGCTCGGCGGCCAGCGAGTGGACGTCGTTGGTCCAGCACATGACGTCCGCGGTGGCGGCCACGATTTCCTGGCACGCACCCTGGAAGTAGAGTGCGCCGGGCAGCTCGGCCCAGGCGGCCCGTTCGATCAGGTCGCAGTGGGGCAGCACGGTCGAGGCGTCGCGTCGCAGCCGGGCGTACTCGGCGAACCCCGGCGTCACGCCCGCCGACCGGAAAGCGTGTTCCCTGGCGTGGCCGGTGAGCCAGATTTCGAGGTTGAGGGGCCGAACCTGCTCATCGAAGCCGTGCACGCGGCCGCCCACGGCGAAGCCCTCGTCTCCCCCGCGGTCACCACGCGGCTGCTGGCGCACTTCACGCGCAGCGTCTCCCTGCCCGCGGTCCAGCCCGCGAGCCCGCTCACCCCACGCGAGCTGGATGTCGTGAAAGCCGTGGCCCGCGGCGAAACCAACGACGAGATCTGCCGCTCGCTGGTGGTGTCACTGCCGACGGTCAAGACCCACATCGGCGCGGTCAAGCGCAAGCTCAGCGCCCGCAACCGCACCGAAATCGCCATCTGGGCCTGGGACAGCGGCTTGATCCGCTGATCTGGAGACGTGCACGACGACCGTGCGCGCCACGACGTCGCCGAAGCGCTGCCGCCGACGCGTCACGAGCATCACCACGGTCCCGGCCAGTCCCCACGCGAAGCCGTCGACCAGCATCAGCAGGTCGCGCACGATGAACGCGCCCAGCGACGGGTGCGCGCCTTCGAGGGTCTGGATCCGCAGGCGCAGCCAGCGCATGGCCGGGGTCTGCCCGCCGTGCCGGTAGGGCCACCACACGGTGACGAACACGAGACCGACGAAGTCCAGCGCCAGCATCGTGTAGACGACGACCTCCAAAAACGTCAGCAGGCCCGGGCCGTGCGGGTGGAACAGCCAGATGACGGCGATCGCGAGCAGCAGCGTGGGCACGAACACGAGCAGCTCGTCGAGCAGGAACTGCACCAGGCGGCGGCCGACGACACCGAGTCCCGGACGGGTCATCAGCCCATGATCTCGGTCCGCGCGCCCGGGCGCGCGCTGAGCCGGCTCCCACCCCGGACCGAGTCCCGGGCCACGACTTCGCCCCCGGGGCTGGGCACCGGGGGGCGCGGCCGGGCAAGGCTCCGACGCACCTCGCCTGGCGACGGGGAGACCACCCGGCGCGGGTCTCCCGGACAGGGCAGGCGGCCGCGATGGCCGCCCACTTCGCGGCGCCGGTACCCGTCGCGGCCGCGGGCACCGGCGCCCAGCTCTCGATCAGCCGCGCCGCGCCCCCCGGCGAGCGCGCGATCCCCGCTCGACCCGGGGCGGGCCCGGCGGCCAGTGCTCCACGCTGGAGCCGTCCGGGCACGGACTCCACGACTTTCTTCGGCATGGACCCGAGCGGCCCCGGCGGGTGGGTGGCTTACGCTCGCCGGATGCTGGACGCAATCGGGGTGACCGGAGACGAGGAGCGGGTCTACCGGCTCCTGGTCGGGATGTTCGACGCCGGGCCGGTGCAGCTGGCCCAGCAGCTGCGGCTCACGCCGTCCCAGGTGTCGGCCGCGCTGCGTTCGCTGCACGCCAAGGGGCTGGTCAGCCTGGTCACCGGGGACGAGGTGCGGTACGCGCCGACACCGCCGGACGTCGCCTTCGGTCCGTTGCTGATGCGCGGGCAAGAGTCGCTCGAATGGGCCCGGGCCGCCGTGAACCGGCTGGCGGAGGACTACCGCGGCGGTGCCCGGCGGCGCGACGCGACGCAGCTGGTCGAGGTGATCAGCGGCAGCGCGGCGATCCGGCAGCAGGTGGCGAACCTGCAGGCCGGGGCCCGCCACGAGATGCTGTGGTTCTGCAAGGCCGGGCACATCGCGATTTCGTCGGCGGAGAACCACGACGAGTTCGACGCGCTCGCCCGCGGTGTGCGGTTCCGGGTGGTTTACGAACGAGCCCTGCTGGAAGAGCCCGGGATGATCGAGAACGTCGCGCTCGGCATCCGGCACGGCGAGGCGGCCCGGTCGTCCACGGCGGTACCGGTGCGGATGGCGATCGCGGACGGGTCCATCGCACTGTGCCCGCTGGTGCAGACCCTCGACGGCGCCGGCGAGCCCACCGCGGCGCTGATCCGCGACAGCAGCCTGCTGGCCGCGTTGATCGCGTTGTTCGAAAGCTACTGGGAACGCGCCTGGCCGTTGCGCGCGGACGGGACACCGCAGGACGCGACCGAACCGGCGCGCGGTGGCGCCCGTCCCGACCGGGACGAGCGCCACCTGCTGTCGTTGCTGGTCG
Organism: Amycolatopsis sp. cmx-4-83; assembly: GCF_046548815.1. Lineage (NCBI taxonomy): Bacteria > Bacillati > Actinomycetota > Actinomycetes > Pseudonocardiales > Pseudonocardiaceae > Amycolatopsis > Amycolatopsis sp. cmx-4-83. The sequence goes on along the minus strand of NZ_JAEBEF010000003.1, from coordinate 499,420 downwards.
CCGGGGTCACCGACAAGGCGATCGCGACCCGGCTCGCGGTGAGCCAGCGGACCGTCCAGCGGCGGATCTACGACCTCATGGCCCGGATGAACGTGCAGACCCGGATGCAACTCGCCTGGGAAGTCAGCCGGCGCGGCTGGCTCGACGAGCCGGCGGCGGCCGGGTAACCACCCCGGCCGCCGCTGTGCTCAGGACAGCCCGTACGCCCGGATCACGGTCTGCCGCACCGCGTTCGCGCCGTCGGAGGCGTTCACCCGCAGCGCGACGAACCCGTTGGTGTTGGCCCGCTTCGGCACGTCGACCTTGGCGCGGAACTTCCCGTCTCCGACGCTGTCGACCCGGTTGACCGCGGTCCAGGTGCGACCGTCGTCGAAGGACACTTCGACGGTCAGCTTCGGATTCTTCGGCGCGGCCATCCCGTCCTGGTTGCGCACGGTGAACTCGAGCCGGTCGGGCCGGCCCGCCCTGGTCCGCTGCGTCAGGTCGGTCTGCACGCCGTAATCCACCTGCAGCAACGGAAGCAGGTCGGTCCGGGTGCCGGCCGGCCGCTGCGAGGCGAACGTCCAGGACGTTTCGGTGCGCGTGCCGAACTGCCACTCCGGAGCGGCCTTCGCCACCGCCACGTCGAGCCGGTAGGTCGCCGGGCCGGCGTCCGCCGGGAAGCTGCCCCACGCGACGCGGCCGTCCTCGACCAGCTGCCCGTCGCGGTACAGCTTCGCGCTCAGCTGGTCTTCCGGTTCGTCCATCTCGGTGTCGGCGAAGGCATAGTGCCCGGCTTCCGCGTCGACGTATTCCGGGATCCGGATCGCGAACGTGTCGCCGGTGCGCGACGACGTCAGCCCGGCGCCGCGCGGAATGGCCGGCCGCACCACCGGGGTGTACCACCGTTCGCTCGCTCGCTCGCCCGGACGGAACGTGCGCGGCGGGCCGATCTGCCCGTTGGCCAGCGGGTCGAAGGTGTTCCAGGCGAGCTTGTTGTACACCCGGTGCTGCCAGATCGTGTCGTCCGCGGAGACGATTTCCTCGCGCGTCGACGCGGTCTTCGCGAACCGCTGGTACTGGTTCGTCGCGTACTTCTCCCACGGCCGCCAGCCGAACCGCTGCTCGGACAGCCACTCCTGGTCGCCGGTCTTCGGGTAGTCCACCTTCACGGTCGCACTGTTGCGGTCGGAGACCTCGTGGACGACCCGCTGCGGGATCTGGTCGCGCGACACCTGCAGCACGTCGTACAGGTAGGGACTGACCGGGGTCCCCCGCAGCACCATGCTGGTGAACCCCAGCTTGGCCCGCTGAACCAGTTTCACACCCTGCTCGTTGGTGACCATCATGGCCGGGATCGGCAGCCGGTCGCCGCGCGGCGACCAGTGCGCGTAGGTGTGGTCGCCGGGCCTGGTGATCATGATGACCATCGCCGCGCCCGCCTTGGCCGCGGCCGCGGCGATCTCTTCCGGGATGCCGCCGTCGTCCGGCGGCGTGACCAGGGCGATCTTGCCGCGTGCAGTGCCCCACTGATCCGGCTTGTTGCCGTCCACGGGAGCGACGGCCAGCCAGCTGGTCCCGGCAATCGCCGGCGACGGGCCGAGCGTGAACAGCTCCGGTTCGAGGCCGGTCCACGGCAGCACGGTCGCCGTGACCATCGGCGCGGTGAGCTGCCAGCGGGTGCCGAACTCGAACGTACCTTTCGTCACCTTCCGCGTCGGCGTCACGTAGATGTGCCGGGTGCCGGGGAACTCCATGATGTAGTTCGTGACGTTGCGGTCGCCGAACTCGCGGTGCGTGTAGCTGCTGATGATGTTTTCCAGCGTCGCCGGCCGTGGCGTCTTGATCTCGATCGGCACCGCGGCCCGTGCGTCCATCACCAGCTTCGCGTCCTGGGTCAGCGGGACTTCGGGCTTGACGACGATCGCCAGCTCCTCGTCCGGGGCCAGCCCGGTGTGGAAGACGGCTCGCGCGTAGTAGTCGCCTTCGGGGAGTTCGAAGGTGGTGGCTTCCCTGATGTCGCCGAAGATGTCGTAGCGGGAGTCGGGGCCGAAGAGGTCGATCTCCATCCAGTCGCCGGTCTTGCCGGCCCGGTCGAGACCGCTGACCGTCAGCTTGTGCTTCGGTGCTTCCTTCACCAGCCCGATCGTGGTGTGCACGGCCCCGGCCAGGAGGCTGCCGGTGTAGTTGCCCGGAGCGAGCGCGGCCGGGTCGACGATGATCCCGACCGTGGCGGTGCCCCCGGCCGGAACATCCACAGTGGACTTGTCGAGCTTGATCGCGGCGCCCGGCGGGGAGCCGCCCGGGCGGTGCAGGTCGAGCCGCGGGGTGAGGGTGACCGGCGCGGAAGTCGTGTTGGTGTAGCTCACTTCCTTGCGCACCGTGCCGCTTTCGCCGGTGACCGGGCCGATGTTCAGCGTGCCGGTCGCGAAGACGCCGGGCTTGACCGCGGCGGCGGTGAGGTCGACGCGTCCACCGCCCTGCTGGAAGACGGTGAGTCCGCTGGTCGGCTTCGCCGTACTGGCCAGGCCGTCCTTGAGCTGCTGCCCGGTCCACTGTGGATAGCGCTGCGCCAGGATCGCCGCGGCGCCCGCGACGTGCGGCGTCGCCATCGACGTGCCGGAAGCCGCGGTGTAGTACTGGTCCACCACGGCGCCCATCGACGTGCCGGCCGCGCGGGCGGCGACGATGTCCACGCCGGGCGCGGTGATGTCCGGCTTCACCGCCTGGTCGCCGAGCCGCGGGCCCGTGCTGGAGAACGGCGCGAGCTGGTCCTGGCGATCCACCGCGCCGACGGTCAGCGCCGCGTCCGCGGTGCCGGGCGTGCCGATCGTTTCGGGCCCGAGCCGGCCGTCGTTGCCCGCGGCGACCACGAACAGCGCGCCGGTGCGGGCGGAGAGCTCGTTGAGCGCGACGCTGAGATCGTCCGTGCCGTCGGTGGCGCCGCCACCGAGGCTCATGTTGATCACCTTGGCGCCGGTGGCCGCGGCCCACTCCATGCCCTGCAGGACCTCGGACGACGTGGCTGAGCCGTCGTCGCCGAGCACCTTGCCGATGTACAGCTTCGCACCCGGTGCCGCACCCTTGCGCTTGCCCGCGTCGGCCGCGCCGCTACCGGCGATCGTCGACGCGACGTGCGTGCCGTGACCGAACCGGTCGACCATGTCCGCGCTGGACGAGAAGTTGGCGGTCTTCTCGACCCGGCCCGCGAGATCGGGGTGGGTGGCGTCGAACCCGGTGTCCAGGACGGCGACCTTGACACCGGAGCCGTCGTACCCGGCCGCCCACGCCTCCGGAGCGCCGATCTGCGGGACACTGCGGTCGAGCGACGCGTGCACCTTCCGATCCAGCGAGATCCGTTCCACCGCGCCGGAAGCGGCCTGCGGACCGGTGAAGGACCGCCAGAACTCGCCGGCGCGCTTCTTGTCCTCGCGGACCGCGCGGCCGTGCACACTGGACAGCTCGGCGCCCCGCTCGGTGCCGGCCAACGTCGGCGCCGCGGCGATCGACATGCCCTCGGCGTAGTGCACGATCAGCGGAAGCTGCGCGGCGGCCTCGTCGGCGTAGCCCTGCGCGATCAGGCCGGTGACGTCGAACAGGTCCTTGTCGAGCCGCTTGGCGGCGACGAACCGCATCGCGTCGGACGGGACGACCACCAGCTTGCCGTCCACCTCGGACTGACTGAACCGGATCGACTCCCGGCCCTTGCCCGGCCGGACGGTCGCGATCCGCCGGCCGCCGGATACGGATTCGACTTGCACGACATCGCCGGTCAGCAGCGTGACACTGTGCCGTTCACCGGGATTCCGCGGCGGCGCGCCGACGGCGGGGTCGGCCGCCGCGGGGACCGCCTGGCCGAGTGCCGCGACCAGTGCCCCCGTGCAGACGAGTGCGAAAACTCGTGATCTCCACGTCATCGCACCAGGTTCGGGGGAGCTGGGGTCCGCGTCACTACCTGGCGGGTGTCGCGGTTGCGACATGTCGCATCTGGGACAGCGGTGCCCGGTCACTGCCGCGGTGGTCCGGACCAGCAGCCGACCAGCACCGGACTCGGCCGAAGTCGTGCGCGGCGACGGTCGGAAGAACCTTGCCGGCACCGCTCCGCCCGCCCGGCTCGCCGGCCCCTCGAGACCGGTCTCTCGTCCCGGTGGGGCGCTGGTGACTTCGGCACACTGATCACATGACGGGTTTGACTGCTGAAGTGGTGGTCGAGGGTCGCGTCCCGCAGACCCCGGCGCTCGCTCCGAACGGCCATCTGCTCTGCTACGTCCTCGCCCCCATCAGCAGGGTCGGTGACCACCTCGACACCGCACTCTGGCTGGCCGACATCGACGGCGACGGTGTGTGGAGCCGGGTGACCGCCGACACCGCGACGGAGTCCCGGCCCCGTTGGTCCGCGGACTCGCGCGCGTTGTACTTCCTGTCCGACCTCGCCGAGCGTGGTACTCCGCAGCTGCACCGGCTCACCCCCGCCGACGGCGTGGTGATCGACTTGACCGGCTGGCGCGCCGGCATCGTCGACCACCTGCCGCTCGCCGATCTCGAGCTGGTCGCGCTGCTCGCCGACGACGAGCCCACCGAGCAGGACGCGCGCCGCGCCCGGGACCGTGACGACGCCATTGTGGTCGGCGAACGCGAACCGCGTTCCCGGCTGCGCCTGCTCGACCTGCGCACCGGCCAGGTCACCACCCCGAGCGTGTTCGGCGACCGGCACGTCGTGGAACTGCGGCAACGACCCGACGGTGGCCCGCTCGCCGTGCTCACCCAGGACAGCGCCGACAAGGACTACGGTCCCCGCACCGGCCGGCTGCACCTGTTCGACCCCGCAACGGGGACCGCGGAAGACCTCGGACCGGTCGAGGTCGAGGCGCAATCCCTGGCCTGGTGGCCGGCCGAAGACGGTTGGCACCTCGGCTACCTCGCCCTCACCCCACCGGACCTCCACGCCGGCACCGCCGTGTTCGACCTGGCCGTGAGCAGCCGGGTCCGCCGCAACCGCACCGCCGGCCTGCCGATGTGCCCCGCCGAACTGTGCCAGACCGACGCCGCCCCGCTGGTGGTGTTCGCCGACGGCCTGAACACGACCCTGGCCCGGCTCGACCCAGGCGGCCCCACACCACTGTCGCGGCACCCCGGCCACCTCGACGCCCTCACCACCACCCCCGCGGGCAAGACGATCGCGGTCTTGACCGGCAGCCGTCACCAACCCACGGATGTTCACCTCGGGCCACCGACCGGGCCGCTGCGCAAGATCACGGACACCCGCCCCGAACTGGACACCATCACCTTCGGCACCCAGCGACCGCTGGCCTACCGAGCCGCCGACGGCCTCGAGCTGGACGGTCTGCTCGTGCTGCCGGCCGGGAAATCCGCCTCGGACGGTCCGTTCCCGCTCGTCACGAGCGTGCACGGAGGCCCCTACGACCGGTACGCCGATCGCCTCCAGCTGTTCTCGTTCCCCAGTGCGCGGGCACAGTGGCTGGCCACCGCCGGGTACGCGGTGTTCCTGCCCAACCCGCGCGGCGGCCAGGGCCACGGTCACGAGTTCGCGGCCGGCGTCGTGGGCCGGGTCGGCCGGGAGGAGTGGACCGACATCCTGACCGGCATCGACCTGCTCATCGCCGAGGGCATCGCCGACCCCGACCGGCTGGGTATCGCCGGCGGGAGCCACGGCGGATTCATGGCCGCCTGGGCGGTCGGGCAAACCGACCGGTTTCGCGCCGCGCTGGTCGACGCGGGTATCACCGACTGGGGAATGCTCGCCGCGACCGGGGAATACGGCCAGCTCGACGGCGCACTCAGCGGCAGCATCGGGTGGGACGGGATCGGCCCGCACCCGCACGACGCGGTCAGCCCGGTCTCCTTCGCCGGCCGCATCCGCACTCCGGTGCTGATCCTGCACGGTGCCGAGGACACCAACGTCCCGCTCGGCCAGGCCGTGTACTTCCACCGGGCACTGCGCCACTTCGGCGCCGAGCACGAATTCGTGGTCTACCCCCGAGAGGGCCACTCGATCCGGGAACGCAACCACCAACTCGACGTCCTGCACCGCACCCGCGCCTGGTTCGACCGCTGGCTCCGGCCCTGAGCGGGAGCCGCCACGCCTGCATGGCTTCCGGTCCAGTCACGACAACCCTGCACACGCGGCGGCCAGGACCGCTGGCGCCGCACCCACGACGCTTTGCCCGACCGGTTTCGTCCGGCACGATTTCCGGGCCCGCTCCCCGCTCGATGGGCTCGATGTCGAGGCCTTTCGCTGAGATCGAGCCGTGAGCCGGCGCTTCGGCCTGGTGAACCGCGGTCGTCCACCCGCGAGGCCGCCGCCCCGGCGGGGTGCCCGCGACGCCCGTCCCGAAGCCGCCAGAACTACGTCGTCACTGACGTCGTCCGCGACAACACACGAGCGCGACAGCAGCCTGCGGCTCCGCTCCGGCGTCAGCTCTCGCAGCACCGAGCCGGCCCTGCGGCATCAACGCCACGCTGCCGGCGTCGCTCATTCACCAGCCTCAGCCGCTTTGATGTTCGCTTCAGGCGAGTGAGCCGACCGCGGCCATCGCCTGATCGAGCGCTTCGTGCAATGGCCCACCACTCGCCGCGACCGAAGCGTGCGCCGCGGTCAGGCAGGCGAACGCCGACCCGACCAGCGCCAGCGGAGCCGGGTCGGCGTCCTCCCACGGCTTGCCGGCCTTGTGAGACCGGGCCCGGGCGGCGTCCGCGATCCGGGACTGGTTGCCGAGCATCCGGTCCAGGTAAGCCGCACGCAGGGACGCGGAACCGTTGATGACCCGCTGCAGCTCCCCCGCAGCGGCCGCCTGCACCGGGTCGGTCATGTAGTCGACGACGTCGTCGAACATCCGCCGCAGCGACGTCCACAACGGCTCGTCCGGCGGCCGCGCCTCGAGAGCTTCGACGAACTGGTCGCCGAGACGCTCGTGCTTGCCCAGGATGACGTCTTCCTTGCTGCCGAAGTAGCGGAAGAAGCTGCGCTTGGACATGCCCGCCGCCGCGGCGATCTCGTCCACCGTCGTCTCCTCGTACCCGTGCTTCACGAACAACGCGAGCGCGGCATCGAGCAGCTGCTGGCGCACAGCCAGACGCGTGCGCTCCCGCAGGGACGGTGGTTCCACCCGGCCAGGCTAGCATCACACGCCGTTCTTGACACCGAGTGCCAACTTGGGCGTACGGTGACACCAAGAGTTCGTCCAGCCATGGAGGCACACACCCATGCCCAAGACCTGGTTCATCACGGGCACTTCCCGCGGCTTCGGGCGCAGTTGGGCCAAAGCCGCCCTCGAGCGCGGTGACAAGGTCGCCGCGACCGCGCGTGCCACCGACACGCTCAACGACCTCGTCGAAGCCTTCGGCGACGCCCTGCTGCCGCTCGCGCTCGACGTGACCGACCGGGATGCCGCGTTCGCCGCCGTCAAGCAGGCCCACGACCACTTCGGCCGCATCGACGTCGTGGTCAACAACGCCGGCTACGGCCACTTCGGCTTCGTCGAGGAGATCACCGAACAGGAAGCCCGCGCGCAGATCGAGACCAACGTCTTCGGTGCCCTGTGGGTCACCCAGGCCGCCATCCCGCTCCTGCGCGAGCAGGGAGCCGGGCACATCGTCCAGGTCTCCAGCATCGGCGGCGTCGGCGCGTTCCCCAGCCTCGGCATCTACCACGCCTCCAAGTGGGCCCTCGAAGGCTTTTCCGAGGCGCTGTCACAGGAAGTCGCCCCGTTCGGCATCGAGGTCACGATCATCGAGCCGGGTGGTTACGCCACCGACTGGGGCACCGCTTCGGCGGTCCGCTCCGACCCCCACCCCGCGTACCAGCCAATCCGTGCCGCCATGGCCGCCCGCCGCGGCGCAGCCCGGTCCCCCGGCCCCGAGGCCACCATCGCGGCGGTACTGGCGGCCGTCGACGCCGAGCAGCCGCCCCTGCGCCTGCTGCTGTCCAGCACCGCCTACGACCTCGCCCAGAACATCTACGCCGGACGCCAAAAGGTCTGGGCCGACTGGGAGTCGACCTCCCGCTCGGCCGACGCCGGCTGACCGTTCTCCTCGGGCACGTTCGGCACGCGGCCGGACGAGATTCCACGGGAAACCTGGCGAGGCTCAGCGAGACCCAGAGCTCACAAGCGGGTTCGCGCACCACGGCGGCCCGTCGGCCTCCGGTACCCGCGCCACGACCGATGGGCGGCCACCTCGACCGGATCGAGGTGGCCGCCCGAGAGGGTTACCGCTCGGTCGACAGCTGGAACTCGACGCCGCCGAGGTCGTCTTCGCCGCTGGACTGGGAGACGCGGAAGACGAAGTCGGTCCCCGCCGCCGCGTCCGTCGCGGTGAACGTCACCGCCGTCTCCAGCCGTTCCTTCGGCTGGATCACCAGGCCCTGCAGGACCGCCTGCTGCCCGCCCGTGATCGCGACCTGCGTCTCCCCCACCGGACGCACGCCAACGCCCTTCTGGCCGCCTTGGCGCCAGCGCTCGGCCAGCACCTTGCCCAGGTCGACGACCACCGTGCCGGGGCCGCCCGCGAACGGCTTGCCGGGCTGGGTGAAGAGCAGGTCGGTGGTGGTGGCCCGGTCCGCGACCGGGTTGCCGAGGGTGAACGGGTGCGTCACCGGGGTGCCGGGCTTCAGCTTGATCGTGTCCACGTTGCGCCACGCGATGTTGTTGTTGTTCCGCGTGTTGACCAGCGTGTTGGAGCCGGTCAGCTCGGGGTAGGTCATCGGGTCGGTCGCCGAGATCCACCGGGCGAGCAGGCAGAAGTGGCCCGGCCCGGGCACCGCGGTCCACGGGATCGCCACCTGGGTGGAGCCGGCCGGCACGGTCACCGTCGCCGAGGAGCCGATCGAGGTCCAGTCCACCGGCCACAGCGCCGCGCCGCCCTGCGCGGTGTAGGACACCTCGACGTGGCCGGTCGACGGGCCGGACCCGCCCGGGCCCGGGGCGTTCAGCGTGACGACCACGTAGTTCGTCCCGCCGACGACCGGGTTGGTGCCCGAGCACGGCGGCAGCGACGTGCACACCTTGATGTCCGGGCTCGTCCAGATCGGGTTCAGGCCGTGCGGCGCGACCCCGGTGTCGGCCGGCGCGTCCTTGATGAACACGTCGGTCTTGCGGCAGTTCTTGAGCGCGTCGAGGATCGCCGCGCCCGCACCCGCGCCGCTGGCCGGCGTCGCCGCGTACGTGCCGCCGGTGGTGGTGGCGTAGTCCTGCATGATCGTCGAGATGCCGGGCAGCGTGTTCGTCTGGACGTAGACCGCCGAGACCTTGATGCCCTTCGTCGCCGCCTGCACCGCCCGCGAGTGGGCGTTGGCCTGGTCGGCCGCGGTGAAGGTGTCGTCGAAGCCGCCCGGGTGGGCGTCGGTCACCAGGATGACCATCTTCGTGGCGTTGCTGCGCCAGGTCCCGGAGAAGTTGCCGGTCTGCGGGCGCCCGGTGGCGGGCAGGTTGTTGACAGCGGTGTTGACCGCCTCGTCGGACGCTTCGGGCTCACCGCCGCCGCCCGACGCGGTCAGCGCGTTGATCTGCGGGGTGACCGTGGCCAGGTTGAGCGGCGCGAGGTCGGTCCGGACCGTCACGTCGTCCTTGAACGTGACGAGGCCGAGCTGGTAGTCGTTGCCGGAGTTGGCCTGCACGGCCGCGGCGATGCTGCCCAGCTCGTTCTTGATGGTGGTCAGCGCCGGGCCCATGCTGCCGGTGTCGTCGATGACGAACGCGACGTCGAGCGGCCCGCACGGCGACGTGGGCGGCGGTGCGACGGCTGGGGCCGCTGCCGCGGGGACCACGGGCAGGAACGCGGCCGCGGCGGCGAACGCGAGCGCGGCGGTGAACGGTCTGCGGCGCCGGGGCCGCGATCTGGTGCTCATCCGGTCTTCCCTCACTCGAGTCGGAACAGGGACGGGAACCGAGCGTCACCGCAGCCGGTTGTGAAGCGGTTGTCGATGCCCCGCGGATCAGCTGGTTGGCTGTTTTCGCACCTCCTTCGCGCTGGTTACGCTCGCTGAGCGGTGGTGCCGCGCGGGAAGGAGCGGGGGGTGTCCCAACCCGGGGAGCTGCGCGTGCTGGGGCCGGTCGAAGCGGTGGGGCCGGCCGGGCCCGCGACCCTGCACGGGACGCGGCAGCGAGTCGTGCTCGGAGTGCTGGCGCTGCACGCCGGCACGGTGCTGCCGATTCCGCGGCTGATCGACGTCCTGTGGGGCGAAGACCCGCCGCGCACCGCGGTCAAGACCCTGCACAGCCATGTCGCCCGGCTGCGCCAGGCGCTGGAAAGCTGCGGGTTCCCGGCCGTCCTGGTCACCCGGGAGCCGGGTTACCTGCTGACCGTCCCGCCGGTGGCGGTCGACGCGCACCGCTTCGAGCAGCAGCTCCGCGCGGGCGCGGCGGACCTCGCGGCCGGCGCCGTCGAGCGGGCGGCCACCACCCTGCGCGCCGCGGTCACCCTCTGGCGCGGGGACGCCTTCGCCGACGCGGAGCCGTCCGGCTGGGGCCGGCGCGAGGTGGACCGGCTGCACGAACTGCGGCTGGGCGCGGTGGAAGACCTCTGGGACGCCGAACTGCGGCTGGGGCACCACGAACAGGCCGTCCACGAGCTGCCCCGGGTGCTCGCCGCCGCGCCGACCCGGGAACGGCTGACCGGGCTGCACATGCTCGCGCTGTACCGCTGCGGGCGGCACACCGACGCGCTCGACGCCTTCCAGCGGCTGCGGCGGCGGCTCGCCGACGAGCTCGGCGTCGACCCCGGCCCCGAACTGCTGGCCCGCCACACGGCGATCCTGCGGCGGGACCCCGGCCTCGATCTGCGCCCGGTCGCGACCGGGCCCTCGCAGCTACCCGCGGGCGTCGGGCACTTCACCGGACGCGAAGCCGAGCTCGCGGCTCTCGACGCCGTGCTCGACGAGCCCGAACGGCCGGTGGTGGTGCTCTCCGGCGCGGCGGGTATGGGCAAGACCGCGCTGGCGCTGCACTGGGCGCACCGGGTCGCGGCCCGCTTCCCGGACGGCCGGCTGTTCCTCGACCTGCGCGGCGAGGATCCGGACGAGCCGCTACCCGGCGCCCTGGCGCTGACGCACCTGCTGCGCGGCCTCGACGTGCCCGAAGAGAACATCCCGGGCGATCAGGCCGGGCGCTCCGCGCTGTACCGATCGCTGCTGCACGGACGCCGGTGCCTGGTCGTGGTGGACAACGTGGCCGGCATCGAGGACGTCCTGCCGCTGATCCCGGGTACCGGTTCGGCCCTGCTGGTCGTCACCAGCCGGCAGCACCTAGCCGCGCTGGGCACCCGCCACGCCGTGCGCCCGATCGCCCTGGACGCCTTCGGGCACGCCGAGTCCGTCGCGTTGCTGGACCGGGTGCTGGGCGGCGAGCGGGTGCGGCGCGAGCGGGGACCGGCCGCACGGGTGGCGCGGCTGTGCGGCGGGATGCCGCTGGCGCTGCGCATCGCGGCCGCCCGGCTGGTGGGCGCGCCGGAACGGCCGATCGCCGAGCTCGCCGCTGAGCTGGCCGGGACCGGTCGGCTGGAAACCCTCGCGGTGGAGGGGGATTCCCGCACGGTCCGGGCGGTGCTCGCGACGGCCTACCGTCCCTTGGCCGTCGCGCAGGCCAGGTTCTTCCGCCGGGCCGCCCTCGGCCCGGGGGCCACGTTCAGCGCCGCACTCGGCGCCGCGCTCTGCGCGGTGGCGGGCACCGACGGCGACCACGCCGCGGCCGGGCTCGCCGCCGCGCACCTCGTCGCGGCCGCCGGCGCGGGCCGGTTCCGGTTCCACGACCTGATCCGGGAGTTCGCGCGGCAGTGCGCGCGGGCCGACGAGCCCCCGGCCGCCCGTGCGGAGGTCGCCGACCGGCTCGTCGACTGGTACCTGGTGGCCGCGGCGGCGGCGAACCGGGCCATCGACCCGAACCGCGACCTGGTCACGCCGGTCCCGCGGTTCGCCGCGCCCGAGGTCCCGGTCGGCGCCGACCGGCACGCCGCGCTGACCTTCCTCACCGCCGAGCGCGACAACCTGCTGCCTGTCGTGCGGTTCGCCCGCGAGCACGGCCGCGCCGAGGCCGCGTGGCAGCTGACGTACCTGCTGACCAGCTTCTACGACACGGCCGGGCACTGGCACACCCGCGTCGAGCTCTGCCGCGAGGGTGCCGCCGCCGCGGCCGGGCTCGGCGACCCGCTGGCCGAGGCGGAGATGCTGCGGGCGCTAGGCGTCGCGTACTTCATGACCCGGCGGCTGCCGGAGGCGCTGGAGACCAACGCGGCCGCGCTGCGGACGGCGCAAGCCGCCGGGGACGTCCAGGGCGAAGGGCACATCCACAACAACACCGCCAACGCCTACGCCGAACTGCGCCGCTTCGACGAGGCCGTCGCCGCCCACCGGCTGGCGGTGGCCCGCAACGCCGCGGCCGGCAACGACCTCGGGCACGCGCTGTCCCAGCGGAACCTCGGCCACACCTACGTCCGGATGGGCCGGGCCGCGGAGAGCTTGGAACCGCTGACCGCGGCGTTGTCGACGTTCCGCACCCTGGGCAACGCACGGCTGGAAGCCGCCACGCTCGACACGCTCGGCGAGGCGCACCTGCAGCGCGGGGACCACCGCACAGCCTTGGCGCACCTCGGTGAGGCCCTCGCGGTGAGCCGCGTGCTCGGCGACCGCTGGCTGGAGTGGGAGTCGCTGCTCGACACCGGCCGGGTCCACCTGAGCCGAAGCGACTTCACCGCCGCGTCGGACCACTTCGGGCAGGCCCTGGACCTCAGCCGCCACGTCGGCGACCGGCACGGCGAGGCGGCCGCGTTGGAGCACCTCGGGCGGGCGCGGCTCGGGACGGGCGACCTGGCCGCCGCCCGCGAGCACCTGGAACGCGCGCTGGCCGTGCGGGCCACGGTGCCCGACGGTTACGAGCAGGCGCACCTGCACCGCGACCTCGGTGACCTGGCGGCGCGACTCGGCCGGCCCGCCGACGCGGGCCGGCACTGGGCCACGGCCGCCGCGTTGTACACCCAGGCCAACGCGACGGCCGAGGCCCGCGAGGTGGCTAACCGCCGGGCTTGATCGTCACCTCCGACCGCGCTGTGCCGAGCTTGCCGGCCGACGGGCTGAACAGCTCCAGCACGAACCGGGACTCGCCCTGGCCGGGCTTGGGGGTCAGCAACTCGACCACGGCGCTGCCGGCGGAAGCGCCGGCCGGGATCGTCACCGTCGCGTCCTTGACCGGCACGTACGCCGGTTCGCCGGTGCCGACGGGCAGGGTCCGGTAGTGCACGGTCACCGGCGCCTCGGCGGGGCCGCCGAGGCGCACCCCCACCGCGCAGACCTTCCAGCAGATCTTGCCGCCGTCGGTGGAGACCACGACCGGGGGCCCGACGGCGCCGTCGTCGTCCAGGATCCCGCCCGCGGCCAGGTCGTCGGCCAGGACCAGGCCGACCGGATCGGACAGGCGCAGCAGGAACGGCTCGTTCGGCTCCCCGGCGGCGTCCTTGACGACCTGGACGGCGACGGTGCGCGGGCCGGAGTCGCCGGTCCAGCTCAGCTTTCCCGCGGCGGGCTCGTAGTCGGCCGGGCTGCTCGCACCCGGTGAGCCGTCCGCGGTCCGGTAGGAGACCGAGCCGGTGGGCGCGCAGCCCGCGGCCGCCGTGACGGACACGGTGAACGTGAAAGTGGTGGAGGCCGGGCCGGGCTCCCCCACAGCCGGCGTGCCCTCGTAGAGCGTCCGGTCGGCGACCGCCACCGACGCGGGCCCGCAACCGGCGACCACAGCTCCCGCAGGCGCGGCGGTACCCAGTCCGAGCATGAGCAGGCCGACCACGAGCACCGCTGATCTCATCGAAGTCCCCTTGCGTCCGGGCCCGCGGAGCAGCGCGCCACCCGGCATGCGTACCGCACCCCGGTTGCAGCCGGGTTGTGGCCGGGTGACGGGCCGCCACGGTCCCGCGTACCGACAAGCGCGGACGGAGCTCGACCCGGCCGGAGCCCGGAACGCTGCGGGGCCATCCGGGCAGCCCGCGCCGATCGACGCCCGGGGGACGGCCTTGCGCCACACCGGACCGGATCGAAACCGGCCACGGGAGCAAGCCCGTACCGCGCGGTCCGGCGAGCCGCCTGGGGATTCGTGGCCGTGACCACCGAGTCCGAGCCGGAGCGCTTCGGGATCACCCGCACCACGAGCAGTGGCGCGCCGTGGGCGTCCGCGCGCTGACCCCGGCGCGCGCCGGGACGTGCAAGGACGCTTCCACGGGGGTAACCCGAACCGAGCCCGCTGCCCACGCGGCGCTGTCCCGGAGGAGGTTGTGTGTCGAGTCTGTCGCTGCCGTTGCTTTTGCTGATCTTCGCCGGAGCGGGGGCAGCGATCTGGATCGCCGGGACCTCGTTGTCGAACCAGACCGACGTGCTCTCCACCCGGCTGCACCTCGGGTCCGCGCTCGGCGGGCTGATCCTGCTGGCGGTGGCCACGAACCTGCCGGAGATCGCGATCGTGGCGACGGCGTCGCTGTCGGGCAACATCGGGGTCGCGGTCGGCAACGTTCTCGGCGGCATCGCCATCCAGACCGTCGTCCTGGTCGTGCTCGACATCGCAGGCGTACGGGGTGACCGCCCGCTGACCTACCGCGCCGCGTCACTGGTCCTGGTCCTCGAGGCACTGCTGGTCGTCGCCGTGCTCGCCGTCGTCATCGCCGGCACCCAGCTGCCCGCCAACCTCATCGCCTTCCGGCTGACCCCGGGCCCGGTGCTCATCGCCGTGCTGTGGGTCGCCGGGCTGTTCCTGCTGCGCCGCGCCGGGCGGTCGCTGCCGTGGCACGAATCGGGGCAAGCACCCGACGGGCAATCCCGCCCGCGCGGGCACAAACGCCACCACACCGAGCAGCAGGCCAGCGCAAAAGGCACGAGCACCACCAAGTCGGCCCTGATCTTCGCCGCCGCAGCCCTGGTCACCCTGGTGGCCGGCGTCTTCCTGGAACGCAGCGGGGACGCGATCGCCGACCACACCGGGCTGTCAGGAGTGCTGTTCGGTGCCACGGTGCTGGCCGCCGCGACGTCACTGCCCGAAATCTCCACCGGCCTGGCGTCGGTCAAGCACGGTGACTACCAGCTCGCGATCAGCGACATCTTCGGTGGCAACGCATTCCTGCCCGTGTTGTTCCTGGCCGCCACCCTGCTGTCCGGCAAAGCCGTCCTGCCGCAAGCACAGAACACCGACATCTACCTCACCGCACTGGCCATGCTCCTCACCCTCGTCTACGCCGCCGGCCTCCTCTTCCGCCCTCGGCGACGGCTCGGCCGGCTGGGCCTGGACTCCCTGGTCGTGCTCACCTTGTACGTGCTCGGGCTGGCCGGCCTGTTCGCCATCGCCACCTGACCGAACGACGGCGGACGTGCGAAGCGGCCAGAGTCGTCAACCCGAGCAGCCGCTCAACCGTGGGGCGGCCACTACGCGTTCGCGACGGCGTCCGAGCGGGCCGAGCCCGCCGGGTGCTCCACGTCGGCTTCCCCCGAGCCCGCACGGTTCGTTCTCCCTGCTTACCGGCCTTCCTGCTCGACGCCTGAAGACGGCGCTCGCCGGACGGGGCAAACACCGGCGGCGAGCCACTTCTCCCGCAAGCCCGCCGGGATGTCCAGCGTAGTCGGCTGACCGTTGGTGAGTGTGCGCACGCTTCCGCCGAGCAGCAGGGTTCCCGCCTTGTCGAGCACCGCGGTGGCGGTCCGGCTGCGGTCTTCCGACCGTTCGAGCAGCCGCATCAAGCGCGTCCCGGCACCGACCACCCGGCTCCAGCCCCGCGAGCGCGGCACCTCGAGCCAGTCGGCGACCTCCGGGGTGACGACCTGGCGGACGACCGCGGCGGCCACCCCGTCGAACGCCTTGCCCGGGATCATGTCCTCGTACAGCCGCAGGAGGTTCCGGGTCAGCTCGATGCCCTCGGCCGAGGGCCCGTAGGTCGCCTCGACCAGTTTCGCGTTCAGCTCCCGGGCCTCGGCCAGCGTCTCCGGCATTGCCTCGGCCGGGATGCCGAGCATCGCACCCGTCACGCGCCAGACGTGGTAGTAGTCCTCCGCCTCGCGTTCGGTCACGGAAATCCCGATCCGGCGCATGCCGTCGATGACCTGGACCGAAAAGATGAGCAGCGCACCCAGCATGTCCTGCTGGCACAACGGCACTCCCTCCGCCGCCGCGTCCCACTCGCCGGAGCGGGTGATGAAGTACCGGACGGCGGCGTGGATGAGCCGCGTCTTCTGGATCGCCGGCACGAACCCGCCACCGGAGCCGAACGGCGCGGGACCCATCATGTTCAGCACGAACTGCGAGGTTTCCGACAACCGCCGGTGCGGCTGGTTCAGCCGGTGGGTCAGCGACAGCACCCGGGACGGCCGCGGCTGGGCGTAGCAGTTCACCATCGCCCCGAACGACAGCACCGAAGCAACGTGCACGCCATCGTCGACGAAGAACTCGTACGCGCCCGCGACTCGATCGAGGTCGGCCCACTCCGGCGGGACGTCCGTGGCGACGAGGTAGCGGCGCACCGACTCGGGCAGGTTCGCGGGAATGGGCTGGTCGTTGTCCCGGAATTGTGCCAGGACCTCGTTGACCACTCCGGTCTGGCCACTGGCCACCAAATCCGCGATCACGGCGTCGGGGAGCGGGTCGCCGTGGAACTTCAGCTTTTCGAAGACGGCCGATCCGGCCGCCGTGGTTTTTCGGGTTTCCGGCACCGGCTGATTCTCGGCGCGCGGAGAAATGCGCGGCTAGCGCCATCCGGGGACGACCGGCCCACGAACCAGTGACCGTCCCGATCACTTTCCGTCGACCAGCTCGGGAGTGGAGGGACTCGGTCACCGGGTGCCACGATCACCCGGCGGATCCTCGAACGAGGTACCCGGCAGCAAGCCTTCGGCCGATCGACGACCACCGGGCAGAACCTCGCCTTCAGCCGCGAATTCAGGCAGGAGCGCAGGCGCGGGTACCGGTGTGTCGTCGTCACCGGCAACCTCCACCAGGTCGTCGGCGCATCCACCGCCCTCTGCCACTGGCCCCGCGCCACCACCCGGGAGTTCGCCGCCATCCTCGTGCAGCACCGCCTGATCACCTTGAGCGTGCCAGGACTGCTCGCCATTGCCGGCTTCCTGGCCGCCCTCCCCGGACCGGCCGGGTGGATGAAGCTGCTCCTGTTCGCCGGAGAGGGCCGGCCGGAGGGTGATGCCAGCACGGTCCTCCGCCCTGCTGCTGAGCCGCGGTCCGCCCGCAGCGGATCAAGCAGCCGGCCAAGCCGATCACCCTCGTTCCCGGCTCTGTCGAGGCCGGGCGCCCGCTGACCCGGCTGCGCCTACGACAAAGCCGTCGCCATCCGCGTCGGATACCCGTTCCGCTCCACCGACAACCCGAGGCACTGCAACGATTTCACCGGATCGGAGCTGGTGCGCGAGCGGCGAGTTCGCGCACCGGCCCCTGCTACCGTGCGTCCATGACCGTGATCCACCGGGTCCACCGCACCGTCGCGGTCCACCCCGGCCTGTTCTTCCTCGCCTACGTCAATCCTCGACCGTGGCGAGATCTGCGGCTTCGGGCTCAACGGCATCGCGTTCGTCAGCGCGTTCCAGTCCCACCTCGTCACCGCCGACGTGGAAGTCGTCGCGCACCCGTTCGACGCGCCTGCCTCGATGGACGCGCCGCACGTCCGGACCCACAGCGGCACTTTCGCCTTCACGGGCGAAGGGATGCGGTTCGAGAACCCCGACGAAACGCAACCCGGAACCCGGTTCACCGTGCCGCTGTCCGGACAGCGCGACGTCGTCGTAACCCGCCGCCTGCTGGTGTCGCCGTCCTCGTTCGCCCCGCCGCACGACGACCCCAACCCCAGCGGACTGGAACACTGGACGATCACCGTCCTACCCGGACACGCCGACACCCACGGCCGGGCCGTCGGCTGAGCCGCCGGGCAGGACTCGCCCGGGGCCGGTCATCGCGGACGAGCGACCATTCTGCGTGAGCGCCCCGAACGGCATCGTGAGCCCACACCGGTTCGGGTGACAGCCGCCGGCCGATCGGCCACCGGCGACGGTGGTCACCGGGCCGGTGTCGCCGTCCCGATGATCAGCGGGTGCACCACCGAAGGCATCCCCCGCCACCGCGCTGTGCTCATGTCCTCGATGTCGAACCGCTGCTTGAGCAGCGCGACGGTGTCACGATCGCACCGGCAGCCCTGCGCGAACGCCGCCCACGGCCCCGCCAGGCGCGTCTGCCTGCGCGCCAGCTTCGGGTCCTCGGCTCGCACGTGCTCGCAGAACAGCAGCCGCCCACCGGGCCGCAGCACCCGCGCGAGCTCGACCAGTACCCGATCGACGTCGGGCACCGTGCAGAGGACCAGCGTCGACACGACCGCGTCGACGCTGGCGTCCGCCATCGGCAGCGCGTCCGCCGGGGCCGGCACCGGCCGCATGCCGACGCGGCCCGCCACGCGCTTTTCGAGTCGCCGGTACATCGCCGGGACGGGCTCGGTCAGCACGACCTCCGCCGTCGCGGGGTAGTGCCCGACGTTGAGCCCGGTCCCCGCCCCGATCTCGACCACCCGGCCCTGCACGCGCCGCAGCAGTTCCCCACGCCGGCCCGCCAACCCGAGCCGCTCGCCCCGGCGCAGGAACGGTTCGTACAGTGCCGCCCCGAACCGTTCCCGGAGCCCGTCCCGTGCCCCCACGCTGTCCCCTCCGGTCATCGTTCCTCCTCCACACCGCCGATGCGCTGCAGCACACCAGCCGCCGGCCACCCACCGCATCACCCGCTCGTGCCATTCCGGGGACTGGCCGGAACGGGCCACGCCCGGCCGGGCAACGGCCTACGCTCGACGAATGCCGGAACAAGACCAGGTCGTGCGGTTCACCAGTGGCCCGGACGACCGCCCCCTCGCCTGGGCGGCCTTCGGCGCGGGACCGCCGCTGGTCGTCGGCGGCTGGTGGTGCGGGCACCTCGAACTGGACTGGCAGAACCCGTTGTTCCGCCGGTTCGCCGACCTGCTCGGTGACCGGTTCACCCTCGTCCGCTACGACCGGCCCGGCGTCGGCATGTCCGACGACGCCGGGCCGCTGGTCACTTCGCTCGCCGAAGAAGTGGCCGCGTTGCGCGCCGTCGTCGACGCCGCCGGGGAGAAAGTGACCCTGTTCGGCGGTTCGTCCGGCGGCTGCGCCGCGATGGCCTACGCGGCGGCCCACCCCGACCGCGTGGAGCGGCTCGTCCTCTACGGCAGCTACGCCCGCGGCACCGAGATCGCCACGGCGGAAGCCCGCGATTCCCTGCTGGCGGTCGTCGGACGGCACTGGGGCGTGGGGTCCCGGGTGCTCGCCGACCTGTTCCTGCCGACCGCGACCCCGGCGGAACGCGACGAGTTCGTCCGGTTCCAGCGCGCAAGCCTCACCGCGGAGACAGCGGCGCGCTCACTCGCGGCGGTATACGAGTTCGACGTCCGAGACCAGCTGGGCACGATCGAGGTGCCGACGCTCGTCCTGCACCGCCGGGACGACCGCGCGATCCCGTTCGCCCTGGGCCGGGACGTCGCCGCCCTCATCCCGGGCGCCACCTTCGTCCCGCTCGACGGCACCGATCACCTGCCTTGGCGCGGGGACGTGGAAGGGCTCGTCCGCGCCGTGCGGGAGTTCCTCGGCGCCGGCCGGCCCGCCCGCCGGGCCGGCTCGCCGCGCCGCGAGCTCTCCGAACGCGAACTCGACGTGCTGCGACTGGTCGCGCAAGGGTTGAGCGACCAGGAGATCGCGCGCCGGCTCGGGATCAGCGCCCACACCGCGCACCGCCACGTGTCGAACATCCGCGGCAAGCTCGGTGTGCCGTCGCGAGCGGCGGCCGCCGCGCACGCCGCCACCGCCGGGCTGCTCTGACTCAGCTCGGGGTCGCGACGCGCGATACGAGCGCCCACCGGGCGAGGCCGCCGGCAGGCTACGTCCGGATCATCGGACCAATAGCCGTTCTCGCCGAGACGGCGGAATCCGGTGGTGCGAGGCAGCACGCTGGTGCTTCACGGGACAGGCGTTCACGAGAGGATCGTGACTTCGACTCGGAATCGGCTCGCCTGCAGACCTTCCGTGTCCACGACGACATACCAATGCCCATCGACGGGAACCCTGACGTCGAAGGGCCGCCGGGTCGCGACCCCGCCGATCATGCGATAGGCGATTCTCTTGGTGTAAGCGTCGATATTGGCTTTCGTCATCAGCCGAACGTTCGCCACAACGTCCAGCTCAACGCGAACGGTGGTCGACCTGCTCAGCCACCCGAGGTCGAAGACGGACCCGTCAGACACCACAGCAACCCCCCGGGGGACACCAAAGTCCTCCTCCGCTCTGCTTTTTCAACCGGAGGGTGAGCGAAACGCATCACGCGCTTCGAACGTCGAGAACGCCGATTCCACTGTTACACCGCTGAGCGCGTCAGAAATTTACGGCCGCGAACTCCGTCGTTTCTGTCCAACGGCGTCGAAAAACGACTCCGGTAACGGAAGTGGCGGCGATCCGACGCGTCCTCGACGGCCCGCGAGGGCGTGGCTGAGTATCCCGAGGAACCCGCGGTGGGGACACAGCGGATGCCGCAGGTCGCGCCACGCCGCGCAGAAGACCTCGACCACCCGGCGCTCCACCTCGAACGGGTCGACGACGCGAGAATTGATCATGTGGGTCACCGCCGGGCAGTACCGCTGCACCAGCTCCCCGAACGCCTCGACGTCCCCCGCCCGGGCCTGGCGTTCCAGGTCGTAGTCACTGCGCTGGGCGGGCCGGACGGGCGGCCGCAAGACCGTTTTGCGCTCGACGCGCACAGCCCGTCACCGCCCCCGGCCGCGAGCGCCGGCAGCACGGCCGTCACGGCCACGCGCCGGCCTGCAGGTCTGTGACCTTCTGAGTTCCCTGTCGTGATTTGTTCCTCCCACCAAGATCACTTTGGGCGCGGCTTCCCGCCACTGCAACACGTTGCGCTCAGCAGGGCGACGCTCATCCGGGGGAAACGATGTCTGCTCCCCGGCACCCGGCTGGCGTGACCGGGTGAGCACCGAAAGCCACGATGCCGCCGATCCCGGCTCCGAGCCCGCGCCGCAGCGCGCCGGCTCGCACTGGTCGGCCCGCGACAGCGAGATCCTGCTCGATGGGCTCCGCACCGGGATCCCCCTCGTCGACCTGGCCGTGTCCCTGCAACGTCGGGTCAGCGCCTTGCAGGCCCGCTGCAAGAAGATGCTTCCGCCGCACCTGCAGACCACCGTGCTGCGCGCCGACGCCGACGTGGTGCTGCGGGGCCTGCTCGCTGCCGACCCGGACTTCGACGTCGAAGCCAACCTCGACCGCACCACCTCCCGGCGCCGGCATCACGCACGGGAGGAGATCCTGACGCAGGCTGGAAAGACGGTCGGCCGCTGGCCGAGCTGGTCACCGCGGCGGCGGCGTCCGAGACCGAGATCGCCGGGCGGCTGATCCAGCTCGGGCTGGCGGCCGACAGCCTCGCCGTGGCCGAACGGCTCGGCTACACCCCCGGCGGCGCCCTGGACCTGCGCTGCCGGATGATGCGCGACCGCGCCGCCGCGAGCGTCTGGGTCCTGGTCGTCGACGGCCTCGAGGACGGCCGTCACGTCTCCCTGCACCCGACGCGCGGGGCCGCGTGCGACCACGCCGACATGATCATCCCGACCGAGGACGTTGCTGCCGACGCTGTCGTCGCCACCGTGGCGCAGCGGGCGATCGGATCGTCCCAGGGCCCGGTCGAGATCATCAGGCAGCGGCAGGCGCCGGCCGCGGCCGCCTCCGACGGCTGACCGGCGTCGCGGTCCGGCTCGCCGCGGATTCGGGCCCGTGGTCAGGCGAGGGCGGCGAGCAGGCCGCGCCGGTGATCGGGCCAGAGCCGGTGCAGCACGTCCTCGTGCAGCTCGTCGACGCCGACCCAGCGGCCGCCAGTACCGCCCGGAAGCGCCGGGCGCGCACCCGGCCCGAGGTCGACGTGGACGGTGTAGGTGCAGGTCCAGGCATTCAGGGTGTGCGGGCTGCTGATCGGCCGGATCGCGCGCACGATCCGCATCCGCGCGCTCGCCGGCACCCGCAGGCCGGTCTCCTCGCGGACCTTGCGGGCCGCGGCGGTGACGATCCCGCCCGCGGTGACCGTCCGGTCGCCGGCACGCCACTGCGCGGGCGTGCGATCTTCGTCGGCCGGGACCGCGTACCCGCCGGTCAGGCACGGGATCCGGCCACGGTCGGTGTCGCGGGTGGTCAGCAACACGACCCCACCGGCGGTGACCACGGCGTCGACGACCGCGGTCTCCCCCAGCCACCAGGCGAAGCCCAGCCCGACCGGCAGGCCGATCCGGACGTCGGCCAGCAGCTGCGCGTGGTGCGGGTGCAGCGGCCGGCCGTGCTGGTCGAGCACCCAGCCCCGCGACCGGAAGTACTCCTGCAGCCCGGCGCCCACCTGGACCGGGCGGTCCCCGGCCGTGGTCGGGAACTCCGGATCCGCCGCCGCGGCCGCTGCGCAGCGGCGGTTCGGGTGGCCGACGGCGTCGAAACCCGGCGGAACTTGCGCCGGGGTGCCCGGCGCGCCGGGCAGGTAGCCCGGGCTTGTGGCGTGCAGCGGGTCGCCGTAGCCGGGCTGGCGGGTCTCGCCGACGTAGCGCGCGAACTCCGCGAGCGTCCGCTCGGGGTAGGGCCGCCCGGGGCCGTAGCCCGGACCCCAGCGGTTCTCGTCGGGCAGCAGCTGACCATCGAGGTCGAGGTTCGGCGTCATAACCTGAAGCACAACGTACCCAGTTTGACACGGGGAGTAGTTTCCTGTTTCCTCCTCGAACACGGAAACCGCCAGGACTGCGCAAGGGAAGCACGCCCGGATCGCCGGTGCGAACCCGGCGGCTTCACCCACTGCGGGTCGCGGCACCCACGTCCCAGGCACCGGGACGCCCGTGTCGTCAACACGGAGACGAGTACGAGACACCCGGGAAGTAGTGAGCCCGGACCTCCGCGGGCAACTCGTCACCGCCCGCGCACAACTGCGCGATCGAGTCGGCCGGGTCGAACTGCCAGCGCACCAGCGTGAGTTCGTTCCCGTGCCGGAAGACGACCCCGAGTAAACCATCCCGAGCAGCCGTCAGGCGAAAATCAGAAGATTTCGCGCCGCCGGTCCTGAATCTGGCGATCAACTTCGGACTCGCAATTTCCCCGATGTTCCAGACCGAGGTGAAGCTGCCATCCGTCGTGACCACTTGATCCGGATTGAGGTCCGTGACGATGCCCAGCGCAGGCACGAATCCATCAGGAAGGACGAATCTCCCCAACGCAGCCGGATTCTCCTTCTTCG
The DNA here is from genome assembly GCF_046548815.1 of Amycolatopsis sp. cmx-4-83. NCBI lineage: Bacteria > Bacillati > Actinomycetota > Actinomycetes > Pseudonocardiales > Pseudonocardiaceae > Amycolatopsis > Amycolatopsis sp. cmx-4-83. The sequence goes on along the minus strand of NZ_JAEBEF010000003.1, from coordinate 476,144 downwards.
ACAGGTCCCACACCGAGTAGGCGAACTTGCCCACTCCGGTGGTTTGCGTGAGCACCGCCCGCCGGCCGCCCAGCGGGAAGCCCAAGTCCGTGAAGGACCAGTTGTGATTCCCCCGAAGACTCGAGATGACCCGAGGTTGCCCATGGTCGAGAGTCATCAAGTCGACGGATTGATCTGACACATCCGGAACCGAAGCGGGATTGTTCGCTATCGTCCGCCCATCTCCGGCGAATTTCACCCCGAGGCCGGCGACGCCTTCCAAAACCCGGACACGCACCGGGTTCGCCGGGACCGCCAGGTCCCATATCACGGGCGGGTGATCCTTCAACGCCGTTTCACCGGTCGGCGACTCGGGAAAGAAACCCGTAATCATGTAACGACCATCCGGCGACCAGTCCCCCACCACGGAAGCACTGGGCAATGTCGCCGACTTCTTCGGTTCGCCCGACTCGTTGCCGAGGTCCCAGATCTCCAAGGATCCGCCCGGTACTGCGACAGCGAGAAACCCCCCATCCGGACTGAATCTTTCATCCTTTACCACACCAGCGCTCCGGATGGTGTACTTCTTCTCCGGATGCCCTCGCCCGTCGATGGCGTATATCGTCGTCGCGCGCAACGTCTCGTCGAGCAATGCCAAGGTGCGGGCACCACTCGAGATGGTGACTCTCCCCTGCGGGAGCTTACTGCCTTGCGCCATTGCCTCCGCGCTGACCAATGCTTCCCGGGTCTCCTGGGATGGCCGCAATCGGTGGGCGGCGAGAGCCAGCTGAGCGGCCAGCTTCGGATCACGGGGGATGAGATCCATGGCGGCGGTTGCAGCTCGGAGGGCCAAGGCCGCGTTTCGTTCCTCTGTGGCCCTGCGCTCAGCGTCGACAGCGAAAGTCAGCGCGGCGGAGGCCAGCAGCGCGACAACGGTCAGCAGCACGATCAACACGTTCTGGCGCTGGATTCGCCGGCGGCTCGCCGATTCCCGGCGGTCTCGGGCAGAGGTGCAGATCTCGAGGAAGTCGTGCTCCCGGCTGGTCAGCTCATGGGATCGCGCAGCCCAGTCGGCGATGACGGCCAGCCGGTTGCCACGGAGCAGGAGCGCGGGATCACGGTGGTGGATTTCCCAAGCGGTGACGCTGTCACTGAGTTCGCGATGGATCCGGTGGCCCTCGCGATCAGCGTTGAGCCAACGCTGCAGCCGTGGCCACGCACCGATGAGGGCTTCGTGGGTGATCTCGACTGTATCCCGGTCAAGGGTCACCAGACGAGCGCCACCGAGGACGCCGATGACGGTGTTCGTGTCGGGGTTGTCCTCGATTTCATCTCGAGCGAGACGGCGTCGGGTATCCTCGGTGTTCTCTCCGGAGACGACCAATCGCTTGAAAAGGCGTTCAGCCAGGTGCTGCTGCTGCGTCGTCAGTCCGCCGAAAATAGTCTCCGCGGTCCGGACGAGCGCGCCGTCCAATCCACCGGCCGCTTGGAACCCGGCGAGGGTCAAGGTGTTCCCCTTGCGCCGGCGCCACGTCTCCAGCAGTGCGTGCGACAGCAGCGGCAGCACACCGGCTTGTCCGTGGGTGTGCGCGACCAGCACGCTGAGCAGGTCGGCCTCGACCGCGCAGCCGGCACTGGTCGCGGGCCGGGTGATCACCCGCCGCAGCTCGTCCGCCGTCATCGGCCCCACGGTGATCTGGGCGTCTTGCAGAGCTGCGACCAAGGCTTCGTGCTGGGCGCAGTGCGCGTAGAAGTCCGCGCGCACCCCGAGGACCACCCGGCATCGCGTTCCGGCCGACGTGGCGCCGAGCAGCAGCGCCAGGAACGCAGCCAGCTCGTTCCGGTCGGCGCAGAGCGTGAAGATCTCCTCGAGCTGGTCGACGACGATCACCACCTCCGCCGGGTGGGGCCGGTCGAGCAGCACCTGGTCGCAAAGCGACGACACGGCGCGCGGATCAGCCGAGATTTCCGCTTCGACCACGGACGCCGTGGTACCCAGCAGCGGGGCGAGCCGCAGCGCCAGTTCCTTCAGCGGGTGCGGGCCAGGTGTGAACAGCACAACCGGTCCAGCGTCGGCCATCGACACCAGCTCGGGAACGAGCCCGGCGCGCAGGATCGACGACTTCCCTGAACCAGAGGGCCCGAAGATGGCCAAGAGGCGCTGACGCCGCAGCCTGCCGAGCAGGTCGCCGACCAGCCGCTCGCGCCCGAAGAACCGGTCGGCGTCCGAGGGACCGTAAGGTGCCAGCCCCACATACGGCGCGTTCGCGGTGGGCGTGTCGTCCTGTTCGGCAGCGCCGTCGTCGAGCTCGGCTGCGACAGCGTGCCAGCGGCGTTCCCACTCGTCCCGATCGCCGTCGCAGGCGGCGACGTACGCCAGTGCGACCGTCAAGCTGGGCAGCCGCCGGCCGCCGGCCGCATCAGACAACGTCGTCGAGGAGAAGTGAGCGCGCTTCGCCAGTTCGCGGTACGGCAGGCCGCCGGCGGCTTGCCGTAGTTTCCGCAGGCCGGCGGCGAACTCCGTGAGAGCGGAACCGTCCAGGTCCAACGGTCGTTCCGCACGTGGCATGGCTTGACTCACCCTCCCCCGGGTCGGTTGCTCCTCGTCCGGACGACCTCGCCGGACGACCAGCCCGCGTCGGGGCTCTGCGGGACGTCGCGGCCAGCTGCCCGGGAACAGCCGTCAGTTCGGCGATCGCGCCGACCGGACCCGCGCCCCATCCGGCTGTCCTGCGAACTCCTCGCTCGTGGCCGATGGTCCCGGCACGTCCAGAACTACATCGACGAGCCGTCCCCCTGCCTCCGAGCGCTCGCCTTCGCCGGGGCAACGCGCGACGCGCACAGCCCGGCGGTCGTCGGTGACGCCGGGGTGGCGCCGCGTGTCCTCATGATCGGTTGTGGTGGAGCCGGCACCCAGCGCCCCCTCGGCGGTGGGTGCCGTCCGGCGGTGTAGCGCGGCTGGGTTTCCCGGCGCCGAGGGCCAGGCGCCGGACTGCGACATCCAGGTGTTCAGCCATGCGCCCAGGCTGCCCGAAGTCTGTATCCGTCCGATATCCACGCGCGGGTAACGGTGGATATCGGGATGGCGAGCGGCCGTTCGCCACGCTGAGCGGGGAGGGCTTCGGTCCCCGGGCTCGACTGCCATCGTGTGCGCGCAGCCTTGTCCCGGTCGCGTGGATAATCCAGGAGTGAGCGAGATCAGCATCGACGTACTCGGACCTCTCGAGGTAAGGGTCGATGGCGCGTCTCGCACGCTCAGCGGATATCGCCAAAAACGGCTGCTGGCGTTGCTCCTCCTCCGAGCGAACACGACCGTGTCACCCGATCAGGTGATCGACGTGCTCTGGGACGACGACCCTCCCGCGACGGCTCGAAGCCAGGTGCGCAACGCCGTCTCCAGGCTTCGGCGTGATCTCGGCGGCGCCGGTGCCACTGTCATGACCGACTCCGGCAACTACCGCCTGTGCATCGACGACGACCAGGCTGACGTCCTGCGGTTCTCCCGCGCGGTGAAGCGCGCCTGCGAACTGGCCCGCGCCGGCGCGAACGACGACGCCATCGATGTGGTGCGCGCGGGCCTGTCCCTTTGGCGGGGTACGGCGTTCGCCGGACTGGACGGCCGAGAGTTCGAAGCTGCTGCGGCATCTTTGGCCGCGCAACGGCTCGCGGCCCACGAACTGCTGATCCACCTGCGGGTGACCACCGGCGATACAACTGGTCTGACCAGTGAACTGTCCGCGCTCACCGACGAGTACCCGACCAGCGAGCCGTTCGTCGCGCACCTGATGAGCGCGCTGTGCCGTGAGGGAAAGCAGGCGGACGCGCTGCGGGCCTACGAGCAGCACCGAGACCGGTTGGCCGACGAACTCGGCGTCGACCCCGGCCCGGAGTTGCGCGACCTGCACGAACGCGTGTTGCGCGGCGACATCGCGCTGGCGACGACGCCGGCCACCCAACACGTGGCCGCAGCCGCGGAACCTCGATCCCTGCCGCGCGACCTCCCGGACTTCACCGGCCGTCACGACGAAGTCCGCGATCTCGTGGAGCTGGTGGAGAAGGCCTCCGAGACCGCCGTGGTCATCTCGGCGATCGACGGTATGCCCGGTATCGGGAAGACCACACTGGCCGTGCGAGTCGGTCACCTGACCCGCAGCCGATTCCCCCATGGGCAGCTTTTCGTCGACTTGCACGGCCACACCCCCGGTCGGCGGCCGTTGGAGCCGGACGCGGCACTCGACGTGCTGCTGCGCGGTGTCGGCGTGCTACCCGAAAAGATCCCCGAGGGCGTGGACCTCCGCGCGGACCTGTGGCGCTCGGTGATGGCCGAGCGGCGGATGCTTGTCGTCTTGGACAACGCAGCCGACACCGCGCAGGTGCGTCCCCTGCTCCCCGCCTCGCCTCGCGTGCGGGTGCTGGTGACGAGCAGACGTCGGCTCACCGTTCTGGAGAGCGCGTCATCACTCTCGATCGACGTGCTGCCACCAGGCGAAGCCGAACAGCTGTTCTGCCGGGTCGCGAACAGGCGACCTGCCGATGGGCCGGTCGCCGACGTGGTGGCGCTCTGCGGCTACCTGCCGCTCGCCATCCGGATCGCCGCCTCGCGGTTGCGCAGCAGACCACGGTGGACGGTCTCGCACCTGGCGGACCTTCTGCGCGACGAAAGCCGTCGGCTGGCCGAGCTGGCCGCGGAAGACCGCAGCGTCCGCTCAGCCTTCGCCGTTTCCTACGACAACCTCTCCGCTTCCACGCAGCGGTCCTTCCGACGCTTGGGCCTGCTACCCGGGGGCGACTTCGGTGTACCCGCCGCCGGCGCCGCCTTGGGCGTCGCACTGCCCGACGCACGCGAGACCCTTGAAGAGCTGGTCGATGTCAACCTGCTCGTGAACCGGGCTCCCGACCGGTACCTGTTCCACGACCTACTGCGCCAGTTCGCCCGCTCGCTGTGCTCCGACGGTGAACGCACCGAGGCGATCGGTCGCGTCGTGGAGTACTACCTCGACCTCGGCCACACCGCCGAACGAGTGGCGCACCCGGTGGGGAATGACGAGAGGGGGCCCAGCCGTCACCCCCTGCCGGACATGCGCAACGCACACGACGTGCGATCGGTGATCGACACCGAGCACCTCACCATCGCCGAGCTGATTCACCTGGCCGGCGAGTCCGGTCTGTCGGAAGAGACCGCCGAGCTGGCGTCGTTGTTCGGGCCGGTTCTGCAGCGACAGGGCTACTTGGACGAGGCGCTGGCCGCTTATGAATCGGGCCTCGAGGTCGGCTCTCCGGAGGTCAAGGCCGACCTGTACCGAGGCCTCGGCAAGTCCCTGATCACCGCTCGTCGCTTGGACGCAGCGCTGCGTGCGCTACACGCGGGGCTCGCGCTCGAACAAGAGCTGGGTGACGACCGCGGAGCCGGTCGCGCGCACAGCAACCTCGGGATCGCGCACTTCCGGCTGGGCCGTTTTCTTGAGGCGCGCACCAGCTTCCGTTATGCACTCACGCTCCTGGGTGAGGTCGGAACGCCATTCGACAAGGCCGCCGCACTGATCAACCTCGCGGCCACTCACATCGCTCTCGGCGACTACGACGACGCCATCTCCGCCGCCACGAAGGTGCTGGCGCAGGACCCCGTTTTGGGCAACCCGCACATCAAGGCGGTGGCCTTCTACAATCTCGGCCACGCCCAGCTCCGCCTTGGAGACATCGACGCTGCGCTGCAGAACCTCGAAAAATCGATGACGATCAGCCGCGAGATCGGCGCGACCGAAATCGAGGGCCGCAACCTCTACACCATCGCGGACAGCCACCGCCAACGACGCAACTTCACCGCCGCCCTCGATGGGGCCCGCGCGGCACTCGTCCTCGCCCGCCGCATCAGAAACCGCGACATACAAAGTCACGCGCTCACGGTTCTCGGGCAAACACACCTCGACCTCGATGCCCCGGCTCTGGCCTCAGAATGCTTCCACGAATCACTGAGACTCACCGCCGACGATGGTGACAACTCGACCGAAGCCGCAGCTCACGACGGCCTCGCCCGCATCGCACACGACGAGGAGGACCTACCCCGCGCGAAACGCCATTGGGAAGCGGCATTGACCCGCGCTCAAGCCGGCGGCCTCCCTGCCCGCGAGCACTATCAGCGCAATCTGGCGAACCTCGGCACCGAGGCCGGCCGACGGGCAGAAGCTTGAGCAGTAACACCGCCCCGCAGCTGGACGGGGAACTGTCGACCACCGCCCGGCGCTGCCGCTGATCGGGGATCTGTCCCCGGTACGGTGCGCACGGCTGCGGCGCGGGGCGTGGCATCGCAGGACCTCTCCGCCCGCACCACGGGTGCTGCGCCACCGGCACCACCGGCCGGGCGTCTCCTCGATGACTCAGGCGTGGCGACGGTGGAGGATGTCCAGCGCCGGCAACCGAGGACGCCCGGAACGACGCGTTCGCATCGTCGTTCGTGCGTACCACCGGCGGGCGGAGCGCAGTCCCACATCTCCGGCCGACAATCAGAAACCACCCGCTCGCCCAGGTGCTCGAAGACGTAAACCCGCCCACCGTCGCCGACGCTTCCGGTGTTTCGGAGTGGTCCGGTCCCACCAGGCGACGGTCTTGCGGAGGTAGTCCATCGCGATGGTGCCGGTCGGCTCGGTGGTGACGTCCGCGTCTGGTTGTGTGCGCATACGAGGCGGAATGATCAATGATCGGAGTGCCCGGCAACCTGACCACCGAGCCGCTTCGACTATCTGGACCAGGGCGTTCGCCGCCCGGAAGCGCTGGGGAATCGTCGGCGAGCACGCGGTAGCCGCCTGGGACCGCAGTCTTCGCCACGTGCCCCGGAGTCAGGTGCGCGAGGCCGGCCGTCACAGCCCGTCCAGCTGGCCGCCACGACTCCCCCTCGCGACGCCGACCCAAAGGGAGACTCACCTGCAGAGATCTCACCTGTGTCAGCTGTGACGGATGCGCCGGAACGGGCCACAGCCGTCACAATTCGGCCGCTCGCGGCGCCGCTCTGGCGGACGGCGGGTCGGGCGAGGGTTGGCTCGGCTTGATCACGACACCTGCTCGGTTCGCAGGGATGCTCCTCGGCTCGACGACGGAGTCGGGCAGCGGTGGTCCCGGCGAGCCGGCGGCACGGGAGGCACCTTCGGCGGCAACGCTCACCTGGCGTCAGGTGGGGGTCGGGCTCGTGGCGGCAGCCCGATGCCGGTTGAGCAGGGTGCTCTCCCCTGAGCACAGTGACCCTACACTACTCTTACGTCAGGGTAGATTTACGAGGTTGCGAGGACGCGTGACTGCAGGACGAATGACGTCAGGCCGGACCGGCGACGTATCCCGGGAAGCGCGGCGCCGGCGCACGTTCGCGGTCATCAGCCACCCGGACGCGGGCAAGTCGACGCTGACCGAAGCGCTCGCCGTGCACGCGAAGGTGCTCGCCGAAGCCGGCGCGGTGCACGGCAAGGCCGGCCGGCGCGGTGTGACCTCGGACTGGATGGAGATGGAGCGCGCCCGGGGTATCTCGATCACCTCGGCCGCGCTGCAGTTCGCCTACGGCGAGACCGTGATCAACCTGGTGGACACCCCAGGGCACGCCGACTTCTCCGAAGACACCTACCGGGTGCTCTCGGCGGTCGATTCCGCGGTCATGCTGCTGGACGCCGCCAAGGGGCTGGAACCGCAGACGCTCAAGCTGTTCGACGTCTGCCGCTACCGCGGGATCCCGGTGATCACGTTCGTCAACAAGTGGGACCGGCCCGGCCGCGACGCGCTCGCGCTGTGTGACGAGCTGTCCGAGCGGATCGGGCTGGCCGCGATGCCGGTCACGTGGCCGGTCGGCCCGGCCGGCCACCTCCGAGGCGTGCTGGACGTCGACCGCGCCGACCTTCTCCGTTACCTGCCCGCGGGTGGTGACGCCGCGCCCGAGGTCCGGCTGGACCGCGCGCAGGCCGAAGCGGAGCTCGGGCGGGAGTGGCTGCGGGCCCGCGAGGAGGTGGAGCTGTTGCAGGCCAGCGAAGGCGAGTTCGACGCCGCCCGGTTCACCGCCGCCACCGCGACTCCGGTGCTCTTCGGCGCCGCGGTTCGCGGGTTCGGGGTCCGGCGGCTGCTGGACCTGCTCGTCGACCTCGCCCCGGAGCCCGCGCCCCGCCGGGACGTCGAAGACCGTGTCCGCCCGCTGGACGCGCCGTTCTCGGCGTTCGTGTTCAAGGTGCAAACCGGCATGGACCCCGCGCACCGCGACCAGGTGGCGTTCGCCCGGGTCTGCTCCGGGGTGTTCGAACGCGGCATGGTGGTCACCAACGCCACCACCCGGCGCCCGTTCGCGACCAAGTACGCCCAGCAGATCTTCGGCCAGGAACGCTCCACAGTGGACACCGCGTATCCCGGCGACGTCGTGGGCCTGGTCAACGCCACCGCACTGCGGGTGGGCGACACCCTCTACAGCGGCAAACCCCCGGTGCGGTTCCCGGGGCTGCCCAGTTTCGCTCCGGCGCACTTCGCCGTCGCCCGGCCGGCCGACATCGGCCGCGCGAAACAGTTCCGCAAGGGGGTGGAGCAGCTGGGCGCCGAAGGGGTCGTGCAGGTGCTGCGCTCGGACCGCCGCGGCGACGCCGCACCCGTCCTGGCGGCGGTCGGGCCGATGCAGTTCGAAGTGGCCGCGCACCGGATGGAGCACGAGTTCACCTCACCGATCCGGCTGGAGCACCTGGCCTACCACGCCGTGCGGCGGCTCGCCGATCCGGCACAGCGGCCGCTCGTCGACGCCGGTCGGCGCAGCGAGGTCCTCACCCGGCTCGACGGCACGGACCTGGCCTTGTTCGGCGAAGAGATGGATGTTCGGCTGCTGCAGCGCGGACACCCCGAACTGGTGCTGGAACCCCTGGTCGCCGAAGGCGGCTGACGCCCGTCAGCGCACCGGATGCCCCGCGCCCGCGGCGCGGGACGTGCGCAGCAGTGCGGCGAACTCCTCGGCGGTGGCCAGCTTCGCGCGCAGCTCGGCGCAAGCCTTCTCGGCCGTCTCGCTGAACCCCTCAAGCCGAGCCTGGGGATCGTCGATGTGCGGGCCGCCGGGGACGGGGTCGAGGATGGCGAGCAGGTCGCGCATCTCCTCCAGCTGGAACCCCAGTGGCTTCATCCGCTTGATCAGCAGCAGCCGGCCGACGTCCGGCTCGGTGTAGAGCCGGAACCCGCCCTGGCTGCGGGCGCTCGGCACGACGAGGCCGACTTCCTCGTAGTAGCGGATCGTGCGCAGCGACAGCCCGGTGCGTTCGGCCACCTCGCCGATCTGCATCTGCTCGCCCACGCCGGATCCCTTCCTCCGCCTGGCCGCCAACGGTAACGCACCCGCACCACCGGGGACCGGCATGACAGCCAACACTACTCTCACGTAAGGGTATGATCAGCTTCGCCGCCGCTCGGCCGGCTGGCCGAGCGCTGCTCCGACCGGGTCCTGATCATCACCACGGTGGCGGCCCTCGCCACGCCGGAGCAGGCCGGCTCTCACCGGGCTTCACCCACCGCGCGGTACGGGCCCTCGCTCGGCGCGAACGGGCATCCGCACTCCCGAAGCCTGTTTCGACCTGCACGGCCCGGCTCGACCAGCCATCGTCCCGTGATCCGCGGGGATGACCTGCTTCGCGGTGGTATACACACGGGGTATACACCTCATGTATAGTGGCGCCATCCCCGGAAACCCGGGTCAAGGAGGCACCAGGAGAATGTCGGTTCCCCACACCCTGCTCGCGTTGCTCGAACCCGGGCCGCGGCACGGCTACGACCTGAAACGCGCGTACGACGAGCAGTTCGGGCACGATCGCCCGCTCGCCTACGGCCAGGTCTATTCGACGCTGTCCCGGCTGCTGCGCAACGGCATGGTCGAGGTGGCGGGCGTCGAGAGCGGCGAGGGGCCGGAGCGAAAGCGCTACACGATCACCGACGCGGGAGTCACCGACGTCGAGACGTGGCTGCGCACGCCGGAGAACCCGCAGCCGTACCTGCAGAACACCCTCTACACAAAGGTGGTGCTCGCGCTGCTGTCCCGGCGCAGCGCTTCCGACGTGCTCGACGTCCAGCGCGCCGAACACCTGCAGGTGATGCGTGAGCTCACCAAGCGCAAGAACGGGGGCGACCTCGCCGATCAGCTGATCTGCGACCACGCGCTCTTCCACCTCGAGGCGGACCTGCGGTGGCTGGACCTCACCGCCGCGCGCCTCGGCGAACTCGAGAAGGCGGTGCGCGCATGACCGGGCCGGGAACGCCGTTGCTCGTCGGCAACGGGCTGCACAAGTCGTTCGGTCCGACACGGGCGCTCGACGGGGCGGCGCTGTCCGTGTCGGCGGGGGAAGTGCTCGCGATCATGGGCTCGTCCGGTTCGGGTAAATCGACGCTGCTGCACTGCCTCGCCGGCATCGTCCGGCCGGACGCGGGCACCATCACCTACCGCGGGGCCGACCTCGTCGAGATGGACGACCGGGGGCGGAGCGCGTTGCGGCGCACCGAGTTCGGCTTCGTGTTCCAGTTCGGCCAGCTCGTCCCCGAGCTGTCGTGCCTCGAGAACGTCGCGTTCCCGCTGCGGCTGACCGGGACCAGGCGCAAGCAGGCCGAGGCCAAGGCGGCCGAATGGCTCGCCCGGCTGGAGGTCGACGGACTGGCGAAGCGCCGGCCCGGGGACGTGTCCGGCGGGCAGGCGCAGCGGGTCGCGGTGGCGCGGGCACTGGTGACCGGGCCGAAGGTGGTCTTCGCGGACGAGCCGACCGGCGCGCTCGACTCGCTCAACGGCGAGAAAGTCATGCGACTGCTCACCCAGGCCGCGCGGGAAACGCACGCCGCGGTGGTGCTGGTGACCCACGAGCCGCGGGTCGCGGCCTACTCGGACCGCGAGATCGTGGTGCGGGACGGGCACACGGTCGACCGGGAGCTGGTCGCGTGATGCGGGATCTGGCGCTGGGCCTCCGGCTGGCCGTCGGGGGCGGCCGGATGTCCGGCGCGGCGCTGCTGCGCCTGGCGATGACCGCGTTCGGGATCGCGCTCGCGGTCGCCGTGCTGCTGCCCGCTGCCGCGGTGCACCACCTGGCCGACGCACGGGCCGCCCGCGCGGCGGCGATCAAGCCGGTCACCGAGCCGCGCGCGGGCGTCGCCCCGCTGCTGACCTACAGCTGGTACCCGTCGGTCGGCGAGGACTTCGTCACACTCACCGCGGTCGCGGCGACCGGGCCGGGTTCGCCGATACCGCCGGGCCTCGCTCACCTGCCCGCGCCGGGCGAGCTGGTCGTGTCGCCGGAGCTCGCCGCGAAGCTGGCTTCGCCCGGCGGCGACTCGATGCGGGCCAAGCTGCCGGGGCACGTCGTAGGCCAGTTGTCGCGCGACGGCGTCGCCGACGCCGGCGACCTGAGCGCGTACTACGGGGTGCCGGCCGCGCGGATCCAGGCCGAAGGCGACCGGGGCGCCGCGGTCTACGCGTTCGGCCGGCCCTACACCGGGCTCGGGGTGCCGGCGGTCATGCTGGCCATCGTCCTGCCGATCGCCGCGGTGCTGCTGCTGCCGCTGCTGATCTTCGTGACCACCGCGTCGCGGATGGGCGCGGCGCAGCGGGAACGCCGGCTCGCCGCGCTGCGGCTGCTCGGCCTCGACGCGCGGCAGGTCAAGCGGGTCGCGGCGGCCGAGTCACTGGTCGGGGCGGGGATCGGGCTCGTGGCCGGCCTCGGGTTCTTCGCCGTGCTGCGCACGTTCATCGCCGACATCCTGCCGTTCGGCCTGCGGATCTTCCCGGAGGACTTCGTCCCGGACTGGCCGCTGGTCGTGATGATCGTGCTGCTCGTGCCCGGACTCGCCGTCGGTTCGGCGATGTTCGGGCTGCGCCGCACGATCGTGGAACCGCTCGGCGTGGTCCGCCAGGGCAAGCCGATGCGGCGGCGGATGTGGTGGCGCTGGGCGCTCACCGCTGCCGGCGTGCTGTTCCTGGCCGGCACCTTGCTTCTCGACCGCGGGAACGGCGACACAGCCGGCGGGCTGGCGCTCGCGGCGGGCAGCGTGTTCCTGCTCGTGGGCGTCGCGGCCCTGCTGCCGTGGCTGGTCGAGCGGATCGTCGAGCGGCTGCACGGCGGTTCGCCGTCGTGGCAGCTCGCGATCCGGCGGCTGCAGCTGGACAGCGGCACCGCCAGTCGTGTGGTGTCCGGCCTGGTCGTCGTACTGGCCGGCACGATCCTGATCCAGGGCGTGCTCACCTCGCTCAGCGGCAGCGTCCGGCAGCAGACCCCACCGGCCGGCGCGGCCACGGCTCCGGTGCGGGTGCAGACGACCGCCGCACACGAGGCGGAGGTCGTCCGGCTGGCGGCGTCGGCGGCCGGGGTGACCGGGACGCACCCGGCCCGGAACATCGTGATCCAGTCCGGGCAAGAGCAGACCTACGGCGTGGTCGGCGACTGCGTCGCGCTCAAGGTGGAAGCGGACGTCGGCAGCTGCGCCGACGGCGACGCGTTCTTCGTCGTGCCCGACCGGGGCGCCACCGCCCCGGTCGGCAAGGTGCGGCTGCAAAGCCGGTACCACGACAGCGAAGTGAATGGTCCTGAGTGGACAGTGCCGAGCACCGTCAAGGTCGTGCCGTCGGGCGACCCGGCGAAAGCGGCAGAGGGCCAGCTGCTGGTCACGCCGGGCGCGCTCGGCGGGCTCGCGCTGCCGGGGTCGTCGGTCGCGGTCTACGTGTCGGGCACCGGCGACCCGCGGACACTGACCGACAACGTCGCGAGGGCACTCAACTCGCTCGCGTGGAACGCCGCGGTGAGCAAGAGCGACTACCTCGACGACTTCGCCGCACGCGACCAGCGGATGGTGGAGAGCTTCCGCTCGGTGCTGATCACGGCGTCGCTGTTCGTGCTCGCGGTGGCGGCGATGAGCCTGCTGATGCTGTCGATCGAGCAGATCAGCGAGCGGCGGCGGCCACTCGCGGCGCTGTCCGCTGCCGGGGTGCCGATCGGGGTACTGGCTCGCGGATCGCTGTGGCAGACCGCGATTCCGGTGGTGGTCGGCGTGGTACTGGCGGTCGCGGCAGGGCTCGGGCTGACCGCCCCCATCCTGCGGCTGGCGGACCGATCGATGATCATCGACGTCCCGGCGCTGCTCGCACTGGCCGGCGCCACGGTGGCGGCGGTCCTGCTGGTGACCGGGTTGACGATGCCGTTGCTGCGGCAGGTGACCCGTTTGGACACGCTGCGTTCAGAGTGAGTCGGCGGCGGACGAAGAAGGCGCGAGGCTGACCGGTCGGGCTCAGGATCCGGGCGCGCCCGGATCCTGAGCCTTCGCCGACGAGCGCCTCGATCGGGGTGTCGAGCGTGAACCGGACAAGCCGAGCCGCTGCACCGGTCCGGCGGCGCGGTCCCGCCGGCCCGGTGCGAGTCGCCGGCCGGATGCCGCGGGGGCTCGGCCGGCGCGGTCGCGACGGGGGGGACGGACCGCGGTGAGCGTCATCGTTTCCGTGCGAAGCCATTCGACCTCGAACCTGCTCGGCCACTGGACCGGGCGGCGCCGCCGGATCACCCGGGTCCGCTCCCCCACAGGCGCCACGTCTGGTTCAGCGGGCTGCCCTGGGTGACCGCCCGGCACGTCCACTGGATGAGCTGGGCGCGCGCGGCGGTGGATGCCTGGTTGACGTCGACGCACTTGCCGCTGTGCCGGGCGGCCAGCTGGTAGTCGTGGGAGTCGTTGCCGCCGTAGGTCACCTTCCGCAAGGTGAACTGCTGGTTGGCCGCACCAGGACTGCAGGTTCCCTGCTGGACCGCCGCACCGTCGGCGGTCGAAGCGCCGGCCACCTCGAGGCACTTGCCCGACTGCTGGTTGACGACGGTGAACGCGCCGGAGACCGGGCGGAAGTTCCACAGCTGCTGGTCGCCGCCCTCGCACGGGAACTGCTGCTGCCGGTTGCCGTCGGCGGTGCTCAGGCCGGTGTTGTCCAAGCACTGCTGGGAATGCTGGGCGACGGCGACAGACGGGAACCCGCCGTCCGAGGGCGGGAGCAGCGTGAGGGTGAACGTGTCGTCGGCGTTGGTGTGCGGGACGTTGACCGTCACGGCGTTGCCGGACAGGGTCAGCACCGAGTTCTGGACGGTGACCGGACCGGCGACCGCGCCGCCGCCGCTGTAGGGGATCCGCTGGACGAGCACCCGGACCTGGTTGTCCTGGACGATTCCCGTGGTGGCGTCCAGGCGCCGCAGGGCGACCGCGACGTTGCCGGTCGTGCCACCACCGCCGAGGAGCACCTTCGCGGTTCCGTTCGTCGCCGTGGCGAACGCGTCGTACGAACCGCTGGGCGTGGTGGCGGCGATCCGGCCGGTCTGCGAGCCGTAGAACCGGTAGACCCACCACTCCCCCTTGGGCTGGTGCTGCCCGGCGGAATCGTGGACGAGCAGGTTGCCGAGGTCGTTGTGGAGGTTTCCCCCGCTGGCCCAGTTGGCGCGGAGCCCGTCGGCGCCGGCCCGTTCGAGCCGGGTGATGTACCACGAGCCGTCGCCGGGGTTCTGCTCGTTCGACGCGCCGTACTCGTTGATCTGGTACGGCCGCGGGTGCGGGATGCCGCGGGAGTCGAGGGAAGCGTTGGCGGCGGCGACGTTCGCCACCGGATCGCCCGGCAGGGAGTGCCAGCTCACGATGTCCGGGACGACGTTCGCGGAACGGACGAAGTCCAGGTACTGCGTCCACCAGCCGGCCGAGGTCGACGGGACGCCGGCGAGGCTCGGGCCGATGATGGGCTGCGCCGGGAACGCCGCGCGGATCCGCTGGTACGCGCGCTGCCACAGCGCGAAGTACTGGCTCTGCGGGCGGTTCCAGAAGAGCGAGATGTTGGGCTCGTTCCAGAGGTCCCACTCCACGGGGGCGCCGGTGGCCCGCACGTCGCCGATCAGGCGGGTGAGGAAGTTGTCGTAGTCGGTCCAGTCGCCGTTGTCGCCCGGGAAGCGGGAGATCGGGTAGCCGTCCGCACCCCACAGGTCGTGCACCAGCAGGACGAACCGGCCGCCGAGCGCACGGGTGCGCAGCAGCTGGGCCCGGGTGGCGTTCCAGCGGCGGTCGTACCGGCCCGAGACCCAGCCGCCCGGACTGTCCAGTTGCGCGCCGCCGGCGCGCATGGCCTGGAACTTCATGTCCCGGTAGAAGTGGTCGGCCGGGGCCGAGGCGTTCTCGGTCATGCCGTAGATCCAGCCGGACGCCCGGTAGGCCGGCGTACCACCCCCGGCGGAGAAGTCGACG
Source organism: Amycolatopsis sp. cmx-4-83 (assembly GCF_046548815.1). NCBI lineage: Bacteria > Bacillati > Actinomycetota > Actinomycetes > Pseudonocardiales > Pseudonocardiaceae > Amycolatopsis > Amycolatopsis sp. cmx-4-83. Next base: position 460,940 of record NZ_JAEBEF010000003.1, on the reverse strand, counting down.
GCGATCGACTCGTCGGCGGCCCGGGCCGGCTCGGCGAGAGCCACGGCGGACGCGCCGGTGAGGGCGGCGGTGAGGAGGAAGGCGGCGAAGCCACGGCGGGCGCGCTCGCGCGAAAAGATCACGTGCGACTCCTTTGGGCACGGACAGCGAGGGATGCGGCAACATCGAACCGGTTCGACCAAGGAGTGAAGCTACGCCGTCAGGGATTCGCCAACAAGCGGCCAAATGGCGTCGAACCGATTCCGCCGAGGCTTACAACGATCGGCGGCGGGCGCCGGTGCTGGACCGCAGGGCCACCGCCGGCCGCAACAGGGCGTGCCGCGGCTCGGCCGACCGGTCGCCGATCTGCTCCAGCAGCAGGTCCACCGCCAGGCGAGCCATCTCCCCCGCGGGCACGTCCGCCGCGGTCAGCGGCGGGTGGAAGTCCTCGGCCAGCCGGTCGGCGAGCACCCCGGTGAGCGAGAAGTCCCGCGGGACGTCCAGGCCGGCCCGGTCGAGGGCCCGCTGCACCCCGGGCAGGGCGGCTTCGTTGATCGTCACCGCGGCGGTGACCTCGGGCCACCGGGCCCGGATCCCTTCGAAGCACTCCAGCCCCGCGGCCGGTTCGTCGGCGCAGCACACGGTGTGCCCCGTGATCCCGCACTCGGCGGTCGCGCCGACGAACCCGGCCGTGGCGCGCACCGCCGGGCCGTAGCCCGCGGCGACCAGGTGTTCGGAGCGGTTGATCAGCACGACGTGGTCGTGGCCGAGGTCCGCGAGGTGGCGCACGCACCGCCCGATCAGCGTCGCGTAGTCGACGTCGACCCACCACGACGCGCCGGGGTGCTCGACGTGCCCGATCGCCACGAACGGCAGCCCGGCGCCGGTCAGCCGGTCGACCCGGGCGTCCTCGAGCAGGATTTCCATGAGGATCACGCCGTCGACCCGGCGCCCGGTCACGATGCGCTCGAACGAGCGGTCGTGGTCGCCGCCGCTGGGCGAGAGCAGCACGTCGTGGTCGTGCGCCGCCGCGGCCTCCACGACGCTGGCCACGAACCCCAGCTGCGCGTCGGTGAGGCGCGCGCTCGCCGGGGGGATCACCAGCCCGATGGTCCGGGTCTTCCCTTCGGCCAGTGCTCGCGCGCTGGCGTTGGGCCGGTAGCCCAGCTCGGCGATGACGTCGTTGATCCGCCGCACCGTCCGCGCCGACACCGGCCGCTTGCCGCTCAGCGCGTAGGACACCGTGCTGCGGGAGACCCCGGCCCGCTTGGCGATCTCGCCGATGTTCATGTGCGCTTCCCGTCCCCGGATCCGTCGGCGGCAACCGGTTCGACCATCTTGCCACCTGGAAACGCGCACCCTTGCGCACGGGCGGCGCCTCGGACTACGTTGACCCGGCTCCCATCATCGAACCGGTTCGATGACTGTCGTCGCCGTAGCCGCCAGGAGGACCCCATGCCGTACCCCCCGCGCACCCGTCCGATCCCGGCCGCGCTGACGGCGGTCGCCCTCGCCGCGACGATGGTGGCCTGCTCGTCGTCCCCGGACACCGGCGGCAGCGCCGGCACCACCGGCACGTTCTCGATCTGGGACCCGTACCCGCAGTTCACGGCCGACTCCGCGTGGGCGAAGGTGATCGACGAGTGCGCTGCCGGGGCCGGGGTGAAGATCCAGCGCCAGTCCTACGACACGACCGACCTGACCGGCAAGGTGCTGCTCGCCGCCCAGCAGCGCACCGCGCCGAGCGTGCTCGTGCTGGACAACCCGGTCGTGTCCACCATGGTCGAAGCGGGCGTGCTCAAGGCGAACGACGAGGTCGGGCTGGATGCCTCGCCTGCCGAACCGAACCTGGTGGCCGCCGGCACCGTGCAGAACCGCACCTACGGCGTGCCGCTGGGGGCCAACACGCTCGCGCTGTACTACAACAAGGACGTCCTGGCCGCCGCGGGCGTCGACCCCGCCTCCGTCACGGACTGGGCGTCGCTCGAAACGGCGCTGGGCAAGGTGAAGGCGGCCGGGAAGAAGGGCATCACGTTCTCCGCGATCGGCACCGAGGAGGGCAGCTTCCAGTTCCTGCCGTGGTTCTGGGGCTCGGGAGCGGCGCTGACCGACCTGTCCGCTCCCCCGGCCGTCGCGGCGCTGACCCAGTGGAAGTCCTGGCTCGACCGCGGCTACGCCCCCAACTCCGTCATCGACAACACCCAGACGACCAGCTGGCAGGAGTTCGCCACCGGGCAGTACGCCTTCGCCGAGAACGGCACCTGGCAGCTGGAGAACGCGAAGAAGGCCGGCTTCCCGTACGGCGTCCTCCCGATCCCGGGCCGCACCGGCGGCACCGCGCCCGCGCCGACCGGCGGGGAGTTCGTCACCGTCCCCGCCCAGGACAACCCGGACAGCGAGCGCACGGCCGGCCGGATCGCGACCTGCCTCACCTCCCCGGACAAGGTGCTGACCTCGGACACGGCGCTCACCTACGTCTCGGCGGTGCCGTCGGTCCAGCAGAAGCAGGTCACCCAGAAGCCGGAGCTCGCGGTGTGGGTCGACGCGGTGAAGAACGCCAAGGGCCGGACCGGGGACAACCTCGGCACGCGGTACCCGCGCATCTCGCAGCCGCTGTGGAACGCCGTCCAGGCCGCTCTGACCGGCTCGAAGACGCCGGACGCCGCGCTCAAGGACGCCCAAGCCGCGGCCGCGGCGGCGAAGTAGCCCCGCACGTGCGACTCGACAAGAAGCGGCTCGCCGGCTGGGCGTTCCTCGTTCCGCTGGTGGCCTACCTGCTCGCCTGCTACGGCTATCCGCTCTACACGACCATCGACCTGAGCCTGCGGAACTACACCGTCCGGACCTTCGTCCACGGCGGGGCGCCCTTCACCGGGCTCACCAACTACGCCACCGTGGTCGGCGACCCGCAGTTCGCGACCGCTTTGGTCAACACCCTCGTCTTCACGGCCGCGTCCCTGTTCTTCCAGTACGCGATCGGCCTGGCGACGGCGGTGTTCTTCACCCGCCGCTTCCGGTTGTCGGCGACGCTGCGGGCGCTGTTCCTGGTGCCGTGGCTGCTGCCGCTGATCGTGTCGGGGTCGACGTGGGCCTGGCTGCTCAACAGCGAGTCGGGGCTGGTCAACGCGGTGCTCCACGGGCTCGGGATCGCCCGGGTCGACTGGCTGACCTCGCCGTCGTGGTCACTGGTGTCGGTCATCCTGGCCAACATCTGGATCGGCATCCCGTTCAACCTCGTGGTGCTCCACAGTGGACTGCGCAACATCCCCGCGGAGGTCTACGAAGCGTCCGCTTTGGACGGTGCGACCGGCTGGCAGACGTTCCGCCACATCACGTTTCCCGTCCTGCGGCCGGTATCGGCGATCACGCTGCTGCTCGGCCTGGTCTACACGCTGAAGGTGTTCGACATCATCTGGATCATGACCAGGGGTGGCCCCAGCGGCTCGTCCAGCACCCTCGCCACCTGGTCCTACGAACTGGGGTTCGGCTCCATGCTGCCGAAGTTCGGGCCCGGCGCGGCGGTCGGCAACGTGCTCATCCTGCTCGCTTTCGCGGCTGGGCTGGTCTACATCCGCCTGCAACGCCACCAGGAAAACGGGTGAAGCGCCCGGCGTGGCTGACCGCGATCGGCGTCCTGCTCACCGCGGTGATGCTCTTCCCGGTCTACTGGATGATCGCCGTCTCGCTCACCCCGGCCGGCGAGCTGCGGAAGTCACCGCCGGACCTGTTCCCGGCCTCGCCCACCTTCGCGGGCTACGAGCGCGTCCTGCGGGAACAGCTGCCCTACTTCGGGACCAGCCTGCTCGTCGCGCTGGGCACCGTCGCGCTCACCCTGGTCATCGCGGCCCCCGCGGCGTACGCGCTGGCGAAGCTCCGCCCGCCGGGCCGGCGCGTGCTCGGATTCGTGCTGCTGGTGGCGCAGATGATCCCGGGCATCATCATGGCCCTGGGCTTCTACGGCGTTTACGTCAAGATCGGCCTCACCAACACGGTGGGCGGCCTGATCGTCGCCGACTCCACCGTCGCGGTGCCGTTCGCCGTGCTGATCCTCACCTCCTTCATGGCCTCGGTGCCCGACGAACTGCTGCAGGCGGCGCGCATCGACGGCGCCGGGGCGTGGCGGACGTTCGTGTCGATCGTGCTCCCCGCCAGCCGCAACGGCGTCGTCACCGCGGCCCTGTTCTCGTTCCTGTGGGCCTGGTCGGACTTCGTGTTCGCCGCCACCCTCGACGCCGGGGGCCGGCTGCGCCCGCTCACCCTGGGCATCTACCACTACATCGGCAACAACAACCAGGAGTGGAACGCGATCATGGCGACCGCCGTGGTCGCGTCGGTTCCCGCCACCGTGCTGCTCGTGCTCGCCCAGCGCTACGTCGCGGCCGGTGTCACCGCCGGCGCCGTCAAGGACTGAAGGGACTCACCCTGTGACCGCCGAGTTCTCCGTCGGGGAGATCCCGTTCAGCCGTGCCGGCGCCTGGTTCGGCCTGTCCCCGGTGCTCAGCGCGACGCGGCGCGCCGACGACGTGCACGTGGTGTCCCACCGGCACGGCCTGCACCCCGTGCTGGCCCTCGTGCCCGAGCGGGACGGCCACCGCGCCGCCACCGACGTCTCGGCCGATCCCGCCGTGCTCACGTGGCGCTCGTCCGGCGGCCGGATCACCGCGGCCTTCCCGGACGCCGGAACCCTCCGGATCGCCGGCACCGGCCTGGGCATGAGCATCATCGCCGCGGAACCGGCCCTCACGCCCTTCACCGGCCCGTACTTCTTCGCCGATCCGTCCGGGGCCGCCGTGTTCACCTTCTACGAGACGGGGAACCGCCTCCGGCTGACGCTCCTTTCCGGCCACTGGACGCACGTCGGCGAGCAGGAGCTCGGCACGGCCCGGCGCGGCGTCACGGTGGGCGCCGACGGCGGCCCGTGGGAGGTCGCGCTGGAGGAGATCAGCACCGGCGCGACGCCATACGTGTCCACAGAGGACTTCCCGCGCGCCGCCGCCTCGGCGCGCGGCGAATTCACCGGCTTCGCCGACGCCGTCGCCCCGTGGCGGGACCACTCGACCCCCGCGGCCGAACTCGCCTGCTACGTGCTGTGGTCCGCCACGGTCGCGCCCGCCGGGTTCCTCGCCCGCCCGGCCGTGCTGATGTCCAAGCACTGGATGAACAAGGTGTGGAGCTGGGACCACTGCTTCACCGCGCTGGCACTGGCCCCCGGCGCGCCGGAGCTGGCGTGGAACCAGTACCAGCTGCCCTTCGACCACCAGGACGGCCTGGGCGCCCTGCCGGACTCGGTCACCCACGCGGAGGTGCTCCGGAACTTCGTCAAGCCGCCGATCCACGGCTGGGCGCTGGCTCACCTGCGCGGCCGGCTCCCGGGCGGGCTTCCCGATCCCGAGCTGGCCTACCGGCAGCTCGCGGCGTGGACGTCGTTCTGGCTCGACCACCGCCGCGCCCCCGGGCAGCGGCTGCCTTATTACGAACACGGCAATGACAGCGGCTGGGACAACGCCATGGTGTTCGCCGGCGAGCGGCTGGTCGTCACCGCGGACCTCGCGGCCTTCCTCGTCCTGCAGCTGAAGGAACTCGCCGCGCTGACCCCCGTCGTCGGGGACACCACCACGGACTGGGCGCGACGCGCCGACACCCTCCTGGCCGCGCTGCTCGCCGAGCTCTGGGACGGATCGTCCTTCCGCAGCCGCACCGTGCGCACCGGGATCTCCCAGCGCGGCTCGAGCCTGCTCGACGTCATGCCGATCGTGCTGGGCGAGCACCTGCCCCGCGACGTCTTCGAACGGCTGAGCGTTCGCGTGGCCGAGCACCTCACCCCGGTCGGGCTCGCCACGGAGCTGCCGTCCTCGCCGTACTACGAGCCCGACGGTTACTGGCGCGGCCCGGTCTGGGCGCCGGTCACGGTCCTCGTCGAAGACGGCCTCCGCCGCGGCGGCGCCTCGGACCTCGCCGACGAGGTGAGCAGCCGGTTCCGGAGGACCTGCGAGGAACACGGGTTCGCCGAGAACTTCGACGCACTGACCGGAGCGGGCCTGCGCGACCGCGCGTACACCTGGACCGCCGGCGCGTACCTCCTGCTGAGCGAAGCAGCTCAGCACCGGCGAAGCACGGGCCAGTAGTCCTGGCGCGTGTCCTCCGAGGCACGGGGTGACCTCGGCAGGCGGTGGCCGTCTTTTCGAAGCGCGTGGCGACGGCGCGGATTGCTCAAGGCGGTCGAAACAGCGTTCGACGACATCGCGGCGTTTGCAGGCGGCGCGGTCGGAGGCCGGTGGGCGTCCACCGTCCCGGCCGCGTCGCAGCCGGTTGGCCTGCCGGTTCCGGCGTTCGGGGATAGCCGTCGGCGCAGATGAGCGCGGCCGACTCGGCCGGGTCGCCGATCGCCCCGGACCGGGCCGCCGGAACTCGAAACCGGTCGCCGGTCAGCTCGGCGACGACATCGACGACGAAGAGGTGCGGCGGGGCCGCGACCCGGCCGGCAGCGATTCGCAGCGCCAGTGGAAGCCGCGCGCAAAGCCCGATCAGCTCACGGGTGGCGTCGACGAACACCGATCAGCTGGACAGCACTTCCGCCACCAGACGCGATAACCCGGGTGCAGCACCACGTCCGGGCAGCGGTTCAGCAACAGCTCGTGACGCGACCGCAAACCGGCAGCGAAGACGGCTGCCCGACCCGCGGCACTAGCTGCCGAAGGCGGCCAACGCGTCGGCCCGGGTGTCGAACACGCGCAGCAGCGTGTCGGTGAGGCCGAGCATTGTGAGCATCCGCCGGTTGTCCGGACCCGCGGCGACGTGCAGGGTGACCGCATCCTCCGTCGCTGCGTGGGCCAACCTGACGATCTCGTTCACCCCGGTCGAGGCCAAGAAGCAGACACCATTCAGGTCGAGCACCAGCCGCAGCGGCCGCCCAGCCAAGATGAGCGCCACTTCGTCGCGCATCCGCGGCGTGCCGGCCAGATCGAGCTCTCCGGTCACCGCGATCACGAGCGTCACCTTGTCGATCCACGTCGCCTCGACGTCGACCAGCAAGGTACCCGTCACTGCCGGGTCGGCGAGGTGCAGGAACCTGACCAAGTCCGTGGTGCCCAGCTTGGACAGGAGATGTGGAGGAACATCGACGCGTAAGCGAATGGGGCCGTCCAGGCACCGCAAAGCCAGCTGGCCCAATTCTTCGGCCAGCACTTGGTCGCATCGAGTGGTCGCGGTCAGATCAACCCTGATCGCCCCCGGGCCGGGAGCCCGCGCGGCCACTGATGCACCGCGCAGAGTGTGGCGCATCAGCGAGTAGGCGGGAGCCCCGAGGACGCCCGACATCAGGATCTCCACCGCAGCGGGGTCGGTGCGGGACACCGTGATCGTCCAAGCCGGAGCGGCGCTGCCGTCAACCATGCACCGAGTCTGCCAGTCCCGGCACGGCGACGCCCTCCGAAGAACCTCCGCCGGTGTGCGAAACGCGCTGGTCCGGTTCACCCCGCGAGCGTGCGGACGGTGCTGCAGCCCAGCAGGGCCGGCGTCTGCCACCCGGCCGCGGTTCCTGATCCCACCGACGTCCGTGGACTACCCGACTTCGCTCAGCCGCCCCGACCTGTCCGGTCACGCGAGTCCGACAACTGCACCGTCATCGGGCGGTTCCGCCGGAGCCGGCGGCCTGGTGCCCGAGGACCTGCTGTTCGCCGCCTTCGCCACAACACCGCCGAGCGGACGAAATCCGCCGATCGAGAAAACTGTGCGCTCACGAAAGGCAGCTGGGCTGGCCATTCATGGAATCAGCCTTGATCGAGACTCACTCCATTGAGCTAATCGAACACGAGCCGCGAAGGAATACCGGTATAAAAGACGTTCCCGCGGCCATCCGTTGATGCGCCGCCTGGCGGCCACGGGCACGCGCGGTCGCACAACGCCCGAATGGGAGTACGACATCAGTGACTGCCACACAAGAGATCGCGGCCTTGCTCAACCTGAACTTCGGCGTAGCCCCCGCCGACATCCGATCCGACGCGGCGTTGCGTGATCTGGGCCTGGACTCCCTTGCCCTGGAGGAACTGCGCGTCCTTCTCGAGGAGCGCCTGCGCATCGACCTGGAGGACATCCAGCTGACCTCGCAGGAGACCCTGGAACAGCTCACGACGGTCGTCGACGAAAAGCTCGCGGCGTGAGCGGGCGACTCACCGCGGCGGTGACAGGACTCGGCCTCGTCACGGCGGCCGGTGTCGGTTCCGCCGCTGCCTGGCGCGGGGTGAGCGGGCCCGACGCCGTCGCAGAAATCGGCCATCCGGACGAACTCGCCGATCTTCCGTGCGACTTCATGTACACCATCGACAACCTCGACACCCAAGGCATCCTGGGCGTGCCCGCCACGCGGATGATGGATCGCTTTTCCCAGCTCGCGGTGATCGCCGCGCGAGAAGCGGCGGCGGATGCCGGGCTCGACACCTCGGAATGGGACGCTGACCGGGTCGCGGTGGTCATCGGCTCGGCCCACGGCGGCCTCCCCTTCTACGACCAGCAGAGCATCGTGCTGGCCGACAAGGGTGCGCGCCGGGTCTCACCGAAGCTGGCGCCGATGACCACGGTGAACAGCGCCGCCAGCAGCGTCTGCATGGATCTCGGCGCCCGCGGACCGAGTCTGAGTGTCTCCACCGCGTGCTCCTCCGGCACGGTTGCGGTGGGCACCGCCCTGCAACTGCTGCGTTCCGGCGCTTGCGACGTCGTCATCGCCGGCGGTGCCGAATCAGTCCGCTCCCGGCTGCTGATCGCCAGCGCGTGCCAGATGCGGGCTGTGTCAACCCGCAGGGACGATGCCTCGACGGCGTGCCGCCCGTTCGACGCCGACCGAGACGGCTTCGTCGTCGGCGAGGGAGCCGGCCTGGTCGTCCTGGAGCGGCCTGAACACGCCAAGGCTCGTGGAGCGCGGGTACGGGCGGGAATCGCGGGCTACGGAGCGTCCAGCGACGCCTTCGCAGCGGTGGCACCGGACCCTGATGGTGCCGGAATCGAACGCGCACTGCGGGTCGCGCTGGCCGACGCAGGGGTCTCCCCGGCCGACATCGGCCACGTCAACGCTCACGGCACCTCCACCGTGATGAACGACCTGATCGAAGCCACCGTGCTGCACCGCGTCTTCGGCGACGAGCCGCTGGTGACTTCGACGAAGGCGCTGACCGGACACACACTCGGCGCGGCCGGCGGGATCGAGACCGCGTTGGCCGTACTGGCCCTCGAACACCAGCTGGTACCGGCCACGGCCAATTTCCGGACCAGAGACGTCCGGATACCGATCGACGTGGTCGCCAAGGAAGCTCGCTCCGCCCGATTCGACTGTGCGGCCAAGACATCGATGGGCTTCGGCGGCCACAACGCCGCGCTCGTCCTGACGAAGAGCTGCTGAGTCCCACCAGCCGACCGCTTGGAGCATGATGCAGAGCAGGCACACCGAGGTCATCCACGCGCTGTCGGTCGGCCGGACGCGGTTCAGCTACCGGATTCTTCGACAGCCCACGGCCCAGACCGAACCGGTGGTCGTGCTCGGCGGCGGTTTCCAGGGGCGCAATGGCTGGCCGCACATGGAGGACAGAATTGCCCCCGTGGCAAGCCTCGTGACCGCCGATCTTCCCGGGATGGGCAGCTCCGATCCGCTGCCGGCCGACGCTGGAACCGAACTCATGGTCACCGCGATCGACCGGATCATCGACGACCTCGGGGTTGCGCGTGTCAACCTCTTCGGCTACTCCTACGGAGCGGAACTCGCCTTCGGCTGCGCTCAGCGCAATCCGCACCGCATCGCCCGGCTGGTGCTCGGCGGTGTGGTCTCGCACACCAGCGCCATGCAGCAGGAGATGTTGCGTCGAGCCGCCGAGCACCTCGCCAACGGCGACGTCGAAGAGTTCGCCACGATGGCGGCACGGATGCAGCTGTGTCTCGACGAGGATCGGCACATCCCGCATCGATCTCTGGTGTACCGGTACGTCAGGCGGTCCATGCGCCACGTCGCCGTGCACGTCCCTCAGGCGATGGACGCCCTGCGCCGCTCGCTGACGAGCGGATCGTCCTTCGCCGGCGGTCTGACGGGAGTACCCGCTCTGGTGTTCGCCGGCGAGCACGACTCCATCACCTCGCCTGAACTCCAACGAGAATTCTCGACCTCGATACCGGGCAGCCGGTTCCTCACCATCAAGGACTCCGACCACTGGGTTGTCCTCGAACGCGCGGCCGACGTCGCCGATCTGGCTGCCCGGTTCTTCACCGGCCGCCCTCTGGATTCAGCGCCCTACGTGGCCCAGTCGACCTCTCCGAAGCCGGCCGGGGATTCCGAGCTCGCTGTAAGCCGTTGACCGCATTTCCTCCCCGTCCCGGCCGCGACGCGCGAGCGGACGGCCGGCAGCGGCCGCTCCTCCCGGTCCGGGCAGCCGAAGCGCAACAGCCTGAGGGCGAGCCGCCGCACCGCGGCCTCGACTGGCCGCGACGACGTCCCGGTACTTTCAGGTGACCGCACCCGGTTGCGGACCCGCCCGCCCAGCCGGCGATCCAGCTGCGGCTGCCCTTCACCCACGGCGGCCGGGCCGAGCACGACCAGGTCGAACCGTCGAGCAGGACGGACACCTCCGCGACGAAGCCTTGCCGCATTGCCTCGGCCAGCAAGGTGAGGACCAGAGCGGTCGAGCCCGAGACCGACACTGTGGTGCCACGCCACAGTCCCTCGCCGGGCAGCAGCGAGGAGAGGGCCGGCGTCACCGGCAGCGATCCGGCCGCGCCCAGCGTCTGCTTCGGGGGCCGCCACCGCCACAACGCGCCTCCAGCACCACGAATGCGCACCGCCGACGCTGGAGCGTGCCTTCGACTATTCGGCTCGTTCGCCGCTGGTGCTGCTGACCGGCTTCCAGACCCCCGCAGGCATCCGCGCGGCCGGAGCAGCCGGCCTGTCGGCGTATCTGACCGAGCACCGCGCCTGGGCCAAGGGTATTCCGTCCGTGGTGGACAAGGCTCTGGCGGCTGCTGGTGAGCAAACTGTTGCCCTGGCCGGAGAATCGGTGACCGCGCCGCTGGTCGCGCGGCTGGTCCGGCAGCTTGCGGAGCTGGATCGGGAGATCAAGGATGTGGGCAAGCAACTCGCCGAGCGGTTCGGTGAGCATCCTGATCCCGGGCACATCACCAGCCTCGACGGGTTCGGGCCGGTCCTGGGTGCTCAGTTGCCGGCCGGGACCGGTGGTGACCTGAGGGCTGCGTTCCGCAGCTCCGGGCCTCTGACGGCCTATGCCGGGCCGGCGCCGGTGCCGCGTGATTCCGGGCGGGTGCGGAACAACTTGCATCGCCTGCAGCGGTATCACTGTGGTGTGCGCAGGGTGTTCTACCTGCGCAAACGCAGTGAGGGGAAGGGGCACGCCCAGGCGTTGAACGCGTTGGCTCGCCGCCTGGTCGACGTGATCTGGGCGTTGCTGCGTGACGGTTGCGAGTTTCATCCCTCACCGCCGGTCACAGCCGCAGCTGTCGCTTGACACGATCATCGAGCCTCCTGAGCTGGTTGCCGTCCGGGGGCAACGGCTGTACCCGACTCATTCAGCCAGGGAAGCGGCGCCGGATCGTCACTCGTTGTCGCCCTGTTCGCGCGTCGTCGGTCATCCTTCCGGCCCAGGAGAGCACGGTACGGGTCATACCAAGGAGTGACGCGGGCGTCACGCCGCCGGCGTGAGCACGGTGCGGTCGAACGGTCCACCGTGGGCGGCGGCGTGGGCGACGGCGTCGTTGACCCGGTCGAGGGCGAATCGGGTGACCTGCTCCGGGGCGAGGTCGAGCGCACCCGAGGCGACCAGGCGGATCATCCCGATGTTCGCCGTGCGCGGGTACATCCATTGGCCGCGCACCGTCACCGAGTTGCGCATGAGCCACGGGTACGGAAGGGCGAGGTCCGCGCCACCGAGCATGCCGACGCCACCCATCAGCACCACCCGTCCGTACTCGCGGACGGTCATCGCCGCCGCGCGGGTCGCCGAGCTCGGGGCGCGAGGCGGCAGCAGGTCGAGCACGACGTCGATCGGACCGCAGGCGGCGTCGACCATCGCGCGGTGGTCGGTTCCTTCGTCCCCGCCGAGTTCGACGGTGCGCACCCGGTGCCCGAACCGGTCGGCGAGCAGGGTGAGCGCGGCTCGGTTGCGTCCGGCGGCCACCACGCGCCCGGCGCCCACGGCTAGCGCGACGGCGACTGCGCTGCTGCCGAGGTTGCCGGTCGCGCCGCTGACCAACAACGTCTCGCCGGCCTCCAGCCGGCCGGCCAGGAGCCCGCCGTAGGGGATGGCGTGCACGCCCAGCGCGGACCACCGTGCCGGGTCGGCCGCCGCTTCCGCGGGCAGGCGGTGGGCGTTCTCGGTGGGCAGCCGCATGAGTTCGGCGAACGATCCGTCGTGCAGGTGGCGGGACAGCCGCGCGCCGCCCTCGCCGCGGGAGCTCCAGCCCTGCAGCGTGATGTCGGGGGTGAGGGCGTCATCGCGGGCGCGCACCGTCGGGTCGCACCAGACCAGCTCGCCGACGCGCAACCCGGTCGTGTCCGGGCCCACGTGCGCCACGCGGCCGATCGCCCCCGCGCCCGGCACGACCGGCGGTTCGAGCGGGTAGCGCCGTTCGCCGCTGAACACCTCGGCCGTGTAGGGCAGCACACCGGCCGCGAGGACCTCGACCAGGACCTCGCCGCCGCCGGCTTCGGGATCGGGTACCTCGTGGACCGTGAGCGGGGCGCCGAACGCGGTCAATGTCGCTGCACGCATGGAAAAGCCTCTCGTGATGGGTCTCCCCTCACGGTAGGACGGACACAGCCATGCGGGAAGCGAAGATCAAGCATTTCTGATATGCGTAGTAAGCATGGACGTGTCGAGCGCGAACCTGCGGGTGCTGTGCCAGATCGCCGAGTCCGGCAGCTTCACCGCGGCCGCCGCGCAGCTGGGCTACACGCAGTCGGCCGTGTCCCGCCAAGCGATCGCCCTCGAGCGCGGCGCGGGTGTCGCGTTGTTCGAGCGACGGCCCGACGGCGTACGGCTCACCCAGCCCGGGCTCACCCTGCTGCGCCACGCCCGGACGATCCTGGCGTCGGTCGACGCGGCCGGCCGTGACCTGTCCGGCCACGGTTCCCGGACCGAACACGTGCGGCTGGGGATGTTCCTGAGCGCGGGACCCGTGGTCCTGCCGGCCGCGCTCGCCCGGCTCGCCGTCACAGCGCCGTGGGCCAGGGTCACCACCCGCGAAGGCACGACGCCCGGGTTGGCCCGGGCACTGCGCACCGGTTCGCTCGACGTCGCCGTCCTGACGTCCCGTCCGCCGCACCGGTCGCCGGACGGGGAGACGCCCCGCCTGCACGTCACCACCGTCCACGACGCCGAACTCCTCGTGGCGGTCTCGGCGAGCGGCTCGTTCGCCGGGCGCACGTCCGTGCAGGTCGACGAGCTCGTCGACGCTCCTTGGATCGCCGCGCCGTCGTCGAGCTCCGAGCCGCTGCTCGGGGTCTGGCCGGGCCTGCCGGGGCGAGCGCGCGTCGTGCACAGCGCGAGGGACTGGTTGACGAAACTGCACCTGGTCGCCGGCGGGTTCGGCCTCACCACGATCCCGGAAAGCCTGGCTCCGCTCCTGCCACCGGGCGTGACCGCACTGCGCGTCGAAGGCGCTCCGCCCGAGGTCCGCCGGGTGCTGGTGGCCCGGCTGCCCGGCCCCGCCACGCCGGCGATCACCGCCGTCACCCAGGCGATCGTGGCGGCCGTCCGGCCGAACTGAGGCTTGCGGCCTGCCCGCGACCGGGAGGTCAGTGCCGAGGCCCCGAGCAGTACAGGTCACGCGCCGTGCGTGGCGTTGTCACGACGATTCCGCAGGACCGGCACCATCGCGTGGCCCGGGTGGAGTGACCCGCACCCGCGGCTCGATCGGCGGATGCGACCGGGGCTCAGCGATCCGTGGGGCACCACGGGTCCGAGCTGCGGCCGACGGCGAGCCCGCAGAAGGCCTTCGGCGTCCGGCTCACCTCGCCACCCTCGACGCGCAGGACCGCGACCGGCTTGTCCTCCGGCACGTTCCGGCCGATGTCCCCGCCGTAGTCGATGGTCCCGGTGACGCCCTCGATGTATTTGTTCGTCTGTTGCGCGTCCGGGCGCGACGTGTGGATGGCGGTGATCTCGCGCCAGACCGCACCCGGCGTCACGGGGATGTTCGCCGACGTCTCGCGCAGGTACGCGGTGGCGGTGATCATCACCAGCGCGGCGTCGTAGGACAGCCCGGCGTGGCCGTCGAAGGAACGGCCGCGCTCGGTCTGCTCGAACGGGAACAACGTCTTGTTCAGCGTGGTGTAGAAGTCCCGCGCCAAGCCCTGCGGGTCGGTCGCCGGCTCGTTCGCGAACGACAGGTAGTAGTACGGCAGCGCCCGGTTCTGCTCGCGTGCGACCTGGTCGGCGACGTAGCGGCTGACGTCGTCGTCGCCCATCACCGTCGCCCTGCTGCCGCACTGCGCGGCGCCGCCGGCGAAGTCACCGAAGTCCGGGACCCCGCGGCCGGCGAAGAAGACGAAGCCGTCGTACGAGCAGGTGTCCCGGCCCGCCGACGCGGCGTTGCCCACCAGCCGGTCGCCGTAGCGCGCGTGCGACTGCGGCGCGACCTGCCCACCGTCCGGCGCGAACGCGCGGGCCTCGACCGAGAAACCCTGGTCCTTGAACGACTTCACCACGTCATCGCGCAGGTTGGTGCTGTAGCTGTCGGCGTCGTCGTCGGAGTAGTAGACGCGCAACGTGCGCGGGCCCGGCTGCTGGCGCGCGAACGCCGCGGCGACGGCAGCCTCGCGCCGGTTCTGCGGCGCCACCTGGAAGTAGATGGGGTTCTGGTCGGCGAGGTCGTCGGCGGACAGCGTAGAGGCGACCACCGGGATGCCGGCGTTGCCCAGCGCGCGGATGGTCTCCCGCGTCGGCTCGCTGCTCATGTCCAGCCCGACCACCCCGACGACGCTCTTGTCCTGCCCCGCCAGCTGCTTCAGCTGTCCGGCGACGCGCACGCCCTCGCGCATCCCGCGGCCGCCGTTCGCGATCAGCATCCGCACGATCGGCTCGGACGTCGCGGTCGCGTTGAGCTGCCGCAGCTGCGCGACGGCGAACCCTTCCAGCGACTCCCGCTCGGCGGTCAGCCCCTCGGCGGTGTCGTTGGACGAGGTCAGCGCCTCGAAGTCGACCAGCGTGATGTAGGGCCGTTCGCCGTGCTCTTCGTGCAGCTTTTCGGCGCGCCGGTTCTGGTCGGCGACCACCTGTTCCACCTGGCGGATGGTGCCGTCGGCCGGGTCGAACAGCGTGACCGAGCCGTCGGAGATCCCGACGCACTCGCTGCCGGTCCAGGTGAGCATCTCGCTGGAGGTGCCGCAGTGGCTCGCACGGAAGTCCTCGTACCGCAGGAGGCCGACCGTCGCGACGAGGCCGAGGACCACCAGGGGAACACCCATCCGCATCCATCGCGTGGCCCACCACGGCGGGCTGGACTGGCGGCGGCGCAACACGTAGGTATCGCCGAGGGAGCGCAGCTCCTTGCGCGTCCCGCTCCGCTGGTCGGGGGAACCGGCGGGGGACAGCCGGATCGGCAGGTACCACGCGGCGGCGTCGCGGGCGCGGCGGTCCTTGAGCAGTTCGTGCTGCCAGGCGCGGTAGGCGCCACCGGCTTCGGTCGCGGTGTGATTGGGCCGCTCCTCACTCACCGTCGCGTCCGGCGGCGGCGCGTTGCTCGTGCTGACCACGAGCAACGGGTCGAACAGGCCGGTCTGGTTCCGCACGTCGTTGATCAGCTTCAGCAGCCGGTAACCGCCGTTGACGGTGCTCACGTGGTCCAGCAGGAGCACGGGGTAGGTCATCCGCCGGCGGCGCCAGAACCCGGCCGGGCGCAACCGGTACCCGCGGCGGAGGTCTTCGAGGAACGCGTTCACCAGCAACCGCCCGACGAACTCCGGCGACTCCCGCTGCCACTCACCGTCGGTCAGGCGCAGCGCGAACCGCACGAAGCTACCCGACATCTCCGGCGCGAGGTGCGGCTGGCGCAGAAACCAGCGGTACCGGCCGGACAGCCCCGGCACGCGCCCCGTGACGGCGACCCGGAACGTGGCCATGGTCAGCAGCCGCAGCAGCAGCAACGGGATCCGCCACGCGACGTTCTGCGGCACCAGCTCCTGCCCGACGTTCTCGATCGCCGAGCGGAACCGCACCATCAGGCCGTTCTCCTGCAACCGCCGCAGCAACGTCCGCTCGGGCGCGGAGTCCTGCCCGGACAACTGCTCCCCCATCAGCTGGACGGCAAGGGTGAACAGCCCGAAGCGCAGGCCGGTACCGCGCGAGCGCGGGCTGCGGAGCAGTTCGGTGCGCGCCTTCCAGAGGACGTCCCGGACGGCCTTGACGCTGGCGACGGTCGCGGCCCCCTCGGTGTCGGTCGCTTCCCGCTCGCCGAGCGGGAGGTAGGCGTAACGCACACTGCCACTGGGCCGGGCGCCGCGAAGCCGTGAGCTGAATTCCTCGAGGACGCCCTCGCAGTAGTCCGACCGGACGAGGCAGACCATCGGCAGCCCACGACGCCCGGCGCGTTCCTGCCGATCCTGGTACCCGAGCTCCCACTCGACGTTCGCCTGGTGCAGCGACCGAGGCAGATCCCCTACCCGCGGCCGCTGGTAGAGCGCGCCGATGAGCTTCACCAGCTTCTCGCTCCCCGGGAAGGCGAGCGGATCCCGCTGGTGCTCTTGGGTGGCGGAAGTGGTCTGGGTCATGACCCATGGTCACACGGGGCCGTGGAGAGGGGTCCCGCATTTTTGCCGTCCCGCCAGGGAATGACTCGGGTAGGTAGGACGGCTCCTGACCGCGGCTGAGCGCCCGGCGGTCCGTGCGGACACCGCCGAACAGCACTGTGTTGGGGCAGCAGGGTTCCTCTGCGCGGCGGCCCTCGGTCCGAGGACGCGAGGGTCGGCGCCGTTCGCTGACTCCGAAGTCGCGTCGACCTGCCGGCAAGCAGCGCACGGTTCATCGCACTCGGCCACGGGTGGCGGAGAAGCAGGTGATTCCACCATCTCGAGTCACGTTCTGCAGTCCTTCGCTCAGAGTGGGGTGCTGACGATTCTGCCTCGAGGTGAGGAAAACCAATTTTGTGTCGGGGATCAAGGGGAGGCAACGGACGGCCTGAGGAGATGTCTTCCGGGGACTGCCGCGAACACCCTCGCGTTCGCGCGGGAGGCCGCGGTCAGGTTCTCGGGTGAGCCCGTTTCCGCCGGAGCTGTGGCGCGAGGTGGCGGCGACCCTGCTGAACGAGCTCGTCGTGGCCGAGCATGAGGCGTGGTTCGCTCGGCAGGAGGCGGTGAGCAGGCTGACGCCGCACCCGGTCGGCCGCGACCACGCGGTGGGGGCCGTGCATCGGTCTGGCCGAGGACCGGCGCTCTCCGGTGGTCATCGAACCGATCTCGTCGCTCGATTCGGTCGACCACCCCGTGGCCAACCGCTACGTGCTCGCACAGGTCGCCGCACCTCCGAGCGGTCGTGGGCGATCGGCTGCACCTCCACCGGCTCGGTCTTGACCACGACCGCGCCGCCACGAAGGTGTGCCCGCTTGTCGTCGAAGGTCATCGCGGCTGCGCTGCGCCGCCGCGGTCGCGCAGCTGCACCAGGCGCGCCGGCTCGAGGACGCCGCCTGACGCCGTCGGTCCGGACCCGGCGGCTGGTCGCGGTCCCCGAGCTGGCCGGCACAGGCTGGTGGATGCCCTACGACGTCGAGGAGCACGCCGCCCACCTGCAGCCCTCGACACCGGCCGCCGAGCCGGCGATCACCCCCGAGCCCCGGACCTGGCCGTGGGCGTCGCCCGCCTGGCTGGTCTGACGCAAGGTGAACGGCGAGGCAGTGCGCAGGCGGCCCGGGGTGCGCCGCCGGACTGACCGGCCCCATCGTCGTCACTTGCGGGAACGCCCGCCGCGAGTCCCTCGACGAAACCCCCGCGCCGGAATCACCACCGCCATGCGCGACTGACTCCGCACCACCACCTGATCCCCCGCCCGCCGGCCGTGCGGGCTACGCCGGGTTCTCCGCGACGGCGAGGTAGTCCGTGTAGATCTGCGGTGAGCCGGAGAACGAGGCCAGTTGCTTCCACTCCTCGTACATCTGCTTGGTGTCACGGTGGGCAGCCGCGAACTCCGCAGCCACGCCGGTGGCGATGTCGGGCTCGGGGTAGAAGACGTCCAGCGCGTCCAGGCTCGCGATCTCCATCATCATCACGTACTGGTCGAGCCGGTTGCCCCGCTCACCCTTGAGCACGTGGAACCGCCAGTCCGGGTAGTCGTCGATCCGGTGGTGGTTCTCGGCGATGAAGCGGTCGAACACCTCCTCGGTCACCCCGGCGCGCAACGCCAGGTTGTGGATCCCGACGACCCGGGCGACGGGCTCCTCCCCCGGGCGGTCGCGGTAGCGGGGGCCGGGCGTGACCGTGCTGCGCGGATTGTCGGCCAGCAGCCGGTAGTCGGTGAACAACGTCGGCAGCTCACCGAACGTGCCCAGCCGCCGCCAGCGTGCCAGCACAGCCTCCGCCTCGGGGTGCCGCGCCCAGAACAGCCGGGCCAGCTCGGTCTGCTCACCCCGGGCTGTGACGTAGCGGTCACGTTGCTCGGCGCTCTCGATCTCGTACAACATCAGGTACTGCCCGGTCCGCTCTCCGCGCAACCCGCGCAGCAGAGTCCACCGCCACCCCGGGTACAACGGGAGGTGAACGCCTTCACCACGCACGAAGGTCTCGAACTCCTCCCGCGTGACACCAGCCTCGGTGTCGATGGCGATGTACTGGAAGGTGAACACCGACGAGCGTCCCATTGCGTCCAATCCTCGAGCCGGGAAGGGAACGCGCGTCCGCCGAGCACGACTCCCTTGCACCACATCCTGCCAGTTCCAGAGCAACGGGGCCGGCGAGACTTCCCCGCCGGACGCGATCCGACGGGCCACGGCCAGCGCAGCCACACGTCCTGCGCGCACTGCCACCGGCGGCTGTTCGGCACCGCGAACCACGCCGGGACCAGCTCCGACGGCTGCCGGTCCAAGAAGGGCCTACCGGCCAGACGGGCAGCCGCGCGATCGCCGGGACGGTGTTCCCGCCGGCCGACGCGAGTGCCACCATCGCCCGGCGCGGCCGCACCGCGGAGCCGGTTCCTCTTCGCACCATCTGCTGCAGCCGCTGACCTTCATGATCGTCAGCCGCCGCACCCGGACTGGGTCTGCCATCACCAGCAACAAGAGAAAGCTCGACCGCATTCGCCCAAGTCCGTCCGCCGCGCTCCTGGGTGCGCGCGGCGATAGAGAGCATGGCGAAGGCGCTGGCCGGCAGCGAGCCCGAGCGTGCACGAGCGCGGCGATGCCGTGGAGCAACGTCGTCGGCCGCTGCGCCCACGATGACAAGATCCGCCGGGACGCGGTGATCGCGCTGGGGATGTGCTGGTCGCCATCGTCTTCGCGCTCACCGGCACGTTCGGCCCGCTGATTCGGACGCGATCGGCAATGGCGTCGTGGCCGGGAGTGTGCTCGGCGGCGGCTCTCTACGGCGGCCTTCGGCTGCACCGGCGGCCTGACGCGTAGAGCCGACGCTCTCGGCTACCTGCGGACCCGGTGGCACCAGCGCGCCCTACGGCGCCCTCGTCTTCTGGGGCGCCACCTCGGCCAATCTTTACGGTCACGTCGCATCAGCCTGGGCGATGGCGCAGTGAACTCGTCCTGCGAGCGGTCCGGCTACCCCTTCCCCGGGTGGGTGCAGGTCGCCTGATCCCCTTCTCCGCAGTCCGACGGTGCCTGAGACCGCCACCAGTGCCGGGCACCGCGCTGTCGCAACGACAGATACCACCCGGCCTGGTCGTTACAACCAATCTCTGCATAATCGAGCAGATCACAATCTCCACCCTCCTGACGATTGACCCAGACAGCAATCGAAGTCGTAGAAAAATCGCAGAAAAGCCCTCTTCCTCACACAAGCACCGTTCCTCGACGTCGACCACCTCGTTATTTGATCACAAATTATCAGACGTCGCGACGCCGCTACTCCAGGTGGGTGCACTCTCAAACAAGGACTGGCCACCAATAGCGGCCGAGATGACAATTCAATGCTCGCGCTGCTGGGAGGAGCAGAGTCATGGGCAGACCGGAGCGCGCTCTCGACCGCGCAGACAGCCCTCTGGCCAAGTTCGCAGCCGACCTGAGGCGCGTGCGGGAGCAAGCTGGCAAACCGACCTACCGCGCAATGTCACGGACAGCCCACCGCTCTCAAACCACACTGTCGGAGGCCGCAGGCGGGCGCGCGATCCCAACTTGAGAGACAGTCCAGGCCTTCTTGCAGGCGTGTGGCATCACAGAGTTCAGCGATTGGCGCGAACGTTGGAGCAGCATCGCTGATACGCCTTCCTCGCCTGCGGACTCGGCGGTAGCTGCTACCGCGGAGCCCGGCCCCAACCACCGGCGCAAGTGGCTCGTCGCCGCCCTCATCGCCGCCGTAGCTCTGGCGGCAGGGCCAACCCTGGCCGTACTCCTGCTGCCGGCGCAATCCACCGACGCACCCGAGGTGCATCCGGTCACCGGAGTTGCCGATGGCGCAGATCCCGAAGAGTCAGGTTGTGCGAACGACCCTGCCGCCACCACCGTCGATGCCAAGGAAGTGGATGTCGACCGGGCGCCGGCGGGCGTCATCGAGTTGCGCTTCTCACCACGATGCGGCGTCAGCTGGCCGCGGTTCACGCCCGCGGATCCCAGGTACAGCAGCATCAACCGTCCGGGTCCGATCGAAGCACACGTGTCCGTCGTTCCTGGTGACAATCAGGCCGGAGCCGTTACTTTTTCCATGAAGTACGCGGGTCTTCCGGTGTTTGGCAACGTCATCAACAGCCTTGCCACCTGCGTGCGAGCTGAGGCCTATTTCACCGGCCCGTCGTGGCAATCGACGACAGGCAAGACGGCCTGCTACAAGGGAGGCTTCGCTGTCGGGCGCTGAGCACCGCCGGTGCCGCCGACTTTGCCGGCAGCCCCGGCGGCCTCGAATCAGCAGCCGACGGCGTAGGTGCTCCACGGCCCGTTGTTGATCGAACCGGTGGCCACGGCGCAGACCCCGTTCGGCGCGTACACCATGTCGGTGTACACCGACGTCGAGGTCGCCGAGTAGGACGCCGAGTCCGACGGTGAGGCGACGATCGCCTGGACGTAGGCGGTGCCGATGCTGCTGACCGCCTTGGCCCAGTTGGTGCCGCACCGCGGCGAGTACCGCAGCTGCACCTGCCCCACCGTCCCGCCGCCGCTGTTCTTGATCGGCTGCGTGCTGACGGTGTACGCATCCGACGCGCAGCCGGTCTGGATCGGGTCGCCGACCGACGCGCTGGCCGGCACCGCGCTGAGCACGGCACCTGCCGACAACGCGAGCGTCGTCACGGCGACGGTCGCAGCCTTCCTGCTTCGCCAGGCCAGCCTTGTGGTGGAACCGGGCGACGCTGCACGCGTGAACATCATGATCTTCCTCCTGGTGTGGGCAAAGGACCGGCGAGTTGTGCCTGCCGATCGCGTCACCGGAGCGGGACGCGAATCGAGGATCTGCGCCCTCGGCGTTGTCCCGATAGGCCGATGGAGCCGGGACAATCAAAGCGAACAACCTGGTCAACTCCACCGCAGTTCGCAATACCTTCGAACGTGGCCCGTTGGACAAGTCAGCTTGCTGCTCGAACGCCGCGAACCACCAAGCTCGGCCGTGGCTCGCGATGACCGGCTCAAGACCAGCCAGGCTCGCACCGTCGCCAGACACATCGGACAGCAACCACTCGTGCAGACGGAAGGTGACAACATCGAGTACCGTGCTCGAAACGACTCCGCTGATCACCTGCCGGATCGGCTGGACGAGCGGCGCGGGCTGCTCGGCCTCGCTAGTCAGATTTTGACCAGCGGCATGGCCTGGCCGCACGTCGTGGTCATCGCCGGCGCGCTCGAAACACCGCCACCAGCACGATCCTCCTAGCCGGGATCGCCCGCATTGACGTCGGTCCGGGCCCTAATCACCTTCCGCGACACGGCGCCCGGCCATGAAGCGCCTGCCGACCAGCCCGGCGGCCGCGATAGGGCCGAAGATGGTCAGGAATACCTGCTGATCCTTGCTGGTTCACCCTGTTGGTCGATGCGTCGCGTGTCCCCCGGGCTCAACCATTTGCCCTCGCGGAATTCCGTTCGGCTGGAGCCGCGTCGCGCCGCTTGCCGAGAGGCGAACCGGACGTGTCGACTTGCGTGAAACACGATGGCCCGTCCACCAGGCTCCGGTGGACGGGCCATCCTCTGCGCGGTCAGCGCTGTGAGCGAGTTCCGCTACGGAGCCGGGCAAGGTCGGGCAGTGCGATCAGCTCCAGCTGACCGGGCGACGGCTTGCGACGAGCCGCGCCCTCAAGGCAGCGGCCGCAGGTGATCTCCTCGTCGGTGGCCTGCAGCCGGTCCCGGAAGTCCCAGCCGCCGATCGCGGCTCCGCAGGCGGGCAGCCACTGGTCGCTGACCTCGTGGACAGTGCCCGAGGGGGCGCGGCCGCGAGCGTCCGGATGGGTCGCCGCCCAGACCGCCGGCTCCGGCACGCCGCCGGCGGAGCGGGCGTGGCGAGTGCGGCGCCGGAACACACCCAGCCCACCCTCGGCCCGCGCGACCGGGGACAGTTCCGGGAACAAACTCGGCTCCGGGACAGCGTCCATGACCTCTACGATGCCAGCACAGCCGGTGAGATCCCAGCGCCATACGGTGACAATACCGCCGGAGATGCCCATGCCGCGCACGTTCGAGCGCGGTGTCACCGACAGTCGACGTAGCGGTGACATGGGGACGGGTACAAGCTCATGCCTTGCGCCCTGAGCTGCGGTTTCTCGCTTATTTGTCGTTGTGGCGCGCGAGGATCACCGCTGCCGGGTTCTCTCCGGCGCACACCCCTCCACCGTGCGGGCTCACCGAGCAAGGTCAGACACCGGCCGCCACCGTCCTCGCGCAGACACACCCGGCCGTCCTGAGGGTCGCGGGGCCGCGCCGCCTCCGTGCATCCACGGACGAACGCGTGCGCCGCGTCCCGGGTGCCGCCTCACGTGGGCATGTCCTCGACCTGGTTCCGAGGTGGCCACCGAATCCCTGCAGCAGACCACGCCGTGGGTCGCGACGCCTGCGGTCAGCTGAACAAGGGCGGAAGGCCCGGTCACCGACAGGTGTGCTCCCGTGCCGGCGACCTCTCCGCCGGTGCCGTCCCGCCGCGATGATGATCCCCTCGCCGACTTGCGGCATCGGCTTTGCACTGATCGGTCATGAGTGTGCTTCGGCGCTTTCTGGAGCGTCCGGGTTATTTTCACTCGATCCGGACTGCGGCCCATCCGTTCGCCGCGCAGCTCCGAAAGCAGGCACGTCAGAGAATGATCCATCCCGCCTGCCCGGGAGACCTTGCCGAGCGCGGGACACGCCCGACGTCGCGCTCAGCCGCGCGCGGGCGGGAAGGAGAACGCTCGTGTTCGGCAAGCGCTATGCCGCTTCGATGATCAACCGGAGTGCGGAGAACGACCAGGACCGCCGCCGCTTCCTTAAAGCCGCCGGCATGACCGGGCTCGGCGTCGTCGGCGCCGGTGCCCTGGGCGGCCTCGCCACCGGGACCGCGTCCGCCGCACCCGCCCGGCCCTCCGCGACGGCCGCCGCCGCGACGGCCGCCGCCGCGTCGGCCGGAGTCAGCGACGGCGCGGTCCTCAACTTCGCCCTCAACCTGGAATACCTCGAAGCCGAGTTCTACCTCCACGCCGTCACCGGCAAGGGGCTCGCCGACTCGATGACCACCGGCACGGGCACCCGGGGCGGGGTCACGGGCGGCCGCGCGGTGAAGTTCAAGACCAAGGCCGCCCGCCAGTGCGCCCAGGAGATCGCCGGCGACGAGAAGGCACACGTCCAGTTCCTGCGCTCGGCGCTCGGCTCCGCCGCGGTCAGCCGGCCGGCGATCGACCTGCGGTCCAGTTTCACCGCCGCCGCCCAGGCCGCCGGACTCGTCAAGCCGGGCCACAGCTTCGACGCCTTCGCCTGCGAAGAGAACTTCCTGCTCGCGGCGTTCCTGTTCGAAGACGTCGGCGTCACCGCTTACAAGGGCGCGGCCCCGCTGATCACCAACAAGACGTACCTGGAGGCGGCCGCCGGCATCCTCGCCGTCGAGGCCTACCACGCCGGGACCATCCGCAGCGCGCTCTACCAGCACACCGACGGCATCCTCGGGCTCGGCCTGCTCGGCCGTGACCTGCGCGAAGCGAGCGTCAAGCTGTCCAACGCCCGCGACAGCCTCGACGGCCCCACCGACGACGACCAGGGCGTCATCGACAGCCGCGGCAACGCCAACATCGTCCCCACCGACGCGAACGGCATCGCCTACAGCCGCTCGCCGGGACAGGTTCTCAACATCGTGTACCTGACCAACAAGGCCGTGACCTCCGGCGGGTTCTTCCCCCAGGGCGTCAACGGCGACGTGAACACCAGCGCCGCCAACTGACCGGCGCAGCGTGCCGGGCCGCCGTCGGGGCGATCCGGCACGCTCGCCTTGGTTCCTCGCCGTCGGCGTCACCCACAACCGGTCCAGCCACGCGACGCGAGTCGTGCGTGGCGTCGTACCCTGGGTGACCGCGTCGGTTCGCCCGTCACCGACCGTACTTCTGGCCGTCAGAGTGCCGCCGTGTCCTGCCGTCCCCGGGGAACTTCCTGACCGCTGTCGTCGTGGTCGGCGCATGCAATTGCGGGACAACTCTCAGTCAACCGCCGGGGGGCGTCGCGAAGGGGACGCTCCAGGTCTGGTTGGGCTGGTGGACGCCGCAGGTGTACGTCGTGACCGCGGCGTTGGCATCGTCCAGTGCGCCACCGCTGATGTCGGCGCAGTACCCGTCAGCCTTGAGTTGCCCGGCCCGGTTGTACGTCCAGGTCTGCTGCGGGGCGGAAGCGCTGCAGCGAGCCAAGTTCAGCCCTGCCGCGCCGCCGGACAGGCACAACGCGGTGTCGGCCAGGGACACGATCCGGCCGGTGGCCGTGCGCTGCCACTGCTGGTTTCCGTTGCCCGTGCAGGGGTACAGACCGACCTTCGCGCCCGCGGTCGCGCCACCCAAGGCGTCCAAGCAGAACGCGTTCCGCTGGAACCCCGGTTGCGCGGCCTGGATCTGGCCGGTGGGCAGGGCCGGGCCGCAACTGCCGGGCGCGATGACGTACATCGCGTTGTCGTGGGCCGCGATGGTGGTGGTGACGGTGGCCCCGACCTGGCTGCTCGCGTGCGTCCACAGGTTCTTCGCCGTGCGGGAGCAGGTGAGGTTGCCGAAGCCGACGCGGCCGAGGTCGAGGGCGTAGGAGGTCGCGGTGGCGTTCTTGTTCAGCACGACGACGGCGCGGGCGCCGCCCGCCAGCGGCTTGACCACCACGTCGACGCCCGCGGTGTTCGAGCTGCCCTGGCGGGACGCCAGGTAGCCGCCGGCGGTGGTGTCCTGGTCCACGGCGATGATGTCGGCGTTCTTCAGGATCCCCAGCTGCGGGGCGTAGGTCACGGGGTCGGCCGCCATCCGGCGAACGTCGGTGCTGATCATCAACGGGGAGCCCATGGCCGACCAGAGCGCGAACTGGCTGCGCTGTTCGGCCACGGTGAGCTGGTTGTTGTCGCCGATCAGGAGCATGTCGGCGTCGTTGTGGTTGCCGGGGCCGTTGTAGCGGGCGAGGGCGACGGTGTCGGTGAAGTTCTGCAGCACCCCGCCTTCGTAGTAGTCGGCGCCGTGCGCCCAGTCCCAGGCGGAGGCGCCCGGGTTGTGCCAGACGGCGATGTCCGGGCTGACCCGCCACATCTGGCCCAGGCCGCGAACCCACTCCATGGCGTCGTACTTGGTCGCGGAGTCCGGTCCGGCCCCGGCGGGCGCCGATTCGTTGAACAAGATCTTCCGCGGGTTGCCCGTCGTCGCCGAACGCAGCGCGTTGGCCGTGGTGGTGAACTCCTGGCGCCGGGTGCTCCAGGTGGTGCCGCAGTTGTCGAGCTTGAGGGAGTCGATGCCCCAGTACGCCAGCGAGGTCGCGTCGGCCTGTTCGTGGCCCTGGACGCCGCCGGGGACTCCCTGGCAGGTGTCGACCCCCGATGTGCTGTACAGGCCGGCCTCCATGCCTTGTGTGTGCACGTAGTTCGCGTAGTCCGTCAGCTCGAAGTCGAATCCGGGCTGGGAGCTGCCGCCCCAGGTGGCCGCTCCGTGCAGGTAGCCGGCGCCGGTGCGCTGCATCCAGCAGTCGTCGACGGTGAGGTTGGTGTACCCGGCGGCGACGAGGCCGGTGTCCTTCATCGCCTTCGCCTGGTCCTGCATGAACCGCTGGAACGAATAGCCGTCGCGGGTGCCGTCGAGCCGGGCCTGCGCGGCGCAGGTGAACCTCGCCCAGTTGTTGAAGCCCATCATCGGCCGCACGCCGGTCGCGGTGTCGGTGTTCGCCGCGATCGGATCCGCGCCCGCGGCCGGCGCGCCCCAGGAGACCGAGCCGGCGACGAGCAGCACCGCGGCGACGCCGGCCTTACCGGCGCGTTGGAACCACGTCATGTCGTACTCCACCTCTCCCAGGACTCGACGGTTACTGTACGAACTTGCACCTTTCAGTGCACTTTCGACCAGCTTCGAGCATCAAGTGGCGTTATGGTGCTCCGCGATCGCGTCGTTGTCAACGCCGATCACCGAGGCAACCGGACGGCGCTACAGTCGTCCGTCACCACCATCAGTCCGGAAAGGACACTCCTGTTCGATGAACAACCACGATTCGACGTCCGTCTTCGGCCTCGGCCTCGGATTCGGTTCCGGTCTGCTGTTCGCGGTGCTCACCGTCATCGCGCTGTGGAAGGTGTTCACCAAGGCCGGGCGGCCCGGCTGGGCGGCGATCATCCCGATCTACAACGCCTACACCCTGCTGAAGGTCGCCGGGCGCTCCGGGTGGTGGCTGCTCCTGCTGCTGATCCCGCTGGTCAACCTGGTCGTCGCGATCGTCGTCTCGATCGACGTCGCGAAAGCGTTCGGCAAGAGCGGGGCCTTCGGGTTCTTCGGGCTGTTCGTGTTCTCCATCATCGGTTACCTGGTACTCGGCTTCGGCAACGCGCGGTACACGGGGCCGGCCGCCCGGGCGTGACGCGCCGGCCGGCCGGTGTTCGGCCCGGAAGCGGCAAGCTGTCCCCATGACACTGCCTGCCCTTCCCGAAGAGACCTTCCGGCGTGTGCTCTGCGTTGTCGCGCACCCCGACGACATGGAATACGGCACGTCCGCGGCGGTGGCCCGCTGGACCGCGCGCGGCATCGAGGTCGGCTACCTCCTGCTCACCCGCGGTGAAGCCGGCATGCCGAACCCGCCCGAGGAGACCGCCCGCCTGCGCGCCGCCGAACAGCGAGCCGCCTGCGACGTCGTCGGCGTCGAACACCTGACCATTCTCGAGCACCCCGACGGCGTCCTCGTCTACGGCCTCGACCTGCGCCGCGACATCTGCCGCGAAATCCGCCGGTTCAAGCCCGACGTCGTGTACCGCACCGGCCACGACGTCGAAACGCCCTACGGCTACGACCAGGCCGACCACCGTGCGGCCGGGCTCGCGGCGCTCGACGCGGTGCGCGATGCCGGCAACCGGTGGGTCTTCCCGGACCAGATCGACGAGGAACACCTCGAACCGCACTCCGTGCGCTGGCTCATCACTCCCGCTTTCGCCGGCGCCGGCGCCACCCACGGCGTCGACGTCACCGGCGAACCGCTGCGCCGCGGCGTCGCCTCGCTGGAGGCGCACGCCGCCTACCTGGCCGCGCTCCCGGACCACCCCGCCCCCGCCGACTTCATCCCCGAGTTCACCGCGGTGAACGGGAAGGCCATGGGCGTCGAGCACGCGGTCCTATTCCGCGCCGACGACCTGCAGGCACCCATCGACCTGCCCGCCGACGACTGACCGTCCCCCGACTGACCGGGCCCCGCGTGCGCCGCTGTGCGCGCCTGACACCCCCGTACCAGCGCCGTGTGCGCGCCCTGAGCGCGCCGCGCAGCAGCCTGGACCGGTCGCCGAGAACCGGCTGCGGAAGGGGATTTCTCATGCATGACGCAGTGATCGTGGGCGCCGGCCCGGTCGGTCTGTTCCTGGCCTGCGAGCTGGGCCTCGCGGGCTGCTCGGTCCTGGTGCTGGAACGGGAACCGGAGCCGGGCAGCCCCTGGCGGACGGCCCCGCTCGGCCGGCGCGGCCTGTTCTCCACGTCCATCGCGGCGTTCGACCGCCGCGGGCTGCTGGAGCCGCTGCTCGCGGAAGCGGCCGGGCTCCCCCGGTTCGCCGGCGCCGACGAGCCGGGCCGGCCACGCCTGGCGGGGCACTTCGCCGGGATCGTGCTCGACGCGGCCGACGTCGACCTCGCGGCCCTGCCGTTCCGGCTGCCCAGCCCCGTGCCGGACGCCCTCATGACGAGTCTCGACACCGTCGAAGCGGCCCTGGCGGAGCGGGCCGCCAAGCTCGGCGTCGAGGTCCGCCGCGGGGTCGCGGTGGACGGTCTCACCCAGGACGGCGAGCAGGTGGTCGTGCACGCCGGCGAGCACGAGTACCCGGCGCGCTGGGCCGTCGGCTGCGACGGCGGGCGCAGCGCGGTGCGCCGGCTCGCGGGCTTCGAGTTCGCCGGCACGGCACCTCAGTTCACCGGCTACGTCGCGCTCGCCACCATCCCCGACGCCGACAAGCTGAACCCGGGGTTCACCCTGACCCCGGAGGGCATGTACATCCGGATGCCCGCGGCCGGGCACATCGGCGTGATGGACTTCGACGGCGGCGCGTTCGACCGCTCGCAGGAGGTCACCCGCGAGCACCTGCAGGAAGTGCTGCGCCGCGTGTCCGGCACCGACGTGACGCTGACGGAGCTCCACCTCGCCTCCAGCTACACCGACCGGGCGATGCAGGCGACGACCTACCGGCGCGGCCGGGGCCTGCTCGCGGGCGACGCCGCGCACATCGTGTCGCCCCTCGGCGGGCAGGGGCTCAACACGGGCATCGGCGACGCACTCGACCTGGGCTGGAAGCTCGCGGCGACCATCCGCGGGCGAGCGCCGGAGGGGCTGCTCGACACCTACTCGCGCGAGCGCCACCCGGTCGGTGCCTGGGCGCTGGACTGGACGCGGGCCCAGGTGGCGTCGATGCGGCCGGATCCGCACGCCCAGGCGGTCCAGGGCGTGCTGCGCGACCTGCTCGGCACCCGGGAGGGCACGACGTACGTGTTCGAAAAGCTTTCCGGCACCTCGGTCCGCTACGACCTCGGCAGTACCCGGCCACTGGTCGGCCGGACGGCCCCGGCTTTCCGCCTGGAAGACGGAACGAGCCTCACCGACCTGATGCAGGACGGCCGCGGCGTCGTCCTCGACTTCAGCGCCGACGCCGGCCTGCGTGCTTCCGCGGCGGCCTGGGAAGGCGACCTGCGGTACGCCGCGGGTCCCGCCGAGAACGACCTCGGATTCGCCGCGGTCCTGATCCGCCCCGACGGGGTCGTCGCCTGGGCCGGCGAGCGCGGGCCCGATCGCGACTCGTTCGAGCGAGCCGCCCGGCGCTGGTTCGGCGACGCGAGCGTCTAGTGTGGACGGACGCGTCCGGCGGGCCCGGTGCAGGTTTCCGACGATTGGGCTACGTCGTCGAGGAGCTTGACGTGCTGGCTACGCACTGAGCTACTCACGACTCGGATGTGGGGCCGTGAGCGCCTCGGCCCCCGAGCCGAACGTCCAGTCGTCCGCCTTCTACGGCAGATGCTCGACCGAAGATCACCAGGACCCCGCAGCCTCTCTCGGGTGGTAGGTGCGGAACGCGCGCCGGTTCGTGGAGCCGCTCGGCGGCCGGCCGCCTCTTGGACACGCTCAAGGCCGAGTCGCGGCCGTGGACAGCGGTCGTCGTCGGCGAAGGCGCCCGATGCTGGTTCGGCAACCAATTCTCGCTCACCGCACACCGCATGGCCGCCGGCCCGTCGCAGTGAGGCTGGCGCTGACGCCGAGGTACACGCTCAGGAGGGCGGCCATACGTTCGTCCGAGGCCAGTTCACCCGGCTCGGGCTGTGGCCGAATCGATGAGAGCGACCGCGCAGGGCCAGGACGCATCGGTCCCAGGGCTCGACGCACCGACGCCCCCTGCCGACTCCGACTCACCGTCGACGGTGTCAAGCCTGTTTCACGGCGACCGCGCTGCCGTATTTCCGAGGTCTCCGGCGGAATCGCCGGTACCACACGCGCACTGCCGGAACCCGGGCCGGCCGGATCCGGCCGGCCCGGGACGGGTCACGTGCAGGCGGCCAAGTGCATCGCCTCGAGGTAACCCCACCGCCCGGAACTCGGCGCGTAGCCGAGGATCCAGGCCGTCGGGGCGTGCGAGCCGCAGTGGGCCGTCGTGATGCGGAACTCGTCGCCGTCGCGGACGTTGCCGATCACGAACGACTGCGGGGCGCTGCGCAGCGAACCCGCGCTGGTGGCGTGGATCGTGGCCACCGAGTCACCGTCGTGCGAGGGCTGGAACGGGATGGCCACGACGGCGTCGTGGCTGTCCAAGCCGTGCAGCTCCGGGATGCGAGCGCCGTGGGTGTCCTTCGCGTACCCCGGATCCACGCAGCTCGCGGGTGTGAACCCCCAGTGGATGGCCGCGTCGGACCGGGCGTAGTCCAGCACCAGCGCGTAGTCGTTGACGGTGTAGCGCACTCCCAGGTGGTACGGCGTTCCGTCGGTGGTGGTGCGGTCCTTGACCCAGTGGCGGTCCGGCACGCCGGCCTTCGGGTAATTCTCGTAAATGGTGCAGGACGCCTGGGTCAACGTCGCCGAGGTCGTGTAGTGCGTGTCGTCGGCGGCCTGCGCCGGCGACGCCGTGACGGCCAGGGCGGCGGCGAGCGCGGTGGTGAGGGCGGTCGCGCGCATCAGTCCTGGGGTCCCGTGCAGACGTAGTCGTGGTCGACGTACCCGTCGATGCGGCCGTGCTGCTGCGCGGCCGGCCCGTCGAGCACCGCCGGGGCGTAGCCCTTGATCCAGCCGCCGGGCGTGGTCGGCTCGAGCCGGTGGAAGGTCTGGCTGTGGAAGATCGTGCCGACGATCTCCCCGACCGGCTGCGCGCGGACGTAGGTGTCCTGGGCGTGGCAGACGTAGAGGACGTCTTCACTGGCTTGGGCAGCGGGCGTGGTGCACAGCGCGGTGGCCAGGCCGGTGGCCGCCAGCGCCGCGACGAACGTGGTCCTGCGGTTCATGGGAAAGCTCCTTGGGTCAGCCGAGGCAGGCGCGGGTGGTGAAGTACCACTGGTCGACGTGGAAGACGACGACCCCGCGTGGCCCTTCGAACGGGGTCTTGACGCGGCGGTTCATCGTGCCGCCGCGGGCGACGGAGTCGGTCTGCTCGCCGTAGAACTTGTCGTTGGCCTGGTCGTAGTTCGCGTAGTAGTGCGCCAGGTCGCAGTGCACGGTCACCGGTTCGGTGATCGCCTCGCCCGACGCGGCCGGTGCGGCGGCCGCGAGCCCCAGCGCCGACAGGGCGACGGCGACACCGCCGAGAACACTCCTTGATGTCATCTTCACGATCCTTTCGCGTTATTTTGGATGACATCTCGACGGTAAGTCGCGTCATCGCAAATAGCAAGTGGTGACTTCTCCAGCTACATTGATCACGTGATGCAGCAGGACACGGCGCCACGGCGGGCGTACTACGGCCTGGCCGAGATCGCGGACGCGCTCGGCCTCAGCCGCCAGCTCGTGACCGTGTGGCGCCGCCGCCGCAGCCACGACATCCCGGAACCGACCGCCGAGCTCTCCTCCGGCCCGATCTGGGAGGGCGCGGCCGTCGAGCCGTGGATCGACCGGATGCGCGCCCGGCGCGGCGAAGGAGAGGCTGCGCCCCTCTCCCCCGAACTGGCCGCCCGCCTCGCCCGGCGCGCTCTGCGCCTGCTCGCACTGCTGCTGGAGGAGCACCCGCGCCCGCACCTGCTCGCCCAGGCCGTCGCCGCGGTGCGGGAGCTCGAGCCAGCCGTCGAAGCCACCCCGGCCGACGACGACGGCCGCCACGCCCGCACCGTGCTGGCCGCGCTGGCGGGCGAGAGCGCCCCGGCGGCCGTCCGGGCCCGGCTCGTCGGCGTCCTGCCCGCACTCGCTCAGCTGGCCAGGACGGCGAATCCCGAACACACGGCCGAAACCCACCCGAACGGATAACCTTCCCGCTGTGTCCGCATCGCCGCACCCCTTGGTCACCGGCTACCGGCTCGGTCCCGAACTCGGCCGAGGCGGCACCGGGGTCGTGTACGCGGCCACGCGGGAGTCCGACGGCCTCGACGTCGCCCTGAAGGTGCTGCACCCGGAGCTGACAGCGGTGCCCGGCCACAGCAAACGTCTGCGCGCCGAGGCCGGACGCGCGGGCACGATCGACCACCCGGGCGTGGTGCGCATCCTCGACGTCGACCCGGAGGCCGGCGCGTGGCTGGCCATGGAGCGCATCGACGGCCCGGACCTGCAGCGCCGGCTCGACGAAGGGCCGCTCGACCCCGCGACGGCCGTCGCGGTGGTGCGGCAAGTGGCCGACGCGGTCGCGGCGCTGCACGCGGCCGGGATCGTGCACCGCGACCTCAAGCCCGCGAACGTCCTGCTCACCGAGACCGCCGACGGGCTGCGCGCCCGCGTCACCGACTTCGGCCTCGCCGCCCCGGTCGCCACGGTGGACGCCACCCTCGGCACCGGCTCGCTCGGGCAGGCGGACTGGCTGCACAGCCTCGACCGGACCGCCGACGAACCGGCCGAGCTGGCCGGCACCGTCACCTACATGGCCCCCGAGCAGTGGCGCGGCGAACGCGCAACGCCCCGCACCGACGTCTACGCCCTCGGCGGCTTGCTGTACGCGGCCTTGACCGGGCAGCGGCCCTACCCGCAGCGAACGCTGACCGAGCTGGCCATGGCCGTCGCGGTGGAGCCACCACCGGCACCGAGCCGCACCGGTGCCCCGGCCCGGTTCGACGCCGTCGTCCGCCGCGCCATGGTCAAGGACCCGGCGCGCCGCTTCCCCGACGTCCCGGCATTCGCCGCCGCCTTGACCACCGGCCGCGCACCCGCCCCGGCCCGCCGCTGGTGGCTCGCGGCGGCGGTGATCGTGGTCGTGGCCCTGGCCGCGACGGGCGGCTACCTGGTGCTGCGGCCCACCCCGGCGGCGCACGCCACGGTGAGCCGGTCCGAATGCGCGGAGTCGGCGACGTTGCGCGACCACCCGGGCGGCGACGGCCACGACATCGGCCAGCTCACCCGCGGCGACGTCGTCACGCTGGACCACCGCGAGGACGCGGGCCCCTGGTCGTACGTCCACACTGCCGACGGCCGGACCGGCTGGGCCCTGAACCAGTACCTCCGTACGAGCTGCTGAGCGTCCGGTTCCCCGCCGAGCAACCGCGATCGGCAGGCTGATCAGCTCCCGGCTGTCCGATTGCCAGGTTTGGCTATTTCCCAGGCAGCGCACGTCGAACGTCACCTCGGCTCTCCCCTGGCCGCTCACCGCCTGGGTAGTCGCACCCTCCCGTCAGCCCGCGAGGCACAGGACCTGCTGCTGGCGATCAGAGGCAGTGCGCAGTTGATCACCGGTCACACGTATACCCCATCCCCGTGATCGGAGGTCCGGCCCGGGTCGGTACCCAGCCCGCGATTCTGGCGTGCCGCACCCCGGACCGATCGATGACGTGCTCATTCACCCGACCGCAGCTTGATTCATTCCACCGGCGCATTTGCTCAATTGCACTGCGTATCACGATCAAGAAGAACAGACGACCGCCCTGGACCAATCAGGCAGTCTGACAGGAACCGCCAACAAGTCAGCAATTCCTGCCCTACAGTGTTGCTCGCCAGCAAATCTCTGCCCGAGGGAGGAAACAGTCGTGCTGAGACAGCTTTGCCTCATCGCCGTCGCCATGTCCGCGATCGGCGTTGCGACCGCCGGCGGAGACATCGCTCCGTCCGCGCACGCATCAACCACACAAGCCCAATGCTCGACCGTGTGGCAGTACCGCGTGACAAACCCAGGAAACATGACGGACGCCGAGTCCGGTGGAAACTACGTGGGCGATGCGTACGTCGGCGACCTGATCAACGTTCGCATCCAAGGAAATCCACGCTACTACGGATTCAACACCGGCAGCTCCAAATGGGGCTGGGTGCTGTCGAGCAACCTCAGTTACACCGGCAACACCTGGTGCGGCTGAGGTCGATCAAACGCAACCGCTGAAGAGAAGGCACCTACACGAATCAGGCAGTGCTGTGAAGCGGTAAATCGCACTAACGCGTCTTGCCGAGCGCAGCAAAGGATACTTGCGGTGTCATGATTTCACGGGGCCAGGCACGGGTAGCTGCCACACTGCCGACGGCAGCTACCCGGGCCGCATCCTGGCAACCGATGGGGGCAACGTAGTTCGAGCAGCCGTCCCCACAGGCCATGCTGTCGATCCATCCGCGACCGGCTCTGCGCCAACTGCGGTGATCCACTCTCCTGACTGCCGTTGCAAGTATGAGAACCTGCGTGTACGGCCTGGCCTGCCGGTCAGGTCCGAACCGCCTGGTCGAGGAAAGTCCGCAGTTCCCGGTCGAAGGCCATGATCGCGCTCAACGCGGTTCGGACAGGAACACACGAGCGCGGGCCGTCAGGAAAACGGCGAACGGCCGACGGAATTCCCGATGACGCCGGGTGGCGGCGGCGGGTCGTCGACGACGTTGACGTAGCGGTACGCCTGGTAGTTGCCGTTCGCGTGGCTGTCGAGGGTGGAGTCGTTGATGTTGGCCGTGGCGCGCTTCACCGGGGTCGCGCCGAACGAGTAGTACTCGAAGTTCCCCTTGTCGTCGAGCCACTTGTGGAAGAGCAGGACGTGTTCGGTGGTCGAATTCAGGATGTCCCCGGCCTGGAGCTCCGAGCGGTCGATCTTCTCTCCGTAGTAGGGCAGGGTGTACGTGCTCGCGCTCCAGCTGAGGTGGAAGGCCATCGAGACGTAGCCAGAGCAGTCGCGGCGGTAGACGCGTCCGTCACCCGGCCCGGGTGAGAAACCGTTGTCACCGGGGGCGAAGTTGTCCGGGTCGTAGTACGGCCCTGGCTTGTGGTCGACCCAGTACTGCGCCCGGGCGATGATCTCCGACCGGGTGATCTTGGGTTCGTTCTCCGGGTCGCACTTGTCGCCGTCCGCCTTCTGGCACGAGAGGCCGGTGCGGTCGACCTGGTTCACCGGGTCGTTCGCGGCGTAGGCGTACCGGTTGAGGCCGATGGTGTCTTCGCCGTCGATGGTGGGGTCGGGCGAGATGAACCGGCCGAGCTGCGGGTCGTAGTAGCGGGCGTTGAGGTACACCAGCCCGGTCGAGTCCTGGCGTTCGGCGATGAAGCCGCGCGACTCGAAGGGCAGCGACCCACCGGCCGACAGGACCTCGCCGAAGGGCCGGTACTTCTTGCGGTGGACCTCCACCCCCGCGGCGTCGGTCTCGGCCTGCACCGAGCCCTGGATGTCGGTGTGCACCCAGTACTTCGTCCCGCCGTCGACCCGGGCCACCGGCGTGCCCTCGATCGAGATGTACTTGGTGGTCGTGCCGGCGGTGACGTTCACCTCGTAGTCGACGCCGAGGTAGCGGCGGGTGACCCCGCCCTCGACCTGCTGGAGCCGGGTGTCGTCGGCGTCGTAGGTGAACGTCGACGTGACTCCGCCCTTGACGACCGAAGCGAGCAGCCCGTCGCCGTTCCAGGTGAGGGTGCGGCCGGCGCCGGAGGTCATGTTGCCCGCCGCGTCGTAGGTGTAGGTGTTCGCCCCGGCGGTGCTCACCGCGTGCGGGTGCGCCGGGTCGTAGGCGTAGGCACCGGTCCGGGAGTTCGCGGCGATGTTGCCGGCCGCGTCGTAGGTGAGGGACTGGTTGTTCGCCGGGCCGGCGTCGTCGGTCGCGCTGGTGAGCCGGCCGCCGTCGTCGTAGGTGTAGGTCCAGCTCTCGTCGGGGAACGGGCTGGTGACCTTCGTGATGTTGCCGCTCGCGTCGCGGGTGAACTCGTTGTCCTGCACGACGTTCGCGCCCGACTTCGTCTCGATGCCGGTGAGCCAGCCGCGTTCCGCGTCGTGCGGGCGGGTGGTCGTGGTGCCGTTGGCGTTGGCGATCCGGGTCACCTTGCCGTCGGCGTTGTAGGTCGCCGAGGTGACGTAGCCGGGGATCGCCGTGAGCCGGCCCGCGCCGTCGTAGCGCAACGGTGCCGCCGCGGTGCCCTGCGTGTCCCCGTCGGGGTAGGTGGTCCACAGCTTGCGGTCGCCCGCGTCGAAGCCGTACCGGAACTCGTAGCTCGCGGCGCCCACGGTCCGCACGGTCTTGACGGTGTGGCCGAGGGCGTCGTAGTCGAACGTCCGGGTGCCGGCCGCGTCCTTGTTCGCGGTGACCTTGCCGACGTTGGCGTAGCCGGCGCGGACCTCGTCGTAGGTCCAGGACACCGTCGCGGCGGACGCGGTCCCCGCGTTGGTCGTCTTGGCGGTCTTGCGGCCCAGCTTGTCGTTGGTGAACGTCGTGCGCTGGTTGTTCGCGTCGGTCTGCGCGACCGCGCGGCCGGCGTCGTCCCACTCGTAGGTGGTGACGCCCTTGTCCGGGTCCGCCACCTTCGTCTGCCGCCCGAACGAGTCGGTGGTGTAGGTGATGACGGCCCCGGACGGGTCGGTGGACTTCGCGAGGTTTCCCCGCAGGTCGTAGTCGTACCGCGCGGTCACGGGCTTGCCGCCGACCGTCTCCTGGCGCTCGGCGCGCTTGCCGTAGGCATCCAGGCGGTCGGTCGTGGCGTGGCCGTTCTCGTCGGTGCTGGTGGTCGACCACGGGCCGTAGCTCTTGGTCTGGACCGCGCCACCCGGCAGCGTGGTCTTGACCACCCGGTCGAGCCCGTCGTAGGCGGTGAGCGTCGGGTACGTCACCGGCTGCGCGGTGCCCGCCACCCAGTAGTACGGCGCGGTCCTCGACGCGACCTGGCCACGGGCGCTGTACGCCGTGTCGACGTAGATGTCACCGGTCGCCGCGTCCGGGCCCTTGTCCGCGGTGCGGTACGGGCGCTGCAGACCGTCCACGTAGCGGCGGCTCCACTGCGGGGCGCCCGTCCCGTCCGCGGCCGGCTTCTCGACCTGCTCGTACTGCTTGGCCGGATCGCCGACGTCCACCCACTTGTGGCGTTCGAACTTGCCGCCGGGCTGGGTGGTTTCGGCCGCCCGGCACAGCGGGTCGTAGGTGACCGTGGTCGCCTGCCGGTTGAGGTCGTTCACCCGGGTCGGCGTGCCGCAGACGGGATCCCACGTCGCGTCGACCGTCTGGGACAGCGCGTTGGTCTCCGAGGTCTGGAAACTGTGGTACGCCGGGTCGTAGCCGAGTGTGGTGCGCCCGCCGAGCGCGTCGATCTCGGCAGTGACGTTGCCCCACGCGTCGTACTCCTTGCCGGTCCCGACGAACGCGTCCCGGGTCGAAAGCCACTGGGCCGACGACGTCGCGTAACCGGCCGCGGGAGCCTGGTCCCACGCCGCGCCGTCGTACCCGGTGCGGGTCTCGCTGAGCTTCGTCCCGCCGTCGCCGGCGCCGGCGACGACCTTCACCGCGGCCGGCTTGTTCACGATGTAGGCGGCCGTGTTGGGCACGAACGTGGTCACCGTGGTGCGCTCGTCACCCGCCTGCTCGTTGTCGCCGTTCTCGATCTGGGTCACCACTTCGCCATAGGCGTTGTACGCCCGGCTCGTGTAGCTGCGCTTGCAGTCCGCTCCGGGGCACACCGCGCTCTTGCCGGTGTACGCGGTCTCCATCGTGCCGGTCGGCAGCGCCGTCCTCGGCACGGTCGTGCCGTTGGTGACGTAGTCGGTGACCGTCGAGCTCAGCAGCGCGCCGTCGCCGCCGTGGTTCTCGACGCGTTCCGCCTGGCCGATCGCGGCGAGGTCCTGGCGGAACGTCGTGTCGACGTACGGGCACTGCGTCTCGCCCGCGTTGCACGGCTTGGTCTCCCGCTGCGTGCGGAACCCGAGGAACGTGCGCTCCGGGTGGTGGTAAGCCCCGCCGGAGTAGCTGTAGTTCGTGGTCGCGGCGCCACCCGGGCCGGCGTCGTCGGTCACGGCGGACACGGTCTGGGTCAGCGGCGGGTTGTTCGTGTTCGCCCACGCCGACGACGGCTTGTAGCTCACCGTCGTCTTGTCGCCCCACTCGTTGGTGCGGGAGGTCAGCACGTCGGTCGCCGCGCCGCCCATGTTCCAGATGTGGCGCCCCTTGTTGAGGCCGAAGTTGGTGTTGTAGAGCTCCACCATCTCCGTGCGCATGTCGCCGTTGACGTCCATTTCGAGGAAGTCGCTGGTGCAGGTGCCCTTGCTGCAGGAGTAGGTACCCATCGTCGGGTCGCTCGCGCCGGGCGTGAAGCCGGAGCCGGTGGACAGCCAGATGTCGCGTTTCGTCGACGCCCCCAGGAATCCCGGGGAGAGGGCGACCATGTCCATCCGGTGGTCGCCGTTGACGTCCATCACGAGCTGCTTGGACGTCTCGGCGTAGGCCATGCTCGTGTCGGTGGCGCCCAGTTTGTAGCTGTAGCCGGTGGAGAGCCACGTCCGGCGGGTGTACGTGCCGAACAGCGGGTAGAGCTCGACCATGTCGACTTTGTCGTCGTCGTTGACGTCCATCATCAGGAACCGGCTGCCGGCGCCTTCCGCGTTCGGCGCGCTCCAGGAGATGCCGGAGTCGCTCGCCCCGGAGACGAAGCCGGTTCCGGTGGACAGCCAGATGTGCCGGTTGCCGGCGCCGAAGAGCGCGGGCGACAGTTCGACGAAGTCGGTCTTGCCGTCGCCGTTGACGTCGGCGGCCTCGAACTGCCGGTTCGCGTCGTAGGCGATGCCGGCGTCGTTGGAGGCGAGGGTGAAGGTGGTCCCGTCCGAAAGCCACGTCGCGCGGCAGTAGTTCACCGGGAAGATGCCGCAGGAATACAGTTCCAGGACGTCGGTCTTGCCGTCGCCGTTGACGTCCATCGGGAGGAAGCGCGCGTTCGCGTCGTTGCGGCCCTGGGCCGCGCCGGTCGAACCCGCCGTGAAGCCGGTGCCGGTGGACACCCACAGCTGCCGCGCCAGACCCAGGCCGGAGGGGGAGAACTCCAGCAGGTCGGACTTCCCGTCGCCGGTGAAGTCACCCGGCAGGTAGCGCGCGTTCTCGTTGAGCGACGTCGCGCCTTCCGCCGACGCCAGCGTGAAGTCGGTGCCGTCGGACAGCCACGTCTTGCGTTGGTAGGTCCCGAAGTTCGGCCACAGCTCCAGCATGTCGGTCTTGCCGTCGCCGTTGATGTCCATCGGGAAGTCTTTGGCGGCGTTGTTGTTGCCGGTGAACGCCTGGTTGTTGCTGCCGGAGACGAACGCGGGCGCGCCGGCCTGGTAGGTCGCCGTCACGGGTGGCATCGCGGTGCCGCCGGTGACGGTGCCCGCGGCGTCCAGGACGGCGTCGGTGCCGAACTGCCGCACGGCCGACAGGAGTGACCGTCCCGTCGCGTCACTGGTGGCGTAGGTCAGCTTGTACGCGCGGACCCGGCTGCCGCCGACGCTCACGTCGATGGTCTTGATGCGGCCCTGGACGGTCCGGATGCCGCCGTTGCCCATCGCCCGCAGGTCGGTGTCGGTGCGCTGCTCGTAGGTGAACTTGACCGTCGTCCCGTTGTAGGTGACCGAATCGAGGTACTCCCAGCAGCACGCGAACTGGTTGGCCGCCCAGTTGTAGGTGACCGTGTTGCCCTTCGGGTCGACGACCTGGTTCAGGCCCCACCGGTAGACGAGATCGGTCCCGGCCGACAGCACGGGCGCGTAGACGCGCTTGACGCCGTCCTTCGCGGTCAAGGTCCACCGGCTGGCGGCTCCGGTGCCGGTCAGCGCGAACTTCCGGAAGGACTCGTTCTTGGTCGCGTGCGTGCCACCCGAGGTGCAGCTCGGGCTCACGCTGCCGGCGACGCAGGGCACGAGCTCCTCGCCGTCCGCGAGGTAGACGTCCGAGGCGTCGTAGCGGGGGGCGCCCTTGCCGGCGCCGGCCCGTTCGATCTCGCTGAGGCCGCTCAGCGTCCAGCCGACCCCGGCCAGCCCGTTGAGGGCGGACGAATCGTAGGCCAGCGAGAACTGCGGGGTGATGTCGTGGAAGGCCGGGACCCGGATCGCGATCGAGTCGGTGAACGTCCCGTTCCCGTCGACCTGCCACGACTTGTCGGGCACCTGCGGCTCCGGCGTCTTGGCGACGTCGGCGAGCGAGGTGCGCTCCTTCTCCTTGGCCGATGGGCCATCGGCGGGCGCGGTCACCGCCCCCGCGGTGCCCACGCTGCCGGCCAGCAACAGGACGACGACCAGAATTCCGCGCAGCGCGCGGCCGACTACTGCGGACTCCATGGGCCTGACCCCTCGGCACTCTCGGAGTGGACGGGCACACCGTCCAGGGCGACTGTGCCGTCCGGCTTGATCCGTCGGCTTGATCGGACCGATGCTACATCGCAGTCCGTGCACTTGAAAGGGTCTGTGTCACGATGGAGTCACAGATCGCTACATCGCCCGTGTCATCTCAATCACGCACAGTCAGCTCCCCGCGCCTCGACGATCCGCGACTGACCGTGATTGCCCACAGACGTCACGGAGTCGAACGGCCTCGGTGAGCCGCCATGCCGCCACGAGCCCACTGGGAAATCCTCGCCGACTTCGCAAAGCCAAGTTCAAGCCGCCGAGGAAGCCGACACCACCCAGCAGCACAACCCGCACGTGCCACCGAACCGGGTGCCCGGTGCGGCAGGAAATCGAGCACCAGGTCGATCGGGCCGTCGGTGGCCCGCGCCATGGCCGCGCCATCGGCGTCCTCGTCCCCGCTGAACTCGACCGGGCTCACCCGTGCACCGAACCGGTCGGCGAGCAGGTCGAGGACAGCCCGGTTCCGGCCCGAAGCCACCACGTGCTGCCCGTGCTCCGGCAGGAAGGCGATCGCGATGAAGCCATCCGGGCATTCAGCCACCAAGGCCGCGTTCGAGATCGCCGCCGCCGTAGGAGACTTCCCCGCACTCGTCCGCGGTACCTCGCTCGTCGTCCCCGCGCGCCGGTGCGACCTCGCCGCCATAGCCGGCACCCCCGGCCGAATCGTCGGGTTCTTTCCTGAAGTGCCGGCCGTGGCCGTCTTCCTGCTGACGGAACGATTCACCGTCGGCGGTTGTGCCGTCCTCGCCGCCATGTTCACCCTGCGCCTCGCCGTCGAGGTAGTGCTTCGCCTTGTCGGCGACTGCGTCGATCCGGTCGGCGTGCTCGCCGAAGCGGGATTTCGCGAACTCGGCCGCCTGATCGACGTTGCGGCCGTTCGCCACGCTGTTCAGATCTTCGAAGTCGATACCCATCGGTGCTCCTTTTGTTGATCCAGCCCGGTCGACAGGCTTCATCGAAGTCGCCCGGCGGCGCCCTGCAACTCAAGCGGGACGCCTGGGTGAACAAGCGCTGCGACACGGGGGCCATGGGGAGCACCACGATGCTCCCTCACGTGGGTGGATCTGCCGTGCTTTCTCATCTCGGCGGAAGCGCGCAGGGGATGTGTTGTGAGCGAACGGTTCTCCTGGTGGAGGGGTCACGGGCGCGCTGCGGGCGTGGCCCGGATTGCGCCGTGGCGAGGTCGGCTTGTGGTTGCCGCCGCCACCCCGTCGTGTTCGTATCCCGACGTCGGTCAACGCGAAATCGAACGCAAAGGAAGTTCACTCTTCATGCGCAGCACAATTGCCCGGACGGCGGCGGGAATGGCGATCGTGGCGAGCTTGGCCACCGCGTGCGGCTCGGGCGGCACCACCAACACTGCGTCCTCGGGCCCGGACCTCGGCTCCTCCAGCGGTGCCGCAGCGTCGGCCGGGGCCGACGCGCCGAGTTCCCCACGGCAGGGTGCCGGCGATGCGACCCAGCAGGCGACCAGCTCGATCGA
The DNA here is from genome assembly GCF_046548815.1 of Amycolatopsis sp. cmx-4-83. Lineage (NCBI taxonomy): Bacteria > Bacillati > Actinomycetota > Actinomycetes > Pseudonocardiales > Pseudonocardiaceae > Amycolatopsis > Amycolatopsis sp. cmx-4-83. The sequence continues at coordinate 419,024 of NZ_JAEBEF010000003.1, read as the reverse complement.
GCAGGCTCTGCAACGATCTCCGATCGCTTTCGAGCCAGAACAGGCCGAGCTGACCGCGCAGGCAACGCAAACGCTCGGCGAAATCGCCAAAGCGTTGCAGGGCAACACGGTGAAAATCAGCGTTGCCACCCACGCGGGTTACCCCGACGCGGACAAGGCGAAGACGCTGTCGGTGAAGCGCGCCGAGGCGATCACCTCGGCGCTCGAAGGGCTCGGCGTGCCCAAGGACCGCGTCACCCAGGACGCGACCGGCAACGAAAAGGCGCAAGGCGACCAGGCCCTGGCCACGCAGATCAGCGTCGAGCCGTGACCCTGGGCAGTGGCGTCAGCTGGTTCCGGTCCTCGACCCCGCCGCCGGCCGCCGGGGCGCGCCGCGTGCACTACCTCGTGGGGCCGAGCGGCCATCCCAACTTCGGCGACGAACTGATCGCCGCGACCTGGCTGCGGTACCTGGCCGGCACCGAGCCCGATGCCGACGTCTGGCTCGACACCCACTCCCCCGGGCCCCGCGCAACTCCTGCTGGGCGACCTGCATCCCCGGCTGCGGTGCACGGACACGTTGTGGCGGCTGTGCGGTGAAGCGCCTTCGGGCGAGCCGGCGGACGTGGCTGACTGGGTGGCGGCCGCCGTGCGCGACCCCGGGCTCGCACCGCGCTGGGACGCCGGTATCGAGCTGCTCGGCCGGACCGACGTGGTGCACGTGATCGGCGGCGGCTACCTGAACGCCCTCTGGCCCGGCACATCGGGCTGCTCGCGGGGGTGGCCGCGGCCGCCCGGCGTTCCGGGGCCCGCACCGCCATGACCGGCCAGGGCCTCGTGCCGGCTCCACCGAGCTCGACCGATCTGCTCCGGTCGCTGGCCGGGAACTTCGACGTGGTCGACACGCGCGACACCCCGTCGGCCGAGCTGCTGGACCGGGGCACGACCACCTGCGACGACATCTTCCTCGAGCTGCCCGCACCAGCACCCGCGAGGCAAGCCCGGGAGTTCGTGGTATGCCTGCAGTCCGACATCGGCGGCGCCGCGCCGGAGGCTCTCGCAGCCCGGTTGCGGGACCTCCTGCGGGCCTGGGGCCTCACCCCGGGGCAGCTGGCGATCGTCGAAGGCATCCCGCGGGTGGATCGCGCCGTCCCGGCACTCCTCGAGTCCGAATTGGACGGTGCGGAATTCCACCCGTTCCGTGACGTGTGGCGCCGAGGCCTGCCTGCCGCGCCAGGCCAGACCTGGATTTCCAGCCGTTACCACATGCACCTGCTCGCGGCGGCCGCCGGCGCCACCGGCCTCGCCCTCAGCGTCTCCGGCGAGTACTACGCGCCCAAGCACCGCAGCCTGATCGCTCTCGGCTCCGGCTGGGCGTTCTCCGACGCCGGCGACACCGGATCGCCGACGCGCCCCGACGGCGGCGGGTTCCCGTCCCACGTCCTGCGTCGATGCCGCGACCGGAAACGCTCGGTCGCCGACGCGGTCTACGGCACCCGGTCCGCGCCCGAACCGGCGATCGAGGCGACGACGCGTCGGCTGTCCCTGCGCTCGCGCCGGTCGGCCATCGGAGGTTGATGCCGCCGGCGCGCAGCGAGTCGTCGGGAAGGCGCCAGATCCAGCCGGCGAGCAGATCGGTCAGCTGTGTCCGCAGGACGCCCCGGGGACTCTCGAGCCAGCTTTGCGCAGCTCTGCGAATGGCAGGTCAAGTAGCGGTGGAGTTGCCGTTGCCGGTGAGCCGGCCGGTGTGCGCGTCGACCGCGACGGCGACCATCTGCATCGCGCTTCCCCGCGGTTCCCCACCGGATGGCAGATGCCGGTCAGCCGCTTCGCCGGGCGGGTCTCGGAACGTGACGCGGCCTCACCCCGGGAACAGCGGGGCGTCGGGAAGCTCGAGCCATTCCAGGTCCATCGGCACCAGCGTCGTCGAAAGCACCAGCTCGCGAAGCAGGTTCACGGTCAGGGTCAGCCCCACCGGCTCCCCCACCTCCTCACGCCGCAGCCCGTGCACCCCGGCGTCGGAAAGCCGTTGCCGGACCCGGGAAACGAGGTGCTCGACGCGCTTGACCGTCCAGTTCTCGCCTGGCCGGCGCTCGGCCAGCTCGGCGGCCACCTGCTGACGGGACAGCGGCAACGGCTGGGGGTCGTAACCGAGGTAACGCTGCCCGAGCACCGCCAGCACGAGGTGCTCCTCCGAAGACAGCCGCCAGCGTTTCGGCGGCGCCGTCGGGTGCGTCGGGCGGCGTGTGGCGACACCGGTCTCGCCGTCGGCGACCAGCAGCTCGAGCACGTGCTCGCGGGTACCGCGCAGGAACAGCGCGGTGTAGCCGTCGGCCAGCGGCAGCGGTTCGGTGTCGCGGTGCAGCAGGACGTTGTCGGACAGCCGGATCGGCGAGCGGCCGGTGTTGCTCAGCCACCAGCGGTCCCGCTCGCGCGTGAGCAGCCCGTGAACCCGGCTGATCCGCACGTCTTCTTCGCCGACGCAGACGTCGACCTCCAGCCGGTTGCGCCCGAAGGTCACCCGGCTGCCGGGCGACGGCGGTACCGCGACGCCGCCGGTGACGGTGAGTGCGCTCAACGTGCCCCGCTCGGCGTCGGCGACGCCGTGGCGCAAGCTGCGTTGGCGGTGCGGGTCCAGGCGTCCGATGGTCACGGCCACCTCCGTTCGTAGGCGCCGATGTCGAAGCCGGCGCCGGCGGGCCGGGCGACGCCGTCGAGATCGAACCCGGGTGCGCACCCGGGGCTGCCGGCGTCCACCGCGGCCGAGCCCGCGGCGAGGTGGTAGTCGCCGCGGGCCGGGTCGGCGAATCCCGGGTCCCCGGTGAAGTTGTGGTCGGCGGCGAACGGCCCGGCATCGACCGGCCCGTCGCCGAACACGTTGTTGCGCAAGGTGTTTCTCCCGGCGAACCGGTCGGCGTCGATCAGCACGGAACCGCGGGCGTTGCCGGCGAAGGTGTTGTTGACGACGGTCAGGTTCCGCATGGTCCCGGTCGACTCGGCCCAGAGGCTCAGCCCGGCCTGCGCGTTGCCGGTGGACAGGTTGTCGAAGACCCGGATGTCCGAGAGCAGCCGGGTTTCCGAGTAGTCCTCGACGGCGAGCCCGATGCCGGCCTTGGTGGCCTCGCGGGTCCCGCCGACGACGTTGGCGTAGACGTCCACAGTGGACGAAGAGTCGACGTAGATGTCCGGTCCCCGGTTACCGGTCACGACGTTGTGGTGGACCTTCACCCGGGCGGCGTCGTCGTACTTGACGTCGATGCCTTCCTCGCCGTTGCCGTGCACGCGGCAGCCGGACACCTCGACGTCCGACGAGCCGGAGGCGATGCTCAGCGCTTCGTGATCGGCCGGGGTCCCGCGGGAGTTGGTGCCGCGGATGTCGCAGTTCGCGACGCGCACCCGCCGGGTGCCGACCAGCACGAGCCCTCCGTCGCGGGAGCCGTCGACGCCGAACCGGTCGAACACGAGGTCGTGCGCGCCCTCGGCGTACACGCCGAAGCGGGCCGAGCCGGCCACGGTCACGTCGGTGAACTCCAGCCAGCTGTTCTCGCCGACAGCCAGGCCGCCGGCGCCCGTCAGCACCGCCGTGCCGCCTTCGCCGCGGAACCGGATCGGGTGGCCGGGGGAGCCGCCGCGGTGGACGGTCAGCCCGCCTGGATAGCTGCCCGCCTCGATCGCGACGGTGTCCCCCGGCCGGGCCGCGTCGGCCGCGGCCTGGACGCTGGGGTACGTCCCGTGCGGCCCGACACGCCGGGTGCGCGGTCCCGGTCCGGCGGCCCCCTCGGCCGCCGGAACGGTGGTGGCCACCACCAGGAGCGCCACACCGGCCAGTACCCGTATCACCACTTCTCGTCCCGTCTCCTCCGGCCCGCGAACCCCGGCCTCGGCTCTCCCTTTCTAGCCGGGACCGCCGGGGACCGGTCCCCGGCTCACGGGAGCCGCCGGACGAGGCCCTCCGCCAGCGAGCGCGCGGTCGCGCACAGCGCGTCCCCACCGGTCGCCGTGGTGTCCTCGACGGAGACCGTGACGACTTCCTCCCGCTCCGGGGGTGTGCCGTTCAGGACCGGCAACGCCGGGGTGTAGGAGCGGTGCACGACCTCGACGGCGCACTCCGGGTTCCCGCCGGGCACCGGCGCCACGACGGCGCTGCGGTTCCCGATGCGGATCCGGTCGCCGGGCACGTCCTCGTCCCCCTCGATCGGCCATTCCCGGCTGTACTCGACGGTGATCGTGCGCGGATCGTGCTCCCAGGTACAGCCCCAGCCGCCGAACGCGCGGTCCGGTTTCTTGGCCTGGCCCAGCACGCCGGCCGTCGTGGCGTCGTCGAGCAGGCCGCAGGCGTCGACGTGCGCCAGCGACCACGCCGGGAGCGGCGCGCGCTGCGGCAAGGGCCCGTTGGCGAGCGCGGTCAGCACGCCGGAGAGCACCGACTCCGAGTAGGAGCACACCGGCGCGTCCTGCGCGTCTTCGAGCGCGCGTGAGGCGACGACGACCCGGTTGGCGTCGGCCAGCGAGATGGCGCGCTCGCAGGAGCCGCCGTGGGCCTCGGGGTACTCGATTTCGCCCATCTTGCCCGGCACCGGCGGCCGGGGCGGGTACCGCAGCGGGCCGGTCAGGTCGAGCCGCGTCTGCACCTTCCCGGCCTTGGCGGGCAGCGTGGTCGTGACCACGCAGCTGCCGAAGTTCAGCACCTCCGGGTCCACGAACGGCTTCCCGAACCCGGTGAGCGAGTTGAGCGAGATCGCCGCGCACGGGTCCGTCCCGGCCGGGTCGGCGCCGAGGGTGTTCGCCCCGGCCGGTGCGCCGTGGGTGGTCGGCCCGGCCGGTTCGCCGCCGGTGGTGGTCCACAGCGGCCGGGCGAGGACGAACCCGGCCACCAGCGCGGCCACCGCCGCCACCGCGGCCCCGGCGAGCACTCGGCGGCGCAGGGGGCGTCGCGGCCGTCGGGGCACGGGCGCGTCCGCCGTGAGCAGCGAGACCGCCTCGGCGGCGCCGGGCCGGTCAGCGGGGTGCCGGGCCATCAGCGCGGCGAGCACCGGTGCGAACCGGCCGGCGCGCTCGGCAGGCGCGGGCCGCCCGGCGGCGGCGCGGCGCACCTGCGCGAACGGGCCGTCCTCACCCGAGCCCCACGGCGACCGGCCCTCGATCGCGGCGTAGAGGGTGGCCCCCAGGGAGAAGACGTCCGAGGCGGGCCCGGCCTCGGCGCCGTCGGCCACCTCCGGCGCGACGTACCCGAGCGTGCCGGTGAGCTGGGCGCCGCCGGTGCGGGTCACCTCGGTCCAGCGGGCGATGCCCAGGTCGGTCAGCTTGGCGACGTCGTCCACGGTCACCAGGACGTTGCCCGGCTTGACGTCGCGGTGGACGATGCCGCGGGAGTGCATGTCCGCCAGGGCCGCGGCGAGCTGCGCGCCGATCCGCCGGACGCGGACCTCGGGCAAGGGGCCCCCGTCGTCGACGAGCTCCTCGAGGCTCCGGGCGGCCAGGTACTCCGTGACCAGCCACCGGGCGTCCCCGTCGACGACCGTGTCGAACACGGTGACGACGTTCGAGTGCAGCAGCCCCGCCCCGATCCGCGCCTCACGGCGGATCTGCCCGGCGTCCTCGCCCAGTGCCCGCTTGAGCGTCACCTGCCGGCCGAGCTCGAGATCGACCGCCCGCCAGACGACGCCCATGCCACCCCGGCCGAGCTCCTCCTCCAACCGGTAGCGGTTGGCCACGACTCGCCCCTTGCTCACGCGGGCAGTGTACGAAATCCCGTGTCGACCTGCTGACCCCGCGTCACCTCGGCGACGGGCCGAACCGGTTCTCCCCCGGCTTGCCCCCTTCGCTCCAGAGGACGATCCAGCCGATGCAGGAGATGACGCCGACACACCACCAGCCGGACCGCCCGGTGTCGTGCAGCCGCCGGACCCCGACGCTGACGAACGGCACCAGCCACGGCAGGGAGAAGTACCAGAACTCCGGGCGTGAATCCCGGCCCGCAACCGGAAGCTCAGCCGCACCGCGCGAGCCGGCGCGGCTCCGAAGCCGATCCTGTTCCGCGCCGTGACGGCCTGCGCACCCTCCAGCTGCATGCGCCGAGCATGGGGCGCGTGGCCGGGGACAGCGGCACCCTGCGCCGGGCCGCAGAGCCGGAGGAGCGGATCACCGCAGTGGTGTCCTGGTAGGACGCGCCGTAGTTCACCGAGCCCGAGTGCGCGGTGCCGGCGCTGGCGGGAGCAGCAGCAGGTAGATGAGCACGCCGACGGCGACCGCGGTGGTGAAGCCGGTTCCGGGTGCGCTGTCGAACTGCGTGCGGAGAGGACGGCCCGGGACGAGCGCCGCCGCTTCCCCGGGGAAGGGCCCCGGGGAAGCGGCGGTCTCCCTACCCGAGCCCCCGCCGGGTGGCCGGGTCGTACAGGCTGCGGGACCTGAGCAGCGCGTTCTCGATCAGGGCCCGTTCGTCGGCGGTGTACGGGCGCGGCCGTCCGGCGGCGCCCTCGGCGTCGGCGCGGGTTTCGAGGTCGCGGCGGATTTCGTACATCGGGTGCTCCCAGGCGCTGATCCGCTCGACGTCGTTGAGCTGGACCTTCAGCTCGGCGACGTGCCCGTCCGGCATCCGCACGTTCAGCAGCAGGTCCCGATAGCCCGACTCCTGCGGCTTCGCGATCCGGTCCTTGAACCGGACGACCTGGAACCCGTCGTGCGCGAGGATCCGCGGCAGGGCGGCGTAGGCGTCTTCGATCCGGTCGACGAAGACGGTGCCCGCCGCCAGGTCGACGACCTTGGCGCCGTCGCCGTCGTACTCGCGCACCTTGTCGTAAAAGCGCTGGAACTTCTTCGGTCCGGGGCGGCCCTTGAAGGTGCCGCCGAGCTCACCGGCCAGCCGTTCGCCGAAGTCCCGGAGCTCGCCGGTGGCCCGGGCGGCCGCCTTCTGCTGCCCGTTGTAGTACTTCTCGGCGTAAGCCCGGTCGTCCGTCTCTCCCCGGTACGGTCGCTGCCGGTTGAGACCGGCCCGCTCCCCGGCTTTGCCGCGCCGGGCCGCCTCCGCGGAGAGTTCCTTCTGCGCGGCCGTGGGCTCGACGCGCATCGGTTCGCCGAGGTCACGCGGCTCGCCGGGGCTGCGCGACGCCCTCGCCGCCGACCGCAGGATGGTGGTGGCCTTGGGTGTCTTGAGGAAGCTCGCCAGCGTGTCCGGGTTCTCGCGCATGCTCCGCGCCGTCACGTCCACCCGGCCGCCCGGGACCACGGGATCGCCGAGGTCGCCCCGGAGCATCCGGGCCACCTGCGGCTGGCGAGGCAGCTCGCGACGGATGAAAGCGACGGTTTTCCGAGCCGTCTCGCCCGACGCGGCGTGGGCGTCGAGCACCTTGACCACCTGGGGGTCGTCGAGGAAGCGCCGGGCGTCCTCGTTCGCCCGGAGCACGCGGCGGCCGGCACGCCCGGCGGGCAGCGCGTCCAGCGCGGCTCCGGCGCAGTCGTCGCCGTGCCCTTCGGCGCATCCCGGCCCGTGCTCGTAGAGATCGGTGACGCCCCGCCCGCGCACGGCGTCGAAGGCGAGCAGGCCCGCTCCGGCGACGGCGGGTCCGCAGCCCTGTCCCCGGACGCAGTCGCCGACGCGTCCGGCCTCGTCGACGGCGTTGCCCGCGGTGTGGTGGTAGACGGCGTACCGGACGTTCGGCACCTTCATCGCCGCGTCGAAGCCCTGTCCCACGGCCGTCACGACCCGGGGAACCGCGCCGGCGGCGGTGAGTGCCTTGCCCTTCGCGGAGCCCTCCGGCAGCTTCTCGGCCGCCTTCGCCAGTTTGTCCGGCAGCCGGGAGACCGCGGCGCGCGCGGCCGCGGGAGCGCCCAGTACGCGGGAGACGACCGGCGCGTCGGCGATCCGGGCGCGGGTGGTCCACGAGAGGTTCCGGACGGCCTCGGGCACCACCTGGCGGACCACCGGGGTGGCGGCGCGACCCAGGTCCGCGACACCCCGGCCGACGGCACCCACCGCCTTGCCGACGGGAAGGACCGCGGCGGCGTCGGCGAGCCCCTCGACGGCGGCGTCACCGCACTGGCCGGTTTCGAAGCACTGCTTGCCGGACTTGTAGAGCGTGCCCTGGCCGAGCCCGATGGTGCCATCGACGACGACCGCGCCGGTGCCGGCGATCGCGTCGGGCAGCTCGCCGGGGTGGAAGTCGCCGTTCCGGCTGACGTCGGCGTACTGCTTCGCCAGGTCTTCGATGCTCCCCTGCAGGGTGCCCTTGGGGCGGAAGACGGTGACGTTCTGGTGGTTCGCCGCCGTGCCCTCGCTGACGCTCCAGCTGTCGCTGATCTTCTTGCGGAGCTCGGGCGACAGCTCGCCGTTGGTGACGGCGACGATGTTGCCGTTCTGGTCGACCCCGAGCGAGGTCCCGGTGCCGTTCCGGTCGACGACCCGCGTCCAGTCGTCCACGGTGTAGCTGTCGGTGCTGGAAAAGCCGCCGCCCTTGCTCGCGGCCCCGCCTTGGATGGTGGCCTTGAAGGTCTTCGGCGGGTTGACGCCGCGCAGGTCGGTATCGAGCATCTTGCGCGCCGAAGCCCGCTGGCGGCCGTGCAGGTCCATGACGAGGGGATCGTTCCCCCTGCCGTACCGGGGCGCGGCGGCGGCCTCGGCGGCGCGCGTCACGCGGTCGTTGTCCTGCTGGGCCAGCCACACCTGTTCCTCGGTGCCCCGAACGGGGTTGCCGTAGGCATCGGTGTTGACCTTCCGGCGCTGCGCGGCCTGCTTGCCGCCGTCCCCCTCGGCCCGCACCTGCGCGGCGGCGAGGTCCCGCTCCGACTGCTTCGCGACTTGCTTCCACTCGCGGTCGGTGTTCGCGGTCACCTTGTTGCCCGCGGGATCGACGTTCTGCTTGCGCTCCGACGCCGCCGCCCGCTGCCGCTTACCCCGCTCCTCCGCTTCCCGCTCCTGATCGGCTCGCCCCTGCGCCGCGACCTGCTTCCACTCGCGATCGGTGTTCGCGGTCACCTTGTTGCCCGCGGGATCGACGTTCTGCTTCCGCTCCGACGCCGCCGCCCGCTGCCGCTTACCCCGCTCCTCCGCCTCCCTCCCCTGCGCCGCGACCTGCTTCCACTCGCGGTCCGTGTTCGCGGTCACCTTGTTCCCGGCCGGATCGACGTTCTGCTTCCGCTCGGACGCCGCCGCCCGCTGTTTGCTCGCGCTGTTCGCGGGCGCCGCCGGCTTCGGTGGCGCCGCGGCCTTCAGCGTCCCCAGTCCGGCGGGTGGGTCGCCCGCCAGCGGCATCGCCTGGGCGGCTCCCGCGCCGAGGAGGCCGAACGCCATCGTCACGAACCCGCCCGACAACGTGTACAGCACCGCGCGCGGCAGTGCGTTCTTCTCTTCGTCCATGCTTCGTCTCCCCAACGTCATTCGCCGTGTCGGCGTTCGTGCAGTTCGCCGGCCAGTTCGCGGCCCATCAGGCCGCCGAACAGCCCGGCCGCGACCCCCGCCACCAGCCCGGCCGGGCCCGCGATCAACATCCCCGGGGCCAGCCCCGCCACGACCGCCGCCGTGACCCCGCCGAGCGTGGTCGCCGTCGCCTGGCTGAGCGGCGGCCGTTCCGGGTGCCGGTAGTAGTACTCCTCCACCGGGCCGGCTTCGGCCCGCTCCTCGTCGACCTCCGGGAACGCCGGCTGCCCGAGCCAGACGTGCTCCGGCACGACGATGTACCGCGGCGCCCGCCGGTACAGCCCGAGCCGGGCCCGCGCGCTGTGCAGCGACAAGGTGGGCCGCTCGGCGACGCTGACACCCACGCGTCAGCCCACCTGGACCGAGCCGCTGCCGCACACCACGGCCGCCGACGAACTGGAAACGCCGGACCCCTGTTTCACCGTCCGCACCGACTTGCACGGGCCGACGTCCCGCACCGGCCGGACCGCCTGCCTGTGGTGCTCGTGCCCGGAGGTGTTCTTCGACGACGCGTCGTGCTTCCGGTGCGTGTCCGGCTTGAGCAGGCCTTCGCGCAGCTTCGCCAGGTCCTGCTTGACCTTCGTCAGCTCCTGCTCGGCCGCGGTGATGCGCTGTTCGGCGTGCGCCAGCACCTTGCTCGCGGCCGGGACCGCCGCCGCGCGGACCACGAACCGCTTCCGCTCCGGCGTCGTCGCCTGGGCCGCGACCGGCTTCGCGACGCGGCGGGGCGTAACCGACGTCCGGTGCACCGCGGCCGGGGCCACCCGGACCTTCTTCGCGGGCGCCGCCTTGTTGACCGGCGTGGCCACCTTCGCCGGAGCAACCGCCTTCGGGGCCGGCACGTGCTTGGCCGGCGCGGGTTTCGCCACGGGCGCGGGCGCGGTCTTGGCTGCGGGCGCGGTCTTCGCCGCGGGTGCGGCGGCGGGCTGCGCGGCCGGCGCCGGCGCGGCCGCCGGGGCACTGTCCCCGACGAACGCGTTGGCCGCCGTCGCCCCGATCGCCGCGGTGGCCAGTCCCGCGACGCCGTAGACCGCGACGCGGCCGATCCTGTTGGCTTTGCTCATCTTCTGCTCCCGGTGATCGAGCCGTTGCTGTGCACCAGATGCTCGCCCGGGTCCGTCCAAACCGGATACAGCGCGGGTATATCAGGCGTCGCCGAGCCGGAACCCGGCGCCGCGGTGGGTGTGCAGCACCGGCGGCGGGCCCAGTTTCCGGCGCAGCCGCGCGATCACGACGTCGACCACATTGGACGACGGCGCGACGAGGTCGTCCCAGCCGGCGGCCAGCAGCTCGCGCCGGGACACCACCGCGCCCCCGGCGGCCAGCAGCCGCCGCAGCACCGCGAATTCCCGGGCCGTCAGCGGAATCAGCCGGCCGGCGCGGCGCACCTCGTGCCGGCCGGGATCCAGCTCCAGATCACCGTGGCGCAGGGACGGCTCGGCTTCCGGGGTGCCACGCCGGCACAGGGTGCGCACGCGGGCGATCAGCTCCGCGACGGCGAACGGTTTCCCGAGGTGGTCGTCGCCGTGGGCCAGCCCGGCGACGCGATCGGCGACGCTGTCGTGCCCGGTCAGGAACAGCACCGGCACGGCCCAGCCGCGGGTCCGGAGCTCGCGCACGAACGGCAGCGAGTCGCCGTCCGCGAGCTTCCGGTCGAACACGGCGCAGTCGTAGGAGTTGACGAAGAGCAGCTCGTCCCCTTCGGCGAGACCGGCCGCCGCGTCGACCGCGAAACCGGCGTCGCGCAACGCGAACTCGACGGCGACCCGGATGTCGTCGTCGTCCTCGATCACCAGCACCCGCACCGGGACACCGTAACCGTGCTCACGCGACGCACGCGCCACGACGGTCCGGTGGTCCGCCCGCCAGCCGCCGCAGCACGGGGTGCACCGTGTAGTGCCCCGCCACGGGCGCGCCGGCGAGGTTGGCGTCGACGAGCCGTTCCAGCAGCCGCCGGGCGTCGAGCGGCCGGATCCGCAGGCGGCGCGAGACGCGCTGGGGGTCGGCGTCGCCGAGCGCGAGCACTTTCCGTTCCGCGGCCGCTCGGCGCCGCACGCTCGCCGCCAGGGCCGTCACGCACCCGCCGCCCCGGCCGAGTTCGCCGTCCAGCCACGCGACGACGTCCGCGAGCGACCACAGGGGACGCACGGCCAGCCGGTCGGCGGCCGCGCGCACCAGCGCGGGCAGCCCGGCACACAGCTCGAGCAACGCCCGGAGCGCCTCGGGCTCGGCGTCGAGCCGGCCGTGTCCGTCGGCGGCGCGCAGCAGTTCTTCGGAGGCCGCGGCGGGCAACGGGCCCAGCCGCAGGCGGCGGGCCCCGGGTACGTGCCAGTCGCCGGTCCGCGTCGTGATCAGGGTCAGCGCGGTGTCCCCGGCGGGCAGCAGCGGGGCGACCTGCTCCTCGTCCGCGGCGTCGTCGAGCACGAGCAGGATCCGCCGGCGAGCGACGCGCGAGCGCCACAGCGCGGCGCGTTCCCCGGTGCCGGCGGGTACTTCCGCGACGCCGGTCGCCCGCAACAGCCGATCCAGCACCTCGGCCGGGGTCGCGGCACCGTGCCGGAGGTCGACGTGGAACTGGCCGTCCGGGAACTCCTCGGCCAGCCGGTGGGCCAGGTGCACCACGAGCGCGGACTTGCCGATCCGCGGCATCCCTTCGACCACCGCGACGCGCACGGGCGCGGACACCACCTCGCCGAGGTCCGCCAGCTCGGCCTCTCGGCCGGCGAAACCATATACGGCCCGGGGCAGCTCGCGGCGCGCCCCGAACGGGATCGGCGGCGGTGGTCCGGCCAGTGCCCGCTCGTGCGCCGCGAGCAGCGCCGGACCCGGGTCGATGCCGAGCTCCACGGTGAGCACGCGGCGCGCGGTGCTGAAGGCCGCCAGCGCTTCCCCGCGCCGTCCGGCCGCCACGAGCGCGTCGACGAGCAGGGCCCAGGTGGTTTCCCGCAGCGGGTCCTCGGCCGTGAGCGTGCGGAGGGAGGCCACCGCGTCGGCGGGCCGGTCGGCGGCGAGCCGGGTCCGGGCGAGCGTTTCCCTCAGGTGCCGGCGAAGGTCGTCCAGGTGGGCGGTGGCCACGGACGTCCCGGACACGCCCTCGTACGGCCGGCCCCGCCACAGCGCGAGTCCCCGCTCGGCCAGGACGGCGGCTTCCGCGGCGTCGCCCGCCGCAAGCGCGTCCTCGGCAGCCGCGGCCAGGTCCGCGGCGAGCCGGGCGTCCAGTTCCGCGGCAGCGACGCGGATCCGGTAGGCGCCGGGCCGGTGTTCGATGCGGCTTTCCGGGCCGTCGGCCGGCAATACCCGGCGCAGGCGCCAGATGTAGGTCTTGAGGTTGGCCTCCGCCGACGGCGGCGGGCGGCGGCCGGCCCAGGTCGTGTCGATCAGCTCGTCCACCGGCACCCAGTCGCCCGCGCGCAGCAGCAGGCCCGCCAGGACGAGCACGGGCTTGCCCGGGCCGAGCTCGATCGCCCGGCCGTCCCCGTCGCGGGCCGCCACCGGCCCCAGCACCTGGAAGAGCACGGTTCCTCCTGTCCCCGCCGCCCTCGCGGCCACCCGGTGGCGACCTTTCGCCGTCCTCCATGACGTTTTGATGACATGATCAGCGGATGACGCGGGTGCTGGTGGTGGAGGACGACGACGACCTGCGCGCGGCTGTCGGCACCGACCTGTGCGAGAACGGGTTCACCGTCGACGAGGCCCCGGACGTGGCCGCCGCGGCGGCGGCGCTCGGCGAGCGTGCCTACGCGTGTGTGGTGTTCGACCGGATGCTGCCCGACGGCGACTCGATCGGGTTCGTCCGGCAGCGGCGCGAAGCGGGGTGGACGGTGCCGGTGCTCTTCCTGACCGGGCGCGCGGACGTCGCCGACCGGGTGGCCGGGTTCGAGCACGGCGCCGACGACTACCTCGGCAAGCCGTTCTCCGTGGCCGAGTTGTGCGCGCGGGTCGCGGTGCTGTGCCGTCGCCCCGCTCCGCGGCCCCCCGTGCTGCGCGTAGGCGACCTCACGCTCGACACCGTCCGGCACGAGGCCAGCCGGGGCGGCGCGCCGCTGGCGCTGGGCGCGCGCGAGTTCTCGGTGCTGGAGTTCCTGATGGCGCGGGCCGGCACCGCGGTCAGCCGCACCGACCTGATCGAGCACTGCTGGGACGTGAGCACCGACCCGATGTCGAACGTCGTCGACGTCGTGGTCCGCCGGATCCGGCGCAAGCTCGGGCCGCCGGAGCTGGTGCACGCCGTCCGCGGCCGCGGCTACCGCGTCGGGCTGCCCGGATGAGCGCCGCTTCGCCGGATCGCTTCGGCCGGGCGCGATGGCTGCTGGCCGGGGTGTTCACCGGCTTCAACGCCGTCGGCCTGATCCTGCTCTGCTGGCTCCTGGTCCGCGACGACGGCCGGGCGCGCGACCTCGAACTCGACGCGCAGCTGCAGCGGGTCACCTCGACGGTGACGCGGCTGGTGCACTACGACAACGCGACCGTGACGGTCGACGCGGCGCGCGACCCGCTGAGCGGCGACTGCCCCCAGTTCGCGGTGCTGCCGGCCGCCGACGGCGGCTTCACGCCGTTCCGGTCGACGCGGACGTGCGTCGCGGTCGGCGACCCGGTGCTGACGGCGCTGGCGCGGCAGGCCACCGCGACGGGCACGCAGCTCAGCGCCACGATCGACGGCGACCAGGGCCCGGTGCGGCTGTGGGCCCAGCCGTTCCGCGAACCGGGTGGCCGCTTCGCCGGTGCGGTCGTCGCCGCGGCCGACGCCGCTCCCGCGGAAACCGGGCACGACCGGCGCACGCTGGTCCTCGTCGCCGGCTGCGTGGTCCTCGCCGCGGCCGCCGCCGCGGCCGGGTACGTCGTGGCCGGGCGGGCCCTGCGCCCGGCCGCCGGCGCCCTGCGGCGGCAGGAGCTCCTGATCGCCGAGACCGCGCACGACCTGCGCACCCCGGTGGCGGCGTTGCGAGCCCTGGCCGAGACCGCGGTGCGGAACCCGGCGCGCAGCGAGGAACTGCTGCCGCGCACCGTGCGGCTGGCCGGGCGGATGGGCGAGATCATCGACGGCCTGCTGGTCCGCGCGCGCCTCTCCGCGGGGGCGGACCAGTTGTCGCCGCAGCGGATCCGGCTCGACGAGCTCGTCGCCACGGTGGTCCGGGAAACCCCGCCGGGCGACGCCCAGGTCACCCTGACGGCCGCGCCGACGGAGGTCGACGCCGACCCGGTGCTCGTGCAGCGCGCGGTGGCGAACTTGGTCGACAACGCGCTGCGTTACGGCCATGAGCCCGGCACGCGGGCGATCGTGCACATCACGGTCGCCGGGGGCCGCATCACGGTCGCCGACCACGGGCCCGGGGTCGACGCCGCGCACGCGCAGGCGGCGTTCGACGAGTTCACCGGCGAAGGCTCCTCGAGCGGTCTTGGCCTGTCGATCGTCCGGTGGGTCGCCCTGGCCCACGGCGGTGAACTGCGGGTCTACAACGCGCAGGAGGGCGGCGCGATCTTCGAGCTGGTACTCCCGGACTGAGCCCGGGGTGCCAGACTGGGAAGCGAACCAGCGACCAGACAGGGACCACCGCCGCGATGACGTTCGACTTCCCGCTCGACGACCTCGTCCCCCTCGGTGACGGCCCGACGGCGACGGTGCTCGCCGGCGTCGCCGAGGACGGCCGGAGTGCCTTCGCGCTCAAGGTTTTCCCGGGGCCGCTGCCGCGTCGCGTGCGCGGCGAACTGGATCGCGAGCTGGCCCGGCTGCGGCCGCTGGCCGAGCAGGTGCCCCTGCTCGTCGCCGACGCCGTCGATGCACTGCCCGACGGGCGGGTCGCGGTCCGGATGGTGCTCTGCACGCAGTCGCTGGCCGAACTGGTCGCGAGCGCCGGGCCGCTCGACGGCCCGGACGCGGTGGCCCTCGGTGAGGCGGTCGCGGTGGCGCTGGCGGCGGTGCACGGCGCCGGAGTCGTGCACGGCGGGGTGAGCCCGGGCAACGTCCTGTTCGGCCCCGAGGGCGAGCCCATGCTGACCGACGCGGGAACGGTGCTGCGCGAGGCATTCGGTGGAGACGGCGCCGAGCCCGGGTTCCGCGCGCCGGAGAACCTGCGGGACGCGATCGTCGACGAGCGGACCGATCTGTACGGCTTGGGGGCGCTGCTCCACTTCGCGCTCACGGGGCAGGCCCCGCACGGGGCGCCGTCCGGGGATCCCGCCGCGTACGTCCTGCGGATTCTCGATGAGCCGGTGCCGCCGATCGCGCGGCCTGATGTCGCTCCCGAATTGCTCGACCTGGTCGGGGCGTTGCTGGCGGGTGCTCCGGCGGGCCGGCCGATCGACGCCGCCTACGTCGCGGACCGGCTGGCTGCCGTGGCCGCGGCTGCACAGCCGGAGCCGGAGTCCGCTGTGGACGGTCCGCCGTCCGCCGGATCGGAGGCCGCCGCCGGATGGCCCGCGCCGGAGTCCGCCGCACGCGAGGCGCCGCTACCCCACCCGGAGTCCTCCGCGGGCGAGGCCGCACGCCTCGGCTCGCACGCCGCCGCAGCACAGTCCGAGCGGTCCCTGGTCGCCGTCGCCGGGCCGCCGTCTTCGTCGAAGTCCTCGCGGCGCCTCGGGCTGCTCGTCGCCGCGCCGGTGCTGATCGCCGTGGTCGTGGTGGTCGCCGTAGTGCTGCTCCGGGAAGACCCCGCACCGGTCGTCCCGGCCGAGCCGCCACCGGCCCCGACCTCCTCGCCCACCCCGGTGCTCGTCCTGGACGAACCGGTGGACCGGGGCAGCACCGTCGAGCTCACCTGGCACGCGGACGGCGCGCACCTGCGGTTCGCCGTGATCGTCGCGGGCGAGGGTGCCCCGCCCTCAACCCGGTTCGCCGGCCAGGCGAGGACACTGCGCGAGCCGGTGACACCGGGCATCCGCTACTGCTTCCTCGTCCAGGCCACGGACGGCGTCCGCACGATCCAGAGCGCGTCGCGCCCGATCCGCGGGGCGACCTGCACGCGGTGATCAGCCGCGGCTGAACAACGTGCGCGGGTCGACCGCCGCGCGAACCTTCACGGCCATCCCGCCACCGAGCCCGGCGCGGACACCGGCGACCGCGTGCCACGCCGCCACCGGCTCGTCGCCGACCGGCCCGGCCGACCACAGTGCACTGTCCACAAGAGACGCGAGAACATGCAGCGGCGCCGGGTCCGGCACCAGGCCGGCGTAGTCCCGCACGGTCATCCCGGCACTGACCGGGATCCGGCGGTCGCGCAACCGGTCGCGGACTTCTTCGTACGCGCCCAGCACGCTCGCGGCACCGGGCCGTCGCCGGCGTCGTCGCGCCCGCAAGCCCTTCGCCACCGGTATCCCCGCGAGCACGACGACCAGCACCCCGCCGAGCACGATCAGCGTTGTCCCGTAGGGAAAGTCCGCTGTCGAGCCACCGGCGCCGACGGCGGTACCACCCGGCGGCGCGACCGGTGGGTCCCGCACCTCCTCCGACGGCGCCAGCGAGACCCGTGCCTTCGCGACAAGCACCGACGTCGTCCCCGTCGCGCTCCCGGCCACGCTGCCTTCGGGATCCAGCGGCAGCCAGCCGAGGCCGGTCACGGCGACCTCCGGCCAGGCCAGCACGTCGCCGTTGCGAACCGTGTGACCGCCGCCGGACGGTGCCCGGTAACCCACGACGACCCGGGCCGGGATGCCGACGCTGCGAGCGAGCACGACGTAGGCCGTGGCGAACTGTTCGCTCGTGCCGCGCTTGCTGTCCAGGAGGAAATCCCGCAGCTGCGGCCAGCCGTGCCCGGTCGGCAGCGCCGGACCGGTTGCGCGGCGGTAGTTCTCGCGGAAGAACCGCTCGAGCACGAGCGCGCTCTCCAGCGTCGGGCGCAGGCCGTGCACCGCGCCGGCGGCCAGCTCGGTGATCCCGGGCGGGATTGCGCCGATCCCGCCGAGTCCGCCGGGAGCGGCCGGGTCGAGGGCGGCGCTCGCCGCGGCGGCGTCCGGGACCCACCAGCTGAGCGTGTAGTCCACGGCCGTCCCGGGGTTCGCGGACAGCAGCGAGCCCTGGTGTTCTGCCACGAGCGGCACCGTTCCCGAGACCGCCGCCGGAGCGGACTGACCGGGCAGCCACGGGCCCTGGCCGGCGCGCAGGGAGATCGTCGCGGTCTCGCGGCGCACGGGCACGGTGATCCGCGCGGGTGGCGCCAGCTCCCGGCCGAGGACGCGGTAGTCGTCGCCGGAGCGCCATTCGACGCCGTCGAAGTCGTCGAGGACGGCCAGTGGCCACCGGTCCGCGGCCGCCGGTCCCCGCACGTCGAAGACCGGTTCGGCGGGCCGGGCCAGCCGCGCGGCGATGTCGTCGAGCGGGCTGCCGGTCCGGGCGCCGACCACGGCCGGGCGCCGGTCCTGCAGCGAGGGCGCGGGCACCGACGGCAGGAATCCGGCCAGCGCCGCGGCGGCCAGCGCGACGGCGCCGAGCGGAACGGCCGCGACGGCGTTCCGGCCGGCCGGCACCAGCGAGGCCGCCACGCAGCCGCCGTAGGCGAGTGCCCCGAGGAGCGCGAACCCGCCGGAGGCCGCGGAGAACAGCTGGCTCACCACGACGACGGCGGCGCTCGGCACGAACGCGACCAGCGGGCGGCGCAGCCGGGTGACCAGCTCGACGCCGAAGGTGCCGGCGAGCACCACGAGCAGCGGAACGAACAGCAGCGACGACGGTTCGGCACGGGCCGGCCAGGTCGAGCGCAAGGTTTCCCGCCACGACCCGGTCACCCCGGCGGCGAGCGCCCGGACGGTCTCGCCGGTGGGCAGCCCGGCCAGGGTGGTCGGGAAGAGCAGCGTTTCGGTCACGGCGAGCAGCCCCGCGACGGCGAGCAGGACGCCTTGCCAGGTATGCAGCCGCCGTCGGCACGCCTCGGCCACGAACGCCATCACGACGGCCGGCACGAGGACGGGCAGGAGGAGTTCGGGCAGCCCGAAGACGGGCCAGAACTGCAGCCCGGCGACGGCGGACGCGGCAAGCACGGCGTGCACGGGACCGCGGCTGCCCGAGCGAGAGCTCGTGCCGTTCGGGTGAGCCACCCCGTCGGTGGCGCGGACGCTCACGCGACCTCGTTCCACCGCGCGACCGCCTCGGCCGCCGACCCCGCACGCAGCACGAGCAACCCCGGCAGCGGCCGGCTCCCCGCACCCGCTGCGAGCTCGAGCACGAACACCGACCCGAACCGCGACCGCAAACCCCCCAACGCCCGCGGATCCGCGGCCGCCGTCACGACCGCCAGGCACCCACCCGCGCCGGCCTCGCGCACCAACGGCACCGGCACCGGCCCCACCTCCGCCGTCGTCTGCCGGATCTCGCTCAGCTCGTCCAAGAGGCCCCGCACCGACTCGGCACCACCGGCGAACGCGCGGTCGAGCCCGCCCGTGGTGACGAGCCGGACGTGCCGCCCGGCCGCGACCAGCAGCGAAGCCGCGAGATCCACGGCCTCCTCGAACACCTCCGGCGAGAACACGCCACGCCGCGTGTCGAGCAGCAGCGTGAATCGCGGCTGCTCGGGGTCGGCGCAGTCGCGGACCATCAGCTGCCCGGTTCGCGCCGTCGCTTTCCAATGCAGGTAACGGACTTCGTCGCCCGGCTGGTACGGGCGGACCTCGAGCAGCTCGGCCGAGCCGCGCAGCGTCCGGTCCGAAACCACGCCCTCGTGGTGGTGACGGGGGTACCCGGCGGCGGGTGCCTTGGCCCGGTACCGGCGCGGGTGCACCCACAGCGTCGCCGTGTCGCCGGCCGGCAGCCCCGTGCGCACGAGGCCCAGCGGGTCGCCCCGGTGCAGCCGCAGCGGGCCGACTTCCTGCCGGCCGCGGACCGAGGTCGGCAGCTCGTAGCTCAGCGTCCGGCTCACCTCGGGCAGCGACGGCGGGATCCGGACCGTCCGCGTGAAACGGCCCGCGCGGTCGGTGGCGAAGAATCCCGGCTGCCGCCGGCCCCGGGACGTCGCGGTCAGCCGGGCGAGCGCCGGTTCGCCGCGGGTGACTCGCTCCGGGTGCACCGAGCGGGTCACCTCGACGCGTACCCGCCGGGAGGTCAGGATCGCGGCGGCGAGCACCGTACCCAGGCCCGCGGCCCCGAGCGCGCGCACCAAGGCGAACCCGAACCACTCCCCGGCGCCGAAGGCGAGGAGGGACACGAGCAGCACAGCCCACCCGCGCGCGGTCACCGCGCGGCGGTCAGCGGGCCGGGCGCCGGGACCGACTCCAGCACGTCCCGCACGACGTCGGTGTCCGCCCGGCCGCCGAGCTCGGCTTCGGCGGTGAGGACGAGCCGGTGGGCGAGCACCGGCACCGCGACGTCCTTGACGTCGTCCGGCGTGACGTACGCGCGCCCGGCGGTGGCGGCGAAGCCCTGCGCCGCGCGGACGAGCGCGATGCTGCCGCGCGGGCTCGCGCCGAACCGGACACCCGGGTGCTCGCGGGTCGCCACGGCCAGGCGGGCGGCGTACTCGCAGATCCCGCGGTCCACGTGCACCGCGCGGACTTCGGCGATCGCCGCGGTCACGTCCGCCAGGTCCACGACCGCGGGCAGGTCGGCCGGGCCCACGCCGGCGGTGGCGCTCATGATCACGAGGACTTCGGCCGCGAGGTCCGGGTAGCCGACGGTCAGCCGCATCAGGAAGCGGTCGAGCTGCGCCTCGGGCAGCCGGTAGGTCCCGGCCAGCTCGATCGGGTTCTGGGTGGCCACGACCAGGAACGGCCGCGGCACCTCGTGCCCGACCGCGTCGACGGTGACGCGCTGCTCGGCCATCACCTCGAGCAGAGCCGACTGTGTCTTCGGCGTGCCGCGGTTGATTTCGTCGGCCACCACGACGTTCGCGAAGACCCCGCCCGGGTGGAAGACGAAGTCCTCGTCCCGCCGGCGGTAGACCGTCACGCCGGTGATGTCACCGGGGAGCAGGTCGGGGGTGAACTGGATGCGGTGCCACGAGCCGCCGATGCTGCGCGCCAGGCACTGCGCGAGCGTCGTTTTGCCGACGCCGGGGACGTCTTCCAGCAGGAGGTGGCCTTCGGCGAAGAGCGCGGCGACGGTGAGGCGCACGATGTCGGGCTTCCCGCGCACGACCCGGCCGATGTTTTCGGCCAGTGCGCGGTAGATCTCGGCTGCGGAAGTGCTCACGAGACTGCTTTCCAGGTGATCGTGGTGGACTTGACGGAACCGGCGGTGACCCAGACGCGGTTGCCCACGCCGTAGTAGAAGAACTTGTCGGCGGTCACGGCGCCGGTCGCGTCGGTACGCACGTCGGCGCCGTCGTTCGAGTAGCCGGGATCGCTGGAGTGCGGTGTCAGGTGGTACGTCGTGTCCGGCGCGAAACCGGTCAGCCTGATGTGCATCCACCCGCAGCTCGGCGTGTCGTCCGGCTGCTCGCAGTCGTGGTACTCCCCCGTCGGGCGCGCCCCTTGCGACAAGGCGATCGCCGGCGTCGGGGCCGCCCGGCTGACGGTGGCCGACGCGGCGGCCCCGCGGCCCGCGCTGTTCTCCGCCGCCACGCGCACGGTGTAGACGGCGCCTGCGGTGAGCGCCGGGATGGTGGCGGTGCGCGCGGCCCCGGCCGTGTCGAGCGAACCGGCACCCGAGCCGTCCGCGCGGGACCACGTCACGTGGTAGGCGGTCACGGCGGCGCCGTTGGCCGTGGCGGCGGACCACTGGACGCGCGCTCCGGAACCGGAAACCGTCGCGCGAAGCCCGGGTGGGACACCGGGCGGCGTCGCCGGCTGGGCGGTGGCGGGTGGCGCGACCGGGCTCTTCGGTGTCGACGGCGGTGCGGGCGCCTTCGACGGCTCGGTCCGGGTGACCGGTGGCTTCGGAGCGCGCGACGGCGGCGGGTCGGCCGGCGGCACCGGCGGCGGCGTGACCGGCTTGCCGGGCACCGGATCGGTGCCGACGCGGACATCGCCGACCGAGCCGTCCGGGTCGACCACGACGACGTGCTCGCCGCTGTCGCCGTCGAGGTAGAGCCGGTCGTCCTCGCCACGGCTGATGCGCGTGTCACCCGGTTCGGGCGGCAGCGGCCGGACGGCGAGCCCGCGGCCGTCCGCGCCGTAGGTGCGCAGGGTGTGGCTCCGCCGGTCGAGCAGCGCGACGGCGTCGCCGGTGGTGGCCGGGCTGGCGTAGTCGCCGGGCGGTACGGGCACGGTCACCGGCGGCCGGCCGCGGTGCGGGCCGGCGGTGTCGATCAGGTGCAGGAGGCTGTTCGCCGGGTCGTAGAGCGCGATGCGACCCGCGGCGTCCGCCCCGGCGACGCGGGTCGACGGCGAAACGTCGACCCCGAGCCCGGTGGCGGGTTCCAGGCCGGCCGGGCCGACCGGGCTGAAGGTGCGCGCGGTGGTGTCGACGTAAACCGGCTGTTCGCCCAGCAGGGTGAGGCCGCCGGCGTGCCCGCCGGGCGCGACGGCCGGGCAGGCGAGCCGGTCCGCGTCCTTGTCCAGGTCGCAGATCGCACCGTCGCCGGGGCGCTGCACCCAGACTCGGCCGCCCCGCGCGGCGACCGGCTCGCCGAGCGGGCCACCGGCCGGGACGACGGTCATCGCGGGCCCGAGCCGCACGATGGTGCCCGCGTCCCGGTAGACCAGGTACGGACCACCGTCCACTTCGAACACGACGGGCCGTTCCCCGGACACCGGCGCCGGAACACCGCCGGCCACCGCGAGATCGGACTTGCCGAACTCGGTGATCCGGGACGGTCCCACCACGTAGGCGCTGGAATCCCCTTGCGCCACCGGCGATCCCGGGGTCAGGCCGGGCACCGCGGCCCGGGCGTCGATCGACCGGCCGGCGCCGTTGACGTGCACGACCACGCCCAGCGCCGGGTTGGCGACCCAGTGGCCGGCCGGGGAGAACGAAAGGCCGGCGCCGGGGGTCCCGGCCCCGGTCACGGCCAGGACGACGACCACGACACCCCCGGCCGCGACCAGCGCGGCGGGCCCCCGTGCCCGCCACCGGCCCCAGCGCATCTTTTCGGCCACCGCGGTCCCCTCGCGTAGTCATGGTTCAACGCGATGGTCCTGGAGGGTGCCGGGGACCGGTCCCCGGCACGACGGGGCGGAGGCCGTCCCGACGTCAGCCCAAGTGGGGTGCCGGCGCCGGCACGGCCGGCACTCGCAGGGTCGGGCGGAGGGCCAGGACGACCGCGCCGGTGACCGCCAGGTGCATCAGCATCAGCCCGACGACGTTGGCGGCGGTCGCGCCCGCGGTCAGCTGGAGCACGTCCGGGATCCACGTCAGGACCAGCACGACGGGCACCACGACCCGCAGCGCCCGCGGGCTTCGGCGGGCGATCAGGCCCCAGCCGGCCGCGCCGATGAGCACGCCGAGCACCGTCGCGGGCAGGTAGGCCGCGGGGTTGAGGCCCATCCCGGTGCCGCCGTCGTCGAGGGCGGACGCGGCGAGTGCGATGACGGTGTTGACGGCGGCGGCCGCCACGACGGCGACCCCCAGGCGGAGAGCTGTGCTGGGAGACAGGGCGGCGGTGCTCGACATCACTCCTCCTTGGGTTGCGTGTTAAACCCAACGTAGGTTGAGTTGCGTGTTAAAGTCAAGCGTGCACGAGCAAGAAGCAGTGGAACCGTTCGCCCGGCTCGGCGACGACGAGCGGCACGCGTGGGTGAACGTCGCAAAGGTGCTGCTCACGCTGCCAGGAGCGCTGGAAAGCCAGCTGCTGCGGGACGCCGACCTGACCCTGCTGGGCTACATGATCTTGGCGCGGCTGTCGGTCGTGCCGGGCAGAAGCCTGCGGATGAGCGAGATCGCGGAGATGGCCAACGGCTCGCTGCCGCGGATCTCCCACGCGGTGGCCCGGCTGGAGGACCGCGGGTGGGTGACCAGGAAGGTGTGCACCGGCCAAGGCCGCCGCTTCACAACGGCGACCCTGACCGACGCGGGCCGCGCCCACCTGGCGACGGCGTCCCCGTCGCACGTGGCGAACATCCGCCGCCTGGTGATCGAGCCACTGGGCGCCGACTTCGCCCGGCTCGGGGACGCGGCCGAGCGGATCGTCGAGAACCTGGGGCTGCCCACCGAGGTCTTCAAGCGTCCCCAAAGCTGATC
This sequence comes from Amycolatopsis sp. cmx-4-83, assembly GCF_046548815.1. Classification (NCBI taxonomy): domain Bacteria; kingdom Bacillati; phylum Actinomycetota; class Actinomycetes; order Pseudonocardiales; family Pseudonocardiaceae; genus Amycolatopsis; species Amycolatopsis sp. cmx-4-83. The sequence goes on along the minus strand of NZ_JAEBEF010000003.1, from coordinate 395,592 downwards.
GTCCGGAGGGCGAACGCGCGGGGCCGCTGTCCGGATTCTTGCTCGATCCAGATGCAGACGCCGCGCAGTGCGCGGATGGTGAGGCTCGACCGTCCGGACTCCGTCGGTGCCGCGATTACCGAGCCACGGCCGCAAGCACCTATCATGCTGCAGGTGTTCGGCCGTGCGACCGCCCGGTGCTCACCGGCCAGGCGGCAGCCGAGACGCCGAACCCGACCGGGGTCGGGAGAGGTTCAACCGGGACCACCCCGACCCGGAACGGGACCGCCGGTCGCGGGAGTTCGAGGAGCACCTGCGGGAGGCGGCGAGTACCAGCGCGAGCGCGGCATCGAGTAGCGCCTTCCCCACGACCAGTGCGGCGCCCCATCCGTTCCCCGTGGCGGCGGACGGAACCAACCTCCGCGCCTGCGCTGACGGCGACTGCGAAATCCTGGTGACCGGGCCGGTGACCATCCGCCTCGCCAAGGGGCTCGGGATGAGTTCGCTGGACATCACCGCGGTCCCGCCCGCCGGCGTCGACTTCCAGTCCGTTTCGCCATCCGGGATGGCCGCGGGGCAGACCCGAACCAGGGTGGGGCGTCCAGCATCGACAAGCGATCGTTCGAGGTGGTCGCGCTCGAGGGAGCGAAGGCCGTCGTGCGGTTCACGCACACCTGAATCGCTTTGGCGAAGCGGCATACGTGTTCAGTGAGCCCATCGAGTCGTTGCTGCCGCTGGGCCGGGCCCGTTGGGGTGGTGCACTTCCCGGGGGATGGCCGGGGCCGCCTCCGAGCAGCGCGGCGGACATCGGCGACAGGCCGATGGGCATCGCATCACGTCGACGGTTGCGAGCCACTATCACCACGGCGTCGACAACGCGTTCCCATCGTGATCGCCTGGGGCGCAGCGGTTCCGGGTGGTCCGGCTTGGGTGGCGATTTCGGTGGTGGTGACCGGGTGGTAGCCGAAGGCGTCGGCGACCACGGGTGCAGGCATGGTGAGCGAGAACGCCGAGTCGAGCGACCGGGGGTGCACCGGTTGTCCGGCGCGGCGGCCGGGAAACAGCCAGCGGGAGTTCGGGTTGGTGGCGGAGTTCATGTTGTCGCGCCCGGAGATCCAGGCCAGCAGCAGTTCCGCGACCGGTGACGGCGGCTCGCCGAGGCGCCGCAGAACCTGGTCGCCGTCGCGGCTGAGGTCGTCGACGGCGAGCCGGACGCTCCGGCTGAGCGGTTGTGCGCCGAGCAGCCCGATCACGCCGTGGGCGAGCTGCCCGCGAACGCGGATCGGTGCCGGCTCGGCCGGCTCAAGCAGCAATGGAACACCAGCCTTCAAGCGTTGTTCTACCGCGCCCGGGTCGCCGAGCGCGAGTATGGCGACCAGGAGCCCATCGAGAATGGCGATCACCAGGCCCACCGCGAGCCGGCGCGCCCGGTGTCGCGAGCATCGGCTCGATCCGGCCTCGCGCCGCCATGACCGCCTTCGTCCCGGCCACTGCCGCCCGAAGGTCGCCAGGCCGCACGGAAGACGTAGCCGTGTCTTGGTAATCCGGCCGGGTCACTCAGTCCACGACAACGGTCTTGACAGCGGCACACAAGAGCCGGATGGCGTCGGTGAACTTCTCGTCCTGATCGCCGGCTCCGGCTTCGGCGAAGGTCATGGGGAACCGCTCCGCCAGTTCCGCGACATCCACCGCCCGCACGTCCGACGTGGCCGGCTGGGCCTGCTCCTGCAGCACGAAACCGGTGACGTGGCTCAACACCGTGTCCGCCGCGACCCCGCGATGCGACACGGGAACACCTGCCTCGCTCAGAGTACGCAACAGCCGTTCCATCAACCCCAGCGCGGCAGGGCTGAGCGTGCGCGGACTGCCCGCCAGCAGCACGGCGCCACCGGGGTGACGCAGCAGCGCCCGGCGCAGCGCGTGCGCCTGTGCGACGATCCGATCCGCCCACGCCGCCTCGGCCGGCAGCGCCTCCAGCGCCGTGGTGCCTTCGTCGTAGGCGTGCTGGGCAACGCGGTCAGCCATGAGGCACAGCAAGGCGTTCTTGTCACGGACGTGGTAGTAGAGGCTGCCGGCGTGCACCCCGAGCCGGTCGGCCACCCGACGCATCGACAGGCCCGCGTAGCCGACGTCGTGGAAGACCGCCATGCTCGCCTCCACGATCCGAGCCGTGGTGAGCTTCATCATGAAAGCCTACCGTGGTTCAAACACTGTTTGACTCCGGTGCACGCCACGCTAGGCTTCGGTCTCGACTGATTCAAACACTGTTCAAACTGGGGCTTGTCATGGACGCGATCATCTTCAACCTCACCACGGCGCTGCTGCTCATCCTGATCGCTGCGGCAGGCCTGGCGCTGGTCAACCGGGACACCATCCCGCGCCGCCGGCTGCCCTGGCTCGCGATCAGCCTGACCGCGCTGGCCGTGGCCGGTGTCGTGCTCCAGCTGTGCTGGCCCGGCGCGATGGACGCCCTCGACAGCGACCCGGCGAGGCCGGGGTGGTGGCGGGTGCTGACCTCGGTGTTCATGCAGAACGGCGGAGTGGGCGGGGCCGCGTGGAACATCGCGACCCTCGCTCTCATCGCCGCGCTCGCCGAATGGTTCTGGGGCCGCCCGCTGACACTCATTCTCTTCCTGGCGGGCATCCTGCTGCCGCAGCACATCGACGCGCTGCTCGGCCTCGCCGCCGGCCCGGTCGACCCCCGCAACTTCGCAGGCAGCTCCGGCGCGACCTACTTCCTCGGCGCGACCCTCGCCGCCCCGCTCCTGGTGCGCACTCGCGTCGCGAAGGAACGGCTGACCGCGGCCGCCGTCGTCGTCCTCGGCCTGGCGCTGTGGTTCCTCCAAGACAATGGCCACGGCCTCGTCTCGGGCTACGGGTTCGCCGTCGGCGCACTCACCTGGGCGGTGGGACGCACGTGGATCGACCCGGAGCGTGACCTCACCCGCCCCGCCCGGCTGAGGATGGGCTCGCTCCCGGGCGTCAGCGGGAAGCTCTGAGACGCGGATCGGCCATCAGCGTCGACGCGCTACGACGACGGCTGAGCCGGCGAATCGCGCATGAGGCGGCGACGCACCGGGTACCCACCACCGCGTGATCACTTGGGAAGAAAGACCCACCCACGGTCTTTTGGAAGACCTGACCCCGAAACCACTGCCGTTGCCGCGATCCACCTCCTCCATCGGCGCCGACCTCCGCACGCTGCAGGCAGCCGGCGCGCTCGAACTGCCGCAGCCCGGAACCGGGGGGCTCGCCGGCCGGTGGGCCGCGCTGGCCGCGCTCGGGCGGATCGACCTGACGCTGGCACGGCTGGCCGAGGGCCACGCCGACGCCGTCACGATCCTCGGCGAAGCCGGCCGGGCGCCAGTGCCCGGCGCGCTCTACGGCGTCTGGGCGGCGAAGTCGGCCGGCACCGGCGCGGTCCTCGAGGACGGCAGGCTCAGCGGCACCGTACGGTTCTGCTCCGGACTGTCGCTGCTGGACCGCGCACTGGTGGCCGCGGGCGACCGGCTCGTCGAGGTCGACCTCACCGATCCCGGCGTGCAGCGACACCCCGACACGTGGCAAGCCGTCGGGATGGACGCATCCGACAGCGGCGACGTCGTCTTCGACGGCATCCTCGTCGCCGCCGACGCCCTCATCGGGCCCCCCGACTGGTACCTCGGACGTCCCGGCTTCGCGCTCGGCAGCGCCGGCGTCGCTGCCGTCTGGCTCGGCGGCGCAGCCGCGATCGCCGACACGATCCTGGCGCACCTGCGTGACACCGGCCGTGCCGACGACCACCAGCTGGCCCACCTCGGCGCGATCCACACCGCGATCCGCTCGGCCGAAGCGCTGCTCCTGCACGCCGCAGGCACGATCGAAACAGCCACCGATCCGTGGCACGTCGCGTTCACCTGCCGAGCCGCGGTGGAGCACGCGGTGCACCAGGTCCTCGACCACGCACCCCGGCTGACCGGGGCCGGCCCGCTGTGCCGCGATCGCCGGTTCGCCCAGCGGATAGCCGACCTCGAGGTCTACGTCCGCCAGCACCACGCCGAACGCGACCTCGCCGCGCTGGGCAGGCAAGTCCTTGGCGCTGAAGAGAGCGCATAACGGCCACCGAGCCCAGCTTCGGTTCGTGCGAGGCCGAGGCAACGTCGGGGCGCGGAGTGCGGGCTCGTCGTCAACGGTTGCGGGATGCCTCCGATGCGCTCCGCCCGTGTCCACCGTCCGCACCCGCGCGCTGGTACAGGCAACCGGGTGCCTGACGGTACGACGACCGCACACCAAGTCGATCTCCACCGTCGCATCGGCGCACACTTCGGGCGATCGGCGACGAACATGGCTGCCGTAAGTGCCGATGTCGCCAGGAGATCCCTTGAATTTCTCTCCTTCCCTTCGTCGCGCGTAACGGAATCCTCTTGATGCGCCGAGGATGGGCCCTGACCGAGGCTCGCCCAAAGCAGCACAGTTCACGTCGAACCCGATGCGATCGCGAATGTGCGTCCGCTGACGCCCCGCGCCGGGGCGCTGACTGCCGCTGGCGCTATGCCTCGCGGCCGGGCTCGTCCAGCTGCAGCTCGTCGGCCGGCGAACTGGAGACGCTTCGGGTCGCGCCGTTCCCGTCACGCCCCTGACAGATCTTGATCACTCGGCGGTTGCCGGCCCGAAACGTGGCTCGCGTCTCCGCCGCCCTCAGTGACCACCCGATCGGTGATTCGCCGACATCACCGCTTCGCTCTCGCCGGAGCGGTGGGGCACCGGCTCTTCGGAGGGAACAGCGGAGCACGTCCGGGCATTCGCGTTGACGACGTGCGGGTGGGCGGCGCCGGCTGAACAACGGACACCCGCGAAGGGAGGTCGCGGCGAGCTCTAGTCTGGACCGGCCGCGCACCTGGGCCACCAGCGCGGGCCGAAGCCCCGGCCTCGTGACCCGAACACAGGGCCCCCAGGCCTCGACGCGAGTGAAGGCCCACCATCGCCGGAAAGGTTGAATCGATGTTGCATCGTCTGACCGGGTGATCACTCCTGGCCAAGGCCTTCGCAGTCCTCGCGAATCCATCGAACGCATCGGTTTGCCATCGCTTCAACGGGGTAACTGGAGAAACCAGCTCGTCCGATCGGACATCAGTCCGATCGTGCCGAGCCGACATCAGTTCTCGCCGCGTGCCTGAGCCACTTCAGGTGCGTCGGCCGCGATGCGTGCGGGCGCGGAGCCCACGACTCCGCGCCCGCACGGCGGCCGACCGTTCTCCACCCGACCGGCCCCGGAGGTGCTCCGTTGCCCACCACGGCACGGCTGATCCCAAGCCGCGTCCCGCGCTCCGCGGACGGTGCGGTGCTCGTGCTGCACGGCGGTCGCGGTGGCGCCCGGCCGGTCAGCCCTGCTCAGCTGTCGGTGCTGCGCATGATTCCCATCGCCCACCGAGTCGCCCGTGCCGGCCGCGGGCGGCTCGCCGTGTGGCGGCTGCTGAACTCCGCTCGCGGCTGGGAGCGCACGCACACCCCGCTCGACGACGTCCGCTGGGCGCTTACCCAGCTTCGTGCCCAGCTACCACCCCGGACCCCGGTCGGCCTCATCGGCCATTCGCTCGGCGGCCGCGCGGCGATCCTGAGTGCCGGCGAAGACGACGTCCGCAGCGTCGTCGCGTTGGCGCCCTGGGTCCATCCCCAAGATGGCGACGTCGATGCCGCGGGCAACCGGGTTCTGATCGTCCACGGCACTGCGGATCGCGTCGCCCACCCGGACCGGGCCTTCGCCGCTGCCCACCGCCTCACCCGCACCGCGCGCGTCGGCGTCATCCAGGTTCGCGACGGCGACCACGCGATGCTGCGCCGTCACCGGACTTTCGACCACCTGGCCGCCGCCTTCACCGCCGCGACCCTGCTCGACCGGCCCACCGCCGATCCCGGCACTCCCCTCGGCCGGATCCTGGACGGAGAACCATGCGCAGTCGCCTGAACCCGCGTCCACCGCGGGTAGTGCTGATCGTCGGCGCCACCAGCGGGATCGGACTCGCTGCCGCGCTCGCGTTCGCCACCCGCGGCGACAAGCTCGTCCTGGTGTCGCGCAGTCCCGAAGCGCTCAGCGCCGCCGAGACAGCGTGCCGCCGCGCCGGAACCGACGTGATCGACACCCAGGCCGGGGACATCGGGGATCCCGCCGCCGCCGACCGGATAGTGGCCCGGACGCTCGAGCTCCACGGCCGGCTGGACATCGTCGTGCACACCGCCGCGGTGATGGGCTACGGCAGCGCCGAGGAGATGCCGGCGGACGTGTTCACCACTGTCGTCGACACCGCTGTGCACGGCACCCTTCACCTGGCCCGCGCGGTGCTCCCGGTCATGCGCGCCCAGCACGCCGGCACGTTCATCGGCGTCAACTCGCTGCTGGGCTCGGTCACCGTTCCCCGCATGGGCGCCTACGCCGTGTCGAAATGGGGACAGCGCGCTCTGCTGCGCACCCTGCAGCAGGAGACCCGCGACGAGCCCGGGGTGTCGGTCTGCATCGTCAGCCCCGGCAGCATCAACACCCCCATCTACTACCAGGCGGCCAACTACACCGGACACGCCACGCGGCCGCCGCGGCCGGTCCTCGCCCCGGAACGGGTGGCCGCGGCGATCACGCGCCTGGCCGACCGGCCCCGGCGGCACGTGTCCGTGCCGATCGGTCCCGGCAACCCCCTGATCATCACCGGCTTCCGGCTCCTGCCCCGGCTCTACGACCGGCTGGCCGGCCCCCTGCTGCAACTCGCCGTCCTGACCCGCGAGCGGCGGCGGCCGACATCGGGGACGGTGCTCCGGCCTGTCCCGGCCCGCGAACGCGTCCACGGCCGCTGGCCGAACCCGCCCGAAGAACAGGAGACCACGAGGCCCGCCACACCCGCGATCGACTCCCCGGCGGCGAACCCGTGACCGCGCCCGGCCCGGGCCCCACGAGGTGCCCGGCCTGGAGCCCGGCGGTTCGGTCACGCCGGGCGGTACCCCGCCCGGTGGAGCCCGACCCCGAGCACCAGAGCTGACGCGGGCCGAGGCTGTACCCCGACCGCACGGCCGATCGAGCCGGAAACAGCGGTGCCGACCGGCTCACCGGGTCACGTCCCGTCGCCTCGCGGCCGCGCACAGCACCACTCCGGCCAGGAGCAGCACGCTCGCCAGGCCGAGCAGCCTGCGCACGTCCGTGCCGGTGTCGGGCAGCCGGTGCGGGCCGCCGGTCGGTGCCGGTGCGGGGACGACCGGGACGTCGACGGCCGCTTGCCCGGCGGGGACCGGCGATCCGTCGGGCCCGGTGCCGGCCGCGGTGGCGACGTTGCGCACCCGTCCGGCAACCACGTCGGCGGCGGTGACCGGGTGCGCGGGCACCGTGCACGTCATCGCCTGGCCCGGTGCCAGCTCGGTCGCCGGGCAGGTCGCCACACCCGCGGACGGGTCGTCGACCCGGATCTCCCGGACGGTGACCGCACCGGTGTTGCCGACCGTGACCGTCCACTCGATCCGGTCGCCGGCGCCGATGACGCCATCGCCGTTCACGTCGACCGGCCGGGCCGCCTTGGTGATCGCGAGCGCCGCGGCAGCGGTGACCCGCACCGTCGCGTTCGCGGGCTCCGACTCCACCGTGGGCCTGCCCGCCGGCGGGGTTCCCGACGCGACGGCGGTGTTGTCGATCCGTCCGGCGTCCACATCGGACTGCGTGACGCGGTAGGTCGCCGTGCACGTCACGTGCTGCCCCGGCACCAGCGAACCGGCCGGGCACACCGGACCCGGTGTCCCGCCGCTGCCGGTGAAACGGGTTTCGCGGATCGACAGCGCGGTGAGCGTCACGTTACCGGTGTTGGTGACCACGAACGAGTAGGTGACCTCCTGCCCGGCCGCGGAAACCGTACCCGGCGAGGCCGTCTTCGCCAGGGTGAGCGCGGCGTCCGGCGGCGTCGGCACGACGACCGTCGACGGATCCGAGACCGGTGGGTCGCCCTGGGGCGGGGTACCGGTGGCGACGGCCGTGTTGACGACCTTCCCGGCGTCCACATCGGACTGGGTGAGCACGTAAGCGGCGGCGCAGACCGCCTGCTCCCCCGGAGCCAGCGCGGCCACCGTCGCGCCGCCGCCCGGGCAGGACAGCGGGGACAGGCGCCCGGTGCCCGAGAACGCCGTCTCGCGCACCGTGACCGCGGTCAGCGTGCGGTTCCCGGTGTTGGTGACCACGAAGGAATAGGTGACCGTCTGCCCGGCGCGGAAGTGCCCGTCGTCGGCCGGGTCGGCCGACTTGACCAGTGACAGCCCCGGTTCGCCCGGCACGGTCACCTTCGCCCGCGACGGGGCGGAGGTGACCGGTTCGCCTCCGGGACCGGAGCCGATCGCCTCGGCCGTGTTGGTCACCGCTCCGGTGTCGGCGTCCGCCTGGGTCAGGGTGTAGACGGCCGTGCAGGTTTGCGCTTGCCCGGGCGCCAGCGTGCGCGACGGGCATTCGACGACCGGCGCCGGACCGGTGCCGCCGAACGCCGTCTCGCGCACGGACAGCGCGGTGAGGGTGCGGTTTCCCGTGTTGGTCACGGCGAAGCGGTAGGTCACGGTCTCGCCCGCGCCGGCCACGGTGGCTGGTTCGACGGACTTGACCAGGGTGAGCGCCGCCCCGCCGACGGCGGTCACGACTGCCGTCGCCGGCGGCGTCGTCACCGTCGGCAAACCCGGGGGCGGGGTGCCGGCCGCGGTGGCGCTGTTGGTGATGCGGCCGGCGTCGAGGTCGGCCTGGGTCACCGCGTAGTCCGCGGTGCAGGTGACGACCTGGCCGGGCACGAGCACCGCGCTGCCGGGCGGGCAGGTGACCGCGGACAGCCGCCCGCTGCCGCTGAACGCGGTCTCGGTGATCGCCACCCCGGTCAGCGTCACGGTGCCGGTGTTCTCCACGGTGAACGAGTAGCGAACCGGCTCCCCCGCGGATGCCACCGTGGCCGGGTCGGCGGACTTCGCCAGGGTCAGGGCGGCCGAGCGGGTCGCGGTCACCTTCGCCGACGACGGCTCCGACGAGGTCGGCTCCGTCGCGCGGGGTGGCGTCCCGTGCGCGACGGCGGTGTTCTCCACCGCGCCCGCGTCGATGTCGGCTTGCGTGACCGGGTAGGTGGCCCGGCACGTCTGCGCGGCACCGGGGGCCAGCACCGTCCCCGGGCAGGTGACGACGGGTGCGGGGCCGGAACCGGTGAAGCGGGTTTCGTCGACACCGACGTCGCGCAACGTCACGTCGCCGGCGTTGGTGACCAGGAACGTGTAGCCGACGGGCTGGCCGGCGCGGTCGACGGTGGTCGGGTCGGCGGTCTTGACCAGGGTGATCGCCGGGTGCGCGGGCGTCGGGACCGAAACGCTCGAGGGGTTCGACGTGGTCGGGACCGTCGAGCCGGGCTGCTTGCCGTGCGCCGTGGCGGTGTTGTCCAGCCGGCCCGCATCGACGTCGGCCTGGGTCAGCACGTAGGTGGCGGTGCAGGTCGTGCTCGCGCCAGGAGCCAGCGTCGCGACCGGGCACAGCGTGGTGGACAGGACACCACTGCCGGAGAAGGCGGTCTCGTCGATTCCGATCTCGGTCAACGGCACGTTCCCGGTGTTCGCGACCCGGAAGGAGTAGGTGATCGGCCGGCCGGCGGTGTACGCGTCCGGGATGTCGGGAGCGGCCGACTTCTTCAGCGTGAGTGCCGGGGCGGGCTTCTCGGTCGGGGTGCGGGTCGACGCCGGGCCGGACGTCACCCGGGTGGCACCGCCGGGCGGCAGCCCGGAGGCCGTCGCGGTGTTGACCGCCGCCCCGGCGTTCTCGTCGGCGGGGGTGATGACGTACGGGGCCGGCGCGGCGCAGGTCTGCGATTCCCCCGGCGCGAGGCTCGGGCGGGGGCAGGTGACCGGCCCGGCCTTCGCGTCCGTCACGGCGATGTCGTGCAGTTCGAGCGCGCCGGTGTTGGTGACGGTGAAGGTGTACCCGATGGTATCGCCCGCATCGGTGATCCCGTTGCCGTTCACGTCGACCGGTGCGGCGTGCTTGTCCAGCTCCAGCGTCGCGGGTTTCCCTGTGTTCGTGACCGTGCAGGACACGAAGTCGCCGATGCCGACGTGCACCCGGGCCGAGCCACCGGCGTCGCCGGCGGGCAGTTCCCCGTCCGCTTTGCCGTTGCGGGTGCAGGACCACGCTCTGTCGTAATTGGACTCGAGCCCGGAACTCGCGGTCTCGCGCAGGGTGTAGTCACCGCCGCGGGCACCGGCCAGCACGGTGACTTCACCGGTGCTCGCCGAAGTGCCGCCCCCGGTGTCGGCGGAGGCGAGCACGCTGCCACCCGGCGCCGCGACCGAGACGGCGAACGAGTCGCCGGAGAAGCCCCGGACGACCTCCTTGGTCAGCTGGAGGCTGGAAACCAGCACGCCGAACCCGACCGCCTGGCGCCCGCCACCCACCATGCGCTGGCTGAACGACGTGGGGTCTTCGGCGGAGATGATCGCGGTACCGGTCTTGTTGGCACCCGTGCGCCCGGTGCACCGCACCGTCCGCGTGCCGATGCCGCTGTACCCGCCGCCGCAGGCGTTCCCGATCCCCGGATCGGACCCGGTGGCGGTCAGCGATTCGAGCGGCGAGGACGAGGTCCACTCGATCGACTCGCCGGCGTCGGTCGACTCCGCGTCGGCGCCGACCAGCGCGTAGCCCTGCACCACCGCCCCGGTGCTGTCGGTGGCCACGATGTCGGTCAGCGCGGCGACCGTCGTCGTGCCGAAGGCGGTCTGGTACAGCGCGGGCCGCCCCGGCACGCCCGTGTAGTGCCCGGAGTTGCCCAGGTACGCCGCGGAATAGGTCGGCAGCCGGTTCGCGGCGACGGGGCCGCCGGAAACCTTGAGCGTGACCGCGAGCCGGTAACCGCCGGGCAGCGCGAAGGTCAGCCGCTGGCCCGCCGCGGAGGTCGCCTCCGCGGCGTCGTACCCGGACAGGTCGAACCAGCACAGCGTCCGCGCGTAGGTGCCGGTTCCCGCCGACGCGAACCCGCAGTCGTCGGTCGCGGCGGTGGCGCGCGCCACCGGCCCGAACGCGGACACGCACCACGCGAGCAGTGTCGCCACCACCAGGAGCGCCGGCACCTTCCGCCGCGACCCGCCGCCCATCGACCGACACCTCCGCCTCGCTGCTGCTCCGGTCATCGTGCGTGACCGGCCGGAAAACAGCTGGCAGAAAGATGATCATTCAATCGATCGTGGTCACCCGGGCGTCGTCGTCGCGGTGCACGGGACGGGGCGCGGAACTCCGGAGCCTCCACTTCGGACGGTTCACACCACGCGTCGGCGCGGTGCTTCCGGAGCAGGCCGAGCCGGGTGACTTCGGCGTCGGCCGGGGTGGCCGGGGGAAGGAGAACGCGACCCGGCGCTGGTAGTCCCGGTAGCCCGCGCGGTCCTGCATCCGCCGTTCGGTGCACACGCGCCTCAGCGGTACGTGCGCCGCGCTGAGCGCATACGCCGCTTCGAGGGAGACGCCTTCGCGTTCGGCGAGGTGAGCCATGCTGCCGGCGACGAGCGCGGTCCGGACGAATCCCGGGTGCACCGCGTTCACCCGCACGCCTTTCGGCCCGTAGTCACGGGCGAGCCAGCGCGTGAGCCCGATGTCCGCGGGAGCCGCGGTGTCGAGGCGAACAGGACCAGCGAACCTTCACCCTCCGCCAGATGCGGGAGCACCTCGGCGGCCAGGTAGAACGCCCCGTGCAGGTTGACGTCGAGCGCGCGGTGGTAGGCGTCGAATGTTTCGGGTGCGCTCCCCCGCCGATCGCAGCGCCCTGCGTCGCGATCACCGTGTCGAGACCGCCCGGGTCGTCGACGAGCCGCGTCTCGTCGATGTCGGTGCGGACGAGCTTGGCGCCGTCCACGGCGAGGCGCTCGCGGCACCGGTGATCAACGCGAGTTCCGGCTTGGCGCGCCGCGGTGGGTAGCCCATGGGTACTCCCGGTCAGTCGATGGGCCGGACGCCGCCCGGCCCGAAGAGGATCTCCTTGAGCTCGATGAATTCCTGGATGCCTCGGGCCCGCGTTCGCGTCCCCAGCCGGAATCCTCGCGGCCGCCGAAGGGCGCGGTGAGGGCCGGGCCGAAGACTCCTTCGCGAGCCAGCTCGGAGGCACGGGCGACGTCGGTGAGCAGTGCCGGCTCGAGGAAGAACCCCCGCCGGTCGAGCCGCCGTCCACCGGTGACGACCCGCGCGTCCGCGCGGTCCGGGCCACCGCGGCCGGCGCCGCACACAGCGCCTCGTTGCTCGAGTCTTTCCAGCCCGGCCGCAACCCAGGGTGAGAACCCAGCGACCCGGCCGGTCAGGACCGACAGTCCCGCCCGGTCGGCCAGCAGCTGGGCGGTTCGCATGGCGGGGATGTGCTGGAAGGTCAGCAGATGCACCGCCAGCGCAATCGCGTTCGACCCGTAGCACGCGGGGGCGATCCCGTAGCCGCGCTCTCAGCAAGAGCCGGGCGGTGGATCTTCGCCCGCCGCCGACTGCTTCTTTTCCACGGCTGGTTCATCAGTGCTCACCTTGGGACGCGCACCGTACTCGAACAAGAATGGTCCGAACTTGACCTTCAAGTATCCGTCTGCGGCCCCCTTGATCAGATGGAGAGCCAGCGCGGTGAGGCAGAACGCGGAAAGGACCGCCACGAGTAAAATCACAGCTGTAGAAATGCTTGACACTCCAGTTCCGCCCGGTGCCCGGCGCTGCGCGTCGTTTGGGACGCCACCACCATGCCGGATGGTTGCGGCGTCGCGGCAGCTGTCGGACCTTCCGTTGACAGAGGATCGCCGGCTGCCGGTGAACACCATGCTAGGAACCCGCTGCATCGACGGGGAAGCTCGCCGATTTCCGAACCCGAAAGCACGACGAGCGGTCAACCAGCGGTACGCAGGGACCGACGAGCGGTCGCTGGGCGAGCAGGACCGACGGTCAGTGCTCCGGGTCTTCCGCACGCGCCGCCCGGAACAGCCGCTCTCGTACGCTGCGCGCGTGCCGCCTGCTCACCGGTACTTCGCCAAGCCCGGTGTGTGCCACCAAGCCGCCGATGGGGTCGCTGCGCAATTCGGTGATCGCGTTGACGGCGACGAGGTAGCTGCGGTGGGTGCGCACGAAACCGGCTTCCTCCCAGTGCTCGGCCAGCTTGGAGATGGACATCCTCACCGGGTGGATCCCGGAGAAGGTATGCACGTTGACCGTGTCCCGGCTGGCCTCGACGAATACGACCTCGCGGCGCTTGATGTACCTGGTGCGCCCCCGCGACTCCACCGGGAGTGCCGTCAAGGACTCCGGAACGGGTGCGAGTGCACGGTCGGTCGACGGCAGCATCTTGATCACTCGCCGCAGGGCGGCGGACACCCGATCGGCACTCACTGGTTTACGCAGATAGTCGATCGCACCGAGCTCGAAGGCGTCGGCGGCGTGTTCGTCATAGGCGGTGACGAACACGATCACCGGTGGGTCGGTCAGCTTCATCAGGAGGCCACCCAAGTCGATGCCGCTCATCCCGGGCATCGCTATGTCGACGAAGACCGCGTCGAAGCGGGTAGCTCGGATCATGTTCAGCGCGCTGAGCGGATCCTCGGCAGCGCTGACGTGGGACACTTCGGGGCTTTCGCGTAGCAGCCGGCAGATTCCATCGAGCGCGGTGGGCATGTCGTCGACCGCGAGGACCCGCAATCCGCGGCTCACTCCGGCTCCTCCGGGTTCGGTCGCGCCGCCGGTATGGACTTCGGCAGTCGCAGGGTGACTTTTGTTCCTGCCCCCAGTGCAGTCTCTACCATGAGGGCATAGTCGCTGCCGAAAATTTGCCGCATTCGCGTGCTGATATTGCCGAGGCCGATGTGTGAGCCGGCGCTGTGACCGTCGCTGAGATCCTTGAGTCGCTCAGGGTCCATGCCGACACCATCGTCCTCCACAGTGATGATTGCTTCGTCGCCGGAATCCTCGGCGATGACGGTGACGGTGCCGCCACGCGGCTTGCCGGACACTCCATGCTTGACCGCGTTCTCCACTATCGGCTGCAGAACGAGGGCCGGCAGCGCCACCCTGAGCACCTCGGGGGCGATCTTCATCCGGACGCCCAGCCGCCCGGCGTAAAGCGCCGACTCGATCGTCAGGTACCGGTCGATGTTGCGCAGTTCCTCGGCCAGCGAGGTGAACATGCCGGAAGCACGGAAAGAGTACCTGATGAAGTCAGCAAAATCCTGCAACAGATCTCGGGCCTCCTCCGGGTCCGTGCGGATCAGCGTTGATATAGTATTGAGGGCGTTATAGAAAAAATGCGGCGAAATCCGCGCGCGAAGAGCCTCGGTTTCCGCCCTCTGCAGTGCGTGTTTCGACTCATCGAGGCGAGCTAATTCGAACTGGATGCAGACCAACCGCGCCAAGGCGTCGACCATCGTGCTCGGCTGGCGCCTTCTGCTTTTGGCGACCACGATGAGCACCGCTTCGGTCTCGCCATCGACGATCAGCGGGACGATCATCGCGACACCCAGTTCGCACGAGCGGCAAGACGAGCTCGACAGGTCGTGGTGTGCCACGGTGGCCCGTAGTTGACCGCGGCGGACGGAGTTGATGTGGTCGGCGAGGTCGATGTAGTGGTGAGATGCTCGGCCCGACCAGCTCAGGAGGCTGCCCTCGGCGTCGGCGATGCCGACCGCGACACAAGCCAGCAGCTCATGAAGTTGCCCGACGAGGCGTTGAGCTGCATCTTGCGAAAGATGTTCACGGAATACCGGCGTGGTTCGCAACAGCTGGTAGACGGCGTCTGAAATCTCTCCAGACGCACTCTTGCTGCGGAAGTAGAACCAGATCGCGGCGGCAGTGGACACCGCGGCGAGCACAGCAAGTGCGACGACGAGCACGACACCTCCCCGCGCCAAGGATGGATTCGAACCGGCTCCGGCGCAAGCCGCAGCGCGGCGCACGACAGTGATCGCACCGCTTCGTCCAGTCGCCGCCGCCGGAGAACGACAGGACGAGCGGGCGCCACCCGCAAAGGGCGCCCAGCCGGCGATGCGGATCGAGGATCGGGGCGCCGAAGGCAGCCAGCATCGCCGCGGTCCATCGCCCGAACTGCTGCTCGGCGAACCTGCGGTGGATCTGCAGGCAGGCGTCGCTGGTCAGCGCCGGGTACCAGCGGTGCCCGAAATCGATCGTGTCATCGACGGTCAGCACCAGCCCAGGCAGTACCGGGGTCCGCGCTTCCTGCACGGCCGCCTCGACGTCGGTGGCGGCCACCGGGTCGCCGATCCGGTCGTCGGCGGCGATCGTGAAGGCGCTGATCCGGGCCAGGAGCGCAGTCGCTCGGTCGTGGAACGGGGCAGGGACCGCCGCGTTGCGGCGGCCGGGTTGGAGACTGATGGGCCATGGGTGCCGATGGAGCCATCGGTCCCTCCTTTCCGACCGGTGAACTGGTCTGACTTCATCGGCAGCGGTGAGCAGGCGGTTGAGGTAGTTCTTCGCCCGCGACAAGGAGATACCGACGGTCGAGGCGGGCAGGCCCATGTACTCGGCGATGTCTTCGACCCGCCAGCCTTTCTCCAGCAGCGTCAGCGGCAAGCCCAGGCGGCGCGGCAGCGCGCCGATCGCCTCGACGAACAGCAGCCGCTCCCCCGGGCCGGGCGGGGTCCACACGCCGATCGGTGCGGCCTTGTCGGCCACACCGGCCGATTCGTCGATCTCGGCGTGCCCGGCCTCTCTGTGCCGGGTCGCGTCTGCGGCCTTGTTGCGGGCGACCCGGTAGAGCCAGGCCGGCTTGTCGCCGTCGATACGGTCCCACCGCTGGTACAACGCCAGCGGAGCTTCGCCGACGACGTTGTCGTGATCCCCATTCGGTGCCGGCCGGCGGACGTAGGAGGTCAAGGCCCTCCGCCTTTGCTCCGTCCACGGTCTGCGGGTCGGAGGTCGAGCCGAATCGGTCACTCCGTGCCCTGACCCACCGCCAGGCAAGGCACACCGCAGAGCGCGAACCACGGCGGGGCGGGCACGCCGCAACGTCAAGGCGGCGGTCATCGCCATCAGCAGCACAGGCGGCCAGTTCGAGGACATCTCGGGGTAGTCCTTTCCAGATTCTGCGGGGACGGGGGTAGCGCGCCCGGGGGAAGCGACGCTCGCACCTGTTACCCGGCTGAAAAGCCAGTTTTTGACGGTGCGCCCCTCGAAAAAAAACGAACTCCCCTGAAAGGGTGGCGGCCGTTGCGCACCGTCAACGATCTATCCATGCTCGATCACCCGTAGTCGACACCTACGATGCCCAAGTGGCGGATGCTTTGGGCGTATTGCCGTTGCTAGCCTGAATTCTTGACGAGGGGAGAAAATGTGTCGAACGAGAACACTACGTCCGATACACCGCCCATTGATCCCGAAGAACCCAGCGTCGCTCGCGCCTACGACTGGTTCCTCGGCGGCTCCACCTGCACTCCTGTCGACCGGGCCTTCGCCGAACGCACCCTCCAGGTCCTGCCACCGGCGAAAATCATGGCTGTCGACAACCGCGAGTTCTTGCGCCGCGTGGTCACCTACCTCGTCGAGCGCGGTGTGAAGCAATTCATCGACATCGGCTCCGGCATCCCCAGCGTCGGCAACGTCCACCAAGTCGTCCGCGACCTCGATCCGGACGTCAAGGTCGTCTACGTCGACACCGACGTCGTCGCCGTCACCCAAAGCCGCCGCCGGCTTGCGCCGCCCCGAAACGATCCTGGAGCACCGCGACGCGCGAGCGCTGCTCGATTTCGACCGGCCGATCACCCTGCTGATGATCGCGAGCCTGCCCTTCATCCCCGACCGCGACGACCCCGCGGCGATCATCACTGCCTACCGCGCTCGGTTGCCCCCAGGCAGCTTTCTCGCGCTGTCACACCTCACCGACGAGCGCGTCCCAGCTGATCCGGGCCCGAGCACGACCTCGTCATCGCCGGACTGGCCCAACTCCCGATCCGACGACGGACCCGGGCACTGCGAGGCGCTTATCGGTGGCCACGGTGTTCGAGAGGGCCGACCGTCATCTGCGTCCTGGACGCGCACTGACCCGCAGCCGGCACTCCGTGTCCGAGCCCGGCCGGGGTCCGCGCGAGAACTGGCAGGGGAAATGAGAATGGAACAGCCGATCACACTCGACGTCAACGCCTCCGACGTGCACGCCGAAGGCGCCCGCCTGCGGGAACGGGGGCCGGTCACCCGGATCGAACTGCCCGGTGGAATTCCGGCCTGGGCCGCTACCGGCAACGATGTCCTGCGTCGGCTGCTGGCCGACCCCCGGGTGTCCAAGGACGCGGTGCAGCATTGGCCCGCGTTCACCAACGGGGACATCGCCGAAGACTGGCCGCTGCGGATCTGGGTGTCGGTCCGGAACATGTTCACCGCCTACGGTGCCGACCACCGGCGGCTGCGTTCCCTGATGGCCGCCGCCTTCACTGCCCGTCGCACCGAGGCGCTGCGCCCGAAAGTCGAAGACATCACCCGGGACCTGCTCGACGCCATCGAGGCGGATTCCGGTGACGCGCCCGTCGACCTGCGGGCGCGGTACGCCTATCCGCTGCCGATCGAGGTCATCTGCCGGCTGTTCGGCGTCCTGGAGGACAAACGGGCCGGGATCCGCGAAGTAGTGGACGGCTTCTTCGACAGCGCGATCACCGCCGAACAGGCGCAGGCGAACGTGGCCGCGGCGTACGCCCTGTTCACCGAACTGATCGCGCAGAAGCGCGCGGCGCCCGCCGACGACCTGACCAGCGCCCTGATCGCCGCGCGCGACGACCGGGACGGCGCGCTGACCGAAACCGAGCTCGTCGACACGATGATGCTGATGATGACCGCCGGCCACGAAACCACGGTGAACCTGCTCGACCACGCCGTCACCGCGCTGCTGACCCACCCCGATCAGCTCGCCCTGGTCCAGTCGGGGCGACGGTCCTGGACCGCCGTAATCGAGGAGACGCTGCGCTGGCAGGCGCCGATCCCGTACACGCCGCTGCGGTACGCGGTCGAGGACATCGAAGTGGACGGCACGGTGATCCGGCGCGGCGACGCGATCCTGGTCGGCTTCGGCGCCGCCGGGCGCGACCCCGCCCAGCACGGCGACACCGCCGACGAGTTCGACATCACCCGCGCGGCCGCACCGCACCTCACCTTCGGCTACGGCGTGCACCACTGCCCGGGCGCGCCGCTGGCCCGGCTCGAAGCCGAAGTGGCGCTCCCGGCGCTGTTCGGCCGCTTCCCGGAGCTGTCCCTAGCCGTGCCGCCGGAGGAATTGACCACCCTGCCCACGTTCCTGTCCAACGGACACACCAGCCTGCCCGTCCACCTCCGGCCCGCGCCTCACTGACGCCGGAACCGTGCATCGTACGCCTGACGATTTTCCGGTCGAAGACGACGAAATTCCGCTGCTGCAGGAGATACCGCCTGTTGTCGCTTCCACTCCGTCCCGTGGTCGCCGCCGCCGGCCGGGCTCGTGCTGGCCGGATCATCCCCGGTCCGGGCCGCGAGGACCGCTCAGGCATCGCCACCCGGGTCGGGGGTGCCCAGATCGTCGGGGTCGTCGAACCAGCTGCCGTTCTCGCCAAGGTAGTGAAAACGAACAGCGACACCGGCCGCGACCTCCACCGTCGCGGAGCGATGTTCGACGCTGGCAAATCTTGACCACTCGGCGGTAGCCCGATGACCCCCATCGATCGTTCTTGACGGTCGCGCCGGCGCGACCACGCCGACACCCGCCCCGCGCGGATCCACCCGAACGAGTAGCGCTGAACGCCCCACCAGGTGGACGTTCATGCAACGACCGTGACCTCGGCTTGCATCCGGCTCGCCGTCAAGCCTTCGGTGTCCACATCCACACACCAGTTGTCCATCGGCGGGAGCTCATCGCCGCTCGGTCGTGGCTTGACGGAGCGGCGGCAACTTCTCATGTCGCTGCCAGGGAAGCAACGGCGGGCTGTGGTGTGGCGGGCGGTGTCGACGGAGATCCACAGTGGACAATCGAAGGTGACCACGAACAGCAAACCCGATCGAGCCAGGAACCTTTGCAGGCGAGGATGATCCGGCCGCGGACGGCCACCTGAGCGGTGTCTGCCGCGCTGGAGCCGACGATGCCTGTGGCTTGACCCGGCTGCGGCGGCTCATCCCCGTCGAGACGGGCTGCGACCACAGTCTCATGAATGCGGAACGGGCCCGGCGCAATGTTGCGCACTGCGCTGATCAGCTCGCGGGTGTGGCGGGCTCGGCGTTGCCGGAGTGATTACGGGGCACCGGACTCAGGACCGTCGATCTGCACGCGCTCAGCACGGGGTCCAACCGCTCAGCGCCACGCGCGGGTGACGAACGCGGGCGCACCTTGCCCGGATGGGAGCGCGAGGCCAGTCTCGCAATTGGCCACCGGGAACGGCAAGCAGGACGGGACGCCGAGCAGGACCGTCAGCCGTGCCACCGATTCCGCGTGCCCGCCGCTCAGCTGGATTTCGAAAGGTTGACGTCTATGTTGGATCCGCAAAGGTCACCGTCCGAGGACGACCCGCCGCTCGTCCTCAAGGGCGAACCCCTGCTTCTGCCCGCCGGGACGGTGGCCGCCGCCGACGCCGATAGCTGGTACTACCTCCGCGCGCACTACCTGAGCGAGTCCGGACAGGACCTCGTCGGACACCTCTGCCCGTTGGGCCCCAACGCGACCCAATCCTTCTGGGACTACATCGTCATGCGTCCTGACGTCGCCGGCGCCTGCCAGTTCAAGCTGGAGGACACCGATGACCGTGGCTGGTCGAAGTGGTTGATCAAGGCGGACGGCAACCACCTGTGCCTCAAGGCGACCGGCTGGTACTACCGGGCCTCGGCGTACACGGCGAGGTTCGCCATCATCGACGGCGAGCTGCACAACGACTACTGGCGGGGACCGGCGGGCGCGGTCTACCGCAGCTTCCTCGTGTCCTCCGGCTACTACGTCGGCCAAGACCTGGGTGATCGCGCGACGTTGACGAACTGCGCACTGGTCCCGGTGGGCGCCGAAGCGGATGCCCCTGCGCCACCCGGTGCTGCGGAGCCGCGCGCAGTCAGCCCTTCCTGAGGTCACCGCCTCATCCAGTGCTGTGTCCTCGGGGTTCGCCGAGGTGATCGCCCCCGTCACGTGACCACGCTGTCGACTCGACGAATGTGCCCCGGGACGGTTGAGTGCCTCGATCGCGTGGGTAGGTCACCAGTACTCGGGACGGGGTCTCGGGGACAGGCGGCGGCCTGCCGGGATGACCACGCCGCACCGTCGGGGCGGTGCCGGGCAGTACAGGTCATCGCAGCAGGCCGCCGCTCCCCAACCCGGCAGCTGCGCTCGAGACCACACCGTCATCGGCGGCGGTCCGGGAAGCGAACGTCGAACCCGCCGGCCTCGGCAGCTACGTCGTGTTCGGCTGCCACAACGGAGAACCGGGCACCGACAACGACCTCGGCTGCGCCGGCTGGCTGGCGCAGTTCGGCGCCGACCACACTCGCCACCATGCCAGAGCCGGGACAGCGCGAGAGGAGATCGGGACCGAATACCACCGGGTTGCGCTACCGAGCGGCCCTCACGCGCCGCGCAGTGGTCGACACCCGGTGAACGGTGGCCCGCCTGACCAGCCGTCTCGCCACCCGGCTGCCCGCCGCGCCCGGTACTGTTCGTGTCCAGACCTCGGGTGGAAGAGAACGCAAATGGGCGAGAAGCTGCTGGATGAACTCGATGCCGCGCAGCGGGTCGACGACGTCGCCAGCTCCCTCGAACACCTCACCAGCACCCTTGGTGAGGATGAGGACCTGGCCGTCGTTCTGCAGCGGGTGTGCCAGCAGGCCGTCCACGCCATCCCGGACGCCGGCATGGCCAGCGTCACGCTCTTGCGCGACGACACCCCCTACACCGCGACCGCCACCACCGACGCCGCCCGCGGCATCGACCAGGCCCAGTACGACGCTGGTGCGGGCCCGTGCCTGGAAGCCGCCCGCAGCGCGCACGTCCAGCGGGTCACGATGAGCGAGGCCACCCGACGGTGGCCCGCGTTCGCTGCCGCCGTCGTAGCGAGCACCACGAGCAGCTACCTGTCGGCGCCGCTGTTCATCGACCGGCGGTACCAGGGGTCGCTGAACCTCTACGGCACCGGAGACGAGGGCTTCGGCACCCTCGACGCGGCCTTGCTGCAGCTCTACACCACCGCCGCCGAAGCCGCCCTGCGCAGCACGCACCGCTACCACGCGGCCCAGGGGACAATCGTCCAGTTGAAGACCGCCCTGGACACCCGCGCGGTGATCGACCAGGCCAAAGGCATCATCATGGCCCTGCACCGGATCACGGCCGACCAAGCGTTCGACCTGCTGGTCGCCCAGTCGCAACAGCAGAACGTGAAGCTGCGCGACGTCGCCGACCAGTTCGTCACCGACGTCACCCGCAAGCAGAGCTGACTCCCCCGGCCCGCCGTTTTTTCGGGGGCGGGGCAATCCGTGCAGTAACGCGCGCCGAATCCCCAGCGAGGGACAGTCAGCGACAGCGGATGAGCCTGGAGCTGCCCGCACGGCGGGAACGGCTGCGACCAGGTCCGCGCGAGAGGGACAGGGCCGATGAGCACCACCACCGAGCCACACGACAGACCGGCCGGACTCCGGCCCGCCCCCGACACCCTCAGGGTCACGGCGCCCAGCGTCCTCGACGCCGGCACCGCCGAGCAGCTCAGCGCGCCCGTCTCGGCTGCCTCGCCCGGCGCTGCCGTCGTGGTCGACTTGACGGCCGTCACCGAGCTGAGCCTCGAAGCCGCGGCTGCCCTGATGACCTTGACCCGCCGCTGCCACAGCGAAGGCCGCGCCATGCAGGTCATCGCCTCGGCGGCGGCGCGCCGGAAGCTTGCTCTGCTCGGCCTGGACGTCGTCCTCCCGCTTCGCCCACCCACATGACCGCCCTGTGGACAGCCGAAGGCGCACGCCTGTGGCATCCGGGCTGGACAGGCCCTGGATGCGGATCGCCGACGACTTCCGCGGAACGCAGCCAGTCGGACAATGCCGGAGCTGGACCGATCGACGCGCCCTGCCGTAAGCCAGGCCGCGTACCGTCGCGGCGGCTCGCACGGCCACCAAGCCTCACTGGGTGATCGAGAAGCCGCCCCCTACCAGTTAACCTCTGGGAACGACCGCTTCCTTGCCCGCCCCAGACGTGCCGCCGCGCCCAAAGTCGACCAGGAACTCTCGCCTCCGTGACTGATCTGAATACCGCTGAGCCGGACTGGTCGGTGACCATTGACCGCGCCACGACATCCGATGGCATCGATCAGGTGCAGGTTGTGGTCATCGGTGCCATCGATCCGAGCACCACGCCGAAGTTGCGCGCGGCCTGGACAGCGGCGTTGCAGCCGCCAGCGCCCCACTGTGTGCGGTTCGACCTGACCCGCGTGATGTTCTGCGGTTCTCATGGGATGCGAAGCCTCGTGGAAGCAGCCGACGCCTGCGAAGCCGGTGGCGTCACCATGCGCGTGCTCGCCTCGCCGCCGGTTCGGCGGGTCGCCGAAATCACTCATTTGAGCGAAGTTCTGCACCTTGAGCCGTGAGCGGCCGGATCGGCTGTGCAGGGTCGCTCACGGCTACGGCCAGCGCGGTGTTTCCCGTTGTGGCCAGGCCGGCGACCTCAAGGATGCGCAACGGCGCGGAGCGGGCACGGACGAGGACGGTCAGCGACCCTTCGCGGCGTCTTGTCAGCGCGGCCGAGTCCAGCAGCAGGGCGATGCCGCAGCTGCTGAGGTAGGTCACCTCGGCGAGGTCGAGGACGATGTCGTCAGCGGTTGCGGTGCCGAGGTGGTGCAGGACGGCGGGCCGGAGCTCGTCGATCGTGGTGAGGTCGAGGTCGCCGGAGATGTGCAGGACCAGGCGTTCGGGCGTGGCGTCGTCGACGAGCAGGCCTGCTGGTGCCGGTTCGGGGATCGTGACCGGTGCGGGTGCCGGCGCGGTGGCGGGTGCGGCAGCGGCGAGCGTGAAGCGGACGGTCGTTCCGTGGTCGTCGTGGTCGAGGCTGAACCGTTCGGACAGCGCTGTCATGATGGCGATGCCGCGGCCGCGGTGGCTGTTGTCGGCGGGTTCGGGACGCCACGTGCCGTTGTCGTGCACGACGACGTCGAGCCGGCCGGCCGGGGTGCGGGTCACGGTGTAGGTGGCTTCGCCGCGGGAGCCGGGGAAGGCGTGTTCGACGGAGTTGGCCACGGCTTCGCCGACGGCCAGGTTCAGGTCCTCGCACAGTTCGCGTGACAGCCCGGCGAGGCCGGACCACCGGGCGAGGTCGTTGCGGACCGTGCGCAGCAGCCCGGTGTCCGCGGCCGTGCGCCGGTGCAGCGGTGGCGGCATGAGCCGGACCGCGAGGACAGCGACGTCGTCGTCCTGACCGATGTCGAGGAGGGCGTCGGTGATTGCGGCGACCTGGTGGTCCGGCGGTGCGCCGTGGAGCCGCCCGGCGGCCTCGCATAGCCGCTGCAGCCCCTCGTCGATCAGCTCCCCGCGACGCTCGACGAGCCCGTCGGTGTAGAGGAGCACCGAGCTGCCGGGTGAGAGCGTGGTGGTGTGCTGCTCGTGGCGGGCCGGATCCGGGGCACCCAGGACGCTGCCGGCCCCGGTCAGCAGCCGCGGCTGCCCGGCCTCGACCACCACGGGCGGCAAGTGCCCCGCGCTGGCCCAGTCCAGCTCGCCGGTCTCGCAGTCCAGAGTGAGGCACGCGCAGGTGGTGCCGGGCGCGCCGTCGGTGCGGGCGGCGAAGGCGTCGAGCCGCGCGAGGGCCGCGGCCGGGCCGTGCCCGTCGAGCAGGCTGCCGGCCAGCGCGGTCCGCAGTTGCCCCATGACCGCGGCGGCCTGAGGGCCCTTGCCGACGACGTCGCCGACCGAGAGCGCCACCCGGGAGCCGCCGAGCGGGATGACCTCGTACCAGTCTCCGCCGGTCTGGGCGTGGACCGTGGCCGGCTGGTACCGGGCGGCCGCCGCCAGACCGGGCAGCGCGGGCAGCTCACGGGGCAGGAGGCTGCGCTGCAGGGTTTCGGCGATCTCGTGCTCCCGCTGCAGCAGCAGCTCGCGTTCGGCCTCGCGGCGGCGGCGTTCGGTGACGTCACGGCCGATGGCCTGCACCCCTGAAGGGGTCGCCTGGATGCTCAGCTCAAAAGCCATCTCGGTGCCGTCGGCGCGGCGGATCTGATGGACTTCGCTGACCTCCAGGACGCTGCCGGGATCGGCGACCACCTGCCGCCAGCGGTGGTCACCGCCGTCGTCGAGCAGCGTGGTGATCGGGGCGCCGAGCAGCTGATCGCGGGTGTAGCCGAGCAGCTGGCAGGCCGCGGGATTGATCTCGACGAACCGCAGGTCGCGGTCGAGCACCCAGATCGCGTCGGTCGCGCGTTCCACCAGCAGCCGGTGGCGCTGCTCGCTGTCGCGCAGGGCCCGCAGGGCGTGGGTGCGCTGGATGGACTCCCAGCACCGCCTGACGACGAGCTCGACCAGCTCGACTTCGGCGCTGCTCCAGTGCCGGACAGTGGCCTGGTGGACAGCCATGGCGGCGGCGAACAGACCGCCGCGCAGCAGTGGCACGCAGATCACGGCACGGATCCCGGTGACGCGGTAGGCGTCGAGGTCGGCGGGTGCGAGCCGGTCGTCGTGGAAGCTGTCGTCGACGACCCACGACTCGCCGGCGCGCATCGCCGTGACACAACCCTCGCCGAATGCGGACATGGCGAAGCGGCCGGGCAGTGGCGGGAGGCCGGTGGCGTGGTCGCCGCTCATCAGGAAGTGGTCCTGGTCCTCTTCCGCCTCGGCGTAGGCACAACGATCCGCCTGGAGGTACTCACCGAGGCTGCGGGCGGCGTAAACCATGATCATCTCGGCGTCGTCGAGCTGCTGCAAGCCTCGCTCGAACTCGGCGAGGAACCGCTGCCGTTCGGTCTCCGAATGCCGTTCGGAAACGTCCAGGAAGATTCCGTGCACGGCGCCGTCCGAGGAAACCCGGGCTATTTCCTGCACCCACACCAGCCGGCCGTCCGCAGCGAGGGCGCGGTAGGAGAGTTCGTAATCACCACCGCGCGCCCACCGCTCCGCCCTCGCCCGGTCGTAGTGATCACGGTCGTCGGGGTGGACCACCGACAGGACGAAGTTCGGCTCGGCAAGCCATGCGGCCGGTGGGTGGCCGAGCAAGGACAGGCACCCGGCGGAGATGAACGAGTACGCGCCGCTGCGGCTGTCGGCTGCCCACGCCACGACCGGCACCCGATCGAGGAGCGTGTCGCTCGCCCACGCCGCCACAACGTCTTCAGCACCCATGAGATCGGCTTCTCCAGCGCGCGGACACGTTCACGACCTGAGCAGGTCGTGAACGCCGACAGTACAGCGCGCCGGTGCTGCTCGCCGTGGATGCCGCGGCCCGGCGAGTGGAAGAAGACGTCGACGGGCACTTCCCCGGCCCGAGGCTCCCCCCAGGCAGCCAGCCAGCCGTCACCGAGGTGGCCGGAAAGAAGCCCACCACAGTTGTTTGCCAGCGTCGATGTGGCCGAGGGGAAGTTCGGATGACGGGTATTTCGAGGCGCCCGGCCACTTCGCGCCGTCCGGCCGGCAGGGCCACGTCGGCGGTCACCACGTGCCGACGCCCATGCCGGCCGAGTGGATCATGAACTCGCGGATGGGCATCACGTCTTGCTCCGATCGGGTCGGCACAGTCCACTTCCGTCGTCTCGTGTGTCCTGCAGCTCATGGTCGCCGATCCCGGCGTTGGACTGAAGTCACGGAGTGCGACCGGTTCCCGGTGCAGCGGGCGCCGCGGAGCTTCGGTCCTGCGCCCCCGCGCACCACAACGAAGTGCCGAACAGACGGCAGTGCCGCCGAGCCTCGTGCGTGGCGGCACGAAAGAATGAGCCAGCCACCACGCACGTCGGCCGGCCGGCAGATCAGCGCTGGTCGAGAAGAGCGTCGACCTGGTCGCCGCTGACGTCCACGAGGTTCTTGGTGGGGCGAGTGCCCGGGTCGCGTGGTCGAAGTTGTTCGCTGCCTGGATGCCACCCCCGGTGAACACGCATCGCAGCACAGCTAGTGCAGTTCGAGTAGGTCATCATCGTCCTGTCCGGCACACCTCGTGGGTTTCCCGGCGCAGGCGACGAGGTCGCTTCGTCCTGTACGGAGAACCGGATCATGTTCTCGGGTACCACCACTGCGGGTCGCCGACCCACTGGCGACGACATGACCTGGCCGCAACTTCCCGACGTCTGCGCCCGCAGCTCCGTCTCGTCACCGACCTTGCGGGCCGCGGTGGTGAAGATCCCGCGCGTCGTGACTACGTGGTCGCCGGCGGGCGACTGCGCAGGCGTGCGGCCTCGTCCTGCACCACAGCCGGCTCGCCGACCCTGATCTACGCCGTACCCCGCCACGAGCGCGTCGATCTGGTCGGCCGCGACCTCGACAACGACGACGAGTACGACGTCTCCGGTCTTGCACCCGCCGCGAACGTCTCTGCATGCCCCGCCGGGGCCCACGACTCGATCTGGTGGGCCGGGGCCGCCAGCGCCGGCATTCTCGACCGCGGCGGAACTGGGCGTGCCGACGGTCGGACCGGCAGGCAGACGGCCGCGGCGAGCCCGCCGCCGGAAGGGAAGCCGCCCACGACCACGCTGCCGGCCGCCGTGTCGCCGGTCGCCACCCGGGCGGCGACGTAGCGGCACCACCGGTCGTCCATCGCGGGTACCGCATCAGCCGGGCGCCGCCGGGGATCGCCGCGGGCGGCCGGCGGACGTGGCCCCGGACGATTTCGGGGCCGGGCAGGTCGCTGCCGGCGAACCGCAGCTCCTCCCCGTAGCGGACGGGCGCCCGAGTTCCCTGACCCCCGCCCCGCGGGTGTGGACCGTTGGCGCACAAAGCGCCTCTGAACTGCGGAAACCGCTCGCCGAGCGCGGGTGTCGGTGAAAAACTCTGAACGTTCACTTCCCGCGTACCAAGTGGCCGTGACGCGATTAGCGTCTTCCGGCACCGGCGATCGCGCGCTTTCGAGCCGGTCGATCCCAGTCCCCGCGAAGTGGAGGAACGGTGTCAAAAACCCTGTCCGCTTTCCGAGCCGTCGCGCTTGCGGCGTGTCTCGTCACGGCCGCCACCTCGGTGGCGGCCGGCACCACCGGCGGTGCGCCACCACCGACGCTGGTCCCGCTCGCTTCCCGGGGTGCCTCGGTACCGGCCGGCGCGCACCGCGATGGCACGCTGTCGGACGTTCCGCCCTTGCACGTCGCGGTGGCGCTGCGGCCCCACGACCAGGCCGGTCTCGACCGGTTCGTGGCCGCGGTGAACGACCCGAGGTCTCCCGCCTACCGGCACTTCCTGACCTCGGCCGAGTACAACGAGCTGTTCGCGCCACGTCAGTCCGATGTGGACAAGGTGGCGAACTTCCTGCGCGACCGGGGACTCCACGTCGACGCGGTGTCCGGTAACCGCCAGGTCGTCGACGCCTCCGCACCGGCGGACGTCGTGGCGAAAGCGTTCGACTCCCCGCTGAGCAGCTACACCGGCGCCGACGGGAAGCACTTCTACGCCAACGACAGCGCACCGAAGGTGCCTGCCGACGTCGCCACCTTTGTGCGGGGTGTCGCCGGCCTCACCAACCGCGAGGTCGCGCACCGCGCGTCCGCGCCGGGCGGTCCCGGCGGACCGGCCGGCGGCTACACACCGGCCCAGTTCCGCACCGCCTACAACATGAAGAACCTCTCCGCGTCCTACACCGGAGCCGGGCAGACCGTCGGGCTCATCGAGTTCGACGCGTTCAAGCAGTCCGACATCAACGCCTGGACCAGCAACTTCGGCCAGCCCTCGGTGACCCCGCGGGTGGTTCCGGTCGACGGCGGCGTGTCCAGCCCCGGCAGCAACCAGCTCGAGGTGACCCTCGACATCGAGGCCGTCGCGGCGACCGCACCCGGTGCCGCGCAGGTGGTCTACGAGGCACCCAACAACGACAGCGCGTGGGTCGACGAGATGGCGAAGATCGCCTCCGACAACGCGATCACCGTGCTGTCGGGCTCCTGGCTGCTCGGTGAGAAGTGCGAGGCCGACCCCATCCCCGCGTCGCACGACTCCTACACCCAGCTCGCCGCCCAGGGCGTGACGATGCTGTCGGCGTCCGGCGACTGGGGCGCCACGGGCTGCGGCTACAACGGCGACAACTCGACCGTCCAGGCCGATTACCCGCCGTCGGACCCGCTTTTCACCGGCGTCGGCGGTACCCAGCTGCGCACCGCCGACAACGCGGGCACCTACACCTCTGAGTCCTGCTGGAACCAGGGCGGCACCGGCAACACCCGCTCCGGCGGCGGCTACTCGGCGATCTACGACCGGCCGGACTGGCAGACCGGGAGCAACGCCCACCGCTCGGTGCCCGACGTCGCGCTGGACGCCGATTACGGGGCCGGCGCGTTGTCGGTCTACATGAACGGCGGCTGGCAGGACGTCGGGGGCACCAGCCTGTCCTCGCCCCTGTGGGCCGGCTACATCGCCATGGTCAACCAGAAGGCCAAGGCGGGCGGCAAGGCCAACCTCGGCGGCATCAACCCGACGCTGTACTCGATCGCCAAGGGCAGCGCCTACTCGTCGAACTTCCACGACGTCACCACCGGCAACAACGGCACCTACTCGGCGGGCACCGGCTACGACCTGTGCACCGGCTGGGGTTCCATGCAGGGCGACACCCTGGCCGACTCGCTGATCGGCGGCACCACCCCACCCGCCGCGAACGACTTCTCGGTGGCGGCGAACCCGGCATCGGTCAGCGTCGACCCGGGCAAGTCCGCGACCTCGACGATCGCCACCACGGTCACCAAGGGCAGCGCCCAAACCGTGGCGCTGTCGGCCGGCGGCCTGCCCGCAGGCGTGACCGCGACGTTCGACCCGGCCTCGGTGACCGCGGGCCAGTCCGCCACGCTCACCCTGACCGCGTCGTCGTCGGCATCGCCGGGGTCGGCGACCGTCACGGTGACCGGCAAGGGCTCCGACACCACCCACACCGCGACGGTGTCGCTGACGGTCAACGGCTCCGGGAAGGGCGACTTTTCCCTCAGCGTCACCCCGAACTCCGGGTCGGTGGCGGCCGGGCAGTCCACCACGACCACCGTCTCCACTGCCGCGGCGAGCACCGGACGAGGCGCGAGCCCGAGCGTGATCGGCGGGCAGCCGACCACGGTCGCCAAGTACCCGTTCATCATTTCGCAGCACCGCACCGGCGGCGTCCGCCCGCAGGAGCAGTCCTGTACCGGCAGCGTGGTCGCCAAGCGGGCCGTGCTGATCGCGGCGCACTGCAAGTTCGCCCAAGGGGACCCGAAGTACCTGATCTACGGGCGTGACGACCTGGCCGACACCGGTCAGGGCGCCCGGATCGAGATCGCGGAGTACCGGATTCACCCGGACTACACCCCGCAGAGCGGCGAGGGCTTCCGCAACGGCAACGACGTGGCGATCATCTTCACCAAGACCGACATCCCGGTGCCCGCCGGCATGACCTACCCGGCGATCGCGTCGTCCTCGGACACGCTGCCGCTGGGCACCCAGGGCACCGCGGTCGGGTACGGCAAGACCGACGCCAACGACGCCAACAAGAACACCAAGCTGCGCGAGGTGGTGCTGCCCACCGTCGACGGGCAGAACTGCAAGACCATCGACTCGTCGATCTTCAACCCGGACTACATGTTCTGCGACGGGTACGGCAACGGCAGCAAGGGCCTGTGCCAGGGCGACTCGGGCGGGCCGTACTACTACAACGGCAAGATCTACGGGGTGTTCTCCTGGCTGCGCACCGACTGCGCGTCCTACAACGCGCACGGCAAGCTCTGGGGCACGATGGGCGACTGGGCCAACGCGCAGATCGGCGGCACCCCGCCGCCGGGCGGCGGTGACATCGCGCTGTCGGCCACCGGGCTGCCCGCCGGTGCGACGGCGACGTTCGACCCGGCTTCGGTCAACGCGGGCGGTTCGTCGAAGCTGACCATCGCCACCAGCGCGGCGACCCCCGCGGGTTCCTACCAAGTGACGGTGACGGGCAAGAACGCGACGGCCGGTCACGACGCCACGTACACGCTCACCGTGACCAAGGGCAACAGCGGGCCGGTGACCGTGCAGGACCCCGGGTTCCAGTTCACCCAGCACGGGCAGCGGGTCACCCTACCGCTGTCGGCGAGCGGCGGCACCGGTAGCTACCGCTGGTCGGCGACCGGGCTCCCGCCCGGCCTGTCGATCAACGCCACCACCGGGGTGATCAGCGGGACGGCGGGCAACGTCAACCAGGTGTTCCAGGTGTCGGTGACCGCGACCGACACCGCGGGGATCAGCGGACGTGACCAGTTCTCCTGGTACGTCTACTGATCCTTGGGGAGGGAAAGGGGACTGACCGGTGGCTCTCGATCGGGGCCACCGGTCAGTCCCATTCCCAGCTCAGCCCGGCGATTCCGGGCTGGACGTCTTCGAGCACCAGGTGCGCGGTGTTGGACGGGCCGATCCACAGCGGCCGGCCCTGCCGGGGCGCTGTGGCGGGGGTGCGCTGCCGGTAGGGCACGCAGTGCGCGGGTGCGTTCCCGGCGAACCCGACCTGGAGCACCAGTTCCCGGGCCGGGCGGGTGAACCGGCGGTGATAGTAGGTGAGTTCGGGGCCGGGCGGGAACCGCCAGGCGAAGTCGACGACCGCCCGTTCTCCCCCCACCAGCCGCTGGTCCAGCACGAGTTCGCACACCGTGGCCCCGGTTTCCCGATCGCGGCGCATCCGGCCGGGGCGGCAGGACCGCGGCTCGACGAGTTCCGGCAGGTCCGACTCCTCGACCCACTGGTAGACGAGGAAGCGATCCACGTGGTCGCGCTGCGCTTCGACCACCATCCGGATGCGGACCTCCGCGAGCCGCCGGTCGGCGTCCACCAGGACGTGCTCGTGCACGGTGAGGTAGCGCAGGCGGTCGTCGGCCGGCGCGGCCAGCGCGACCAGCAGCGGGTCGTGCCCGGGCCACATCCGCTTGCGGTCCACCGATCCCGGTTCCGCGGCCCGGCCGCGCGGCCGGGGCGGGCCGAGCAGGGACACCAGGGTGGACTCGGGGAGCCCGAACAGGTCTTCCAGCGCTCGCACCGCCCGCAGCGACTCGTCGCGTTCCGGCCGGTTGCGACCGGTGCGCCAGTAGCTCAGCGCCGCCCGGCTGACCCGCGCGCCGCGGACCGCGAGGTGGTCCTGCAGGCGTTTGAGGCTCAGCCCGTTGACGTTCAGGCAGTGGTCGAGGACCTGCGCGAAGGTGCCGTGGCGCAGCAACCTGCGCAACTCCCGATCGTCGGGGAGCGCGGCGGTAAGGCGATCTGCGGGCACGGGCCTCCTCCGGACGGCGTCGTACCACTATCGCCGCCGGTGGGAGCGCAGGCAAGCACCGTCCGACGGGTCCACAGTGGAGGTCTCGGCAGCGAAACATAGCCCAGAGTCATTGCACGGCGGAACGTTGCCTCCGGTGGATCATGGCCTCCCGGCACATTGGGCGCCCGGAGATCAAATCCGGTTCAGCAGTGCATCGGCGATCGTCCGGACAGCTGCGCGGGTGTGCACTTCGGGAGCGCAGCGTTCGGCGGCCAGCAACGTGCTGTGCGCCGGTCCGGGCTGGCCGAGCTGCAGCTGTACAGCGACGAGATAGCGGCCTTCACGCTCGGTGTCGGGGAACTTCACATCCTGGCGGTGCGCGCGTGCCGCAGGGCAACGCCGGGTTTGCCGAGCGGCTGTTCCACGACACGCGATGGCTCAACAAGTTCGCGCGAGCTCGTAAGACGTCATCGCCGTCAAGACGGTCCGCGGTCGCTGCCGCATCTGCCGGCAGGTCACGTGCCCGGGGCCCGTCCCCGGCGCGGGCCGCAGCCCGGCCCCGGTGCACAGCAGGTGACGCGGGTCGCGGCCATCGAGCCTCAGCGGTCAGCAGCCTTCAGGACGAGGTCGCGAGCACGGTCGTGGTCGCCGGCACGGCGGCACACTCCCGACAGCGTTCGTTCCGCTTCGGCGAGCACAAGTGGCTGCGCGGCTTCGCCTGCGGCTCGCACCGCCCGGTCAGCGCTGATCCATTCCAGGCCACTGGGACGCAGCTTCACCAGCGCCCGGGTGACCAGCGTGTACGCCTGCGCCCGTGCCCCGGCGTCCTGGGCTGCCTCGGCGGCTTGCACCAGCACCGGCAGTGCCTCGGCGAGGGTCAGGAAGTGCGACTTCACGGCGACCGCTCGTGTTCGATAGTCGTTCGACCTCGGTCCAAACGGCTTCCGCCCTCACTGCGCGAAGGCGAAAGTGATCCAGTTGGAGAACTCGCAGGCGAGGTGCATGCGGTGCTGCGAGATCATGCTCGGCATGGCGAGCTGCGGGAACTCGACACAGAGGCGGGCGTGGAACCCGTCGCCGTCGTCGCGGAACTCGTGCCGGACCGCGCCGATCGCCAGGCCGGTACCGGCGCGGGCGACGCCGGCGGTCTCGAGCGGGAACGCCGGGTCCCGCCGGGTGACGATCTCGGCGGTATCGGAGTAGTCGATCAGGAAACGGGTCGCGAGAGGGCTGCCTCCGGTGGTCTCGATGACTTCCTGGCGCCCGTCTGGGGCGGTGTCGATCAGGAAGTGGTCGGGGTTGGCGGCGATCATGCTGCGGGCGTAGTCCTCGCGGTCGGTACCGGTGAACCACGCGACGAACTCCGCGGCCGTGCCGGCTCCGGTGACGTAAAGGTCGCAGGTGCTGGTGGTGCGGCGCCCGCGGGACAACCGGGTGGAGGTGCGCGCGACGGCGTCGGCGAGACGGATGTCGCGGGCCAGCCGACGGCGGACTTCGTCCGGGCCGAGCCCCAGCTTGGCGTCGGCGAACGACCGCCTCGCGCAGGCGAGTTCGCCGGCCGGGGCCGGCAGGCCGATCTTCCGGGCGGCCTTCCGCAGCCGCGCTGTCTCCCACCCCTGAATGTCGTCCTGGCTGACGGGGCGGCCGGCCAGGACTGCCCTGATCGTCGGCTCGTGTGTCGGCATCCATGCCTCCAGATGTGCAAAAGCTGTCGTAGACGCTCTTGTTTAACTCCACTGAACAGTGGCGTCAAGCAGAGTGCGGCGAGATCACCCTGCCGTGAGGAAGGCAGCCGCCGCCCGGCGGGCGAATAGCTCGATGTCAGCAGATACGGGCCGGTCCCCCAGCGGGGCCGCCCGAATCTTGATGGCGCCCGGTATTGTTCAGTGGCAGCGAACCCAGGCGTGGAGGACCGCAATGGAAGACAAGATCGGGCCCGGGCTGCGCCAGGCGCGCCTGGCGCAGAAGCTGAGCCTGCGCAGCGTGGCGACCGCGGCCGGCATCTCGGCGAGCTTGCTTTCCCAGGTCGAGACCGGCCGGTCCCAGCCGTCGGTGAGTACGCTGTACGCGCTGGTCAGCCACCTCGGTATCTCCCTCGACAACCTCCTCGGCACCGGCGCTCGCACCGGCGAGGCGGCGCCGGTCGAAGCCGAGCAGCCGGTCGCGCGGGCGGCGTCCGACGTCGTGCAGCGCGCCGCCGACAATCCCGTCCTCGAAATGGCCACCGGTGTCCGCTGGGAACGGCTCGCCGGCCGGGACGACGTGGATACGCTGCTGGTCACCTACGAGCCCGGAGCCGCCAGCTCGGCCGACCGGACGCTGATGCGTCACAGCGGAACCGAGTACGCCTACCTGCTCTCCGGCGAGCTGACCCTGTTGCTCGACTTCGACCGGCACGTGATCACCACGGGCGACTCGCTGTGCTTCGACTCCACCCGCCCGCACCTGTACCTCAACCACGGCACCCAGCCCGCGCGCGGCGTGTGGTTCGTGGCCGGCCGCCACGAGCTCGAGCACACCCGCGAGTGGGTGAAGACCCAGCTCGGTGAGCTCTCCGCCGATGGCTCGTCGCACCCGTCGAACGTGGTCGAGGCACTCGATCTGCTGTCCTCCCGACGCGACTGACCTCTCTCCACGTGTCCGTCCTCACTTGACGTAGGACGCCAAGTGTTCAATATTAGTGAACACTTGAGTCAACGTCGATGACGAGGAGCTGGCGTGCTGATCGGATTTGCCGGCCTCGGCCGGATGGGCCGGCCGATGGCCACCCACCTCGCGCGGGCCGGGCACACGGTGCTCGCCCACGACCCGGGGCTCGATCGCGTCCCGGACGGCCTCACCGCGGTTGCGGCGGCGGAGCTCGCCGTCGCGGACCTGAGCATCAGCATGCTGCCGGACGGCGCGTCGACCCGGGAACTGGTCGTGCGGGGGCTGGCCGACGCCGACCGCGACCACCTCCACGTGGTGATGGGCACCGTCGGACCGGCCGTGGTGCGGGACCTGGCCACCACCGGGCCGGTGGCCATCGTCGACGCGCCGGTGTCCGGGAGCGTGTCGATGGCCGAGGCCGCCGCGCTCACCGCCATGGTCGGCGGCACGGACGAGCAGTTCGCCCGGATCCGCCCGGTCCTCGCCGCGATGACGTCGGCGCAGTTCCACACCGGCCCGGCCGGATCGGGCTCGGCGGCGAAGCTGGCGGTCAACGCCGTGCTCGCCACCCTCAGCCAAGGAATCGCCGAAGGGTTGCTGATCGCCGAAGCGGGCGGGCTGGACCTCCCTGTGTTCTACGAGGTGCTGCGCGCCAGCGCGGCCGGCGCGCCCTACGTCGGCTACAAGGAGGAGGCGTTCCTCGCCCCGGACTCAGCCGGGGTCGCCGCGCCGATCTCGCTCATCCGCAAGGACCTCGGCCTGGCCCTGGACCTGGCCGGCGACCGCTTCGCTTTGCCAGGCGCCGAAGCCGCCTACGCCGTGCTGAACGACGCGACCGCCGCCGGGCTCGGGGACGAGGACATGGCCCAGGTGCTCGCGGCCCTGCGGCTGCGCACCACCACCAAGCAGGAAGCGCTTTCATGACCACCAGCACCGTCGCCGAGATCGAGTCGGCCATCCGCGCCTTGGAAGATGCCCGCTACGCCGCGGTGATCGCCGGCGACATCGACGCCTTCACCGCGCACGCCCATCCCGACCTCGCCTACACCCACTCCAACGGCGTCACCGACACACTGGAGTCCTATCAGGACAAACTCCGGTCCGGTTTCTACCTCTACCACCACATCGACCACCCGGTGGACCGCATCCTCGTGGCCGGCGACACCGTCGTCGTGGTGGGCGAGATGCACGCCGACATCACCGCCGGCGGCACACGGAAAACCCTGGCGAACCGCGCGATGGCCGTGTGGGTGCGCCAAGACGACCGGTGGCTGCTGCTGGCCTACCAGCCCACCGTCCTGCCGGAGCCGCCCCGATGACCGCCTTCACGTACGACGCCCTGCCCGGCCGTGTCGTGTTCAGCCCCGGCGCGGCCCGCACCCGCCTGCACGCCGAGGTCGACGCGCTCGGCGCCACCCGGATCCTGCTCGTGGCGTCGGACGCCGAGAGCGCACTGGCCCACGAGCTCACCGCACCGTTCGCCGGCCGGATCGCCGCGACGTTCACGGCCGTGCGCCCCCACGTCCCGATCGAGACCGCCGAACTCGCCCGCGACGCGGCCACGGACGCCGACCTGCTGCTGTCGGTGGGTGGCGGATCGACCACCGGCACCGCCAAAGCGGTCGCGCTGACCAGTGGGCTGCCGATCCTCGCCGTGCCCACCACGTACGCCGGATCCGAAGTCACCCCGGTGTGGGGGCTCACCGAGCGCGGACGCAAGACCACCGGCACCGACCCGCGGGTGCTGCCGCGCACGGTCGTCTACGACCCCGACCTGACCGCGACGCTGCCGGCCGAGCTGTCGGCCGCCAGCGGCCTCAACGCCCTGGCCCACTGCGTCGACGCCTTCTGGGCCCCTCGCCGCAACCCCATCTCGGGTGCCGTCGCCGAGGGCGGCATCCGCCACCTCCTCGCCGGCCTGTCCCGGGGCGCCGCCGACGCGGAGGCCCGGACCGAGCTGCTGCTCGGCGCCTATCTCGCCGGATCCGCGTTCGCCGGCACCGGATCCGGCCTGCACCACAAGATCTGCCACGTCCTGGGCGGCGCGTTCGACCTCCCGCACGCCTGGACCCACGCGATCGTGCTCCCGTACGTCCTGGCGTTCAACGCGCCGCACGCTCCCGAAGCGGCGAGCCGCATCGCCGCCGCGCTCGGCCACGCCGACCCGGTCGAGGCCCTGCGCGACCTCGGCGCGAAGCTCGGCGTCCCCGCCGGGCTGCGGCAGCTCGGGCTGCGCGAGGCCGACCTCGACACCGTCCACGGCGACATCCTCGCGCTCGCCCCCGCCGACAATCCGCGCCCGGTCACTGCCGAGGGCGTCCGGACGCTGCTGCACGCGGCCTGGGCCGGGACCGACCCCGCCGGGGAGGCCCCGTGACTCCCGCCGAGCGCGAACAGGCCGTGACCGACGAGGTACTGGCCAGCTTCGACACCACCGCCGACCCGCGGCTGCGTGAAGTCATGCAGAGCCTCGTGCGGCACCTGCACGCCTTCGCCCGCGACGTCCGGCTCAGCGAGCGGGAGTGGGAAGCGGCGATCGCGTTCCTGACCCGCGCCGGGCACATCACCGACGATCGCCGTCAGGAGTTCATCCTGCTCTCCGACGTCCTCGGGCTGTCCATGCTGACCGTCGCCATCAACGAACCGGCGGTGCCCGGGGCGACCGAGGCGACGGTGTTCGGGCCCTTCTTCATCGACGACGCCCCCGAGGTGGAGCTCGGCGGCGACATCGCCCGCGGCGCGGCCGGCCCGCCCTGCTACGTCTCGGGCCAGGTCCGCGACACCGGCGGGCACCCGATCGCCGGGGCGCGCATCGATGTGTGGGAAGCCGACGAGGACGGCTTCTACGACGTCCAGTACAGCGACGACCGCTCGGCCGGCCGCGGCCGGCTCCGCGCCGGGGCCGACGGCGGATACCGGTTCTGGTCGGTGCTGCCGGCGCCGTACCCGATCCCGCACGACGGGCCGGTCGGCGACCTGCTCACCGCCGCCGGCCGCGGCCCGATGCGGCCCGCCCACCTGCACTTCATGGTCACCGCGCCGGGCCACCGCACCCTGATCACTCACATCTTCGTGGCCGGTGACCCCTACCTCGGCCGCGACGCGGTGTTCGGCGTCAAGGACGGCCTCGTCGTCGACGTCGAGCACCACCCCGCCGGGGTGGCCCCCGACGGCTCCGACAGGCCGGAGGCCTGGACGAGCATCGCGTTCGACCTCGTCCTCGTCGCCGAACCCACCCACTCCTGACCTTGGTCCTCACCGGCGAGCCGGCCCGCCGCCGGCCCGCCGGTTCTGCCTGCGTTCCGCAGCTCAACGTGGAGGTGCACCGAATGAGAACTACTCGCTGGATCGTGCTGGGCGGGTGTTTCCTCGCCTACCTGTTCGACGCACTGGAGATCGTCCTGCTGTCCCTGGCGCTGCCGGTGATCCGGCACGACCTCGGGCTGTCGGTGACCCAAGCCGGTCTGCTTGCGACCTCGACCCTGCTGGGCATCGGGGTCAGCAGCGTCACCGGCGGCTACCTCGCCGACAACTTCGGCCGCAAGAAGGCCCTGATCGGCTCGCTGGTCGTCTTCGGCGGGTTCACCGCGGCGCTGGCCGTGGTCCCGAACTTCGCGGTCTTCCTCATCCTCCGGTTCCTGGCCGGCATCGGACTCGGCGCTGTCTGGAGCGTCGTGTCGGCCTACGTCGTGGAAACCTGGCCGCCCCGCAGCCGCGGCCGTGCCGCCGCGTTCGTGATCAGCGCCTTCCCCGCAGGCGGAGCGATCGCGGCCACCATCTCCGGGCAATTCCTCCCCGACTGGCGCCAGATGTTCCTCATTGCCGGCGCCGCCGTCGTCGTGCCGGTGCTCGTCGTCGCGGTCTTCTTCCGCGAATCAGCCACCTGGGCGGCGGAGAAGGACCAGCACCTCGAGGACACCGTCACCGTGCGGGCCGTCCTCAGCGGCTCACGGCGCCGCACCACCCTGCTGGGCACGCTGATGTCCGCGCTGGCCCTGACCGGCTACTGGGGAGCCACCACCTGGTTGCCGACCTACCTGACCACCGAACGCGACCTGCCCACCGGTTCCGTCGCCCTGTTCGTGACGATCCTCAACCTCGGCATGTTCGCCGGCTACAACGGCTTCGGGACCCTCGCCGACCGGATCGGCCGCCGCCGCACGATCATCCTCACCCTGCTCGGCGTCACGCTCACCCTGCCCAGCTACGCCTTCACCACCCACCAGACCACGCTGCTGTTGCTCGGCCCGCTCTTCGGCGCCTTCACCGCATTCTTCGGCTTGTTCGGCTCCTACCTCGGCGAACTGTTCCCCACCCGCGCCCGCGCCACCGGCGCCGGGTTCTGCTTCAACGTCGGCCGCGGCGTGTCGGCGTTCGCCCCGTTCCTGCTGGCCGGGCTCGCGGGCTCGGTCGGGTTCAGCGGCGGCCTCATCGTGTGCGCCGGCTTCTTCGGCCTGGCCGCGCTCACCACCCTGCTGCTGCCCCGCACCGGCAGCCCCGACCACGCCGCCGACGTCCGCCAGAGCGACGGGGTCACCGCATGAGCAGCACCATGAAGGCCGCCGTCTACCACGGAACCCGGGACATCCGCATCGAGCAGGTCCCCATCCCGCACCCCCGCGACGGGGAGGTGGTGATCGCGGTCCGGCGCAGCGGCATCTGCGGCACCGACGCAACCGAGTGGACGGCCGGTCCGGTCATGGTCCCGGTGCACCACCGGCACCCGGCCAGCGGCCACCTCGGGCCGATGATCCCCGGCCACGAGTTCGTCGGCGAAGTCGTCGACGGCTCAGCCGAACTCCCCGCCGGAACCCTCGTCGCCGCGGGCGCCGGAGTCTGGTGTGGACGGTGCGACCGCTGCGCCGAAGGCCGCACCAACATCTGCCGCAACTACTACACCCTGGGCTTGAACGCCCCAGGCGGGCTGGCCGAGTACGTCGCCGCACCGGCGAGGATGCTGCGGACGGTTCCAGCTGGTCTGCCCCTCGACGCGGCCGCAATGGCGCAGCCGCTGGCCGTCGGGCTTCACGCCGCCCGCCGCGCGGGGGCCCGCCACGGGGACTCCGTGGTGATCATCGGCGCCGGCGCGATCGGCACCTTCACCCTCGCCGGCCTTTCCCACCTGATCCACGTCGACATCACCGTCGTCGACCTGCCCGGCCCGAAGCTCGACCGCGCCGCGAAACTCGGCGCGGCCCGCACCCTCTCCGCCCACGATGATGTCGTCGCCGCGGTGCTGGAGCTCACCGGCGGCCGCGGCGCCGACGTGGTGATCGAAGCCAGTGGCGCCCCCGGGCAGTTCGAGACGGCGCTGCGGATGGTCACCACCGGCGGCCGCGTGCTGGCCGTCGGGCTGCCCAAGGACAAGCCCGCGGTGGACATGTTCTCCCTCGCCCTGCGCGAAGTCACGATCGACTCGACGGTGGCGCACGTCTGCGACGACGACCTCGGCGTCGCACTGGACATCCTGGCCGAAGGCATCCTCGGCCCCCTGCTGCTCGACTCGGTGATCAGCCTCGACGACCTCGTCACCCGGGGGCTCGAGCCGCTGGCCGCCAGCCGGGTCGACGGCAAGATCCTGGTAGCCCCGACACACCGAAACTGGTAGCTGACGATGTTCGAATACTTTTTCCGGCAACTACGTGTGGAACCTGTCGCTCAACCTCGCACTGAGCCAGGGAGCCGCCATCGGCGAGATCGACGAAGCGTGCCGGCCACTGCGACCGGACTCGACGACCGAGGAGTTCTTCACCTCGTGGTGCATGCTGGCCCGACGCCTGGTCGACCTCGCCGACGCCGACGAAGCACAAGGACATCACCTGTCCGCCGCCGAGCGGCACCGGCGCGCGTCCATCTACTTCCTCACCGCCGAGAGGATGCAGAAGCACGGCTACGCACCCCGCGCCGACGCCTACCGAGCCGGTCTGGACAGCTTCCGCACCGCGATCACCCTGGGCCGCGAGAACTGCGAATTCGTCGAGATCCCCTACGGCGGTAACTCCTTGCCCGGGCTGCTCGTCCGCGCCTACGGCGACGAACCCCAGCCACCGATCGTGGTCCACCTGAACGGACTCGATTCGACCAAAGAAATGATCTACGGCACCGGAATTGCCCGCGAGTACGCCCGCCGTGGCATCTCGACCTTGATCGTGGACCAGCCCGGCTCGGGCGAATCCTTGCGGTTGCGCGGCATGCCCGGCGTCGTCGAGAGCGAACGGTACGGCACCGCGTGCCTCGACTACCTGCTCTCCCGCGGCGACTGTGACCCCGATCGGATCGGCATCGCGGGCTGGTCGCTGGGCGGCTACTTCGCACCACGCGTCGCCGCCTACGAGCCGCGGTTCGCCTTCTGCGTCGCCTGGGGCGCCATCTACGACTGGGGTGCCCTGCAGCGCCGACGTCAGCAGCAGCTCGCCGAAGCACCGGCCGAGAAGTCCGTGCCGCACTTCTGGGAGCACGTACTCTGGACCTTCGGCCAGACCTCGCTGGAGGGCCTGGCGCACTTCACCGCGAGGATGAACCTCGTCGAGGACAGCCGGCGGATCCGTATGCCGTTTCTCGTGCTGCACGGCAGCAACGACCGCCAAGTCCCGGTCGAAATGGCCCGACGCCAGTACGACGCGGCGGTCAACAGCGTCCGACGCCAACTGAAGATCATGACCGAGCACGACGGCGGCGTGGAGCACGTCGCCGCCGACAACATCACCCCGACGACCGCCTACATCGCCGACTGGGTTGCCGACGTCACCGCAACGAGATCGGAGCGCTAGCCGCCCGCGGAGCGACCATGTACCGGGTGCAGACCGGCTGGCTGCTGTCGGTCCGGGCCCGCAGTGCTCGCCGTCGCCGTCGCCGACGTCGCGCGGTCGCTCGGGCAGGAGCGGGATCGTCGCGGCCGACCTCGACCAGGGTCGTACCCACGCACTCGGACGCCGTTGCGCGGATCTTCTGGGCGCGATCGGTACGGGGCCTTACGAGCCGGTGTCGGGTTGGTCGTCGCCGAGGACGCGTTTGCGGCGGACCACGGCGACACAGGCGAGGCAAGAGTGGGACCACCAGTCGTCGGCGAGTTCCCAGACTCCGGCTTCCGGCTCGTCCCAGCGCCGCGTGATCAAGTCGACGCAGACGTCGGCGGCGCGTTCGGTGTCCGCGGTGAGGTGGTCGTGGCGGGCCGCCGTCGCGAACAGCTGCAGGAGCTCGC
This sequence comes from Amycolatopsis sp. cmx-4-83, assembly GCF_046548815.1. Classification (NCBI taxonomy): domain Bacteria; kingdom Bacillati; phylum Actinomycetota; class Actinomycetes; order Pseudonocardiales; family Pseudonocardiaceae; genus Amycolatopsis; species Amycolatopsis sp. cmx-4-83. The sequence continues at coordinate 354,483 of NZ_JAEBEF010000003.1, read as the reverse complement.
CGAGGCTGTCGAGCTGGAACCGCTTGCCCCGCGCGTATTTGCGCTCGGTGCGTCGTCAGCCGACCTTCGCGGCGATCTTTTGGACCTCCTCGAACTGGGACTCGTCCGTGAGTGCGTGGTAGCTGTCGGCTGGGTCGCGGTCCAGCAACGCGGAAGCATGCGTCGCGCATTCGGTGCGCAGGCGGGCCAATCTACCTTTTCATCGGCCTCATGCCGATCGCGGTGTCGGTGCTCGCCGCGATCGGATCCGCGATCGCGAGCGGCACCGCGGCGACGCCGGCCCTGCCGGCGCGCTGGAACCACGTCATGTCGTACTCCGCTTCTCCCGATCGCCGCCGACTGCTGCGGCCGCGAGGACGGGGCAACTCCGCGGCCCGGCGCGCAGGGAGACCCGCGTGAACCCAGGCGCCGCGAGCAGGGTAACCGGAAGCCGCGGCAGCTCCGGCGACGCACCGCGCGTGTCCGGAACGCACCTTTCCCGACCCCCGTAGGTTAATTTCCGCCACCATCCATACGTTCGTCGGTGCCCGGCGATTCGATCACCGCTTAACCTTCTCCCGTTCCCGTCGGAAATCACATTAATTCACGACGGACCCGGCTCCTTTTCCGCTTTTTCGAATTCTTGTCGAGAGTGGGTCAAACACGATGAAATTCACGAAGACCGCCGGTGTGGTGGCGACCTTGGCGCTGGCCGGACTGGCCACCGGGACCGCGGCCGTGCAGGCGGCGGAACTGCCCGCCGGCGCAGCGCAGCACCACCCGGCGCACGGCCTCGGGCTCGATCTGCGCGCATCCCGGGCACACCACGCCGCCGCGCACGTCGCCGAGCCATCGGCGCTGGCCGCCGCTCCGACCAGCTACGACCTCTCGCAGTACGCGTTGTCCCCGGGCGACCAGGGCCAGGTCGGTTCGTGCGTCACGTGGGCCACCGGGTACACCGGCTACGGCATCCTGATGCACGAGCAGGGCATCCAGGGCGCGCCGATGGCGCCGATGTTCATCTACGCGCAGATCGCCAAGGGCAACGACCAGGGCACCTACGCCGGCGTCGCGCTGCCCATGGAACAGAAGCAGGGCATCGACACCAGGTCCGACTACACCCAGGGCGATTTCGACTACACGACCCAGCCGAACTCGCGGGAGCGGGCGAACGCCGCCCACTACAAACTCGGCTCCTTCACCGAACTGCCGACCAGCGGGACTTCGGCTCGCACGGCGATCAAGAACGCCATCTCGCAAGGCCACCCGGTGCCGATCGGTTTCGAAGTCCACCAGAGCTTCATGGACCTCGATTCCTCGACCGCGGCGGACTACAGCTACCTCCCCGGTGACGACCGCAGCGACCCGGTCGTCGGCGGCCACGAAGTCACCATCGTCGGCTACACCGCCCAGGGCGTCAAAATCGAAAACTCGTGGGGCACGAGCTGGGGTGCCCGGGGTTTCGTCACCGTACCTTGGGAATTCTTCGACACCGGCGACGTGACCGAAGCGCACTCGATGAACACGATCGCGCAGAGCTGACCCACCGGCAGCCGGCTGAGGCTTCACGAAAGGACAGCGGAAGCCTCAGCCGGCGCGAGGCCGCCCGCGTCGAACGTGGGCGCACCGGCTGGTGACTCAGTCGCCGTGGCCGTTGTGGAACGCGTTGATCTGGTGCGTCTTGCCCGGTGCGACACCGTGACCTGTCCGGCTTCGACGACCACAGCTTCGCCGGCAGATACCGGCACGCGCCGACCAGCGCGACCACCTCACACGCGCCGGCTGCCCACCAAGTTCCAGCGGACCACTCGAAACCACGTGACATCGCACACCGGTTCGTCACCGGCGTGTCCGCGCCGAACGCTTTCCGGTGACTCGCCGGCCAGCCGATGTTCGTCCGGGGCTCCCGCGGGTAACTCCAGGCACGATGCCCCAGCGAGGTAGTCGCGAGGCGCGAGGGAAGGTGAGCGGCCGATGGCCATCGAGCAGACGCTGCACCGCACCGACGACCTGCGAGTCGTCGCACTGGAGGTGGCGGACGACCTCAGCGAGCTGGCCGCAGTGCGCGCCTGGGCGCACCGGCTCTTGGGCGACCTGCCCGACACCCTTCGCCGAGACGTGGTGACAGTGGTCGACGAGCTCACCTCCAACGCCCTGCGCCACGGCGAACCACCTCGCCAGGTGCGCTTGCTGCGGCGGAGGAACTGGCTGTGCGTCGAAGTCGATGATGCCTGCCTGGATCCTGCCTGCTCCCAACCGTCCATGGGCGCCGCGCCCCACGGTCTCGGCCTGGTCGCGGGGTTGAGCGTCGCGTGGGGACAGTGGCAGCGTTCGACAGGCAAAACCGTTTGGGCCGAAATCACCCTCGACGCGACGTAGAGTCGTTCGGCCACGAGCATGTCCGAGCGGGAGGAGTGGCCGCCGCCTGCGAAGACGTGTCGGGAAGTCCGGCGCCCGATCGAATCCGCCGTGCCGGGCCCTCTTCTTCCGGCGGACCGCTCAAGACGGAGGTCATTCGGTGACCCGGCGACCTCTTTGCGGCGCGATCCCGCCGAGCCTGCGAGCGATAAAACACCACGGACCGCTGTTGCCACGACGGACCTGCCCGCTCAGCTCGTGCACTGACGGCGGGTGGGACAGAATGACGTCATGACGACCACCGACAAGCAGATCACGGTCAAGCGCACTGTCAACGCCTCAGCGCACGACATCTTCGACGTGCTCACCCGCCCCGACCGGCACGCCGCGCTCGACGGATCGGGCTTCGTGCGCTCCGCCGATCACCCGCAGCGGATCACCGCGACCGGGCAGACCTTCACCATGAACATGACCGGAGAGCACATGGGTGGCGACTACCAGACCGACAACCATGTCACCGCCTACCACACGAACAAGCTGGTGGCGTGGCAGACCTCCCCCACCGGTACCCAGCCCCCCGGCTGGGAATGGCTGTGGGAGCTCGCCCCGGAGGGCCCCGATTCCACCGTCGTCACGCTCACCTACGACTGGAGCAAGGTCACCGACAAGGACGTCCTGCGGCAGGTGTCGTTCCCGATGGTGACCGAAGACCAGCTCGAAGAATCGCTCGCCAACCTGGCCGCAGCCGTTTCCTCCTGACCTCGCACGGCTGCTGCCCGCGTCCCTCGATCCGCACATGTGGGGTCGTGGTCAGTGTCCGAGGACCGAGTTGATCTATAACCCCACGCTGAAGTTCGCCACCGACCTGCAGGTTGAGTGACCCACATCCACATGGGAGATCTCCCACGTCTGCGTGTTCAAAGGGGGACTTGAACCCCCATACATGGGATATCTCCCGCGTTCGGGGAGATCATGCGGTCCCTATTATGAGGTTGTCGATGACCCGGTAAACGCCGAGGTCGGGTTGTGAGAGTTGCCCATGAGCCGGCTCGGCAAGGGCCACGCGGCCGGAGCAAGCTCCGCGATCCGCCCGCCCCCTTCGCTTCCACGGTGTCTTACCCGGCCGAGGTTCGCGGTGCCGGCTTCGCGTTCTCGATCGTCGCCGCCGCGCGGCGCAGGGCCGTCAGGTATTCCGGAAGCCGGTTCGGGGCGTAGCGGAACTCCGGGACACCCAGGGAAACCGCCGTGTGCGCGTGGTCCTCCCGGCCGTCCACCGCCACGCCCAACGCGACGAATCCCGACCTCGTCTCCGTGACGTTGGTGCCGAACCCCTTGGCTCGCACGTCTTCCAGGGTGCGGCGCAGGCTCCGGGGGTCGGCGGCCAGGCGTGAGCCGCTGTGGAGCGCGATGACGTCTTCGTCGCTCATCGTCGCGAGCATCGCCCGGCCTCCCGAGACCATGTGCGCCGGGAGCACCAAGCCGGTCCGGTCACCGACCCGGACCGCCTGCCCCGACTCGACCGTGGCGACGAAGTGCACGTCACGGCCGCGCAGCACCTGCAGGAACACCGTTTCGCCCGTCTGCGCCGCGAGCTCCTGCATCGCCGGCGCCGCCGACGTCCGCAGCCGGTTCAGCGGATCGCTGCCCGCTCGCTGCACCGGGAGGCGGTGACCCGCCCGGTACTCGCGCCGCACCCCTTGCTCGGCGAAGTCGCGGTACACCAGCGCGCTCAGCAGGCGGTGCGCGCTCGACCGGCCGATGCCCAGCAGCTGCGCGACGTCGCCGACCGTCACCGACGCACCGGCTTGCAGCGTCGCCAGCACCTGCAGCGCGTGGTCCACCGATTTCAGCGGATAACCCGGTGCGCGTCCCATCCCGTGATCTTAGCTGGTCAGAGCTTCGCGGTTCTGCATTGCGGAACGGAGGCCATCGCCCGGCTCCGGCGAGGCACCGTTCTGCACCATGACCGGACGAGAACCAGCGTTGCCGCACCCGACGATCAGCCTGCCCGGCGAAACGATCGAGGTCGACCGATCCGTGGACGTCGTCGTCGCGGGTGGTGGCCCGGCCGGGTTCTGCGCGGCCGTCGCCGCGGCGCGGTCCGGAGCCCGGACGGTGCTCGTCGAGCAGGCGCCCTTCCTCGGCGGCACGGCCACCGGCGCGATGGTCGCCAGCTTCATGGGCTTCTACTGGCGGGACGTGCTCGTCGGCGGCGGCATCGGCCACGAGGTCACCGAACGCCTGGTGAAAGCCGGGGGCGCGAAGGGGTTCACGCCGTACGTCCTCGCCGAGGCCAGCCGCAACCCGGTCAAGGTACGGACGTTCCCGTTCGATCCGGAAGTGCTCAAGTTCGTCCTCGACGACCTGCTCGCGGAGAGCGGCGCCGAGGTGCGGCTGCACACCCAGGTGGTCGATCCCCTCCAGGAGGGCGCCACGGTCCGCGGAGTCGTCACCCAGGACCAGTACGCCCGCCGCGCGATCCGGGCGCAGGTGGTGGTCGACGCCACCGCGAACGCCCTCGTCTGCCGCCGCGCGGGCTGCCGGACGCAGAGCCGGGCCGAGCAGCGGCGAGACCGCCAGCCGATGACGCTGATGGCGCGGCTGTCGAACGTCGATGTCGCGCGCTTCCGCGCCCTGCCGCGTGCGGAAAAGCGGCGGCTCGCGGTGGCCGGCGTCCAGGCCGGCGCGCTGAAGCAGGAGCTGCTCTCGCTGGTCAGCTCGCCCGCGGGCTCGGACGCGTTCATCCTCATGACCCGGGTGACCGGGCTCGACGGCTCCGACAGCCGGGACCTCACCGCCGCCGAACGGCTCGGCCGCGCCCAGGTCCGGGCCGTCGTCGAGTTCCTGCGGACGTCCGTGCCGGGCTTCGAACGCTCCTACCTCGCCGCGCTGGCTCCCTGGATCGGCGTGCGCGAAACCTGGCGCGTCGAGGGCGACTACACGCTGACCGAGGACGACGTGCTCGGCGGACGCCAGTTCGAAGACGCGATCGCCCAGGCCGGCGGCCCCTTGGACGTGCACGACACGACGGGGACCGGGCTCGTGCTGATCGAACCACCCGCACCGTTCTCCGTCCCGTACCGGTGCCTCGTCCCGCGGGGCACCGAGGGTTTGCTGGTGGCGGGCCGGTGCTTGTCCGCGACCGGACGCGCCATGGGCGCCAGCCGGCACATGGGGACGGCGATGGCGACCGGCCAGGCGGCGGGCACCGCCGCGGCCATCGCCGCCGGCGAGGACGTCAGTACCCGCGCCGTCCCGGGCGACCAGCTGCGCCGGGCACTGCGCGACGCGGGCGCCATCGTCGATTCCCCCGTGCGCTGACCCCGCCCTTTTCCTGCCCAGTCCCGTAACCCGACGTCGAAGGCGGTCACCGTTGACCCACACCTCATCGGCTCTGCACCCGAGGACGACCTCGCGAGCCAGACGACGCGCCGTAGCCGCGAACCTCATCGGCACCGTGCTGGAGTGGTACGACTTCTACATCTACGGCACGGCCACCGCGCTCGTGTTCGCCCCGCTGTTCTTCCCGGCGGCGAGCGCGGTCGCCGGAACGCTGGCGGCCCTGGCCACCTACGCGATCGGTTTCGTGTTCCGTCCCGTGGCGGGCATGGTGCTCGCGCGGTGGGGCGACACGATCGGGCGCAAACGCCTGCTCGTGCTCTGCCTCGTGCTGATGGGTGCCTCGACCGGCGCCATCGGGCTGCTTCCGACGCACGCCCAGGCCGGGCTGGCCGCCCCGGTCCTCCTGGTGGTCCTGCGGCTGGTGCAGAGCCTGGGGGCCGGAGCCGAGTACGGCACCGCCGTGACCATGACTTCGGAGTACTCGACCGCCGGACGGCGCGGGCTGTACGCGACCGTTCCCGCCCTCGGCGTCGGGCTCGGGATCATGCTCGGCACCGGCGCCTTCTCGCTCATGTCACTGCTCCCCCGTGCGTCCTTTTTGGACTGGGGGTGGCGGCTGCCGTTCCTCTTCGGGTTCTGCCTCGTGTTCGTCGGGCTCTACCTCCGGCTGCGGGTGGCGGAGTCCCCGGAGTTCGAGAAACTGCGGGAATCCGGGACGCTGGCGGCGAGCCCGCTGCGGGAACTCCTGCGCACCGGCCGCAAGCACCTGGTGCTGGCGTCCCTCGCCCGCTCGACCGAGTCCGTCTGCGCCCAGCTGTTCAACGTCTTCGCGATCTCGTACTGCACCGCGCAGCTCGGGATGAGCGCCGGGCCGGCCCTGAGCGGGGTCCTGGTGGCGAACGCCGTCGGGCTCGCGGTGATCCCGCTGAGCGGGCACTTGGCCGATCGCGTGGGCCGCCGTCCGGTGTTCCTCTTCGGACTGTTCTTCCTCGCCGCGTTCGCCTTCCCGTTCTTCTGGTTGCTCGAGACGCGGAACCCGCTGCTCGTCGTCGTCGCGCTGGTGCTCGCCTACGGGCTCGGCGTCAAGGTCATCCTCGCGGTGTCCGGCGCGTACCTCGCCGAGATGTTCGAGCCGCGGATACGCAACTCGGGGGTCACCGTCGCCCGCTCGCTTTCCGATCCGCTGGGCGGGTTCACCCCGTTGATCGCGTCGGCGCTGTGCGCGGCGACCGGTTCGTACTGGGCGATCGGCGCGCTGCTCGTCGTCCTCGCCCTCGCTTCGGCCGGAGCCGTCCTGGCGAGCCCGGAGACCCGTGAGCTGTCCTCGAAAGGTGTGTCATCGTGAATCACCCTGATGAAATCGGCGGCCTGCGCGTCCTGGTCGCCGGAGCCGGAAACGGCATCGGTGCCGGAGTCGCCGAACTGCTTCTGGCCTCGGGCGCGGTGGTCGTCGGCAGCGATCTACCCGCGGTGCGGCCGCATCTACCGGGGCTGACGGCCTGGCTCCCCGTCGACCTCGCCGATCCGCCGAGCGTGCGGGCGATGGTCGACGGCGCGACGCAGACGCTGGGCCACATCGACGGGGTCGTCAACTGCGTCGGCATTCTCGGCGATCCCGCTCCGGCGGCCGAGGAGCCGGTCGACCACTTCGAACACGTCCTTCGGGTCAACCTCACCGGGGCGTTCGCACTGTCCCAGGCGGTGCTCCCGGTGATGGCCGCCGCCGGGTACGGCCGCCTCCTGCACATCGCCTCGATGGCCGGCAAGGACGGCAATGCCGGGATGACCGGGTATTCCGCATCGAAGGCCGGGCTCATGGGCATGGTGAAGGCACTCGGCAAGGAGTACGCGACCACGGGTGTCACGGTGAACGCGATCGCGCCCACGATGGTCGAGACGACCCTCATCCGGGGGATGTCCGACGAGCAGGTGGCCCGGCTGCGCACCCTCATCCCGATGGGCCGGCTCGCCACGGTCGCCGAAGTCGCCGCGCTCGTGCGATGGGCCATCTCCCCGGCCGCGTCGTTCACCACCGGGTTCACGTACGACCTCTCGGGCGGGCGGGCGACGTACTGATGGCCGGCTGGGACCACGAAACCGACGTGCTGGTCCTCGGCGCGGGCGCGGCCGGGCTCACCGCCGCGGTCGTCGCCGCGCGTGCGGGCCTGTCCACGCTCGTCGCCGAGAAATCGGAGTGGGTCGGCGGAACCACGGCCCGCTCGGCGGGCACGGTGTGGATTCCGGGGCACCGGCAGCAGGCTGATCCCCGAGCGGACGTCGTCGAGGCGACGCGGTACCTCGACGCGCTCGTCGGCGACCGCAGCCAACGCGACCTGCGCACCGCGTACCTCCGGCACGCGCCCGAGGCGCTGGAGCGCTTGCGGCGTTTGGGGATCGGCTTCCGGCACACGGCCGGTGCCGTCGACTACCACCCCGAGGTGCCCGGAGCGGGCATCGGACGGGCGCTCGAACCGGAGCCCTTCGACGGACGACGCCTCGGCCGGCGGGCCCTCGGCCGGATCCGGCGCCCGATCCGGGAGTTCGCGCTCCTCGGCGGGACTCTGATGCTTCGCCGGGCCGAAGCCGACGAGCTGGCGGCCGCGTTCACCGGACAGCCGGTCCGGGCCGCGGCGACGGCGGGCCGCCTCGGCCTGCGCTGGCTGCTCGACCGCGCGGGCGGCTACCCCCGCGGAACCCGCTTGACCATGGGCAACGCGCTCGTCGCCGCCCTCTACGAGCGGTTGACGGCGATATCGGCGGACGTGTGGTTCACCGCGCACGCCGCCGAACTGGTCGTCGACGAGCGCGGCCGGGTCGAGGGTGCGGTGGTGCACCGGCGGGGCACGGTCAGCCGGGTCCGCGCCCGGCGCGGCGTCGTCCTCGCCTGCGGTGGCTTCGCCGCGAACCCCGCGTTGCGCGCCGAATACCTGCCGGAGCCCGTCCCCCAGTTCACGCCAGCCGTGCCGGAAGCCACTGGAGACGGCCTGCGCCTCGCCCAGTCGGTGAGCGGAGCCCTCGGCGCGGCCCAGGACGAGAACGCCATGTGGTTCCCCGGTTCCGTCGGCCGTCGACGAGACGGCAGCACGGCGGTCTTCCCGCACATCTGGGACCGGGCCAAGCCCGGCATCGTGGCCGTCGACGGAGCGGGCCGCGGCTTCGTCGACGAGTCCGTGTCCTACCACCGTTTCGTCCGCGCCATGTACGCCGCCGGGCCCGGCGTGGCGGTGCCGGCGTGGCTCGTCACCGACGCGGCGGCGCTGCGGACGTACGGCTTGGGCCTGGTCCGGCCGTACCTGCCGGGAGCGGCGTTGCGGCGTCATCTCGACGACGGCTACCTGCGGTCCGGCCGGTCCGTGCGGGCGCTGGCCGCGGAGATCGGCGCCGATCCCGAGGCCCTCGCGCACACCGTGGCGGCGCGCGGAACCGTCAGCCGACCGCCGTTCTACGCCGTCGCCGTCTTCCCGACGCCCTTGGCGACCACGCTCGGGGTGCGGACCGACACCGACGCACGCGTCCTCAGCGGGACCGGCGAACCCGTGCCCGGCCTATACGCCTGTGGCGACGACGCACACTTCTTCACCGCGTCGGAGTATCCCGGACCGGGATGCCGGGTCGGCAGCGCCGTGACGTTCGGCTACCTCGCGGCCCGGCACGCGGCACGGGACAACCTGGAAGGGAACGGACTTTGACCAACTCGCCGAACCGGCGCACGGTCCTCGGGAGCGCATTGATGGCCGGATTCGGGCCGCCGCCGGGTCACGGCAAGGCAGCCGGGACGGACTTCGTCCTGGTGCACGGGGCGTGGCACAGCGGTGCCGCCTGGGCGGAGGTGAGCTTCGAGCTGACGGCGGCGGGCGCCCGCGTCTGCGCCCTCGACCTGCCGGGCGCGGGACCGAACGCACGGTTCCCGGTGTCGTACCTGACCACCGGGCAGCAGGGGCTCACGACCGAGGCCTCACCGCTGCGGAACCTGACGCTGGAAGACACCGCCGACGCCGTCGTGGCCGCTCTCCGGCAGCTGCGCGGTGCCGGGCGCAAGCTCGTCCTCGTCGCGCACAGCCTCGGCGGGCTCACGGTGACGCGGGCCGTGGAGCAGGCTCCCGACCTGGTCGACCACGTCGTCTACGTCGCGGCCCTCGTGCCCACGCTGCTCGGGTCGGCCGCCGCCTACCTCCGACTGCCCGAGGCCGGACCCCGCTACCCGGACCTCTACCTCGGCGACCCCGCGGCGATCGGAGCGACCCGGATCAACTTCCGCAGCAGCGACGCCGGCTACCGCGCGCTGCTACACCGCACCTTCTACGGCGACGTCGGAGAAGAGCGGTTCCTGGCCTTCGCCAACGGTCTGGTCCCGGACAACCCCACCAGGATCGCCGCGGCCGAGGTCGGCGCGACCCGGGAACGGTGGGGATCGATACCGCGCTCGTACGTCCTGACGACGCAGGACCGGGTCGTCACCCCCGCGCTGCAACGCAGGATGATCGCCGACGCCGACCGGATCGCACCGGCCCACCGCTTCCGGATCGGCTCGCTCGAAAGCAGCCACTCGCCGTTCGCTTCGAAACCGCGGGAACTGGCGCGGCTGATCCGGACGCTCGCAGCGTGAGGCCTACGCCGGCATGCGCGGTACGGTCGCGATCGTTGCCGGCCGACCTCATCGTGCCGCCTCCGAGGTCCAGCGGCGTCAGCGGGCGATCGATTCCGCCGCCACCTCCGCGATCCCCAGCGCCTGCCGGACGTTGAGGCGGGGGTCGCACGCCGTCGTGTAGCGGGCCGGGAGGTCGCCCAGGGTGATGCCGTCGCCCACGCACTCGGTCACGTCGTCGCCGGTCAGTTCCAGGTGGATGCCGCCGGGGTGGGTGCCCAGCGCTCGGTGGACGTCGAAATAGCCGCGCAGTTCGTCGGCCACCCGGCCGACGTCGCGGGTCTTGTGGCCGCTCGGTGCCGTTTCGGTGTTGCCGTGCAAGGGATCGCACTGCCAGAGCACCGGGTGCCCCGCGGCGCGTACCCGCGCCACGATCGGCGGCAGCGCCGTCCGGACGCGGTCGGCGCCCATGCGGCTGATCAGCGTCAGCCGGCCCGGCGTACGGTCCGGATCCAGCCGGCGGACGTACGCCAGCACCTCGTCGGGGGTCGCCGTCGCGCCGATCTTCAGGCCGACCGGGTTGGCCACCAGCGCCGCGAACGCGACGTGCGCGCCGTCGAGCTGGCGGGTCCGCTCCCCCACCCACAGGAAGTGCCCGGAGCTGCCGTAGAGCCGGGACCCGGCACGGCGCACGAGCGCGGATTCGTAGCCCAGCAGCAATGCCTCGTGCCCCGCGAAGACCTCGCGCGCGCCGCCGAACGAACGCAGGCGGTGCAGCGTGCCGGCCGCGTCGGCGTAGGCCCGCAGCATCCGTTCCGGGTCCGGCGTCCGCGCCGCCGCGGTCGGCACCACCGAGTTGACGAGGTCGCCGCGGTAGGCGGGCAGGCCGGTGGCGTCGACCGGGCGCGACCGGGGCTTGGCGTACTGCCCGGCGATCCGGCCGAGGACTACGACGGGCAGGCCGGTGCCGATTTCGAGGACGTCCGCGACCGCCCGCAGGAGCTCGACGTTGCCGCGCAGGTGCTCTTCGGTGTTGCCGTGGAACGTCTCCGCGCAGTCACCGCCCTGCAGCACCAGGGCTTCCCCGCGCGCGACCTCGGCGAGCCGGGCGCGCAGGCGTTCGGTTTCGGCGACGGTCACCAGCGGCGGCACCCGCCGCAGCGCGCGGTGGATCTCCTCGGCCCGTGCGGGATCGGGCCAGGCGGGCTGCTGCGCGGCCGGCCGGGCGAGGACGTCGGCGAGCGCCGCTGGCAATTCGGCGACGACTCGGGTGTCCATTGTGGAGGTCATGCGTGCGAGAGCCTTCCCGAGTGCAGTGCGGCCAGCAGGTCGTCCACGAGGGTGCGGGCGCCGGCGTTGTCGGCCGCCCCGCCGAAGAAGTAGAAGTCGGGCCGCACCAGCGCGGCGACCGCCCCGGCCTCGGCCAGCAGTGGCAGGTAGACGTCGTCGACGTCGGCCACGGCACCCGGGACCTCCGCGTCGCGGGGCACGACGTGGGCCAGCCGGGTCCCGAGCGCGGCCAGCACCGCCCGCCGCCCGGCGTCGAGCAGTTCGTCCGGCGGTACGGCGGAAATCAGCGCGAACCCGGTCCCGACGACGTCGTCGAAGCGGCCGGTCACCCCGTCCCGGGACACCCGGCCTTGCGGGCTCAAAGTCCCGCCGAGTCCGGTGCCGTCCCGGTGGAGCACGCCCGCGGCCAGGGGTTCCACCGCGGCCTCCGGTGGGCTCGGCGTGGTCGTCCGGGCCCGTTGCGCGAGCATCACCTCGTCGCGGTCGCGGGCCGCCGCGGGGTCGGTCTGGCAAATCACCCGGCCCAGCTGCATCGACAGGCCGATGGCGTGCTGGACGTGCCGGCGCCGCTCCTCGGTGTAGCTGTCGAGCAGGTCCTCCCCCGCCTCGCCGCGCAGCACGAGGTCGAGCTTCCAGGCCAGGTTCGCCGCGTCCCGGAAGCCCGAGCACATGCCCTGCCCGGCGAACGGCGGCATCAGGTGTGCGGCATCGCCGGCGAGCAGCACCCGCCCGGACCGCCACTGGTCGGCGTAGCGCGCCTGGAACGTGTAGACGGCGTGCCGGTCGAGGGTCGCGTTGCCGGGGTCGATGCCGAACAGGCCGAGCAGCCGCCACGCCGATTCGGTGCTCGCGAACTCTGCCGCGTCCTCACCGGGTAGCCGCATGAACTCCCAGCGGCGGTGGCCCGGTCCCGCCGACACGGCCGTCCGCGGCCGGGCGGGATCGCAGATCTGCCGGTTGTTGGGTTCGAACGCGTGCGGCTCGTGCAGGGTGACGTCGCAGGTCAGCCAGTCGTTGAAAAACCCGAAGTCGGTGCTGCCGATGCCGGCGGCCTCGCGGACGAAGCTGTTGGCGCCGTCGGACCCGATCACCCACCGCGCGGTGAAGTCCTCGCCGTCGGTACCGACCGCCACGTGGTCGCCGTGGTCGGCGAGCGCGACCACGCGCCGCCCGCGCAGCACCGTGACGCCGGGCCGGGCCCGTGCCCGCTCGGCGAGCGCGGCTTCGAGCCCCGGCTGGTACATCGACGTCGACCCCGGCCAGCCGGACCGGCCCCGCTCCGGGACGTCCACCGCGAACAGCACCCGGCCGTCCGCGGTCTCCCAGACGTAGTCCCGCGACGACTCGCTCACCTCGCCGAGCGCGTCGCCGATCCCGGCCGCGGCGAGGATCCGCGCGGACTCGCCGTCGAACGACACCGCCCGCGGCATCGGGTAGGGCGCCGGCCAGCGCTCGAGCACGGTCACCCGCCTGCCTTGCCGCGCGAGCAGCAGCGTGAGCACCTGCCCGACCGGCCCGTAGCCGACCACGAGCACGTCGGTGTCCACCACCGTCCTGCTCACGCCGGCCTGCCGAGGATGTCCGCCAGCGCTGCGTCGTAGTCGGACTGGGTGACCAGGCCCCGGATCGTGTCGTGGCCGTCCTCGACGGTGAGCAGCCGCCTGCCGATGAGGATCTTCTGGCCGCGCTCGAACGCGCGGCCGCGCACCAGCGTGCCGGCGCTCGCGAGCCGGCGCGCGAACTCCTCGAGGCCGAGGCCGGGGCCGCGCCACTCGGCGAAGTCCCGGGGCCGCGGGTGGAACCGGTAGACCGCCTGCCAGTCGCCGGCTCGGCCGCGGCGCTGCACGACGTGGTAGCCGTCGCGCTCGACCACGCGGAAGTCGTTGCCGTACTGGTGCTGCACCTGCTCGGTGATCCGCAACGGTTCTACATAGGACGGCCCGACGAAGCCGACGTCGGTCAGCAGCAGCTCGCCGTCGAGCCGGACGTAGCCGAAGAGGTGTTCCAGGTCGGGGCCGAACGAGCCGTCCAGCTGCCGGATCCCCGCGGCGAGCACGCCGGTGTCGAAGCCGAGCCGGGTCAGCAGGGTCCGGAACAGGCCGTTGAGCTCGGTGCAGACCCCGCCACGGCCGCCGGTGACGACGCTGTCGAAAGCGGCGTCGACATCAACATCGACGTCCGCCCACAACGCGGTGCCCCGGGTCGCGTTGAGCGCGCTGTCGTAGGGGATGGTGATCAGGTGCCTCCGGTGGAGCCGGCGCAGGGTGTCCCACGTCGGCTCGGCCGGGCCGGGGTGGCCCAGCACGGAGAGGTAGCGGTCCACGTCAAACATCGCGCAGCTCCTGGTCGAGGTGGGCGGCGAGCAGTTCCGGGGTCGGGTGGTCGAAGATCAGCATCGCGGGCAGTTCGAGGCCGGTTCGCTCCTGCAGCCGGTTGCGCACCTCGACGGCGGTCAGCGAGGTGAACCCGATCTCGAAGAACACCGCGCCGGGGTCGACTGCGGCGGCGCCGTCGTGCCCGAGCACCGCGGCCACCTCGCCGCGGACCAGCTCCAGCAGCGCGTGCGCGCGTTCCTCGTCCGGCAACGCGGCGAACGACGCCGGCAGCTCGTCCGCCTGCTCGGGCACCTCCGCGGCCACGGCGGCGGAGGTCGCTTGCCCGAGCCAGTACCGGCGGTGCTGGAAGGCGTAGGTCGGCAGGTCGACGCGCTTGGCGGCCGTCCCGGCGTACAGCGGTTTCCAGTCGACCTCGGCGCCGCGCACGTGCAACGCGCCGAGGGAGGCGAGGAAGCGGTCCGGTCCGCCGTCGTCGCGGCGCACCGAGCCGGTGGCGACGGCGGGAACGCCGGCGGTGTCGAGGCTCTCCTGCACCGACGTGGTCAGCACCGGGTGCGCGCTCGCCTCGACGAACACCCGGAAACCTTCGGCCAGCAAGGCTTTGGTGGCGTCGGCGAAGCGGACGGTCCCGCGCAGGTTGCGGTACCAGTACCCGGCGCCGAGGTCTTCGGGGTCGAGCCACCGTCCGTCCACAGTGGAGTAGAACGGCAGATCGGCGGTTCCGGTGCGCAGATCGGCCAGCGCCCGGGTCAGCTCGCCCCGGACGGGCTCGACGTGCGCGGTGTGCGAGGCGTAGTCGACCGGGATCTCCCGGACCCGCACGCCTTCCGCTTCGAACGTTGCCACGAGTTCGCCGAGCGCCCCGGGATCGCCCGCGACGACCACCGACGCGGGCCCGTTGACCGCGGCGACCTCCAGCCGTCCGGCCCACCGCTCCAGCCGCGGGACGACGTGGTCGGCGGGCAGCGCCACCGAGGCCATGCCACCGTGCCCGGCGAGCCGGGTGGCGATGATCCGGCTGCGGACGGCGACCACTCGGGCGGCTTCGGCCAGCGGCAGCGCGCCCGCGACGGCGGCGGCGGCGATCTCGCCTTGCGAGTGCCCCACCACGGCGTCCGGCCGGACGCCGAAGGACCGCCACAGCCGCGCGAGCGCGACGGCGACCGCGAAGGACGCGGGCTGCACGACGTCCACTCGCGTCAGCGGGGGTGCGCTGGGATCGCCGCGGAGGACGGGCAGCAGATCCCAGTCGACGAAGGGCGCCAGGGCCGCGCCCGCTTCGCCGAGCGCGTCGGCGAAAACCGGCCAGGACAACAGCCCGGTCCCCATGCCGGTCCACTGCGTGCCTTGGCCGGGGAAGACTAACACCACTTTCCCGTCGACGTCGGCGACGCCGGTCAGCACGTTCGGCGCCGCTTCTCCCCCGGCCAGCGCGGTCAGGCCGGACACCGCCTCCGCCCGGGCCCCGGCCACGACGACGGCCCGGCGGGTGAGCGCCGCCCGGGTCGTCGCGAGCGACAACCCGACGTCGGCGAGGCGGGCGCCGTCTTCGAGGGGTGCGACCAGACGGCCGGCTTGAGCGCGCAGGCCGTCGGGACCGGCTCCCGACACCAGCAGCGGCACCACGGCCGGAACCGGGCCGACCTCGGCGGCCGGCTCGTGTGCCGGTGCTTCCTCGACGATGACGTGCGCGTTGGTCCCGCTCACGCCGAACGACGAGACGCCCGCTCGCCGGGGCCGTCCGGCCCGCGGCCATTCCCGGGCCTCCGTGAGCAGTTCGACCGCACCGCTGTCCCAGTCCACATGGGACGACGGCTTGTCGACGTGCAGCGTCTTCGGCAACACACCGTGCCGCAACGACTCGACGACCTTGATGATCCCCGCGACGCCCGCCGCCGCTTGCGTGTGCCCGATGTTCGACTTCAACGACCCCAGGTACAACGGCTCCGCCCGGTCCTGCCCATAGGTGGCCAGCAGCGCCTGCGCCTCGATCGGATCACCGAGCGTCGTCCCGGTGCCGTGGCCCTCGACGGCGTCGACGTCACCGGGTGCCAGGCCCGCCTGGGCGAGGGCCTGGCGAATCACGCGTTGCTGAGCCGGTCCGTTGGGGGCGGTCAGGCCGTTGGACGCGCCGTCCTGGTTGACCGCCGAGCCACGCACGACCGCCAGCACCGGGTGGCCGTTGCGCTGCGCGTCCGAAAGCCGTTCCAGCAAGAGAACTCCGGCACCTTCGGACCAGCCGGTGCCGTCGGCCGCGTCGGCGAACGCCTTGCACCGGCCGTCCGGCGCCAGCCCACGCTGCCGCGAGAACTCCACGAACGGCGAGGTGCCGAAGATGACCGCGACACCGCCGGCCAGCGCCAGCGAGCACTCACCGCCGCGCAGCGCCTGCGCTGCGAGGTGCACGGCCACCAGCGACGACGAGCACGCCGTGTCGACCGTGATGGCCGGACCTTCCAGCCCGAGCGCGTACGCCACGCGCCCGGACACCACGCTGCCGGAGTTCCCGGTGCCGAGGAACCCCTCGAGCCCGTCGGGGGCCGCACCGGCGGCGTAGTCGTGGTACATGACGCCGGAGTAGACGCCGGTGTCGCTGCCCCGCACCGACGCCGGGTCGATCCCGGCGCGTTCGAGCACCTCCCAGGAGAGTTCCAGCAGCAGCCGCTGCTGCGGGTCCATCGCCAGCGCCTCCCGCGGCGAGATCCCGAAGAACCCCGCGTCGAAGTCCCCGGCGTCGTGGAGGAAACCGCCCTCCCGGACGTAGGACTTGCCCGGCTGATCCGGATCCGGGTCGTACAGCTCCTCGACGTTCCAGCCCCGGTCCTCCGGGAACCCCGACACCGCGTCCCGGCCTCCGGCCACCAGGCGCCACAGGTCAGCCGGGGACGTCACGCCGCCCGGCAGGCGGCACCCGGCCGCGACGATCGCGATCGGCTCGCGGTGCCGGTCGTTCTCGGCGCGCAGCCGCTCGTTCTCGAGCAGCGCCGCGCGCAGCGCCTCGACCACCCGGTCCTGGCTCATCGGCCGCTCCCTCCCAGCGCACGGGCGACGAGTTCGTCGACGTTCATCGCCGTGATCAGCTCCGTTTCCCCGGCCAAGCCCGGGTCCGCCCGCTCGGGTTCCGCTTCGCCGAACAGCTCGGCCAGCACCCGCTTCGCCAGGACGGCGGGCGTCGGGTGGTCGAAGACCAGCGTGGCCGGCAGCCGTACGGCGGCTTCGCCACTGAGCCGGTTGCGCAGTTCGACCGCCGCCAGCGAGTCGAACCCGGCTTCCTTGAACGACCGCGTCGCGGGTACTTCGTCCACAGTGGAGTGGCCGAGCACGGCGGCGGTGTGCCGCCGGACCACGTCGACCACCAGCCGCACGCGGTCGGGCTCGGCGAGTCCCGCCAGGCGGTCCCGCAGGCCGGTGGTGGTCGCGGTGGAAGTTCCCGCCGTTCTCCGCGGCGGCCGCACGAGGTCCCGCAGCAGCACGGGCACTTCGTCGGCCTGCGCTCGCAACGCCACGAAGTCGAACCTCGCCGGGACCAGCAAGGCGTCGTCCCCGCCCAGGGCGGTGTCGAACAGCTCGAGCGCCTCGGCGGTGGACAGCCCGAGCAGGCCGCCGCGGCCGAGCCGGTCGCGGTCGGCACCGGCGGTGAGCGCGCTGGTCTCCGACCACAGGCCCCACGCGAGCGACGTCGCCGGCAGCCCGCGCGCCCGCCGGTGCTGGGCCAGCCCGTCGAGGAACCCGTTGGCGGCGGCGTAGTTGCCCTGCCCGGCCGTGCCGAAGACGCCCGCCCCGGACGAGAACAGCACGAACGCGGCGAGGTCGGCGCCTTCGGTCAGCTCGTGCAGGTGCCACGCACCGTCGACCTTGGGCCGGAAGACGCTGTCGATCCGCTCCGGCGTCAGCCCGCCGACCACGCCGTCGTCCAGCACCCCGGCCGCGTGCACGACCGCGGTGAGCGGGTGTTCGGGCGGGATCGCAGCCAGGACGCCGGCGAGGGCGGCGCGGTCGGCGACGTCCGCGGCGGCGATCCGGACGTCGGCGTCCAGGTCGGGAACGGGCCCTCCGCCGCGGCTGACGAGCACGAGCCGGCGCACGCCGTAGTTCGCGACGACGTGGCGGGCCACCGCAGTGCCGAGGGTGCCGGTTCCGCCGGTGATGACGACGGTTCCCTCCGGGTTCCACGGCCGGGCCGCGCCCCGGACCTCCGCGCGGACCAGCCTCGGCACGCTCGCGCGGCCGTCGCGCAGCAGGAGCTGGGGTTCGCCGGTGGCGAGCGCGGCGGGCAGCAGGGCGTGGTCCGGTGGTTCGGCGGCCACCAACGTGATCCGGCCCGGCTGCTCCGACTGCGCCGTGCGCACCAGCCCCCACACCGCGGCCGCCACCGGGTCAGCCGGGTCCGCGGTGACCACGACCAGGGGCTCGTCGTCGCGCTGTAGCGCCGCGAGCACTTCGGTGGTGGCCGCGCGGGCGGCCACCGGTCCGGCACCGGAGACGTCGAGCACGCGCGGCAGCGGCCGATCACCCGCGCCGGTCAGCGGTACCGGGCGACGGCCGACGCGGAACAAGGCGTCCGTGGCGATGCCGGCGCGGGACGGCGACAGCGGGCGCAGCGCCAGCTCCGCCAGCGACGCCACCATCGCTCCGGCGGGATCGGTCACCGTCAGCGTGAAGGCGTCGGCGCCGGTGGGCTTGGCGTGCACCCTCAGCTCCGTGGCACCCGTGGAACTCAACGTGAACCCGGTCCAGGCGAACGGAAGCACGATCCGGTCCGGGTCGCCCGCGGCCACGAGGCTGGTCGCCTGCAGGGCCGCGTCCAGCAGGGCCGGGTGCAAGCCGAAGCGGGCCGCATCCGCCTGGCGGCCCTCGGGCAGCGCCACTTCCGCGAAGACTTCGCCGTCACGGTGCCACGCCTTGCGCAAGCCCTGGAACGCCGGGCCGTAGCCGTACCCGCGCTCGGCGAAGTCGGCGTAGAACCGGGTCAGGTCGACGGGTTCGCCGGGCACCGGCGGCCAGGGCTCCTCCGGCCGCGTGGACGGCGAGGCCGTGGTGAGAAACCCTTGAGCGTGCCGTGTCCAAGTACCTTCCGCCGGACGGGAGTGGACGGTCACCGGACGGCGGCCGGTCTCGCCGAGTTCGCCCGACACCACCCGCAGCTCCAGGCCGCCGCGTTCGGGCAGCACGACCGGCTCCTCGATGATCAGCTCGTCCAGCGCGTCGTCGCCGGTCTCTTCGCCGGTCCGCAGCGCGATCTCGACCAACGCGGTGCCCGGCAGCAGCACCCGCCCGGAAACGGCGTGGTCGGCGAGCCAGGGGTGGGTGTCGAGCGAGACCGTGCCGCTGCCCACGGCGCCCCCGGATCCGGGCAGGGCGAGCACCGAGTCCAGCAGCGGGTGCCCGGTGCCGGCTTCCCCGCCACCCGGTGCCAGCCAGTAGCGCTCGTGCTGGAACGGGTAGGGCGGCAGGTCCGCCGGAACGGGTGGCTGTTCGCCGAAGGCGGCCGACCAGTCGACGTCCACCCCCGCGACGTGCAGGTGGGCCGCCGAGAGCAGGAAGCGGTCGAGGCCGCCGTCGTCGCGGCGGAGGGTGCCGCCGACGACCGACGGTTCGTCGAGGAGGTCGAGCGTCTCCTCGACCGGAGCGGTCAGCACGGGGTGCGGGCTCACCTCGACGAAGGCCCGGTAGCCGGCGGCCGCCAGCGCTTCGGTCGCCTCGGCGAACCGGACGGTCCGGCGGAGATTGCGGTACCAGTACTTCGCGTCCAGCTCGGCACCTTCGACCCAGGCGCCGTCCACTGTGGAATAGAACGGCACTGCCGGCGCGGCCGGACGCACGGCGGAAAGCAACCGGGAGAGGCTGTTCTCGATCCACTCCACGTGCGAGGTGTGCGAGGCGTAGTCGACCGGGATCCGCCGCACCCGCACGCCGTCGGCGTCGAGCGCGGCCGCGAGGTCGTCGAGGGCCGCCGGCTCGCCCGCGACGACGACCGACGCCGGTCCGTTGACCGCGGCGAGTTCGATCCCGTCGCGCAGGTGCCGCGCAACGTCACGCTCGGACAGCGCGACCGACAGCATCCCGCCGTGCCCGGCGAGGGTGGCGGCGATCGCCTGGCTGCGCAACGCGACTACCCGGGCCGCGTCGGTCAGGGACAGCGCGCCGGCGACGTGCGCCGCGGCGATCTCGCCTTGCGAATGCCCGATCACGGCGTCCGGTACGACGCCGGCCGAGCGCCACAGTGCGGCCAGCGACACCGCCACGGCGAACGACAGCGGCTGGACGACGTCGACCCGGTCGGCGGCGATCAGCCCGCGGGCCGCGTCGATCGGGTCCCAGTCGACGAACTCCGCCAGCGCCTTCGCGACCCGGCTGAACGCGTCGGCGAAGACCGGCGAGGAGTCGAGCAGCGGGGCGGCCATGCCCGCCCACTGGGCGCCCTGGCCGGGGAACACGAACGCGAGCCGGCCGTCCACGGCCGCCTGCCTGGTGAGCACTTCCGGGGCCGGTTCCCCCGCTGCCACCGCCGCGGCACCCGCGCGGGCATCGGCCAGGGAAGCGGCGACGACCACCGCGCGGTGCTCCAGCGTGGCCCGCGTGGTGGCCAGCGCGTAGCCGATCTCGGCGACCTCGGCGTCGACGGAAGCGATCCGCGCGGCCTGGGCGCGCAGGGCGCCGGCGGTGCGTGCGGACAACGGCCACGGCACGACGTGCGGAGCCTCCGCCGGTGGCCGGACCGGCGCTTCCGGTGCCTCTTCGACGATGACGTGCGCGTTGGTGCCGCTCACCCCGAACGACGAGACGCCCGCGCGGCGCGGACCGCCGGGGTCGGTCCAGTCGCGGGCTTCGGTGAGCAGTTCGACGTCACCGGCCGTCCAGTCCACTTTGGACGTCGGTGGGTCGGCGTGCAGCGTCACCGGGAGCAGCCGGTGCCGGAGCGCGGCGACGACCTTGAGCACGCCGGCGAGCCCGGCAGCGGCCTGGGTGTGGCCGAGGTTGGACTTCACCGAGCCGAGGTACAGGGGCCGTCCGGCGGGCCGGTCCCGGCCGTAGGTGGCGAGCACGGCCTGTGCTTCGATCGGGTCGCCGAGCGCGGTGCCGGTGCCGTGCGCCTCGACGAGATCGACGTCCGCTGTGGACAGTCCGGCGTCGTCGAGGGCTTGGCGGATCACGCGTTCCTGGGACGGCCCGTGCGGAGCGGTCAGCCCGTTGGAGGCGCCGTCCTGGTTCACGGCGGTGCCGCGGACGACCGCCAGCACGGGGTGGCCGAGCCGCTGTGCGTCCGACAACCGCTCCAGCAGCACCAGACCGGCTCCTTCGGCGAGCGCGGTGCCGTCGGCGGCGTCACCGAACGCCTTGCAGCGGTTGTCCCGCGCGAGGCCGCGCTGCCGGGCGAAGTCGACGAACACGTCCGGGGTTCCCATCACGGCCACGCCGCCGGCCAGGGCGAGTGCGCATTCGCCGTCGCGCAGGGACCGCACCGCGAGGTGGATGGCCACCAGCGACGACGAGCACGCGGTGTCCACCGTGATCGCCGGGCCTTCGAGGCCGAGGGTGTAGGCGATCCGCCCCGAGGCGACGCTGCCGGAGTTCCCGATGCCGAAGTACCCTTCGAGGCCGTCGGGCAGCCGGGCCAGCTTGGCCGCGTAGTCGTGGTGCATCAGGCCGGCGAAGACACCGATCCGCTGCCCGCGCACGGAAGCCGGGTCGATCCGTGCCCGTTCGAACGCCTCCCACGACAGCTCCAGCAGCTGCCGTTGCTGCGGGTCGACGGCCAGCGCCTCGCGCGGCGAGATCCCGAACAGGGCGGCGTCGAACCCGCCCGCGTCGGCCAGGAAGCCGCCCTCGGTGGCGTAGGTCGTGCCGGGGTGGTCGGCGTCGTCGTCGAACAGCTCCCCCAGGCGCCAGCCGCGGTCGCGCGGGAACGGCGTGATGGCGTCACCACCCTCGGCGACCAGGCGCCAGAGGTCTTCCGGGGAGTTCACGTCCCCAGGCAGCCGACAAGCGGCCGAGACGATCGCGATCGGCTCGGTGCGCTCGGCTTCCAGATCCCGGAGGCGCGCTCTGGTCTGGCGCAGCTCGCCGAGGGTGGCCTTGAGGTAGTCGCGGAGCTTGCCGTCGTCGGCCATGGTCACCGTCCCAGTTCCTGGTCGGCCAGCGCGAAGAGCTGGTCGTCGGTCACGGCGTCGAGGTCTTCGCCGCCGTCCGCGGCAGCCCACTTCCGGGAGAGCTCCGCGAGCCGGGCCACCGCCCTCGCGCGCGCCGCTTCGTCCGCTGCCGCCAGTGCGCGTTCCAGCCGGTCGAGCTCCGGGAGGCCCGGTGGCGCCGTGCTGACGCCGAGTCTCCCGCGCAGGAAGCGGGCCAGCGCGGCCGGAGTCGGGTGGTCGAAGACCGCGGTGGCGGGCAGCCGCACGGTCGTGGCCTCGGTCAGGCGGTTGCGCAGCTCGACCGCGGTCAGCGAGTCGAACCCGACGTCCTTGAACGCCTGCCCGGCCTTGACCGCGGCGACACCGGAGTGCCCCAGGACGGTGGCGGCGTGGCCGCGCACGAGGTCCAGCAGCACCTTTTCCTGCTCCGCCGGGCCCAGCGCGGCGAGCCGCTGCCGGACCGAGCCGGCGTTCTGCGTTCCGGCGGTGCGTCGCGGCGCTCGGACGAGGGCGCGCAGCAGCGCCGGCGGATCACCCCGGCCACGCAGGGCGGCGAGGTCGAGGTTCGCCGCCAGCGCGACGGCGTCACCGGTGCGGAGCCCGTCGTCGAACAGGGCGACGCCGTCTTCCGCCGACAGCCCGGCGTCCCCGCCACGGGCCAGGCGGGCCCGTTCGGTGTCGCCGAGGCGACCGGTGAGCGCGCTGTCCGGGGTCCAGAGTCCCCAGGCGAGCGACAAGGCAGGCAGGCCCGCTGCCGCGCGACGCCGGGCGAGCGCGTCGAGGAACGCGTTGGCGGCGGCGTAGTTGCCCTGGCCGGAGCTGCCGAACGTCCCCGCGCCCGAGGAGAACAGCACGAACGCGGCGAGGTCGGTGTGCTCGGTCAGCTCGTGCAGGTGCCAGGCCCCGTCGACCTTGGCGCGGAAGACGGTCTCGATCCGCTCCGGGGTCAGGGCCTCGACGACGCCGTCGTCGAGGGTGCCGGCCGCGTGGATCACGGCGGTGAGGGGGTGTTCGGCCGGGATGCTCTCGAGCACTTCGGCGAGCGCGGCGCGGTCGGAGACGTCGGCCGCCACCACGGTCACGTCGGCGTCCAGGTCCCTTTCGCCGCTTTCGCCGTGGCGGCTGACCAGCAGCAACCGGCGGACGCCGTGCGCGGTGACGAGGTGCCGGGCGACCAGGCCGCCGACGGTGCCGGTGCCGCCGGTGATCAGCACGGTGCCTTCGGGGTTCCACGGCCGGGCCTCGCGGTCCGGCTGGAGGGGCAGCAGGCGGAGTGCGGAGGCTTCGCCGTTTCGGAACACGAGGTGCGGTTCGCCGGTGGCGACGAGTTCCGGCAGCGGGGTCGCCGTGCTGTCGGTGTCGACGAGCACGAACCGGCCGGGGTTTTCGGACTGGGCGGACCGCACAAGTCCTTGAGCCGCGGCGATCGCGGGATCGCGGTCGTCGGCGGGGGCGAGGATGACGAGCGGGCCGGGGTTGTCGGTGGCCAGGTGCGTCTGGATGGCTGCCAGGGTGGCGGCGGTCAGGTCGCGGGCCCGGGCCGGCAAGGTGCCGGCGATCGGAACTCCGGTCAGGTCGAGCACCCGGACCTCCGATGCCACCTCCGCCGCGGTGGGCAGCTCCACCGGGGCCGGGCTGATCCGGTAGAGCCCGCCCGCGCGGGGCAGCAACCCCGTCGCGGGGGCCGGACGCAGCACCAGCCCTTCGAGCGTCGCCACGGGTGCGCCCGCCGGGTCCGTTGCCGTGATGCGGACTCCCTCCGGTGTCGGCGATGCGTGCACCCGCAGCGCCGTCGCGCCCGTCGCGTGCAGCGTGAACCCGTGCCAGGCGAACGGCAGCAGCAGCTCCCCCTGCGGTGCCGCACCGAGGTTGGCCGCCTGCAGGGCCGCGTCGAACAGCGCCGGGTGCAGGCCGAAGCCGGCCGCCTGCCGGCCGTCGGGCAGCGCTACCTCCGCGAACACCTCGGACCCGCGCCGCCACGCCGCGCGCAGGCCGCGGAACGCCGGGCCGTACGTGTACCCCGAATCCGCCAGCTGGTCGTAGAAGCCTTCGAGTTCGACGGGTTCGGCATCCGCCGGCCAGGAAAGAGACTCTGGTTCGGGTGCCTCGGCGGCCAAGTGGCCGATCGCGTGCCGGGTCCACGGCTCCGCACCTTCACGCCGCGAGTGCACCGCCAAGTCGCCGCCGGCCGTCACGCTCACCCGGACCTGCAGCGCGCCACTGAGCACCAACGGCGTCTCGACGACGAGTTCGGTCAGGGCCGGGAGGCCTGCCTCGTCGCCCACGCGCACCGCCAGCTCCAGCAGCGCCGTACCGGGTAGCAGGACAGTGCCCGCGACCTCGTGGTCGGCCAGCCACGGGTGCGTGGCGACCGACAACCTGCTCGTCGCGACCACCCCGCCCTCGGGCAGGCTCACGACCGCGCCGAGCAGCGGGTGCCCGGCCGGGTCGAGGCCCGCCGCGGTGACGTCCGCGGGCTTGCGGGCCGGCTCGAGCCAGAAGCGCCGGTGCTGGAACGCGTACGTCGGCAGTTCGGTGCGCACGGCGTTCGCGAACAGCGGCGACCAGTCGACCGGCAGGCCACGCACCACCAGCTCGGCGGTGGCGGCCAGGAACCGGGACAGGCCACCTTCCTCGCGGCGCAATGTGCCCGTGACGACGGCAGGCACGTCGTGGCCGTCGAGCGTCTGCGCGACGGCGAACGTCAGCACGGGGTGCGCACTGACCTCGACGAACCCGCGGAACCCCTCGGCCACCAGCGTTTCGGTCGCCGCAGCGAAGCGCACGGTCTCACGGAGGTTGCGGTACCAGTACTTCGCGTCCAGCTCGGCCCCTTCGATCCAGCGGTCGTCCACAGTGGAGTGGAACGGGATCGCCGGTGGCCGCGGCCGGACGTCGGACAGCACCGCGGCCAGCTCGTCCTCGACGGCCGCCACGTGCCGGGTGTGCGACGCGTAGTCCACCGGGATGTGCCGGGCCCGGACCCCTTCGGCCTCGAGCGCCGCCACCAGCTCGGCGAGGGCGTCCGGATCACCGGCCACCACGATCGACGCCGGACCGTTGACGGCCGCCAGCTCGAGCCGGCCTTCCCAAGGCCCCAGCCGCGTGGCCACGGCCTCCGGCGACAGCGACACCGACGCCATCCCGCCGCGGCCGGCCAGCCGGGCGGCGATCACCCGGCTCCGCAACGCCACGACCTTCGCCGCGTCCGCCAGCGACAGCGCACCGGCGACGTACGCGGCCGCGATCTCGCCCTGGGAGTGCCCGACGACCGCGTCGGGGACGACACCGAACTCCTGCCACAGCCGCGCCAGCCCCACGGCCACCGCGAACGACGCCGGCTGCACCACGTCGACCCGGTCCAGCGACGGCGCGTCGTTCTCCTGCCGCAGCACGGCGAGCAGGTCCCAGTCCACGAACGGCGCCAGCGCTTCCGCCACCTCCGTCACGGCCGAGGCGAACACCGGCGCGCTGTCGAGCAGCTCCGCGCCCATCCCGGCCCACTGCGAACCCTGCCCGGGGAAGACGAACGCCGTCTTGCCGCGGACGTCGGCCACGCCGGACACCGCTTCGGCCGGGGAAAGCAAGCCGGGCAGCGCCTCCTCGGCCGACGCGGCGAGCACGACCGCCCGGTGCGCCATCGGCGTGCGAGTCGTCGCCAGGGACAACGCGACGTCGGCCGCCGGCAGCTCGGGCCTACTGTCCACAAAGGACGTCAACCGGCGCCCCTGAGCCACCAAGGCTTCTTCGGTCCGGCCGGACACCAGCCACGGGACCACAGCCGGGACCCGGTCTCGCGGCGCCACGGGCTCGGCGGGCACATCCTCCAGGATCACGTGCGCGTTGGTCCCGCTGACGCCGAACGACGACACCCCGGCCCGCCGCGGCCGCCCGCCGCGGGGCCACTCGCGCGGCTCGGTCAGCAGCTCGACCGCCCCGCTCCCCCAGTCCACGTGCGACGACGGCTCGGCCACGTGCAGGGTGGCGGGCAGCCGACCGTGCCGGAACGCCTCGACCACCTTGATCAGCCCGGCCGCCCCGGCCGCGGCCTGGGTGTGCCCGATGTTGGACTTCACCGAGCCGATCAGCAGCGGTACCTCGCGGTCCTGGCCGTAGGTGGCCAGCAGGGCCTGCGCCTCGATCGGGTCGCCCAGTGCGGTGCCGGTGCCGTGCGCCTCGACGACATCGACGTCCGATGTGGACAGTCCCGCCGAGGCGAGGGCCTGGCGGATGACCCGTTCCTGGGACGGCCCGTTCGGCGCGGTCAGGCCGTTCGACGCGCCGTCCTGGTTGACCGCCGAGCCGCGCACCACGGCGAGCACCGGGTGCCCGCGGCGACGCGCGTCGGACAGCCGTTCCAGCAGCAGCACGCCGACGCCTTCGGCCATGCCGAAGCCGTCCGCGCCTTCGGCGAAGGCCTTGCAGCGGCCGTCGGCCGCCAGTCCGCGTTGCCGGCTGAACCCGATCAGTCCCTCCAAAGTGGACATCACCGAGACGCCGCCGGCCAGTGCCAGCGAGACTTCACCGGCCCGCAGCGCTCGCGCGGCCAGGTGCAGGGCGACCAACGACGACGAGCACGCGGTGTCCACGGTGACCGCCGGGCCCTCCAAGCCGAGCGCGTACGCGACCCGGCCGGAGAGCACGCTGCCCGCGTTGCCGGTGACGAGGTAGCCCTCGTCGGCGCCCGCGTCGCGCTGGTCGCCGGTGCCGTAGTCCTGCCCGTGCGTGCCGACGAACACGCCGGTCGGGGTGCCGCGCAGAGCGGCCGGGTCGAGCCCGGCGCGTTCGAAGGTCTCCCAGGAGACCTCCAGCAGCAGCCGCTGCTGCGGGTCCATGGCCAGCGCCTCGCGGGGGTTGATGCCGAAGAACTCGGCGTCGAAGTCCGCTACGCCGTCGAGGAAGCCGCCGCCGCGGACGTAGGTCGTGCCGGGCCGGTCGGGGTCCGGGTCGAAGCCCGTGTCGAGGTCCCAGCCGCGGTCGGCCGGGAACGGCCCGATCGCGTCGCCGCCGGCGTCGACGAACCGCCAGAGATCCTCGGGCGAGCCGATCCCGCCGGGGAACCGGCAGCCCATCGCGACGATCGCCACGGCGTCCTCCGCGGGGGTGGCGCTCGACGGCACCACGGCCGCCGGTGCGGGCTTGGCGCCGAGCAGTTCACGGTGCAGGTGGGCGGCCAGCGCCGCCGGGGTCGGGTGGTCGAACACGAGCGTCGCCGGGAGCCGCACGCCGGTCGCCTCGGTGAGCCGATTGCGCAGCTCGACCGCGGTCAGCGAGTCGAAGCCGGCGTCCTTGAACGCGCGCAACGGGTCGACCGCGTCCGCGGTGGCGTGGCCGAGCACGGCCGCCGCCCGGGCGCGGACCTCGGCCAGCACGGCGGCTTCACGGTCGGCCTCCGGGAGCCCGGACAGCCGCCGGCGGAGACCGGTGGTGGCCGGAGCACGGCGCGGAGTGCGGCCGCGCAGCAACGCGGGCACGTCCGCGGCGGCGCGGGCCGCGGCGAGGTCCAGGCGGATCGGCACCAGGGCGGGCCGGGCGGACGCCAAGGCGGCGTCGAACAGCGCGAGGCCTTCTTCGTCGGAAAGCGGCAACGTCCCGAAGCGCGCCATCCGAGCGAGGTCCACTTCGCCGAGCCGGCCGCCCATGCCCGCCGCGGTTTCCCAGAGGCCCCAGGCGAGGGACGTGGCGGGCAGGCCCAAGTCGTGCCGGTACCGGGCGAAGCCGTCGAGGAACGCGTTGGCCGCGGCGTAATTCGCCTGCCCGGCGCCGCCGAACGTCGACGCCGCCGAAGAGAACAGCACGAACGCGCGCAGGTCGAGCCCGGCGGTCAGTTCGTGCAGGTGCCACGCGGTGTCCACTTTGGTGCGCAGCACCCGGTTCCACTGCTCGGGGGTCAGCGAGCCGAGGACGCCGTCGTCGACGATCCCCGCGATGTGGACCACGCCGGCCAGCCGGTCCCCGACGGTTTCGAGAGCACTGGCCAGCACCACCCGGTCGGCGGCGTCGCCGGTGACGGCGTGCACCGTCGCGCCGGCCGACGTCAGTTCTTCGCGCTGGGCCGCGGGGACGCCGGAGCGTCCGATGAGGACCAGTTCACGCACGCCGTGGGTCTCGACGAGGTGCCGCGTGACGAGCCGGCCGAGGCCGCCGGTGGCCCCGGTGACGAGCACCGCACCCCCGTCGAGTGCGGACGTGCCCGGAGGGTGGGGCGTACGGGTGAGCCGGGCGACGAGCGGGACGCCGTCGCGCACCGCGATCCACGGCTCGTCGCCGTCCACGCTCAGCGCCGTGCCGATGGTCGTTTCGGTCACGCGGTCCAGTTCCAGGAGCAGGAACCGGCCCGGGTTCTCCGACTGCGCGGACCGGACCAGCCCGGCGACCGACTCGCCGGCCAGGTCACCGGATTCAACGGCGATCGCCAGCCGGGTGCCCGCCGGCCACTCGCGCAACGCGGTCAGCGTGGCCAGCCCGACCGCCCGGACCCGCTCCGGCACCGGAAGGTCCTCCTCGCCCGCGCCGGGAACCAGCACCACGGTCGGCGGCACGTCGTCGGCCACTTCGTCCACTGTGGACACGAGGCGCCACGGGCCGGGCTCGGTGCGCGCGGGCGCCGGGACCCAGCCGACCTCGAACAGCGAATCGGCGCGGGGCGGCGTGACCGGGCGCACGACGAGCCGGTCGACGTCGAGCACCGGTACACCGGAGGCATCGGTCGCGCGGATCGAGATCGCGTCCTCCCCGGCCCGGGCCAGCACGACCCGCAGGGACCGGGCACCGGTGGCGTGCCACCGCACCCCCGACCACGAGAAGGCCAGGCGCGGCCGGTCCGGGCCGGGCAGCAGACCGGAGCCGGGCAGCGGGTGCAGCGCCGCGTCCAGCAGTGCCGGGTGGATCCGGTAGCCGTCGGCGGAAACCCCTTCGGGCAGCTCGATCTCGGCGTACACCCGCTCGGCGTCCCGCCGGACCTCGCGGACGGCGTGGAAGGCCGGGCCGTAAGCGACCGTCAGCCGGTCGTAGAGCCCCGTGATGTCCACCGGCTCGGCGGACGGCGGCCACGGCAGCACACCGGGCGCCGACGGGTCCGCGCTGCTCAACGAGCCGGTCGCGTGCTCGGTCCACGAACCGCCGGCGCGGACGTGCACGCGCACCGCCCGCCGCGAGCCGTCCGGCTCGGCGACACCGATCTGGAGGTCGATGGCGCCGTCTTCGGGCACGACGATCGGGGATGCGACCGTCAGTTCTTCGACGACCGGCACGCCGAGCCGCTCGCCGATCGCACCGAGCGCGTCGAGCAACGCGGTGCCCGGCAGCAGGATCGCGCCGTCGACGACGTGGTCGGCCAGCCACGGGTGCCGCCGCACCGAGAGCTGCCCGGTGAACAGGGCCGATCCGCCGTCCGCGACCGGGACTTCGGCGCCGAGCAGCGGGTGCCCCGCGTCGTCGAGCCCGACGGCGGTGACGTCGCCGCCCGCGGTAGCCGGTTCGAGCCAGTAGCGAGAGCGCTGGAACGGGTAGGTCGGCAGGGTGACGCGAGCGGCGCCGGTTCCGGCGAAGGCCACCGGCCAGTCGACGGCGACGCCCCGCACGGACAGCGCCGCCGCGGAGAGGAGGAACCGGTGCAGGCCGCCCTCGTCGCGACGCAGGGTGCCGGTGACCACGGCGCGGTCGACGCCGTGGTGGTCGAGGGCGTCCTGGACCGCGAAGGTCAGCACGGGGTGCGCGCTGGTCTCGACGAACGCGCGGAAGCCGTCAGCCGCCAGTGCTTCTGTCGCTTCGGCGAACCGGACGGTCCGGCGCAGGTTGCGGTACCAGTAGCCCGCGTCGAGGTCTTCGCCGCCGAGCCAGCGGCTCTCCACAGTGGACCAGAACGGCACGGCCGCCGGTCCCGGGGCGATCCCGGCGAGCCGGCGGCCCAGCTCGTCCTCGATCTGCTCGACGCCGGCGGTGTGGGAGGCGTAGTCGACCGGGATCCGGCGCACCCGCACGCCATCGGCTTCCAAGCCGGCGGCCAGCTCGTCCAGCGCGTCCGGGTCTCCTGCCACGACCAGTGACGACGGGCCGTTGACGGCGGCGAGTTCGAGCCGGCCGTCCCAGCGAGCGAGGTCGACCGACGGCAGGGCCACGGACAGCATCCCGCCCCGGCCGGCCAGCCGGGCGGCGATCACCTGGCTGCGCACCGCCACCACCTCGGCCGCGTCCGCCAGCGACAGCGCGCCGGCGACGTGGGCGGCGGCGATCTCGCCCTGCGAGTGGCCCACGACCGCGTCCGGGACGACGCCGAACGCCTGCCACAGCCGGGCCAGCCCGACCGCGACCGCGAACGACGCGGGCTGCACGACGTCGACCCGCTCCAGCGACGGCGCACCCTCCGCCTGCCGCAGAACGGCGCGGACGTCCCAGTCCACGAACGGCGCGAGCGCGGCCGCGACCTCGTCGACGGCCTCGGCGAACACCGGCACGGTGTCGAGGAGTTCCGCGCCCATCCCGGCCCACTGCGATCCCTGGCCCGGGAACACGAACACCGTCTTGCCGCGCACGTCGGCGACACCGGTCAGCACCTCGGGGGCCGGTTCGCTCCGGGCGAGCGCCGCGACTCCCGCCAGTGCGTCCGCCCCGGACCGGGCGACCACGGCGGCGCGGTGCTCCAGGGTCGCCCGGGTCTCGGCGAGGGACCGGCCGACGCCGGCGAGGGTGAAGTCTTGGTCCGCCAAGTGCCGCGCGAGCCGCACGGCCTGGTCGCGGCGGGCTTCGGGCGTGTGGCCGGACAGGAGCCAGGCCGCCGCCGGAGGTTCGACGCGGGCGCCGGGCTCGGCTTCGGCCGCGGGCGCTTCTTCGACGATCACGTGCGCGTTGGTGCCGCTCACGCCGAACGAGGACACCCCGGCCCGGCGCGGCCGGTCGCCCGCGCGCCAGTCGCGGGCCTCGGTGAGCAGTTCGACCGCACCGCTGTCCCAGTCCACATGGGACGACGGCTTGTCGACGTGCAGCGTCTTCGGCAACACACCGTGCCGCAACGACTCGACGACCTTGATGATCCCCGCGACGCCCGCCGCCGCCTGCGTGTGCCCGATGTTCGACTTCAGAGAGCCGAGGTACAGCGGCTCGGCGCGGTCCTGCCCGTAGGTGGCCAGCAGCGCTTGGGCTTCGATCGGATCGCCCAGGGTCGTCCCGGTGCCGTGCGCTTCGACCACGTCGATGTCCGATGTGGACAGCCGCGCGTCGGCCAGCGCCTGGCGGATGACGCGTTCCTGCGACGGCCCGTTCGGCGCGGTCAGGCCGTTGGACGCGCCGTCCTGGTTGACCGCGGTCCCGCGGACCACCGCGAGCACCGGGTGGCCGTTGCGCCGCGCGTCCGAAAGCCGTTCCAGCAAGAGAACTCCGGCACCTTCGGACCAGCCGGTGCCGTCGGCCGCGTCGGCGAACGCCTTGCACCGGCCGTCCGGCGCCAGCCCGCGCTGGCGGGAGAACTCGAGGAACACGCCTGGGGTGGCCATCACCGCGGCACCACCGGCGACCGCGAGGGAGCACTCCCCTTCGCGCAAGGCGCGCACCGCCAGGTGCACCGCCACGAGCGACGACGAGCACGCCGTGTCGACGGTGATCGCCGGGCCTTCCAACCCGAAGGTGTAGGCGATCCGGCCGGACGCCACGCTGCCGGCGGTGCCGATGCCGAGGTAGCCCTGGATCTCTTCGGGTGCTTCGCCGGGGCGGACTGCGTAGTCGTGGTGCATCAGGCCGGCGAAGGTGCCGATGTCCTGCCCGCGCAGCGAGGCCGGGTCGAGGCCCGCCCGCTCGAACACCTCCCACGCCACCTCGAGCAGCAGCCGCTGCTGCGGGTCCATCGCCAGCGCCTCGCGCGGTGAGATCCCGAACAGCGCCGGGTCGAAGTCCCCGGCGTCGTGGAGGAAGCCGCCCTCGCGGACGTAGGACTTGCCCGGCCGGTCCGGATCCGGGTCGTAGAGGTCGGCGACGTTCCAGCCGCGGTCCTCGGGGAAGGCCGATACGGCGTCCCGGCCGTCGGCGACCAGGCGCCAGAGGTCTTCCGGCGAGCGGACCTCGCCCGGCAGGCGGCAGGCCGCCGCCACGATCGCGATCGGCTCGCCCGGCGCGCCGGTCCGCGACAGCGCGGTCGTGGGGCCGGCGCGCTCACCAGTAAGCAGCCCGTGCAGGTGCCGGGCGAGTGCTGCCGGCGTCGGGTGGTCGAAGGCGGCCGTCGCCGACAGGGCGATGCCGTGCTCCGCGGCCAGCGCCGTGCGGAGCTTGACCGCGGTCACCGACGTCAGGCCCAGTTCTTGGAACGGGCGATCGGGGGCGAGCGCGTCGGCGTCCGGCAGGCCGAGCACGTCGGCGGCCGCCGCGCGAACGGTGTCGAGGAGCCTGCGGTGCTGTTCGCGTCCGGGTACCCCGCCGAGGCGCCGGGGTGCCCGTGCCGGAGCGGGTGCGTCGATCAGGCCGCGCAGTGGCGCGGGCACCGAGCCCCGCGCGGTCGTGACGTCCGGCTTCACCGCGACCAGGTGCGGGAGGTTCGCGGCGAGCGCGGCGTCGAACGCGGCCAGGACGTCGCGGGTGCCGAGGGTGCCGACCCCGCCGGTGCCGGACGGCACGGTCAGCGCCGACGGCCCCAGCGAAAGGGAAAGCGCGGGCAGACCGGCCGCCCGGCGCCGCAGCGCGAGGGCTTCGACCTCGGCGTCGAGCCCCGCGTGCTGCGCGTCGCCGTCGACGAGGCCGGAGCGGGTGAGCACCACGAAGGCGCTCAAGTCCGCGGTCAGTTCGTGCAGGTGGCGGGCGCCGTCCGCACCCGAGCGGGCCGCCGGCGGGGACGCCGTCCCCGGCAGGCCCGCGGCGTGCACCACCGTGCCGGGCGGACGGCCGGCGGCGCGGACCGCGGCGGTCACCGCGGCCCGGTCCGCCGCCTCGCCCGCCACGAGCACGACCCGGGCCCCGCCGCGGCGCAGGGACCCGGCGAGCGTGGCGGCTTCGTCGTCCTGCCCGCGTGGGCTCAGCAGCACGAACTCACGCAGGTCGTAGGCCGAAAGCAGGTGGCGTGCGACGGCGGCCGCGACGGGCCCGTCGGCTCCGGTCACCAGGACCGGTCCGGCCGGGGTGACCGGCTCGTCCCCGGCGGCGACCGGCGCGAGCCGCGGCACGAGCACGACCCCGTCGCGCACGGCCAGCCGGGGTTCGTCCGCGGGCAGCTCGGGCGGCAGCCCGCCGTCGTCGAGGTCGGCCAGCACGAGCCGGCCGGGCTGTCCGTTGTGGATGGTCAACAATGCTTGCAGGGCCGCCACAGCCGCCGGTCCGGGCACGTCCGTGCCGACCGCGGCGGCCCGGCGGGTCACGCCGACGACCGGGCCGGACGGCGACGCGGCGAGCGCGGCGGCCGCCTGCTCGGCGCCGTCGGCCACGACCGCGCCGGCCGCCAGCGCCGGTGGGGCGGGCACCGCGGGAACCGGTACCCAATCGAGCCGGAACAGGACGTCCTCGTGGCCGCCACCGGTCGCCCGCAAGCGCGCCGGCCGCTCCAGCAGGACGTGCCGGGTGACCTTGCCCGACGCCGTGCGCGGCACCGAACGGATCTCGTAGATCTCCTCGGGCACCTTGAAGTAGGACAGCTCCGCCCGGCACGCCGCGAGCAGCGCCGCCGCGTCGAAGCCCTCCGGGCCGGGCACCACGAACGCGACCGGCACCTCGCCGAGCACGTCGTGCGGCTTGCCCGCCACCGCCACGTCGGCGACCCCGGGCTGCGCGCGCAGCACGGCCTCGACCTCGCCGGGGTGGATGTTCTCCCCGCCGCGGATGATCAGTTCCTTGATCCGCCCGGTGATCGTCAGGTAGCCGGCTTCGTCCCGGCGGGCCAGGTCGCCGGTCCGGTACCAGCCGTCGGTGAACGCGGCCGCGGTCGCCTCGGGCTGGTTGTGGTAGCCGGCCATCACGCTGGGACCGCGGACCCACACCTCGCCCTCTTGACCGGCGGCGGCGTCTTCGCCGGTCGTGGTGTCGACCAGCCGCACGCCCAGGCCGGGTACCGGAAGCCCGCAAGAACCCTCCACGCGGGCGCCGGTCGGCCAGTTGATCGCGATCGAGCCGCAGGTTTCGGTGCTGCCGTAGGCGTCCAGCAGGGGCGCCCCGAAGGCTTCTTCGAACGAACGGCGCAGCTCGGCCGTGGTGATCGCGCCGCCGACGAGGCACATCCGCACGGCGGGCGCGCTGAACCCGTCGTCGCGGGCGGCCTGGACCAGGTAGTGGTACATGGTCGGGACGCCCGCCAGGAACGTCGAGGAGTCCTCCCGCAGCGCCGCGAGGACGTCGTCCGCGGCGAACCCGTCCAGGATCCGCGCGGTCGCGCCGACCGACGTGACCCCGAGGACGCACGCGATGTGCGAAAGGCTGTGGAACAGCGGAAGCGGCCACAGCACGCGGTCTTCGGCGGAGAGGCCGGGGATCGGCGCGTAGCAGGCGGCCACCGACCACAACGCGTTGCGCTGCGTGGAAAGCACGCCCTTCGGCTTCCCGGTCGTGCCGGAGGTGTAGAGCATCCACGTCAGGTCGTCGAGCCCGAGGTCGTCGCGCGCCGGGAGGGCGGGCTCGGTCACCGCAAGCGTCGCGAACGGCACCGTTCCCGGGGGTACCGGTCCGTCGCCCGTGACGACGACCCGGATCCCCGGTTCGGCCGTGCGCAGCACCAGCTCCGCCCGCGCCGGATCGGTGATCACCACCCGGGCGCCGCTGTCGCGCAGGAGGTAAGCCAGCTCGCGAGCGGTCACCCGCGGGTTGAGCGGCACGCCGATCGCGCTCGCGCGCGTGATCGCGAAGTAGCTTTCGACGACCTCGACCGAGTTGCCGAGCAGGATCGCGGCCCGGTCCCCCGGCTGCAGCCGGAACCCGGCCAGGTGCCCGGCCAGCCGCCGGGTCCGCGCCTCCAGATCGGCGTAGCTCACCTCGCGGTGCGCGTCCCGGAAGGCGGTCTTGGCGCCGAATTCGGCCGCGTGCGCCCGCAGCGTGTCGGGCAGCGGCCGGATCAGCTCGGTTCGCAGCATGTCCCCTCTTCCCTGGCTCCACCGGATTTCCGAGATCAAGTCTCAGCTGAGGGCGGGGCTCGCCGATCCCCTGTCGACCCCTGAAACCCGGTGAGCCACCCCGATCCGCCGGCCCCGAGCGCCCCAATGTGGCCTTGGTTGCGTCTCACGCACCCAAGGGCCCCTTCGGTGCGTCTGACGCACCGAAGGCCACATTGGGGCGCTTGGGCCGGGCCGTCACACGGCGGGTGGCTCAGTCACCGGGGCGCCGGTAAGCCGTTGCGCACCAGGGCCAGCAGCTCGCCCGGGCTGCGCACGACCGCGTCCGGGCCGGCCGCGCGCAGGGACGCCTCGTCCGTCTCGCCCCACAACGCCGCCACCGCGCCCACCTCCGCGCCACGCGCGCTGGCGAGGTCCGTCACCGCGTCCCCGACCATCAGCGCGTCGGCCGCGCCGACCCCGAGCAGCTCCAGCGCGCGCAGCACGATGTCCGGCGCCGGCTTGGGGTGTGCGACCTCGTCCGAACCCAGCACGTGGTCGAAGCGCCGCAGCACGCCGAGACCGTCCAAAAGGGACCGCGCACGGGGCCCGCTCTTCCCCGTCGCCACGGCGAGGCGCACCCCCAGCTCGCCCAGCTCGGTGAGCAGGGCGGGCACCCCGGGGAACAGCGGGGCCCGGTGCGCCAGCCGGTAGCTCTCGCGGACGAACGGTTCCTCGAGCTCCAGCGGGAGGCCCATGATCCGCATGATGTCGGGGAAGTACCGGCCGAGGTGACGGTTGTACTCCTCGAACGGCGCCGGTCCGTCGCCGACGACCTCCGCGTAGGCGATGTGAAAGGCCTCGCGCATGACCTGGAAGCTGTCCACCAGGACGCCGTCGAGGTCGAAGACGACCGCCCGCACCCGCACGCCGTCGCGGAGCCCGCGGACGGCCTCGTCCCGCGTCGCTGTCATCGCCGGCCCGCCAACGCGGTCCGCGCGGTGTACGCGGAGGCGTAGATCCGCTCGATCACGCCGATGGACCGGCGGGTCTCGGCGATCGCCGCACCGCGGGCGGCCGGGTCGGCCAGCCGTGCGGGCAGGCCCGCCAGCTGGCGGTCGTACTCGGCACCGATCGGCTCGTCCGGCAGTGGCACTTCGACGGTTTCCCCGGCCTCGGTCCGGGTCAGCTTCGACCCGGCCGCCCGGTTCGGGCTGAACCCGAACGTGCAGCGCAACGTCGCCGTGGCGGCGCTGCCCTCGACGGTCAAGACCGTGCTGTCCAACGCCTCGTGCGAGGCCCAGCTCGCCCGCAGCGACACCGGCAGACCCGCTTCGGTGACCAGGAACGCGCGCACGGTGTCCTCGACGTCCGCGTCGCCGGTCGCGGGCCGCGAGAACTTCCAGGCCGCGCTCCACTCGGGGTCGCGCACGAAGTCCGCGGAGACGCTGCCGGCCACCTGGTCGAACCCGGCCGGGCCGAGCAGCGGCGTGATCGCGTCCAGCAGGTGCCAGCCGAGGTCGACCAGCGCGCCACCGCCGGCGAGCCGCCGGTTGGTGAACCAGCCGCCGCTGTCGGGCACGCCGCGGGAGCGCACCCAGGTGGCTCCGACGTGCCGGATCTCGCCGAGGGTGCCAGCCACTTCGTGCAGCGCGCGGACGTCGGCGCGGTAACGGCTGGCGCTGCCGGCGAGCAGCACCGCGCCGCCCGCCGCCTCCGCGCCGGCCAGCCGGTCCGCCTCGGCCGACGACAGGCACACGGGCTTTTCGACGAACACCGGGATGCCCCGGGCGAGCAGGTCGGCGGCTACTGCGCTGTGGGCGTGGTTGGGCACCGCGACGATCGCCAGGTCCACCTGGGCGGGCTTCAGCTCGTCCGGATCCCGGTGCCGGCACGCGCCGGGCAGCTCCTGCGCCACCGAGGCCAGCACCACGGGGTTCGCGTCGACGAGGTCGGTGACCCGGTAGCCCGGCAGCGCTCGCAGGCGGGGCAGCCAGATCGACCGGGCCGCCCAGCCCAGGCCGATGAGCGCCACCCGGACGGTCACAGCCCCGCCACGGCGTCGGCGACGATCGCGGCCGTGTCCCGGATGTCCTGCTCCGAAGCGAGCAGTGTCCGGTGGTGCAGCCAGACCGTGTCGGTGGTGATCGCTTCGGCGTGCGGGCAGCGCTCGGCCAGCTCGTCCACGGTTTCCGCCGGCGCCCCGGTTTCCCAGAACGCGTCCGTGCGGTAGACCGCGCGGAACGCCGCGAACGCCGGCAGCCCTCGCGCGACCAGCTCGTCGACGAGGGAGTTGCGCCGCTCTTCCCCGATGCCGGGCACGCGGAACATGGCCATGTAGTGCGGGTTGCGGTCGGCCCGGTCGTCACCGCCCTGCGGCACGACTCCCGGGATCGCGGCGAGCAGCTCGCGCAGCACCGGCCAGCGGCGCTCGCGCGTGTCGATCTGGCTGTCGAGCCGCTTGAGCTGCGCGCGCAGCACGCCGGCGGAGAACTCGTTGAGCCGGAAGTTCGACCCGGACGTGCGGTGGAAGTAGCCGCGGTCGGTGCGCGGACGGCCGCAGCTGTGCCGCAGGAACCCCTGCTCGTACAAGCCCTCGTCCGGGAACAGGACGGCACCGCCTTCTCCCGCGGTCATCAGCTTGCCGTTCTGGAAGCTGAACGCGGCGACCGAGCCGAGCTCGCCGATCCGCTTGCCCTGCCACCGCGCGCCGTGCGCGTGCGCGGCGTCCTGCAGCAGCGGGACGCCGCTGTCCGCGGACAGCTTGGCCAGCGCGTCGAGGTCGGCGACCAGCCCCGCCATGTGCACCGGCATGATCGCCTTCGTTCGGGGCGTGATGGCCGCGGCCGCCGCGGCGGGGTCGATGTTGTACGTGCCGGGGTCGACGTCCACCGGCACCGCGACGGCGCCGAGCCGCTGGGCCGCCTGTGAGGACGAGATGAACGTGAACGCCGGGACCACGACCTCGGTGCCGGGGCCCACCCCGAGCACCTCGAGGGCCAGCTCCAGCGCGTGGGTGCCGTTGGTGACGGCGAGGGCGTGGTCGGCGCCGTGGTAGCTCGCGAACTCGTGCTCGAACGAGTCGACCTCACTGCCGCCGATCCGCCACCACTGCCCCTGCTCGAGCGCCCGGATCAGGCCGGTGCGCTCCTCGTCGGAATACTGGGGCCAGGCCGGGAACTCCGGGGCCGGCCGCGGGCTAGCCGTCATGGCACGTCACCTTTCTGCTGCACCGAGGGGAAGTCGCGACATCGCGAGAACGCCCGCCGACACCGGCCGGGCCCTTCCGACGCTAACGGCGCGGGAGCAGGGCGTCACTGCCCCTAGCTTCCCCTACCGCACCCCTTTCCCACGGGCTGACGATCCCGATCCGCCCCGGCGGGCCCGGCGGCCCGAATAGCATTGCGGCGTCAGCGATCCCAGTCCGCGGAGGAGCGTCGTGACCGCCGTACTGCTACTGAACGGGCCGAACCTGGGCATCCTCGGCCGGCGCCAGCCGGAGATCTACGGCACGGCCACGCTGGCCGACATCGCCGCCGCCGTCGGCGCCGAAATCGCCGGGCGGGGCTGGAAAGTGCGCGAGGTCCAGCTCGACGGTGAAGGCGAACTGGTGCGCGCGGTGCAGGACAACTACGACACCGTCGGCGCGATCGTCAACCCCGGCGCGCTCATGATCCACGGCTGGAGCCTGCGTGACGCATTGGCGAACTACCCCCGGCCGTGGATCGAGGTGCACCTGTCCAACATCTGGGCACGCGAGACCTTCCGGCACGAGTCCGTCCTCGCGCCGCTGGCCGCGGGCGTGATCGCGGGCCTGGGCGCCGCGGGGTACCGGCTGGCCGCGCAAGCGCTCTCCGACCTCGTGCCGGCCGAGGAGGTGCGATGACCGCGCACCGGGTCGACGTCCCGTTGGGCGAGCGCGCGTACTCCGTCCACATCGGACCCGGGGTGCGGCAGCGGCTGCCCGAGGTGGTCGAACGCCTCGGCGCGCGCCGGGTCGCGATCGTGTCGGCACGGCCGCCGGACGCGGTCCCCGACCCCGGCGTGCCGGCGTTGCGCACCCGTGCGAACGACGGCGAGCAAGCGAAGACGCTGGCCACCGTCGAGGGCCTGTGCCGGGAGTTCGCGGCGTTCGGGCTGACCCGCGCCGACGCGGTGGTCTCGTGCGGTGGCGGCACCACGACCGACGTGGTGGGCCTGGCCGCGGCGCTGTACCACCGCGGCCTGCCCGTCGTGCACCTGCCGACGTCGCTGCTCGCCCAGGTCGACGCGAGCGTGGGCGGCAAGACCGCGGTGAACCTCCCGGCGGGCAAGAACCTCGTCGGCGCGTACTGGCAGCCCGCCGAAGTCCTGTGCGACACCGACTTCCTCGCCACCCTGCCCGAGCCCGAGTGGACCAACGGCTACGGCGAGATCGCCCGCGCGCACTTCATCGGCACCGGTGACCTGCGCGGGCGCGCCGTGCCGGACCAGATCGCCGCGAGCGTCGCGCTCAAGGCCGCGATCGTCGCCGAAGACGAGCGGGACGCCGGCCGTCGCCACCTGCTGAACTACGGGCACACCCTGGGCCACGCCATCGAACTCGCGACCGGCTTCCGGCGGCGGCACGGCGAGGCGGTCGCCGTGGGGACGGTGTTCGCCGGACGGCTGGCCCGCGCGCTCGGCCGCATCACCGGGGAACGGGCGCTGGAACACACCGAAGTGGTCCGGCACTACGGATTGCCGGACACCCTGCCGGCCGGGGTGGACACCGACGAGCTGATTTCCCTGATGCGCTCGGACAAGAAGGCGACCGGCGGTGGACTGGCGTTCGTCCTCGACGGCCCGGCCGGTCCGGAACTCGTGCGCGACGTCGACCCGGCCACCGTCGCCGCGGTGCTGGACGCCATGCCCTCAGCCGTGCTCACGGCGTAGCACCGCGAGCACCAGGAGCCCGGCCAGTACCAGCAGCACGGCGCCAGCGGCGAAACCCCAGCGGTAGCCGGCCCCGGCGAACGCCGCCAGCACGGCAAGGCCCAGCGCTCCCCCGACCTGCTGCGCCGTACCGGAAAGCGCCGACCGGAGACCGGAATCCGCCTCGGCCGCGCCCGTCATCGCGAGCGCCGTCGCGGCCGGGAGGACGAGCCCCGCCGACACCCCGAGCACCACCATCGCGGGCAGCACGTCGAGCGCGAACCCGCCGCCGGCCGGGACCCGGACGAGCCAGCCGAACGAAAGCAAACCCGCGGCGAGACCCGCCAGCAGTACCCCACGCGCGCCCCAGCGCACGATGAGCCGCTGGGCCGCGCCGAGGGTGACCGCGCCGATCACCGCCGAGGCCAGCAGGTACGCGAGCCCCGTCTCCAGCGACGTCAGTCCCAGCACCTCCTGCAGGTACAACGTCACCAGGTACTGGAAGCCGAACATCGCCCCGACGAACAAGGCCTGCACGGCGTTCCCGCCCGACAGCGCACGGGAGGTGAACATCCCCAGCGGCAGCAACGGGTTTCCGGCACGTGCTTGGCGGACGACGAACGCCACCAGCAGCACCACGCCCGCGCCGACGAGCACGGGCGGGAGCCAGGTCCCGGGACCGTCCGGCCCCAGCTCGCCGATGCCGAGCACCAGGAGCATCAGCCCGGCCGTGACGAGCGCACCGCCGAACAGGTCGGCACCCGCGCCCCAGCCGGTGCCCCGCTCCGGCGCCAGTACCCGGCGGCCGAACACCAGCAGCAGCACGCCGATCGGCAGGTTCACCAGGAAAACCGAGCGCCAGCCGAACGCCTGGGTGAGCGCGCCGCCGCCGAGCGCGCCGACCGAACCGCCCGCGGCCGCCACGAACGCGAGCACCGTGATCGCGCGGACCCGCGCCCGGCCATCGGGGAACAGCACGACGGCCATGCCGGTGATCACCGAACCCGCCAGCGCCCCGCCGGCGCCCTGGGCGAACCGGGCCGCGACGAGCACGGCGCCGGTGCCCGCCACGCCGCAGACCGCCGAGGCGGCGGTGAACACCGCGATCCCGGCGAGGAAGACGCGCCGCCGTCCCACGAGGTCACCCACCCGGCCGCACAGCAGCAGGAGGCCGCCGAACGCGACGAGATAACCGTTGACCACCCACGACAACTGAGCTCCGGCCAGGCCGAGCTCGTCGCGCACCCGCGGCAGCGCCACGGCCACGCCGGTGCCGTCGATGATCAGCATCAGCTGGCCGGTCGCGAGCAACGCGAGCGAGGCCCGCGGTGACCGCACCGCGACGTCTACGGTTCCCACTTCGCGATTATGGCGCGCGCCAACGGATCCCGGCAGGAGGCACATTCGTGTAACCACGGGAAAGACAAGTGCCTCCTTCCGCCGGCGCGGAATCCGTTCCATGATCCGGAGCGACTCCGAACACGAAGGATGGGGACATGACGAAGATCGCCGTGATCGTCGGCAGCACACGACCGGGCCGGATCGCCGGGAACGTGGTGGACTGGGTGCACCGGGTCGCTTCGAAGCGGCCGGAGGTCGAGTACGAGGTCGTCGACCTCGCGGAGTGGAACCTGCCGCTCTACGACGAAGAGATCCCCGCCGCGGTCGGGCAGTACGCGGGCGAGCACACCAAGCGGTGGGCGGAGAAGATCGCGTCCTTCGACGGTTTCGTCGTGGTGACGCCGGAATACAACCACGCGCCGTCGGCGGCGGTGAAGAACGCGTTCGACTTCGTCTACGCGGAGTGGCGCGACAAGGCCATCGGTTTCGTCAGCTACGGCGGAGCCGGCGGGGTCCGCGCGGTCGAACAGCTGAAGCTGGTGGCGATCGAGGTCGGCCTCGCGCCGGTTTCGGCGCAGCTGGCCCTGCCGATCGGCTCGGACTTCCCGACCTACCCGGAATTCACGCCGCAACCGTCCCGTGAGGACGAACTGACCCGCGTACTGGACCAGGTCGAATCCTGGTCGCAGGCGCTCGCGACGGTGCGGGCCTGACCGGTGCACCCGGGCGGCGCCCATCCCCCGCCGCCCGGGTGCACCCAGGGCCCGGCAAAGTCGCTTGAGCGGCCGTGCTACCGGTGTCGATCAGGTGCGGGGAGCGTGTCGGGACGTCTTGAATGACTCATTCCTGACGCCCTGAGGATGCTTGTCAGCGAATTCGGGGCGGGTGCGGCGGGTGCCGGTGTGGCGGCGGATCGCCCGCAACGGCCAGTTCGGCGACCGGAGTGGCCAACACACCGGAAACCTGGACGTGTTGGCCGCTCCGGTCGTTGTGTTGGCCGCTCCGGTCGGCATGGTGGCCACTCCGGTCGGCGCGAATCCCGAAGTCGGCAACAGCATCGCCTGAGCAGATGAATCAGTCATTCACGGCACCGGCGACCGACTTTGCCGGAACCCTCGGGCGCACCCCTATCCGCGCACCGGGCTCCCGCACCGCACCCCGCATTCGGCGCCGGTTCGTTCCGGTGTCCCGGTGTGGTCCTTAACGTCGGACGCGGCCAACTCCCCGGGGACAAGGAGCAGTTCGTGACACTTTCCAGCTACGCCGAGCTGCGCCGGGCGGACGCGGCGACGGCCGAGCGGATCGCCCGGTCGGCCGCCGCGACCGAAGGGGTGCTGAGCACCACCGAGGTCGACGCCTGGCTCGCCGAGCGCCGGGAGGCGGATGCCCTTTCGCTGCAACGGATCCCGTTCTCCGCTCTCCGCAGCTGGCACGTCGACGAGGCGACCGGGGACCTGCGGCACGACTCCGGCCGGTTCTTCCAGGTGCACGGTCTCGCCGTGGAGTTCCCGGGCAGCGCGGTGCCCCGGTGGACCCAGCCGATCATCAACCAGCCCGAGATCGGCATCCTCGGCATCCTGGTCCAGGAGTTCGACGGCGTGCTGCACTTCCTGATGCAGGCCAAGAACGAGCCGGGCAACAGCAGCGGCATCCAGCTTTCGCCGACCGTGCAAGCCACCCGCAGCAACTACACGCGGGTGCACCAGGGCCGGGCGGTGCCCTACGTGGACTACTTCCGCGAACCGGGGGAACACCGCGTGCTCGCGGACGTCCTGCAGTCCGAGCAGGGTTCCTGGTTCTACCGCAAGCGCAACCGCAACATCGTCGTCCAGCTGGCCGCCGGGCACGAAGCCGAGCCGCAC
Organism: Amycolatopsis sp. cmx-4-83; assembly: GCF_046548815.1. NCBI lineage: Bacteria > Bacillati > Actinomycetota > Actinomycetes > Pseudonocardiales > Pseudonocardiaceae > Amycolatopsis > Amycolatopsis sp. cmx-4-83. The sequence continues at coordinate 311,376 of NZ_JAEBEF010000003.1, read as the reverse complement.
GCGGCCTTCCGCTGGCTCACCCTCGGCCAGATCCACCGGCTGCTCGCCGCCGACGACGTCGTCAACATGGACACCCGCACGGTGCTCTCGTGCCTGCCGTTCGCCACCGACGAACCGGGCACGTCCAGCCTGCACCCGCCGGGTGAGGTGCTGAGCTGGATCACCGATGCCCGCAGCCGCACCGAAATCACCGCCCGCCCGGTTCCGCTGTCCGGCATCCCGGGCTGGGTCCGCGACGACGCGGAGATCCGGCACGAGACCGGCGCCTTCTTCCGCGTCGTCGCGGTCGACGCGCGCAGCAAGCACCGCGAAGTCGGCGGCTGGACCCAGCCGATGATCGAGCCCGCCGGGCTCGGCGTGGTCGCCTTCCTGCTCACCCGCTTCGACGGCGTGCCCCACGTGCTCGTGCACGCCCGGGTCGAACCGGGCTACCTCGACCTCGTGGAGCTGGCGCCCACGGTGCAGTGCCGCCCGGAGAACTACCAGGTGCTCAGCTCCGCCGCCCGGCCGGCGTTCCTCGACGAGGTGCTCGGCGCCCCGCCGGAGCGGATCCTGTTCGAGAGCCTGCTTTCGGAGGAGGGCGGCCGGTTCCTCGACTCGCTCAACCGCTACCTCATCGTCGAGGTGCCGCCGGCGGCGATCCCGGCACCGGGGCCCGACCACCGCTGGCTCACCGTGCCCCAGCTGGTCGGCCTGCTCCGGCACAGCCATTACCTCAACGTCCAGGCGCGCAGCCTGGTCAGCTGCCTGCACAGCCTCGGAGACCTCGGATGAGCGCCCCCGCCGTGCTCGGCGTGGACATCGGCGGCACCAAGCTCGCCGTCCGGCTCGAAGCGCCCGGCGCCGCCCCGGTGCAGGTGAGCACCCCGTGGCCGGCGGGCGGCTCGGCCACCGACGACCTCGGGCTGCTCGCCGCGACCGTGGCGGCGGCCCGGGAGCGCCGGCGCCGTCCGATCGCCGCTGTGGGCGTGGCCCTGCCCGCCACCGTCGACCACGCCGGAGTCGTGCGCGCCTGGCCGGGGCGTCCCGGCTGGCAGGAGTTCGACCTCGCCGGGCCGCTGCGCGCCCTGGGCGGGGGCGCGCCGGTGCGCTGGGCCGACGACGGCGATCTCGCCGCGCTCGCCGAGGCCGACGCCGCGAACGCGGCCGACCTCGTCTACCTCGGGGTCGGCACCGGCGTCGGCGGGGGCGTTGTGTCCGGCGGCCGCTCGCTGCCCGGGCCCGGGCGCGGTTCGAGCGAGCTCGGGCACGTCGTCGTCGACGCCGCCGGCCCCCGCTGCGACTGCGGACGGCGCGGCTGCGTCCAGGCGGCCGCGTCCGGACCGGCGACGCTGCGCCGGGCGAGCCGCTTGCGCGGGGAGCCGGTCACGTTCGACGAGCTGAGCGCCGGCTGGACCGGCGGGGTGCCGTGGGCGTGCACCGCGATCGAAGAGGCCTGCACCGCGCTCGCGCTCGCCGTGGTGGCGGCGGGCGAGCTGCTCGGCACGAAGACCGCCGTGCTCGGCGGCGGGGTACCGCCCCGGCTGCCCGGCTACGTCGAAGCGGTCGCCGCGCGGGTGCGGGAGCTGACGCGCCCGGCGCACCCGCCACCACTGGTCCGCGCCGCCCGGTTCGGCGGACTGTCCTCTTTGCACGGTGCCGTGCTGCTCGCCCGGTCCACAGTGGTCACCGGGGATCCGTGACATCGGTCCACAGGTCGGTGGGCAGGTCCCGGCGCCGCTTGACGCCGAGCTTGCGGTACACGCGGGTCAGGTGCTGTTCGACCGTGCTGCGGGTGATGTAGAGCTTGGCGCCGATTTCCCGGTTGGAGTACCCCATCACCGCCAGGCCGGCCACCCGGCGCTCCGAGTCGGACAGCGTCGCGGCCGAGTCGATCGACTCCGGCTCCACGCCGTCGCTGCCGTCGGGGACTTCCATCAGCTCCCGGACCAGCGGCCGCACCTGCGCCACCCGGGCGACGTGCAGCGCGCGGCGAAGCATCAGGCGCGCGGTCCGCGTCTCCTCGATCCGGCCGTACGCGCGGCTGAGGTCGGCGAGCACGTAGGCCTGTTCGGTGAGGTCGCCGGCGGACTCGAGCAGTTCGAGCGCCTCGGTCAGCTGCTCCAGCCGGCGGCTCGCCGGACTGGCCGCCGCCAGGACCCGCAGCGTCAGCCCCCGGGCCCTCGGCTGCCGGGTGGCCGCTTGCGCGAGCTGGTGGTGCACCATCCGCCGCGCCTGGTCGGTGTTCCCGATCTGCAGCCACGCCCGCGCCGCGCCGAGCCGCCACGCCACCACCTCGCCGGTGCCGAGTCCCCAGCTGCGCAAGAGGTCCCCGCACGCCGAGAAGTCCGCGAGGGCGGAGTAGGCGTGGCCGGTCGCGAGCTGGTGCAGGCCGCGGCCGTAGCGGTAGCGGACCATCGCCAGGCTGCCCGAAGCGGCGTCCGGCACCGTCACGACGAGCCACGCGGCCGCCTCGTCGAGATCACCCAGCCCGGTCAGCGCCTCGACGAGCACGCCGAGCGGCACGCCGACCCCGACCCCCCACGCCTGCGGCGGCAGGAGGTCGAACGCCTCGCGCGAGCGCCGGACGGCCTCGACCAGATCGCCGCGCTCGACGGCGGCCAGCCCGAGCACCGCCGTGATCCGCGCCCGGCCGGTCACGCCGGCGACGGACGGGCGGCCCGTGAGCAGCCGCTCGCCCCACGTCATCGCGTCCTCGCCCTTCCCCGCCCGCACGAGCACTTCGAGGGCGAGGACGGCGGCTTCCTCGGCCCAGTTCGCCGCGCGCCCCAGGTGCACGTCCCGCAGGACCTGCTCGGCCTGCTCGACCGCCCGGTGCGGCAGCCCGTTCATCAGCGCTTCGACCAGCCGCGCGGCGGCGTGCAGCCAGCGGTCGGTGTCCGGGTACAGCGGCGAGCCACCCCGTTGCGCCGGGACCGCCGGCGGCCGGCGCCGCGCGACCGGCGGGTACCAGTGGGCGAGCCAGGTTTCCAGGTTCGCCACCGCGAGGGGCGCGTCGGCGGCACCCTCGCGCACCCGGTCGAGGACGGCGGCCGCCTCCTCTGCCCGGCCGTGCCACAGCAGCTGCCGGGCGATTTCGAACAGGTCCTGGCCCCGTGCGTGCGCGGCCGCGTCGGTGAGGTGGGTGGCCGAGCAGGCCGACGGGCCGATCCGCCAGAGCACCCGCACCAGCCGCGCCGACACCTTCCCGCCTTCCTCCGCGTCCCCGCAGTGGCGGCGGGCCACCTGGAGGCAGTGGGCGGCCCGCTCGGCTTCGTCGGCCAGCAAAGCTCGTTCGGCGGCTTCGACGAGCACGTCGACGGCCCACGTCCCGGCCGGCTCGGGCGCGCGCTCGGTGGCCAGGAGGTGGTCGACGACCACGCTCGCCGGGGCGCCGAGCTCGTGCCGGCGTTTCGCCGCGCGCTGGTGCAAGGTCGCCCGCCGCGCGGCGGACAACCCCGCCAGCACCGCCGAGCGCGCCACCTCGTGGCGGAACACCCCGCCGCTGAGCAGCCCACCGGAAGTCAAGGCGCGCAGGGCGACCTCGACGGACTCCCGCTCGAGCTCCGCCACCGCGGCGAGATCGGCGGGATCCGTGGCACCGCCGAGGACCGCGAGCGCGGCCGCCGTGCCGGCCAGGCTCGGTTCCCCGCGGTGGATGCAGCTCACCGCCGCGCGGCCGTACCGGTCCGCAGACGGCGCGTCGCCGCCGGCGGCGTAGTCCTCGGCGAGCGCGGTCACGAGCAGCGGGCTGCCCGCGGTCACCTCGAGGGCGGTTTCCGCGCACTCCCCCGCCCGGGCCGCTCCCAGCCGGACGCCGAGCAGCTCGGCGACGCCGTGGCCAGAGAGCATCGGCACCCGGACGGCGGTGAAGTGCGCCTGGCGGCTCAGCTCGGCCCGGAACTCCTCCGGCAGCGCGGTCGTCTCCGTTTCCGCCGCGAGCACGAGCAGGATCGGTTCGGCAGGCAGCCGCCGGGCGAGGTAGAGCAGGAACTCCAGCGACGCCGGATCGGCGAGCTGGAGGTCGTCGACCCCGATGACCAGCGGCTGCCCGGCAGTGCGGGGCAAGGCGTCCAGGATCGCGTCGAACCGGCGGATCAGCTCCAAGGTGAGCTCGGGACCGTCGCCGGCCGCTTCCACGACCGCCGGCGTGCCCCGCAGCAGCTGGCGCGCCAGGCCCAGCGGCCTGACCCGCTCCGCCCGAGCCCCGGTGGCGGGGAGGCAGGTCAGGCCGCGGGCCGCCGCGCGGGCGGTCAATTCCCGCAGCAGCGCGGTCTTGCCGCAGCCGATCGGGCCTTCCAACAAGACCACCGCGCCGCCGTCCGCGCCGGTCTCGAGCAGCACGTCGAGCCGGTGGACGAGATCATCCCGTTCGATCAACATCACGTTCTCCGCCATCGGGTCGCTTGGGGTGCGCGAGCCGTGCGGCGCCGCCGGGTGGCCGCCGTCGCCGTGCCTTCGTCGGCCGACCCGCCGTCCGATCTTGTGAGGCGTCGTCCATCCGCCGGGAACTGCGCCTCCATTCGACCCGCCCGTCAGACGGCGAGGTCGATGACGTCCAGGCAGTCGCTGTCGGCGAGCTGCTCTTCCAGCACTTCCGCCCGGTTCAGATGGTGGGACACCGAGTCGCGGACGTGCCGGCGGCTCAGCCGCAGCCACCGCGCGCCCGCCCGGTGGCGGGCGGCCCGCTCGGCCCGGCGCAGCTGCGCGTAGGCGACGTCACGGACGATCCCGTGCCGGAACCGGTACTCCGGGTCCTCCGGCCGCCCGGTCCGGAGCATCAGGCCGCGGCGGACGAGGTGCTCCAGGGCGTCGGCGGCGTCCGGCCGGCCCGCGGGGTCCAGCGCGGCCAGCGCGCGCGGGGAGACGACGTCCCCGAACACCGCCGCGTCCCGCAGCGCCCCGAGCACCGATCCGGGCAGGGTGTCCAGCCAAGCCGACACCACGGCGTGGGTGCGGGTGCTCAACCGGACCACCCCGCACGGCGGGCCGAACGGGCCCGCGCTCGGGATGACGACCGGGGCGCCGCTGCGGCCGCTGAGGTGCCCGACGAGCTCCACGGTCAGCAGCGGGTTGCCGCCGGTCATCGCGCCGAGGAGGCCGTCCTCGATGACCTCCGCCAGTCCCGGCATCGGGTCGGGCCCGCCCAGCAGTCCGGCCTCGGTCGCCAGCGACGTCAGCAGCCGCGCCACCCCGGTGGCGGACAACGGGTCGAGGTCCAGGCGGCACGCCTCGCCGGTCCACCGTTCGGCGAGTTCCGCCCGGGCGGCGGCGACCACCAGCACGGGCAGCCCGGCGAGCCGTTCGCCGACGCGGTCGAGGACGTCGAGCAGCTCGCGGCCGGCCCGGTGCAGGTCGTCCACGACGAGCACCGTCGTCGACCGCTCCGCCAGCGCCCGCACCTGCTGGTACCAGTCCGCGGCGACTTCCCGCGTCCGGGCGCCGGCACGCGCCGGGACCGGTGTGCGGTCACACACCCGCTGACGCGCGGCGGGGTGACCCCGCGCGTTTTCCGGCCGGACCGCGTCCACCAGCGCGCCGAGCGGGCGGTGCCACTCGAAGCGGCCGACCCGGCAGGACAGCACGCGCACCGGGCCCCCGGCCGCCGACTGGGCGAACTCCTCGAGGAGCCGCGTCTTGCCCATGCCCGGCTCGCCGAACACGGTGATCACCCGCGGTTCGCGCCGGTGCGCCACTTCGTCGAGCGCACGGCGCAGCCGGGCGAGTTCCCGGTCGCGCTCCACCAGCCGGGGACGCGGCACGCCCTCGGGGGTGTCCCGCAACGCCGAGACGTCCGCCCGCCCGGGTTCGACCAGGAACCCGCGGACGGCGCGGGCGGTCGCCTCGCACACCCGGACCGCGCCGAGGCGGGCGGAGCCCAGCAGCATGACGGCGACCTCGGCCACCTCACCGGGTTCCGGCACATCCGCCTGCGGCACCGGATCCACCGCACCCGGCACCAGGGCCTCGCCCGTGGCGACGGCCAGCCGCACCCCGTCGAGCAGCGTCGTGCCCGCCCGGGCGGCGACGACGTCCCGCAGTGCGAGCGCGGCCCGGACCGCGCGCTCCGCGTCGTCGTCACCCGCCTTCGGGACGCCGAACACCGCGAGCAGCCGGGTACCGGCCGGTTCCCGGATCAGGCCGCCGAACCGTTCGGCGACGGTGCGCAGCACGGCGGCCAGCTCTTCCCGGGCCGCCGCGACGTCCTCGATGTCGGCGTCGGCGCCCGCAGCCGGCTCCGGGCGGACGGCGAGCACGCTCACCCACTTCCGCACCAAGGCAGCGGGCACCTCCGGTGCGGCGGGCACGGCCGGGACAACCTCCGCGGCCGCCGGTTGGGGGCGGAGGGCGGCCACCGGCTCCGGCGCGGCCGCCACCCCGGCTGCCTCCGGCGTCCACAGCCACTGGTCGTGCGCGAGGATCGCCCGCTCCATCCGGCGCAGTTCCAGGCCGGGGTCCAGACCGAGCTCGGCGGCGAGCGCGTCACGCCCGGCCCGGTACACCTCCAGCGCCTCCGCCTGCCGTCCACTGCGGTACAACGCGAGCATCAGCCGGCGGCGCAGCTCTTCGTCGAGGGGCTCGGCCAGCACCGCCGCGGCGAGCTCGCCCACCACCTCCTCGTGCCACCCGGCGGCGAGCGCCGCCTGGGCCCACTCCCGCGTCACCGCGCGTTCCGCGCCGCGCAGGGCCTCCAGCTCGGGCCAGTCGAGCCCCTCCTCGACCAGATCGGAGAGCACCGGGCCGCGCCACAGGCCGAGTGCTTCGCCGAATTCCATTGCCGCGCGGTCGAAATCGCCGGCCGACGCGGCCACCCGGCCCGCCCGCACCAGTTCGTCCCAGCGCAGGGAATCGACCTGCCCGGGTTCGACCGACAGCTGGTACCCCGAGGACGACCGCGCCAGCTTGGCCGGCCCACCGGGCGGCAGCAGTGTGCGCAGCCCGGAAACCGCGTTCTGGATCATCTTCCGGGCGGTCGGCGGCGAACTCTTCGGCCACAGCGCTTCCTGCAGGCGCGCCATCCCGACCGGTTCGTTCGCGTGCAGGACGAGCATCGCCAACGTCGCCCGCCGCGTGAGCCCGGTCAATTCGACGGCCGATTCTTCGTGCACGATCTCCAGCGGTCCCAAGACGTTGAAGCGCACAGTTCCCCCAATTTCCGACGGTAAACCCCCCTACCGCTCCCCGGGAGTTATACCCCGGGCCCCACGGATTCCGGGGCGGGCTCCCAGCGACTGGAACAGCACCCCGATCAGCCCCTAACGTCTTCGCCGGCTTCGGTCCGCACGCCGCCGCGGCCGTAGGGTCGGCGGGTATGAGCCCGCTACGCATCGGTGTCCTCGGCTGCGCGAGCATCGCCTGGCGCAAGATGTTGCCCGCACTGACCGGGAATCCGAACGTGGTGGTCGCCGCCGTCGCGAGCCGGGACCCGGCCAAGGCCGCGCGGTTCGCGGCGCGGTTCGGCGGCGAGCCCGTCACCGGGTACGACCGGTTGCTCGCGCGCGACGATCTCGACGCGGTGCACGTCCCATTACCCGCGGCGTTGCACGCCGAATGGATCGACCGCGCCTTGCGCGCGGACCTGCACGTGCTCGCCGAGAAACCCCTTGCCACCACGGCGAAAGAGGTCGAGCACCTGGTGGCGTCGGCCGATGAGCGCGGGCTGGCGCTGCTCGAGAACTTCATGTTCCTGTGCCACTCGCAGCACGCGGCGGTCCGCGATCTCGTCGCGGACGGCGTCGTCGGTACCCCGCGGACGCTCACGGCCGAGTTCGCGATCCCCGCTCCCGCCGCCGGAGACATGCGCTACCAGCCGGACGTCGGTGGCGGCGCGCTCCTCGACATCGGCGTGTACCCGGTCCGCACCGCGCTGCACTTCTTCGGCGAAGCCACCGACGTCGCCGGGGCCACGCTGAACATCGACGCCGGTCTCGGCGTGGACGTCGGCGGCGCCGCGTTGCTGACCGGGCCCCGCGGCGAATCCGCGCACCTGACGTTCGGGATGCGGCACGCGTACCGGTCCCGCTACGAACTCGGCGGCGACGAGGGCCGGCTCTCGGTGCTGTGGGCCTACACCCCGCCCGCCGGCCACGCGCCGGTCATCCGGATCGAGCGCCGGAACCGCGTCGAGGAGCTGACTTTGCCGGCCGACGACCACTTCGCCGCGGTCGTGTCCCGGTTCGTCGCCCGCGTGCGGGACGGGGTGCCGTCGGGTCTGGAGGGCGCGCCGGTCATCGCGCAGGCCCGCCTGGTGGACCGGATCCGGGAGCTGGCGGTGCGGCTCCCGGACCCGGCGTGAAGCAAGCCCGGCTGGCCAGGGGCCCGGCAAAGTCGGGCAGTCGGGCCGATCCGCCCCTCCGCGATGTCATGAAAGGGTCGTTCACCTCACCAGACGACATGAACGACCCTTTCATGACATCCCCGCGACGCCGGGCAGACCACGCGGCCGGTCACCCGCTCGCCGACGCGCGACATTGCCGGAGCCCTTGCCCGGCCGGCGGACCGTGCGGCTCCCGGACAAGGTGTGACGCACCGGCATCGCCGCGGATCGTTGCTCAAGGCCGGCGGGCCGCGGCCAGCAGGGTGAGGGCGGCCTGGCGTGCGTCGTCCCCCGCGTGCCGGTCGTGGTGGTCGGCCACGGCGGTGGCGCCCTCGACGAGGATGAGCAGCTGCCGTGCCAGCCGGTCGGGGTCGGCGGCGCCGGCCCGGACGGCGATCTCGGTGAGCAGGTCGGCGTAGCGGCCGAGGTGGCGCGCAGTGATGGCCCGGACCGGGGCGGTGTGGTGCTGGGCGGCGGCGTTGAGCATTCCGCAGCCGCGGAACCCGGGCTCCTCGTACCACCCCTGGAGGGCGTCGAACAGGGCGGCGAGCTGGCCGGCGGGATCGTCCGGCCCGGCCTGCCGGACGACGTCGGTCAGCCACTGGACGAACCGGTCGCTGCGGGCTTCGAGTACCGCGTGGACGAGTCCGTCCTTGGTGCCGAAGTGCCGGTAGAGCGTTTCCTTCGACACCCCGAGGCGGGCGCAGAGCGCGGCCACCCCGATGCCGTCGAGCCCGCGTTCGTACAGCACCTGCGTGGCCTCGCGCAGGATCGCGGCGCGGGTGCGCTCCGGGTCGATGGTCGAGCCTTTGGCTACCGGCATACCCACGATCGTACCGATCGGTTCGATCAGTGTGCTAGCGTCCCGGATCGTACCGATCGGTTCGATCTCGGGGGTGGGGGCGTGACAGCGATCCGACGGGCCGCGCGGCTGGCGCTGGGAACGGCGTCCGCGCTGGGTCTCGCGCGCTTTTCCTACGGCCTGCTCGTTCCGGCCATGGGAGACGACCTGCGGTGGACCTTGGCCGAGGCGGGAGCGGTCAGCACCGCGAACGGGCTCGGCTACCTGGCCGGCGCCGTGGCGACGGCGGCCGTGGTTCGCCGGTGGGGTGCGGCCGCGGCGTTCCGCTGGGGCCTGGCCGTCACCGCGGTCGCACTGGCCGGCACGGCGGCCGGTGACGTCTTCGTGGTGCTGCTGGCGGTCCGTGCCGTGGCCGGGGCGAGCGGAGCGGTGGTGTTCATCGCGGGTGGGGTGATCGCGGCCCGGGCCGCCGCGCGAACCGGCTCGAGCACGCCCATCACGGTGTACTTCGCCGGAACCGGCCTGGGCATCGTCCTCAGCGGCCTCGCCATTCCCGGGCTGGCCGGCCACTGGCAGGTGGCGTGGATCGGGCTGGGCGTCGCCGCCGGGGCGGCGGCACTGGCTTGCTGGACGGCGGCGGAAACCGGCGAGGAGGAACCGGCCGGCGAAGCGGGCCGCGCCCGAGTCCGTCCACTGTGGCCGGTCGCCGCGGCGTACTTCCTCTTCGCGGCAGGCTACATCACCTACATCACCTTCCTGTCCGTGTACCTGGCCAACCGGCACGCGCCGGTCGTCCAGGTGACGCTCACCTGGACGCTGCTGGGCGCGGCCGTCGTGGCGGCGCCGGCGATGTGGAGCCGCCCGATCACGCGCTGGCCCGGCACGCGCGCGCTGGCTCTCGTGCTCGGCGTGCTGGCCGCCGGCGCGGCACTGGCGCTGCTGTCGCCCTCGCCCGCGGTGGTGATCGCCTCCGCCACCACCTACGGGGCAAGCTTCATGGCGGTCCCCGCCGCCGTCACCGCGCACCTCCGGACCGTCGTCGCGCCCGCCGACCTGACCGCCACCCTCGCCGCGTTCACCGCGCTGTTCGCCACCGGGCAGACGGCAGGACCCTGGCTCGCCGGCCTCCTCGCCGACCACACCTCGCCGGCCACTCCCCTGGCCTGGACCGCCGGTCTGTGCGCCGTGGCGGCGGTACTGGCCGGCGCCCGGCCACACCTCGCACCGACCGGCCACCACACCGAAGAAACCGGAGCCCGACCATGACCGCTTTCGTCCTCGTTCCCGGCATGTGCCACGGCGGCTGGTGCTTCGCCGACCTGACCGCACAGCTGCGCGGGCTCGGGCACGTCGTCCACCCGGTGACACCGACCGGGATCGGCGAACGCAGCCACCTCCTGTCCGGCGGGGTCAACCTCGACACCCACATCGAGGACGTGACGGCGCTGCTGGCGGCCGAGGACGTCCACGACGCCGTGCTGGTCGGCCACAGCTACGGCGGGATGGTCATCACCGGCGCCGCCGACCGCCTGCCCGGACGAGTGGACAGCCTCGTCTACCTCGACGTCGTCGACAGCGGGTACGCCGTCCGCCCGCTGCCGTTCTTCGACCCGCGGGCCACCCCGCACCCCCTGGCCTCGGTGCTGCAGCCGCTCCGCCTGACCGGCGACCCGGCCCGGGTCCGGCGGCGGGACTACGTCTACGCCGCCGGCTGGGACGGAGAATCGCCCTTCACCCCCGTCTACGAGCGCCTGCGCGCCGATCCCACGTGGACCACGCACAGTCTCGACGGCGGGCACAACCTCATGCGGGACGCGCCCGGCGAACTGCTGAAGATCCTGCTCGACGTCGCGACGAAGTAGCCACCCCTACGAGACGGCGAGCGCGGTGCCGTAGAGCCGCGTGACGCGCAGCCGGAGCACGAGCCGCCGGTCGGCCACCATCTGCTTGAGGAACGCCTCCTCGTCCTCGGCGCGCTCGTACGGCCCGTCGAGCGAGAGGAGTTCACGGCCGGCCGCGTCGCCGGGGACTTCGCTCACCGGCGACAGCTCCGCCGTTCCCTCGGCGACCGCGAACGCCAGGAAGTCCGGTGTGGACACGTGCAGCGCGCCGATCGGCCTCCGGCGCGCCAGCCGGACCTTCAGCCGGTCCGCCGTCGTGCTGATCCGCACCACGCGTTCCGCCGGGTCCCAGTGCTGGGCCACAGTGGACAGGTGCGGGGTGCCGGCCGCCGTGGTCAGCGCGAGCACACCCATGCGGTGGACGGCCAGCAGGTCCGAGAGCGCCGCGTCGGCGAGCGGGCTGGGGCCCGGTCCCCGGCCGGGCCCGTAGCTCACTTCGGCTCCGGCGGGAAGGCGATCACCTGGTGCGGCACCACGCGGACGACGACCCGGGAGACGTCGTCCACGTCGTGGACCTCGTCCAGGTACTTCAAGGTCAGCTCGTCGGCGAGCTCCTTGCCACCGCCTTCGAGAACCTTCGCGGTACCGCGGATTTCGATGGAGGTGATCGGGTTCGCGAGGTCGAACACGGACAGGTTCACCCGCGGGTCGCGGGTGATGTTGCGCTCGGTCCGGCGCCCCGCGTGGGTCACGAACAGCAGCGAGTCGTCCACGTCGCGCTTGATCAGCACGATCGAGGAGTGCGGGCTGCCATCGGCGTTCACGGTGGCCACGACCGGGAAGTTCTTCCCGTCCACGAAGGCCCTGGTCTTGTCGTCGAGTTTCTCCGGCATGCCACGGACGCTACCGGCGGGCGGCCCGCGTCCGCTCCCCTCAAAACCCCTATTCCGCCGCGCTTTCCGCGGTGAGCCAGCCCGCGATCAGGGCGGCGGCCGCGTCGCCGGAGACGTCCGCTAGCTTCGCCGCCAAGAACGCCCGCGCACTCGGCGAAGTCGGGTACCGCAGTGGTGGGTCGTCGGCGGCGAGGACGTCCGCGACAGCGGCCGCGACCTCGGCCGCGGTCTGGATCGCGGGCAGGCCCGGGAAGCCCGCCGCCGCGGCGTTGCCGACGTACTGCCGCAACAGCTTCTCGTACGGACCGGCCCCGGCGAAGATCCGCGGCCAGTCCTGTTCCTGCGCACCGTCCGTGCTCACCGGGCCCGGCGCCACGATCGACACCGAAACGCCGACGTGCCGGGCGACGTGCGCGTAGCTCTCGAGGATGCCTTCCAGCGCGAACTTCGAGCCGGAGTAGGACTCCTGGAACGGCAGGCCCACGACGCCGGCGATGCTGCCGACGGCGACGAACCGGCCACCCGCGGCACGCAGGTGCGGCAAGGCTGTCTTGAGCAGCAGCACCGGGCCGAAGACGTTGACGTCGAAAACGCGGCGGTAGCTCGCGATGTCTTCGTCCTCGAACGTCCCGATCCCGGTGACACCGGCGTTGCTGACGATCGCGTGCAGCCCGCCGTGGCGCGCGACGACGCCGTCGATGAAGCCGGGGATGGCGGCGTCGTCGGTGACGTCCAGCCGGTCGACGTCCACGGTGACCCCGGCGCGGCGGCTCAGCTCGGTCAGTTCCGCCGCGCGGTCGGGCGAGCGCACGGACGCCACGACGGGGTAGCCCCGCTGGGCGAGGGTCACCGCGGTGATCGCGCCGATCCCGGATCCGCTGCCGGTGACGACCACGGCTCCGGCGGTCACGACCGCACCTCCCCACGGACGGCCGACGCCGCGTACGCCTCCAGCGCGTCAGCGGCGCGCGGGGCGCCCCCGGCGGCCCGGGTGTGCGCCTGCAGCTCCAGCAGCCGGTCCCGGACGACGTCGTCGGCGAACAGCCCTTCCAGTTCGGCGACCAGCCGGTCGGCGTCCAATTCGGACGGTGGGACCACGCGGCCCGCGCCCAGCTGCGTGATCCATTCGGCGTAGGGCAGGAAGTCCGGCGCGGGCGGGACGATGACCACCGGCGTCGCGGTGTGCCACGCCTCCAGCAGCGAACCGCTGCCGCCGTGCGTGACGAACGCGGCCGCGTGCTCCAGCACGCCCACATTGGACACCCAGCGGCGCACCTCGACGTTCGGCGCCAGCCCGGACAGGCGCTCCAGCAGCGCGTCGTCGAGGGTGTCACCGACCGACACCACGCCGTGCCACGGCCGTCCGGCGAACGCGCCCATCACGGTCTCGAAGAAGGTCGCGTCGCCGTTGCGCACGCCGCCCAGCGACACCAGCACGACGGGAAGCCCGTCGCCCGGCGGCTCCCACGTGCCGAGGAAGTCCCGCTTTTCCACGCTGGGACCGACGAACACGACCTGGCCGGAGTCGAACGTCTCGTGCGCGGGCTGGAACCGCGGCGGGACGAACACGATGGTGAACTCCCGGATCCGCCGCTGCCGCCAGAGGAAGTCTTCGAACTCGTCGTCGAGCCCGAATTCCTCGAGGGCCGCGGTGATCTCTTCGACCGGGTCGGCCACCCGGTGCCCGGGCGCCAGCCGTTCCATGTGGTCGAAGTAGGAGTAGTGCTCGTTGTTCACCACGCTCGGGGACAGCAGCACCGCGGGCAGCCGCCAGAGCCGGGTCAGGATCCGCCCGGCCTGGAACGCGGCCTCGTCGTAGGCGACGACGTCGGGGCGCTCGTCGCCGAAGTGTTCCCGGGCGGCGCGCAGGATGGCCAGGTTCTCGCGGAAGAACGCGCGGGTCGCCGCGACCGGGTCGTCCTCGCGGAGGCTGGCGAGCGGGTCGAGCGAGGGGTAGGTCACCACTTCGGCGCCGAAGCGGCTGACCCGGTCGGCCAGCCGCTCGGCCACGACGTAGGTGACGCGGTGGCCGCGGCGCACCAGCTCGTCGACGAGCGCGACCTTCGGCAGGACGTGCCCGTTGGAGGGGATGTCGAGTACCGCGATGTGCAGGGTCATGGTCACCTTTCGGTCGGAGGGAGAACCAGGCCGTAGACCGCGGCCGCGGCGGCCGGGGAGACGAGTTCGTCGCGGACGTCGGCGAGCACGGCTTCGCGCGACCGCTCCCGCGGATCGCCGTACCCGCCGCCGCCCGAGGTGTGGATCTCCAGGACGTCGCCGCGGTGCAGCCGCAGCGTGCTGTTGGTGGGCGGCACGGTGATCCGCCCGTCGCGGTGATGCACGCGGCCGACGTTGCGCGGGGCCGCGCCGCCGCCGTCGACGCCGAACGGGACCGTCTCGGGCAGCGCGCCCGAGCCCAGGCACACCACCTGGACGTCGTCCTGGTCGATGCGCCACCACGACACGCCGCCGAGCCCGCCACGCCATCGGCCCGCGCCCGCGGAGTCGGTTTCGAAGCCCTGGTGCAGGATCGTGGCGGGTGCGGTCAGTTCGTGCAGCTCGACGTCGACCTCGCGGCCGCCGCCCATCGCGACCGGGGAGCCGATCGCGTCCCAGCCGTCGAACCCGGCGGTCGCGCCGGAGCCGCCCTTGAGCGCGCCGGTCGCGCCGAACGCCCGGCCGGTCCGCTCGTTCACCCCGACCGCCGCGAAGGCGTACCCGCGCGACCAGCCGGCGTTCGACCGCGCGGGATCGGCTTTGGCCAGCGCGAGCCAGACGGTTTCGACGATGGCTTCGCAGGCGGTGATCGTGCAGAGCGTGGTGGCGGCCGGCTCGACGGCGTGCGCGATCGTCCCCGGCGCGGTGACGACGTCGAACGCGGCCAGCGCGCCGCTGGTGCGCCGCTGCGCCGGGTCGGTCACGCCGAACACCGCGACGAACACCGACGCGACGGTGTTGGCGCGGGTCGAGTTGGCGTACCCGGCGACCTGCGGGTCGGAGCCGGTGAAGTCGAAGGTGGCGTGGTCGCCCTCGACGGTGAGGCGCAGCCGGATGGCGATCGGCTCGCGGTGGTGCTCACCGCCGTCGTCGAGCAGGCGCTCGGCTTCGTGGACGCCGTCGGGCCAGCGGGCGATTTCCGCGCGCAGGTGCCGTTCGGACGCGGCCAGCTGGACCCGCACGGCGTCGAGCACGGGAGCCACGCCGAACGCGTCGAGCAGCGCGACGAGTTCGCGCTCGCCGAGGGTCGCGGCGCCGATCTGGCACTGCAGATCGCCTTCGACCGCGTCGCGCAGGCGCAGGTTCAGCAGGATCAGGTCCCAGACGTCGTCCTGGCGGCGGCCGCGGTGGACGAGCCGGACCGGCGGGATGCGCAACGCGTCCTCGTAGCAGTCGCGGGCGCCCGGGTTGTACCCCGCGCCGCCGCTGCCGCCGACGTCGGCGTGGTGCGCCTTGGTCGCGGCCCAGAACCGCAGCACGCCCTCGTGGAAGACGGGCTTGAAGATCGTCACGTCCGGCGGGTGGTTGTTGCCGTGGTAGGGATCGTTCAGGACGAAGACGTCACCGTCGTGGACGTCGTCGCCGAACTTGGCCGTGATGCCCTCGTACGCGCTGGGCAGCGAACCGGCGAGCACGGGGATGAAGTCCTTGGCCGCCACCCACTCCCCCGCCGCGGTGAAGATCCCGGTGACGAAGTCGCGGCTCTGGAACGTCGTGGACCGGCAGGAGCGCAGCATCGCGTCGGCCATCCGCTCGGCGATGGCGTGCAGCCGGTTGTCCACCACTGTGGCGAGGATCGTCATCGGTCTCCTTCCCGCAGTCCGGTCAGCACTTCGGTGCGCGAGGTGCCCGCGGCGAAGATCAGGACGGTCCCGTCCCCGGTGACCTCGAAGGCGAAGCCGGGTGGGACCACCACGGTCGTGCCCTCGCCCGCCAGCAGCGCGGGTCCGGCGTGCACCGGCACCGACCCGGCGGACAGCACCGGGACCTCGGCGAAGCCGCCGTCGAACCAGGCCTGCCGGGTCGCGGACGGTGACCCGTCCCGGCGACCGGGAGCCGCGGGAACGGCCGTCGCGAGGGCCCGGGCTTCGAGGCGGAGGTTGACCAGCTCGACCGGCGCGTCCGGCTGGGCATAGCCGTAGCGCTGGTCGTGGACCTCGTGGAAACGCTCGGTGAGCCCGGCGACGGCGGCCGCGTCGACCACCCATCCTGGCGGGAACGGCACCGGGATCTCGTGCACCTGACCGACGTAGCGGACGTCGGCCAGCCGCGTCAGCCGGATCCGCTCCGGCGCCCCGCCATCCGCCAGCAGCTCCGCCTTGGCTTCGCTTTCCAGGCCCGCGAAGACGGCGTCGAGCGCCTCCGGGTCTTGTGGACGCCCCAGCACCGTGCGCACCGAGTAGCGGACCAGGTCGGCACGCAGCATCCCCCGGGCACAAAGCACCGACGCGCCCGGCGGCACCACGACTAGCGGGATCCCCAGGTCCTTGGCTAGCTCGACGGCGTGCACCGGACCCGCGCCACCGGCGACGACGAGCGCGAACCGGCGCGGGTCGAGCCCGTGCCGGGCGACAGCCAGGCGCAGGCTGTCGGCCATCTCGGCGTTGACCGCGCGGTGGATCCCGGCGGCGGTCTCGACCGGGCTCAGCCCCAGCCGCGTGGCGACAGCTCCGACGGCTTCGGCTGCGGCGGCCTCGGAGAGCTTCAGGCCGTCGCCGAACCCGCCGGCCAGGTAGCCGAGGAGCAAGTCGGCGTCGGTGACCGTCGCCTCGCGGCCGCCACGGCCATAGCTCGCCGGGCCGGGGTCGGCACCCGCGCTGGCCGGGCCGACCCGCAAGAGCCCGCCGGGACTCACCGTCGCGATCGACCCGCCGCCGGCGCCGATCGTGCTGATGTCGAGCATCGGCACCGACACCGGGTGCCCGGCCGGTTCGGCCTTCGTGGTCAGCGCGGTGACGCCGTGGGAGGACAGGCTGACCTCGAAGCTGGTGCCGCCCATGTCGATCGTGATCGCTTCGGGCACCCCGAGCGCGGCGGCGATCCCGGCCACCGCGGCTGGCGCGCCCGCCGGGCCGGACAGCAGCGTCCGCACGGCCCCCTCGGCCGCACGTTCGAGGCTGACGACGCCGCCGTGGGACTGCACGATCACCACGCGCCCGGAGTAGCCCAGCCCGGCCAGGCGATCGGCGAGCCGGTCCAGGTGCGCCCGCAGCACCGGGCCGACGTACGCGTTGAGCGCGGTGGTCGACGTCCGCTCGAACAGCCGCACCTCCGGCGCCACCCGCGAGGACACCGACAGGAACACCCCGGGCAGCTCCGCGGCGAGGATCTCCGCCGCCCGCCGCTCGTGCTCGTCGTGGAGGTACGAGAACACGAAGCTCACGGCGACCGCCTCGACGCCGGCTTCGCGGAACCGCCGCGCGGCCGAGCGCACGTCGTCCTCGTCGAGCGGGGTGGTGACGACGCCGTCGCGGTCGACCCGCTCGCGCGCGGTTTCGATCAGGTACCGGGGCACCAGCGGCGGCGGGGGTGCCGTGCGCGAGGCGAACTGGTCGGCCCGGGCGCCTTGCCGCGCGAGCAGGACGTCCCGGAACCCCCGCGTGGTCAGCAGCCCGGTCCGCGCGCCGTTGCCGGTGACGAGTGCGTTCGTCGTGACGGTGGTGCCGTGCACGATGACTTCGGTCTGCCGCAACAGCTCCCCGAGCGGCAGCCCCGCTTTCGCCGCGATGGCGGTCAGACCGGCGGCGACACCCGCGGCCGGGTCGTCCGGCGTGGAGCCGGTCTTGTGCGCCAGCTCCACGCCGTCCGACCCGAGCAGCGCGACGTCGGTGAAGGTGCCGCCGACGTCGACGGCGATCCGGTAGCTCACAGCGCCTCCGGCCACGGCGGGTCCGGCAGCTCACGGCGCAGCCGCGGGACGACTTCGGCGGCGAGCAGCTCGATACCCGCCCGGTGCTGGGCGTCGGTGAGGCCTTCCGGCTCGACGCTGAAGCACTGCGCGCGGTGCCCGAACACCTCGTGCAGGCGGTGGACCTTGTCGACGACCTGTTCCGGGCTGCCGATCAAGGCCGGGCTGCGCTCGACGAAGTCCTCGACGGTCGGGAACGCCGGGGTCTGGCCGATGCCCCGGCGCAGCGCCTGCCTCGCGGCGTAGCTGGGCCCGAAGTCGGCCAGTGCCTGCTGCGAAGTACGTGCCACGTAAAGCGCCGGAGTGCCCGCGCCGGTGTAAGCGCGGTCCGGGGCGTGGCCGTGCCGAGCCCACCGGCTCCGGTATTCCTCGACGAGCCAGGCGAAGGACTCCGGCGGGGCGGACGCGGCCGAGAACATCAGCGGGTCGCCGTACTCCGCGGCCAGTTCGACGGAATCGGCCGAAGACGCGCTGCCGTGCCAGATCCGCGGCCGCGCCTGCAGCGGCCGCGGCAACGTCGTGACGCCGTTCAGCGCGGGTCGTCGCGAGCCACGCCACACGACGTCGCGTTCGGTCCACAACCGCCGCAGCAGCCGGTAGTTCTCGGCCAGCGCGGTGCGCGCGTCGTCCCGGGTGAGGCCGAACAGCTCGGCCTGGCCCGGGCCCGCACCCTTGCCGACGACCAGGTCGAGCCGGCCGCCGGAGAGGTGGTCGACCGTGGCGTAGTCCTCCGCGACGCGGACCGGGTCGTGCACCGACAGCAACGTCACGCCGGTGAACAGCCGCACCCGCGACGTCACCGCCGCGAGGTGGCCCAGCAGCACCGCGGGCGCGGTGGCCAGGAACGGTTCGTGGTGGCGTTCGCCGAAGCCGAAGCCGTCGAACCCCAGCTCCTCGAACCACACCGCGGTGCGGATCGCGCGCTCGATCAGCTCGGTCTCGCCGAGCGGCTGCCCGGTGCGCGGATCGTTCGTGCGCTGGATCGGGGCCAGACCGATGAACTTCACTCGACCTCCAGCAGGGAGTCCCGGACGAGCCGCAGCACGCGTTCGGGGGTCAACGGGATGGTGGTGACGGGCACGCCGACGGCGTCGGCGACCGCGTTGGCGACGGCGGCGGTCCCGCCGATCACCGCGCCCTCGCCCGCTCCTTTGACGCCGTCGGGCTGCCCCGGGGCGGGGAACGAGACGTCGGTGTGGTGGATCTCGACCTCCGGCGGCATGCTGCCGGGACCGGGGACGCGGTACTCGAGCGGACGTCCGCCGGGCCGGTAGGCGACTTCCTCGATGAGCGCGTCGCCGATCGCGAAGCCGAGACCGCCGTGGATCTGCCCGGCCAGCAGCGCCGGGTTGAGGACCGTCCCGCAGTCGTGCACGACCAGGTGCCGCAGCGGGGTGACGAGCCCGGTCGCCGTGTCGACTTCGACGGTCGAGACGTGCACGCCGTAGGCGGCCGGCGAGCCGGCGGGGTCGAACGTGGCCTCGGCGCTCGATTCCGTGCCGCGCCGGAGTTTCCGGGCGGCCAGCCGGACCGCGCCGCCACCGAGGACGGCCGACCGGCTGGCCATCGTGCCGCCGCCACGCGGGATCCGCGCGGTGTCGCCGAGCACCACCACGACGTCATCCACGGGGATTCCCAGTTCGTCGGCGGCGATCTGGGCGAGCACCGTCTCGTGGCCCTGCCCGCTCGGCGCGGTCCCGGTGGTCACTTCGACCCGGCCGCGCTCGACCACCCGCGCGGTCGCGGTTTCCGGCGCTCCCCCACCGGTGCCCTCGACGTAGCAGCCGAAACCGATGCCGAGGTGCCGGTCCCGTTCGCGTTCCCGGCGTTGTTCCCGCCGGAAGTCGTCGTACCGGGCCAGTTCCAGCGCTTTTCGCAGCGCGGCCGGGTAGTCGCCGCTGTCGAGGACCGGCCACGGGATCGCGCCGAACGCCGTGTGCAGCACCAGGCTCCGGTCGAACGGCAGCTCGTCCGGGGTGAGCAAGTTGCGGAGGCGGACGGTCACGGGATCCAGTCCGGTGCGTGCGGCGACGAGGTCCATGATCCGTTCCGCGACGAACGTGGCCGGCGCGGCTCCCACGCCACGGAACGGCGAAGACGGCGTCTTGGCGCTGAAGACCGCGCGCGATTCCACCTCGTACGCCGGGATCCGGTACGGCCCGGGCACCGCTCCCGCCGCGCCGACCGCGTCCGCGACGGCGTTGGTGAACGCGTACGCGCCGATGTCGGTCGTGATCCGGTCGCGGATCGCGAGCACGCGCCCGTCCTCGTCGTGCGTGACCTCGACGTCGTGGCGCTGGTCGCGGCCGTGGGTGGTGGCGGTTTCGTGTTCGTCGCGGTCCTCGAGCCAGGTCACCGGCCGCCTGAGCCGCCGCGCCAGCCAGGCCACGAGGAGTTCTTCCGGGTACGGCTGCATCTTCGCGCCGAACGCCCCGCCGACGTCCGGCAGCACCACGCGGACCCGATCGGTGGCGAGCCCCAGGAACCGCGCGACGACGTCCCGCACGAGGTGCGGGATCTGGGTCGACGTCCACAGCGTCAGCCCGCGCGCGTCGTCCCATTCGGCGACCACCCCGCGCGGTTCGACCGGCGCGGCGGCTTGGCGGGCGATCGTGAAGGAGGCTTCGAAGCTGGCTGGCGGCGCGGCGCCGGTGCGGGCCCGGATGACCTGCTCGACGTCCCCGCCCTCGTGCAGGGGTACCTCGGCGCCGAGGGGTTCGTACTCGACGGAGACGAGCGCGGCGACGTCTTCGGCGGCGTACCGGTCGGCGGCGACCACGATGGCGATCGGCTCGCCGACGTACCGGACGCGGCCGTCGGCCAGCACCGGTTGCGCGGCCCGCGCGGGCGGTGGTGAACCCGCGACGCCGGGCAGAAGTGGTGGCCCGCCGGGGAAGTCGGCCGCGGTGACCACGGCGATCGCCGGCACGTCGACGGCGACCGACCGGATCCGCGCGTGCGCGTGGGTGCTGCGGACGAAGGCCGCGTGCACCGTTCCCTCGGGCCGGATGTCGGCCACGAACCGCCCGCGCCCGGCCAGCAGCCGGGCGTCCTCCCGCCGCGGGACCGGTACGCCGATCACGCCGGCACCACCCGGTCGACGGCCCGCTGCAGGTGGACGTACCCCGTGCAGCGGCAGGTGTGGCCTTCGAGCGCCGCCCGGGCGTCCGCCGCGGTGGCGCCCTCCCGGTTCACCAGGTGCCACAACGAAAGCACGATCCCGGGGGTGCAGAACCCGCACTGCAGCGCGTGTTCCTCGTGCAGCGCCGTCCGCACCGGGTCGCCGTCCGGCAGTCCTTCCAGGGTCACCACCGACGAACCGTCCGCCTGCACGGCGAGCACCAGGCACGACCGCACCGGGACGTCGTCGAGCAGCACCGTGCACGCGCCGCACACCCCGCGCTCGCAGCCGAGGTGCGTGGCGGTGAGCCCGAGCCGGTCCCGCAGCAGGTCGGTGAGCTTGAGCCGGGCTTCGACCGTCAGCTCGTGCCGGTCGCCGTTGACCTCGACGCGAACGCGGTGCTCGCTCATCGGACGTCCGCCAGCGCGCGGCGCAGCAGCGCCGGAGCGACCTCGCGGGGGTATCCGTCCGGCACGCCCGCGAGGTCTTCGCGCACCGCCGCGGGGAAATCCCCGCCGGACCGCCAGGCGCGCTCGGCGTGGTACGCGCGCCGCGGCCGGTCGCCGACGCCGAAGAGCGCGAGCCGGACTCCGGCCCGGTCGGTCGCGGCGACGGCTCCGCAGCCGGCGACTTCGGCGCACCCGGCGCCGGCCGGGACGGGCAGCTCGACCGCCGTCGCGATCTCGTCCGGCGCCAATGCCGTGGTGAACGGGCCGCGGAAGAAGTCCGCGGCCGCGATGCGCCGCGTCCCGCCCGGCCCGTACGCGTGCACCACCCCGTCGACGGCGAGCAGCGCGGCCGGCAGTTCGGCACCGGGGTCGGCGTGCACCACGCTGCCGACCACGGTGCCGCGGCCGCGCGTCTGCGGGTGGCCGACGAACGGCAGGACGCGCCGCAGCAGCGGGCAGTCCGCGTCCTCGGCCGCCCGCTGGGTCACCCGCGCCCCGACGACGATCCGGCCCGGTGCCCGCTCGATCCGGTCGAGGCCGGGCAGCGCCCGCAGGTCCACCAGCGCGGGCGGGCACAGCGTCCGGCTGCTCATCGACCGCAGCAGGCTCTGCCCGCCGGCCAGTACCCGCGTGCCCGGGCGGGCGCCGAGCAGCGCGACGGCCTCCGCCAGTGACGCGGGCGCGTGGTAGTCGAACGGGGCGGGTTTCACGTCAGGCCAGCCAGACGTCGAGCAGCGACGGCAGCCGCGCGTCCGCGTCCAGCGCGAAGCCCTGGACCTTCTTGCCCACCGCCACCACGGCCGTGTCCTCGACCAGCGGCACCGCCAGGCCCTGGGTGAGGATCCGCGCCTGAATGTCGCCGAGTACCTTCGCGCGGGCCGCCGGGTCGGCGGTCGTGGCCTGCCGCTGCAGCAGCGGCTGGAGGTCGGCGTCCTGGACGTTGTAGAAGTTCGGGGCCGCGCTGGTGAACGTGCCGAGCAGCCCGACACCCGCGTCGAGGCCGCCGGCGACGCCGGACAGGAACAGGTCCCAGCGGTTGCGAGCCTGCAGGTACTGCACGGCCTGCGCCGCGGTCACCAGCTCGGGCTGCAGGTCTACGCCGAGCTTCTTGAACTGGGCGGTGAGCAGCTCGACGAGCGGCTGGTCCCAGGCGTTGCCGCGGGACACCCAGCCGAGCTTCAGCGTGAGCCGCGTGCCGCCCTTGGCGCGGACGCCGTCGGCGCCGGGTGCCCAGCCGGCCTGGTCGAGCAGCTTCGCCGCCTCGGCGGCGTCGGGCTTCAACACGGCCGACTGGTCGGCGTACCCGACGACCGCGCCGGTCACGACGCTGGTCGGGACCGTCCACTCGGGAGTGAGCAGTGCGTCCCGGATCTGCGTGGTGTCCACCGCCTTGACCAGCGCCTGCCGGACGGCCGCGTCGTTCAGCGGCGCGCGGTCGGCACCGGTCACCACCAGGCCTTCGGTGTTGCGCGGGATCTTCTGCGCCACGATCGAGAACCCGGCGTCGCGCAGGGGTGCGATGTCGGCCGGGTTGAGCGAACCGGCCACCTGGACCTGACCGGTCTTCACCGCGCCGGTGCGCACGCTGGGTTCGGTGATGACCTTGAAGACCACCTTGTCCAGGTACGCGTCCCCGGTGTGCGCGGCGGTCTTGGGGCCCCACGCGTACCCGGCGCGCTTGGTCAGCACGACCTCGCTGTTGCGGGTGTAGGAGCCGACGACGAACGGGCCGGTGCCGATGATCTTGTCGAACCGGTCGTCGAAGGGCAGCTTCAGCGTGGCGTCGCCGAGGATCCCGTACCCGGCGCCGGTCAGCCACAGCGGCCAGGTGGGGTACGGCTTGGCGAACCGCTGTACGACCGTGAAGTCGTCGGGCGCCGCCGTCTCGCGGTAGCCGCCCTGGTCCAGCAGGGAGTTCGCGCTCGACCCGGTCGTCTTGGCCTTGTTGGCGACGATGTCGTCGAAGTTCGCCTTGACCACCCGCGCGGTCAGCGGGGTGCCGTCGGAGAACGTGACGCCGTGGCGCAGGTGCAGCGTGAACTCGGTGGCGTCGGCGTTGACGTCGTAGGACTCGGCGAGCCACGGCACGGCTTTCTTCGTGCCGGGGTCCAGCGCCAGCAGCGAGTCGACGACCGGCCGCGCGACTTCGCGCACGAGCGGGGTGACCGCGCGCGGGTTGAGGCTCACCGGGTCGCCGCCGAGGGCGAGGGTGAGCGTCCCGCCGGGCTTCGGCGTGCCGGCCGGGCCGGACCCTCCGGCGGAGGTGCCGCTCCCGCAGGCGGTGAGCAGGAGTGCTCCGGCGACGAGCGCCGTCGCCAGCGTTTTGGTGGACACTTCGGTGGTTCTCCTCGGGTTCGGGCCGTCAGCGACGGCCGGGGATGGCGGCGAGCAGCTCTTGGGTGTAGGCGTGCGCCGGTGCGGCGAAGAGCTGCGCGGCGGGACCGGTCTCGACGAGCCGGCCGCGGTGCAGGACTCCCACTTCGTCGGCGAAGTGCCGGACGACCGCCAGGTCGTGGGAGATGAACAGGTAGGCGACGCCCAGTTCGGCCTGCACCGCGGCGAGCAGGTCGAGGATCTGCGCCTGGATGGACACGTCGAGCGCGGAAACCGGCTCGTCGCACACGACCAGCTCGGGGTTGAGCACGAGCGCCCGGGCGATCGCGACGCGCTGGCGCTGCCCGCCGGACAGCTCGCCCGGCCGGCGCCGCAGCACCGCGGACGGCAGCGCGACCAGGTCGGTCAGCTCGGCGGCCCGCTGCCGGCGCTGCTTCCGGGTGCCGAGCCCGAAGGAGGCCAGCGGGTCGGCCACGACCTGCTCGACCGTGCGCCGGGGGTCGAGGGAGGCGAACGGGTTCTGGTGCACGAGCTGCACCCGGCGCCGGAAGTCCCTCAGGTCCGTCCCGCCGAAGACCACCCGGCCCGCGGTCGGTTCGGTCAGCCGCAGGACGAGCCGGGCGATCGTGGACTTGCCGGAGCCGGATTCGCCGACCAAGCCGAAGGTCCGGCCGGCGGGAACGGCGAAGCTCACGTCGTCGACCGCGCGGACGGAACCCCGGCGCGGCAACGGGAACTCCTTGACCAAGCCTTCGACGCGCAGGAGGTCACCGTCCCGCTCGGGCGCGGTGGCCGAAGCGGCGGCGAAGGGGTCGCCGGGCGCGCCGCCGGGCGTCGTGGTCAGCTCGAGCTGACGTCGCGGTGCGTCCGTGAGGCCCGGGGCCGCCGCGATCAACGACTTCGTGTACGGGTCATGAGGATCGGTCAGGACGTCGGCAGGCGTTCCCCGCTCCACCACCGCGCCCGCCCGCATCACCAGCAGCCGGTCCGCGCGTTCCGCGGCGACGCCGAGGTCGTGGGTGATCAGCACCAGCCCGGTGCCGGTGTCGCGGACCAGGCTCCCGATGCGGTCGAGGATCCGCCGCTGGACCGTGACGTCGAGGGCGCTGGTCGGCTCGTCGGCCACGATGAGCCGCGGGCGCCCGGCGATCGCGATCGCGATGAGCGCCCGCTGCCGCATCCCTCCGGACAGCTGCCCCGGGTACCGCCGGGCCTGGACCTCCGGATCGGGCAGGCCCGCTTCGGCCAGCAGCTCGACGGCCCGTGCCCGCGCGGTGCGCCGCCCGGCCGCACCGGACAGCAGCAGCGCTTCGGCGACCTGGGTGCCGATGCGCTGCACCGGGTTCAGCGAGGTTCCGGGGTCCTGCGGCACCAAGGCGATCTGACGGCCGCGCACCGAGCGCCACCTTCGGGCGGACAATGCGGTCAGCTCGGTCCCGGCGAAGGTGATCCGCCCGGACGTCACGCGCGCCGACGCCGGTAGCAGGCCGAGCACCGCGTGCGCCGTGGTCGACTTGCCGGAACCGGACTCGCCGACGACGGCGACCGTCTCCCCTTCGCCGACGGTGAAGCTCACCGCATCCACCGCGCGCACCGGCGTGCGGCGCCCGCGGTAGTCGATCGCGAGGTCCGCGACTTCGAGGAGGCTCACTGCAGTCCCCTCCCGCCGTCGAAAGCGAGCGAGACGCGGTTGGCGGCCAGGATGGTCAGCGCCACCACCGCGCCCGGCAGCAGCGACAACCACCAGGCGCTGCCGAGGAAGTCACGGCCCGACGAGACGAGCGCGCCCCACTCGGGTGTCGGCGGCTGCGTGCCGAACCCCAGGAAGCTGAGCGTGGTGACGCCCAGGATCGCCACGCCGAACAGCAGCAATGTCAGCACCCACACCGGGCCCAGCGCGTTCGGCAGCACGTGCCGCAGCACCACCCGCGTCCGCCGCGCCCCGCCGATGCGGGCGGCCTCGACGAAGTCGCTGCCGGCGACGCGCAGCACCTCCGCGCGCATCACCCGGGCCGTGCCGGCGATCGCGGTGACGCCGATGGCGATGCCGACGTCGAGCGTGCTCCCCTTGCCCAGCACCGAAACCAGCATCAGCGCCAGCAGCAGGCCGGGGATGGCGAGCAGCACGTCGACCAGCCGCATGACCACCAGATCCACGACACCGCGCAGGAATCCCGACAGCAGGCCCAGTGCCACGCCGGCGCCGAGCCCGATGAGGGTCGCCAGCACCGCGGCGGGGAGCGTCCGGCCGGTGCCGTGGACGGTCTCGGCGAACAGGTCGCGCCCGAGGCGATCGGTGCCGAACAGGTGCTCGGCCGACGGCGGGCGCAGGCGGGCGGCGGTGTCGACGGCCAAGGGGTCGCCCGGTGCGAACACCGCCGGTGCCACGGCCGCGACGAGCACCAGCAGCAGCCAGAACGCCGACAGCACCAGGCCGGGCCGCCGGAGCACGAACTGCCGGGGCCGCAGGCTTTCCAGGGTCACCACGCCGCTCACCCCCGCCCCGCGAGCAGGACCGGCCGCCGCCGCTCGGCGCCGAGCCGCGGGTCGAGCACCTGGTACAGCACGTCGACGACGAGGTTGACCACCACGAACACGAGCGCGCCCAGCAGCACGACGCCTTGGACCACGGGCAGGTCCTCGAAGGACACCGCGTTCTGCGTGACCTGGCCGAGCCCGTTGCGGGAGAACACGACCTCGACCACGATCGCGCCGGTGAGCAGGCCGCCGGTAAGCAGCCCGGCGATGGTCAGCGCCGGCAGCGCGGCGTTGCGCAGCACGTGCCGGACGTTCACCCGCAGCGGCCCGGCGCCCTTGGCCAGCGCCACGTCCACGTACCCGCGGCCGAGTTCTTCGGCCATGCTCTTGGCGAGCACCTGCGCGATCAGCGCCGCGGGCTGCAACGAGAGAGTGAGCGCGGGCAGGACGAGCGAGGCCCAGCCGTCGCTGCCGATCGCGGGGAACAGGTTCCAGGTGAACGCGAACCACTGCAGCAGCAGCAAACCCACGACGAACGACGGGATCGCCACCCCCAGCGGAGGCAGGCTCAGCAATCCGTTGCGCAGCCACGTCCGGCGGGTCACCGAGGCCAGCACGGCGAACCCGGTGCCGAACACGACGCCGAGCACCAGCCCCGCGCCCGCCACGGCCGCGGTCGGCGGCACCGCGCCGCCGATGAGGGCGGACACCGGCTCACCGGACTGCAGCGAACGGCCGAAGTCGCCGTGCAGCGCGCCGAGGAGCTTGTCCAGGTACTGCACCAGGATCGGCCGGTCGAGCCCGAGTTCGTGGCGCAGCCGGTCGAGCTGCTCCGGCGTGACGCTGTTGGTCGGGCCTGCCATGATCGCGGCCGGGTCGCCGGGCAGCGCGAACAGCACGGCGAACGAGAGCGTGTAGGCCGCCCACAGCACGAACACGCCTTGCAGCACGCGTCCGAGCAGATACCGCGCCATGGATCCGTAACCTCCTTCACGAGCCGGGCCGGCCCGCTGCCGATTAGTTCATCCGCGCGCCGGGCGGAACCACGGCGCGAACCCCTGTCGGAACCCCTATCCCTCCCCTGTGTCCGGCGGGGTCCCGGTGAAGCGGTGCGTCCCCGGCCCGGCTTCGGCCCGGGTGCCGTCGGGCAGGACGACGTCGGCGGTCGTCCCGGGCGGCACGGTGACGTCGAGGAGGAACTTCCCGCCGTCGATCCGCCAGGCCGCTTCGATGGCGCCGTACGGGCTCTCGTAGCGCGCTTCGGCCCAGGTGATGCCGCCACCCGGCCGGGGCGCGACGGTGAACCGGCGGTAGGCGGGGACCTGGCGGTCCAGCCGGATTCCCGCGACGGTGCCGTACAGGAACTCCACGACGCTGGCGCGGGTCGGCAGGTTCAGCGCGAGCCGGGTCGACCCGTCGGCGCCGATCCCGTCCCAGGTCTCCCAGAACGTCGTGCCGCCGCGCTCGGGCACGGACAGCCACGACGGCGTGCCGCGCTGGAACAGCAGCTCGTAGGCGAGGCCGAGGTGGCCGGTCGCGGCGAGGGTCGGCAGCAGCAGGTGCGTCGAGGGCAGGCCGGTGCCCGGCCGGGTCCCGGCGTCGCGGATCAGGGCCGCCAGCCGGGCCGCGGTGAACCCGCGCAGCGCTTCGGGCACCAGGTCGAACGCGAGCGCGCGCAGGTGCGTGGCCTGCGTCGGCTCGGTCAGGGTGCCGTCCGGGCGGATGAACTCCGCCTGCCACGCCGCGCGCACGTCGGCCGCGAGCCGCCGGTACCGCGCGGCGTCGTCGTCGCGGCCGAGGACCGCGGCGATCCGCGCGAGCAGCCGCGCCGAGCGGTGGAAGTAGGCCGTGGCGAACACGGCGTGGTCGCGCGCGGTCATCTCCTCGACCACCGCGGCGGTGAACTCGTCGAGGTCGGTGATCTCCGCCAGGTTCCGGCAGCCGAGCGTCACCAGCGGCTTGGGCGGCCCGGGTTCGAGGTGCTCGCCGAAGTGGTACCCGGTGTCCCACAAGAACTCTTCGTGCGGTGCCGGTTCGGGGCGCGCCGCCCGGCGGGCCGGGTGCCGGTCCTCCCGCGCGACCCGCGCCACCCGCTCGACCCACGCGGTCATCGACGGGTACTGCCGGGCGAGCAGGTCCTCGTCGCCGTAGGCCCGCCAGATCTCCCACGGCACCGACACCGCCGAGTCGCCCCAGCCGGCTTGCCCGTGCGGGATCGCGAACCGGGCGTCGCGGCTGCCCGGCCCGAGCGGGTCGGGGGCGTAGTTGCGGACGGTGCCGTCCGGCCACTGGTCGGCGGCCAGGTCGGCGAGCCACTTGACGCTCAGCCCGGAGACGTCGTGCAGCAGCCGCGCGCCGCGCATGTTGAACCCCCAGTCGGTCCAGCCGGAGGTTTCGCGGGTGATCTCCGCGGTGGGGACGTCGCACTCCTGGTTGCGGTAGGTCCAGAACGCGATCTCGTGCAGCCGGTTCACCCGCTCGTCGCTGCACCGGAACCACCCGGCCCGCGGCAGGTCCGAGCTGACCGCGACCGCGGTCACGTCCGCCCGCCCCAGCTCGCCGGGGTGACCGTCGATCCGCAGGTACCGGAAGCCGTGCCGGGTGTGCCGGGGCTCGAAGACGTCGTCCGGCCCGCCCGCGGAAACTACCCGGTCGCCCTGGATGCCCCGCGGTGGGACGTACCAGCGCAGCGTCGCCGTCCCGCCGGTGGTGTCGACGTCGCCGTCCGGCCGCAGCGCCTCGGCGTGGGTCAGCCGCAGCGCGGTGCCGCGGGGGCCGAGGTTCGCCAAGCGCACCCAGCCGCCGAGGTTCTGCCCGAAGTCGACGATGTGCCGTCGCGCCCCGGTGCGGGTGACCGACACCGGCCGCAGCTCCTGCACGCGGCGGACCGGAGGTGCCGGGGACGCCTCCAGCCGGGCGGTCACCGCCGGGCGGACGACGACCGGCGCCCACTCCCCCGGCGCGTCCTCGCGCCGGGTCCAGCCGGTCGGTTCGTCCCGCAGGTCCACCTCGACGCCGTCGAAGAAGTCGGCGCCTTTGATCGCTCCGGCCGCCGAGCGCCAGTCGGGTCCGGTGCCGAGCACGGCCGTGGTCCCGTCCGCGTAGTCGATGTGGAGCTGGGCCAGCAAAGCCGTGCGGTCGCCGAAGCCGTCGGGCAGCCGGTGGTAGGAGGTGCGGCCGCGGTACCAGCCGTCGCTCAGCGTCGCGCCGAACACGACCTCGCCCGGCCGCAGGTGCGCGGTGACGTCGTGGGCTTGGACGTGCAGCCGGCTGCGGTACGCGGTGAGGCCCGGCGCCAGCTCCGCGTCGCCCACGCGCTCGCCGCCGAGGAACAGCTCGTAGACCCCGTGGGCGGTGGCGTAGACGCGGGCGCGGGCCACCGGGCCGGTGACGGTGAACGTCGTGCGCAGGTGGTAGGCGGGCCGGAAACCCGGCGGCGGGACCTCGGCCTCGGCCGGACCGATCCACGAGGCGGTCCAGTCCGACGGCGCCAGCAGCCCGGTCTCCCACGACAACGGCGCCGACCAGTCGCTCTCACCGAGATCCGTGCGCACCCGCACGGTCAAGCGCACCAGCTCGCGCGATTCCGGCGCGGGACCGCCGTACGGGCGGAACAGGCTCCGGTCCGACTCGACCCACCCGGTGTCCCACGCGCGGCCGCCGGCGTCGCCGCGGATCCGGTAGGCCCGCTGCGCGCGGGCACCGTCCGGGAGGCGCCAGCTGACCCGCGGCGCGGGTGCGGTGACGCCGATCGGCACGGCTCGGTGCTCGGCTCGCAGATCGCTGGGCGCGTTCACCCGGTCCCCTTTCCGGCTCGGTGGTGGCGCCGAGGCTCACACGCGCCCGGGTGGTAACAGCAATGTGCCTTCTTCCCGGCGGGACGGGTGCCGCCTACATTCCCCTTCGTGGCACCAGGCGATCAGCGCGCAACCAATCCACTGTGGACGAAGGGGTGGGCTCGGCGGTGAAGTTCTACGGGTTGGCACCCATCCGCTACCTCGACGCGGCCGACGACGACGAACACGTCGCGACGCGCAAGAGCTTCGAGTTCACCGTGGCCACCGCCGTGCGGCTGGAAGAGCTGGGCTTCGACGGGTTCGGCGTCGGCGAACGCCACCACTGGCCGTTCCTCTCCAGCGCCCCGCCGGTGGTGCTGGCGCACATCGCGGCGCTGACCACGCGCATCCGGCTGTTCACCGGCGTGACCGTCCTGTCGGTGCTCGACCCGGTCCGGGTCGCCGAGGACTACGCGACCGTCGACCACCTCAGCCGCGGCCGGCTGGAGCTGATCGTCGGCAAGGGCGCCGGGCCCGGCGGGGAGCTGTTCGGCCTGCGGCCGGAGGAGCAGCGGCACGCGCTGGCCGACAACTTCCGGCTCCTGCACGAGCTCTGGACCACGACCGACGTGTCGTGGGCCGCCGTCCGGCGCCCGCGGCTGGACGGCGTCACCACGCTCCCGCGGCCGCACGCCGGCCGCCGGCCGCGGATCTGGCACGGCAGCTCGTCGTCCCTCGACTCGGTCGCGCTGGCCGCCGAGTACGGCGACCCGGTGGTGTTCTCCAACGCCGCCGCGACCAGCGAGAGCGCCCGGCCGCTGGCCGAGCACTACCGCGCGGAGTGGGCCCGGCACGGCCGGCCCGCCGACCGGCTCTTCACCGGCGCCGGCACGCCCGGGTTCCTGGTGGCGAAGACGTCCCAGGCCGCGATCGAGACCTATCGGCCGGTGTACGAGCGGTACGCCGCGCTCCAGCGCGGGTTCGGCGGGCGACCGTCGCACCCCACCGTCGAGGAGTTCGTCGAGCACTCCCCCGCCCTGGTCGGCAGTCCCGAGCAGGTGATCGACAAGGTGCACCGGCAGCACGAGATCTTCGAGCACTCGGTCGCGGTGTTCAGCGTCGACCCGGACGGGCTCGCGGAGGAGAGCCACTGGAACTCCCTCGACCTGTTCGCCTCCGAGGTGGCGCCGGTCCTGCGCACCGCGTTGCCCGACCCGCCGGCCTGACCCGGCGTCGTGGCGGGCTGCGACGTAGTGAATGACTCATTCCTGACGTCTGAGGATGCTGTTGGCGAATTCGGGGCGGGTGCGATGGGTACCGGTGCGGCGGCGGATCGCCCGCAACGGCCAACGCAACGCCCGGAACGGCCAGTTCGGCGACCGGAACGGCCAACACACCGGAGACCCGGACGTGTTGGCCGCTCCGGTCGTTGTGTTGGCCACTCCGGTCGGCGTGGTGGCCACTCCGGTCGGCGCGAACCCCGAAGTCGCCACCAGCATCAGGGTTCCGGCGCCGGCCTGACCAGTGCGTGGGACGCCTTGTCCCCGCGGGGGAGCCCGTGTGAAGCTGCCGGCTCCCCTGGGGAAAGGGAACTCGATGGCAGCAGCAGCCGGTCTGCCCGACGACGTCGACCCCGGAACGTGCTCGGCGTTCCGGACCGCGCTCGACCGCGTCGGCAGCAAGTGGGGCATCGCGATCATCGCGGTCACCAGCGGCGGCCCGGTCCGGTTCGCGGACCTGCACCGCGCCGTGCCCGGGATCAGCAGGCGGATGCTGACCCTCACCCTGCGCACGCTCGAACGCGACGGACTGCTGGTGCGCACCGTGTACCCGACGGTGCCGCCGCAGGTCGAGTACGCGGCGACGGACCTGGCGAAGGACCTGTACGCCTCGACCCGCGCGCTGTCGGACTGGGCCGAGCACAACCACGAGCGCCTCGAAGCCGCGCGACAGGCGTACGACACCGACGAAACCGCGCGCCAGTACCAATGATAGGGGCGTAGAGGGGTCCTTCAGCCTGCCCGGCCTCCTACAGTTTTCCTCGACGGCCATGTCCGCGGTTGAGGAGGCTCGGTGCCCACGACAGTTCTCGTGACCGGAGCGGCCGGTTTCATCGGCTCCCACTTCGTGCGCCACTGGCACACCCGGCACCCGGGTGACCGGGTCGTGGCGGTGGACGCGTTGACCTACGCCGGGAACCGGGCGAACCTCGCCGACGTCGAGCCCGGCGTCGTGTTCCGGCATGCCGACATCCGCGACCAGGACGCGATCGCCGGCCTGCTGCGCGAGTTCCGCGTCGACACGGTGGTCAACTTCGCCGCGGAATCCCACAACTCCTACGCGGTGCTGCGGCCCGTGGAGTTCTTCGACACCAACGTCGCCGGGACCGTCGCCCTGCTCGAAGCGGCCCGCACCACCGGGGTCGGGCGGTTCCACCACATCTCGACGTGCGAGGTCTACGGCGACCTGGCGCTCGACTCGCCGGACTCCTTCACCGAAAGCTCGCCGTACCGGCCGCGCACGCCGTACAACGCGTCGAAGGCGGGCGCCGACCACGCGGTGCGCGCGTACGGCCTGACCTACGACCTGCCGGTGACGATCACCAACTGCGCCAACAACTACGGCTCGCACCAGTTCCCGGAGAAGGTCATCCCGCTGTTCACGACCAACGCGTTGCGGGGCCTGCCGCTGCCGCTGTACGAGTCGAGCCGCAACCGGCGTGAATGGCTGCACGTCACCGACCACTGCGCGGCGATCGAAGCGGTGCTCGACCGCGGCCGGATCGGGGCCACGTACAACGTCGGCAGCGGGGTCGAGGCGGACGTCGAGACGATCGCCGACCTCGTGCTGGACCACCTGGGACTGCCGTCGTCGCTCAAGACCACCGTGCCCGACCGGCCGTCGCACGACCGCCGGTACCTGCTGGATTCGACACTGCTGCGCGAAGAGCTGGGCTGGCGGCCGTCCGTGGCCTTCGAGGAAGGCCTGCGCCGGACCATCGACTGGTACCGGGACCACCCCGGATGGTGGGAACCGCTGATCGGCCGCTCCCCCGTGGCCGAGCAGACCGCGTGGGCGGGGCGCTGATCGCCGTGAAGGGCATCATCCTCGCCGGGGGCGAAGGCACCCGGCTGCACCCGCTCACCACCGCGATGTCCAAGCAGCTGCTGCCGGTGTACGACAAGCCGATGATCTACTACCCGCTGTCGGCGCTGATGCTCGCCGGCATCCGGGACATCCTGCTCATCTCGACCCCGCGCGACCTCCCGCTGTTCCAGCGGGTGCTCGGCGACGGGAGCCGGCTCGGCCTGAACCTGTCCTTCGCCGCGCAGGACCGCCCGCGCGGGCTGGCCGACGCGTTCCGGGTCGGGGCCCGGCACATCGGCGGCGACGAGGTGGCGCTGATCCTCGGCGACAACATCTTCCACGGGCACGCGTTCTCGCAGGTCCTGCGCGCGCATTCCCGCGACGTCGAGGGTTGCGTGCTCTTCGGCTACCCGGTCAGCGACCCGGAGCGGTACGGGATCGCCGAGACCGACCCGGCGGGCAACCTGGTCTCGATCGAGGAGAAACCCCGGGTACCGAAGTCGAACCAGGCGATCACCGGCCTGTACTTCTACGACAACGAAGTCGTGGAGATCGCCCGGCACCTGCGGCCCTCCGCCCGCGGCGAGCTGGAGATCACCGACGTCAACCGGACCTACCTCGGCCGCGGCCGGGCCCGGCTGGTGGAGCTCAGCCGCGGCTTCGCCTGGCTGGACACCGGGACGCACAGCTCGCTCCTGCAGGCGGCGCAGTACATCCAGACCCTGGAGGAACGCCAAGGTGTGCGGATCGCGTGTATCGAGGAGATCGCGCTGCGCATGGGGTTCATCGACGCCGAGGCTTGCCTGGCCGAGGGCGAGAAGCTCGCCAAGACCGCGTACGGGCGGTACGTCGTGCAGGTCGCGATGGACCACGCGGGCGGCCGGATCGCCGCCACCGTCCCGCTGTGAACCGGCGAAGGCCGCTTCCCGGTCCGGGAAGCGGCCTTCGCCGTCTCAGTGGTGGTGGCCGCTCGAGGTCGACGTCGGTGCCGGCGACACCGGCGCGGAGGCGGTGCCCACGACGAACGGCCGCATCATGCCGTGGTCCTCGTGCTCGAGGATGTGGCAGTGGTACACGAAGCTCCCCGTCCCCGCGCGGAACTGGGCCGCGACGGACACGAGGTCGTGCTCGTCGATGCGGATGGTGTCCTTCCAGCCCTGCTCGTCCGGCCCGAGGCCCTTGGGCGCGCCGTAGGTCGCGGTGTAGGTGAGGACGTCGTTGGCCGGATCGGTCGCGACGGTGACGTCGTAAGTGTCGCGGGACAGGGCCTGGAACGACACCAGGTGGATGTGCGTCGGGTGGTTGGGACCGGAGAGGTGGACGAAGTTCCAGACCTCCCAGTCGTCCGGGCGGACGGTGAACGTGACCGGGTCCGTGAAGTTCAGCGCCACCCGGCGGAACGTGGTGGTCACGCCGTTCTTCACGATCTTGACCAGCCGGTCGCCGTGCTGGGGCTGGTACCCGGCGGCCACGCGGCCCAGTTCCCACATCTCGGGGTGGCCGCCCGTGGTGCCGTCGTCGGTGGCGCTGGCGACCCAGCGTTCGACGCGCGTGGCCGGCAGCGACGCCGCCGTGACGCGGGCGAAGGTCGGTGACGGCGCGGCCGGCGGGACGAACGAGTCCGAGACGGTCGGCGACGCGACGCGGAACTGCAGGACCTCGCGGCCGAGCGGCAGCGTCCCGTCATCCACAGTGGACAACCGGACCTTGGCCCCCCGGTAGGCGGTGAAGTTCACCAGCACGTCGGCGCGTTCGGCCGGGGCGAGGGTGAGCCGGTCCTGCCGGACGGGGGCACCCAGCAAGCCCTGCTCGGTGCCGATCTGCACGAACGCGCCGTTGAGCGGGGTCGTGCTGCCGTCGGGGTTCTCCTTGCCCAGCTCCAGCCGGTAGGTGCGGGCGTTCGAGGCGTTGAGCACGCGGAAGCGGTACCACTGCGCGGTGACGTCCAGGTACGGCCAGATGACGCCGTTGACCGTGCTGAAGGGACCGGCGAAGGGCAGCCGGACGCGGCCGAGCGCGGTGTCGTAGTAGCCGATCTTGTGCAGGAACCGGCCGTTGTACGCGCCGGAGGCGTCGGTGTCGAGGTTGCGGTCGGCGAGCACCAGCGGGATCTCCTTGACCCCGCAAGGCAGCTTGAGCACGTCCTCTTCGGGGTCGCGCACGAGGTAGAGCCCCGCGAGTCCGGCGTGGACGGTGTAGGCGGTGACGTCCATCGCGTGGTCGTGGTACCAGAGCGTCGACGCCCGCTGGTCGTTCGGGTACTTGGCGACCTGCGCCTGCCCGGCCGCGCGCAGGTCCATCGGCCAGCCGTCGCTGGCCGCGCCGATGGCGCCGCCGTGCAGGTGGGTGACCAGCGACGGGGTGAGCGCGGCGACCTCCGGCAGCGGCACGGCGTCCCCGCGCCCGGGGTCCAGGATGGACCCGATCCCGGTGAAGGGGACTTCGACCGCGGTCACGGGGTAAGCGCTTTCGATCTTGTTCGACCACGTGACGGTCACCGGCTGCCCGCGCCGGACGTCGATGACCGGGCCGGGGTAGGAACCTTCGTAGGTCCACACGGGAGTCGGCGGCAGCTGCGAGTGCGCCCGGATGGTGCCGGCGAGCTGCCGGATCGACAGCGTGGCACCGGGTTTGAGCACGGGTGGGATCGGCAGCGGGTCGGCGAACTTGGCCAGATCGGCGGCGGCACCGGACCGCCCGGCCCCGCTGGTGAGCAGGGCGACGGGCACGGCGGCGAGCCCCACTCCGAGCGCGGATCTGGTGAGGAACTGACGGCGGTTCGGCATGAGCGGATCCCTCCAGTGGTGGTGAGAGGGCCGATCCTCGGGCGCACAGCCGCTCCGCTCAATCAAAAGCCGCGCAGACAGGGGTCTTGCGGGGTTCACCCCACCGGCCACAGTGGATCGCCGGCCGGTGTCTGGGGTGGACCCTCACGGGTGCGGACCGCCAGCCGACGCGCGGCGCAGGCCGGCGGTGAACACCTCCAGCTGGTACTCGAAGTCCTGGACGCAGTCCCCGGCCTCCAGCGCGGGCAGGACGCGGTGCAGGCTCGGCAGTTCCTCGGCCGTCACCATCCGGCGGAACCAGGCCACCACCGGCTCGGCCCGGACCGCACCGGTACCGGTCGCGGTCGTACCGACGAGCACCGAGCCGAACAGCATCCCGAGCAGGGACCGGTAGCCGCGAGCCGCGGCTTCGTCGGGCAGGCCGGCGTCCAGGAAGGCCTTCAGCACCGCGTCGATCACGCGCAGGGCGCCGGCCGAACGGGGGTTCGCGTCCTGGGCCGCCAGTGCCCGGACCACGACGGGGTGCCGGGAGAAGCTCGCGTGCAGACCTTCGGCCAGCGACCGGAGCCGGTCGTCCCAGCGCACCGCCGGATCGGGCAGGGCGACTTCCTCGAAGAGCCGCGCGGTGAGCCCGTCCAGCAGGTCGCCCTTGTTCTCGACGTGGTTGTAGAGCGACATCGCCTCGACCCCCACCGCGGCCGCGACCTTGCGCATCGACAGCGCGGGCAGCCCCTGCTCGTCGGCCAGCCGCAACGCCGCGTCGAGGATCTTCTCCCGGTTCAGTGACACACTTACAGTGTACGCATACAGTGTAAGTATGGATGCCGAAACCGTGCTCACCACCACCCGATCGGTCCGCCGCAAGCTCGACCTGACCCGCGACGTCCCGCAGGACGTCCTGGACGACTGCCTCCGCATCGCCCAGCAAGCACCGGCGGCGGGCAGCCTGGCCGGGCAGTTCCGGTGGCTCCTCGTCCGCGACGCCGGCACGAAAGCCGAGATCGCCCGGTACAACCGCGCGACCGCCGAGGCGGCCTGGGCGAAGTACGGCCACCTCGTCGAGCAGCGCGCACTCGACTCGGCCCAGCACCTCGTCCGCAACCTCGAACGCGTGCCGGTGCTGGCCATTCCCTGCATGATCGGCCGCCCGCCGGCCGACGCGTTCTCCCAGTCCGCCTACTTCGGCTCCGCCTACCCGGCCATCTGGAGCTTCCAGCTCGCCCTTCGCGCCCGCGGCCTCGGCAGCTCGATCTGCGGCTACCACCTCCAGGACCACGAAGCCGACGTCGCCGCCGCGCTGGGCATCCCGGACGACGTGCAGCAGATCAGCCTGCTCGCCGTCGCCTACACCACGCAACGCGACTTCCGGCCCGCCGCCCGCCCCGGCTTGGCGACGACCGTCTACTTCGACGGCTGGGAGCGCACCGCGCCGGAGGCGTGAGGACGCCACGCGGCGAGGATCAGTTCCACGCTCGCGGTCACGCCGGCCGCCGCCGTGTCGATGGTCAGGTGCGCGCGGTCCCAGGTCTCGTACTCCCGCGCCACGACGTCTCGCCACGTCGGGAGCCGAAGGCCGGGGATGTCGGTCTCCCGGCCCTCGACGCGGGCGCGGTGCTCCACCACGTCGGAGCACCGCAGCTCGACCTCGAGCACCGGGAAGCCCGCACCTGCCGCCCGCCACGCGTCCCGGGTGAGCTTCAGCGGGTTGACGCACTCGGCGACGACGGCGACTCCGTTGGCGAGCTGGTCGCGGGCCAGTGCGTAGCCGGTGACGTACCCCGCGGCCCGCGGCGGCGCGGTCAGCTCCCCGGAGTCGGCCAGTGCCTGCTCGATCGTGTCGATCCGCAGGTACGCCGCGCCCAGCGCCCGGGCCAGCGGCCGGGCCACGGTGGTCTTGCCGGTCCCGGGCAGGCCGCCGAGCACGATCAAGCCGGCGGAGGTCACCGGGCCCCGGGGTACAGCTCGCGGTAGGACGCGATGTGCCCCCAGTCCGTCGTCACGGATTCGGCCGCCAGCACGGCGTGCACGATCGCCCGGGCGAAGGCGTTCGAGGCGGCCGCGAACAGTTCCGGCGTCGCGGTCGCCGGTGAAGTTCCGGTGGCCACCGCGAACACCGTGTCACCGTCGGCGATGCCGTGGGCCGGGCGGACCGCCACCGCCAGTCCGTCCTGGGCCGCGCCCGCCAAGCGGCAGGCCGCACCCGGGTCGAGGGACGCGGTCGTCGCGACCACGCCGATCACCGTGTTGAGCGGGGTCCGGGTGTCACGCCCGCGGGTGGACGCCGCGAGCTGTTCGCGTGCCGCCGCGCGAGCCGCTTCGTCCGGCGCCGTGAGCGGGAACTCCCCGTCGGTCAGCCCCAGCGGAAACCCATAGGGCAACCCCGAAGCCGGGTCCACGGCCGGGTGGTGCGAGTTCAGCACGGCCAGCGCGGCGACGACCGTGCCGTCCGGCAGCACCGCGCTCGCCGTCCCGACGCCGCCCTTCATCTCCGCGCTCACCGCGCCCGTTCCGGCACCGACGTTGCCCTGCGCCACCGGACCGTCCGTCGCGGCACGGACGGCTTCGGCGCCGAGTTCCGCGTGCGGGCGGGCGTGGAAGTCACCGCCGCGGCCGAGATCGAACAGCGCCGCCGCGGGGACGACGGACGTCGCGTCGGGACGGTGCTCGGCCAGCCAGTCGAGGACGCTGCCGGCCGCCGCGAGGCCGAACGCGCTGCCTCCGGTGAGGATGATCGCACCGACGCGCGGAGCCGGGTGGCGGGGGTCGAGGGCGGCGGTGTCGCGGGTGGCCGGGCCGCCGCCCCGGACGTCGACCGAGACGACCGCGCCCGGCGGCACCAGCACGACCGTGGTGCCGGTCAGCGCCCCGCCGCCGATGCGGGTGGCGTGGCCGACGCGCACTCCGGCGACGTCGGTCAGGGCGTTGTGTTCGCCCGTGGTTTCCATCAGGAGTACCTCGAGTTCGGTCGGCGGAGGCCGAGGTGGTCACGCAGGGTCGTACCGTCGTATCTCGCCCGGAACAAGCCGCGCCGGCGCAGGATGGGCAGCACCAGCTGGACGAAGTCGTCGAGCGTACCCGGCAGGTACGGGAAGACGAGGGTGAACCCGTCCGCGGCGGGTGCGGTGAACCAGCGTTCGATGTGGTCGGCGATCTCCTCCGGCGGGCCCACGATCGTGGTGCTGTCGTCGCTGATCTCGGCGGCGAGCTGCCGGATGGTGAGCCCGCGCTGCCGGGCGCGCAGGTAGACGTCGAGCTGGGTGCTCCGCGACTGGTTGGACGCGGGCAGCTCCGGCAGCGGCCCGTCGAGCGGGTACCGGGTGAGGTCGAACCCGCCGAGCAGGTACGCGAGGTGCGCCAGCGCCACCTGGGGCGGCAGCAGGCCACGCAGGCTGTCGCGCTTCGCCTCCGCGGCCGCGCGGGTCTCGCCGGTGATGACCGACAGCGCCGGGAACACCTTCAGCTCGCCGGGACCGCGGCCGAAGGAGGCGGCGCGATGCTTGATCTCGGCGTAGAACTCGGTGGCCCTGGCCAGATCTCGCTGGCCGGAGAAGACGACTTCGGCGACCCGGGCGGCGAACTGCTTGCCCGCCTCGGACGCCCCGGCCTGGAAGATCACCGGCCGGCCCTGCGGCGGCCGGGCGATGTTCAGCGGACCCGCCACCGACAGGTGCGCTCCGGTGTGGTCGAGCGGGTGCAGCTTGGCCGGGTCGAAGTAGCTCCCGGACGGCTTGTCGTGCCGGAAGGCGTCGTCGTCGAAGCTGTCCCACAGCCCGGTGACGACGTCGAAGAACTCCTCGGCCCGCGCGTACCGGTCGGCGTGCTCGACGTGGGCGTCGCGGCCGAAGTTGAGCGCTTCGCCGTCGTTGAGCGAAGTGACGACGTTCCACCCGGCCCGGCCCCCGGAGATGTGATCGATCGAAGCGAACGTCCGCGCCAGGTGGTAAGGCTCGTTGTAGGTCGTGGACGCGGTCGCGATGAGCCCGATCCGGCTGGTCGCCGCGGCGAGCGCGGCCAGCAGCGTCGTCGGCTCGAACGAGTCGTTGACCACCGACACCCGCGACAGCACGTCCTGGCTCTCCAGCGGCACACCCACGAGGTCGGCGAAGAACACCGCGTCGAACTTCGCCGCCTCCGCGGTGCGGGCGAAGGAGAGCACCGTGTCGAAGTCGACCCCGGCGTCGGCACGGGTGTCCGGGTGCCGCCACGCCGCGAGGTACTCCCCCGGCGGCTTCAGGAACGCCGTGAAGTGCAGCTGCCGGGTCATCGGGACACCTCCGGACGGGCGAGGCCGAGGTTTTCCCGCAGCGTCGTGCCGTGGTAGCCGTCGGGCACCAGGCCGCGCCGCCGCAGGATCGGGACCACCTGCTGGACGAAGTCGATCGCCGGACCGGGGAAGTACGGGAACGACACGGTGAACCCGTCGGCCGCGCCGGAGGTGAACCACTCCTGCATCCGGTCGGCGAGCTGCTCCGGCGTACCCGCGACGATCGAGCCGCCCGAGAACCGCCGCGCCAGCTGCCGGATCGTCAGGTCGTCGCGGCGCGCCATCCCGAGCAGCAGGTCGCGGCGGGACTTGCTGCGGTTGCTCTCCGGGATCTCCGGCAGCGGCCCGTCGACCGGGTACCCGGTCAGGTCGACGTCGCCGATGTTGTCCTGCACCAGCCGCCGGGCGACGTCGTCGTGGAGCAGGTCGTCCAGCTCGGCCACCTTGCGGCGTGCGGCGGCTTCGGTGCCGGCGACCAGCGGCGACAGCAGCGGCCACACGCGGACCTGCCCGGGGTCCCGGCCCGCGGCGGTGACCCGGGCCTTGATGCCGGTGGAGAACGCCTGCGCGGCGGCGAGATCGGGCTGGGCGGTGAAGAGGACTTCGCCGTGGCGGGCGGCGAAGTCCTGGCCGGTCTCGGACGAACCCGCCTGGAACAGCACCGGGTGTCCCTGTGGTGGCCGGGAGATGTTCAACGGGCCGCGGACGCGGAAGTGCTCACCGTGGTGTTCGGGCGGCCGCAGCTGGTCCGGGTCGTAGTAGCGCGCTCCGGCGACGTCGCGGACGACAGCTTTGTCGGAGAAGCTGTCCCACAGCTGCCGGACGACGTCGACGAATTCGTCCGCGCGCCGGTAGCGCAGGGTGTGGTCGAGGTGCTCGGCGCGGCCGAAGTTGGCGGCTTCCAGGGGCACGACCGAGGTGACGATGTTCCACCCGGCCCGCCCGTGGGAGAGGTGGTCGAGCGAGGCGAACTTGCGCGCGATGTGGTACGGCTCGTGGTAGGTCGTGGTGGCGGTGCCGACCAGTCCGATGTGGCTGGTCA
The DNA here is from genome assembly GCF_046548815.1 of Amycolatopsis sp. cmx-4-83. NCBI lineage: Bacteria > Bacillati > Actinomycetota > Actinomycetes > Pseudonocardiales > Pseudonocardiaceae > Amycolatopsis > Amycolatopsis sp. cmx-4-83. Next base: position 270,302 of record NZ_JAEBEF010000003.1, on the reverse strand, counting down.
CAGTGGACAGTGCCGAGAGCAGGGTCAACGGTTCGAAGTGCTCGGCCCGGCCGGTGCGGCTCAGCGAATCCAGCTGGTGGCCCCAGATCGCGACGACGTCGGCCACGAAGAACGCGTCGAACCGGCCGCGCTCCAGCAGCCGGGCCAGCTCGGCGTGGAAGGCGAAGTCGAGCTGGCCCGCCGCGTAGGCCTCGGGGTGGCGCCAGCCCGCGATGTGCCCGCCCGAGCCGTGGACGAGCGCGCTGAGCGCGAGGTGGCGGGTCACGGCCGCCACCCCAGCTCGGGGGCGATCTTGCGGGCGATGATCTCCAGCCGGGTCAGCGCCTGGCCGAGGGTCGAGCTCTCCGCCTGCACGGCGGCGATCAGGTGGGTGCCGGGGCCGGCGAACACCGGGTCCGCGCGCAGGGATTCGACGATGTCCTCACGCGTTCCGTACTGCACGTTCATCAGGCGCAGCAGCTCGGTCAGTGCGATGTCCTCGTGCGGCGCCCAGCCGGCCCGGACGTGCGGCAGGCGGTAACGGGCGACGTCCGGTTCGAGCTGCGCGGCGGCGGCCGCCCGGCTGGCGCCCGGGAAGACCCCGCGGACCGCGGCGATCCGCGGCTGCCGGGGGCCACCGGCCAGGTAGGTCTTCGCGACGCCGTCCTGGACCGCGTCGGCCGGGCCGACGCCGAGCAGGAGCCCCCGCCCGGCCGCGGCGCCATCGGTGAGCGCCCGCGGCCGCAGGCCGGACTCCCAGAGCCGTTCGCTCAGCTCGTGCCCGGTCAGGGCGTCGGTCAGCACGTGCAGGTTGCGGTCGTAGCCGGCGTGCCGGTCGTCGACGTCGCGGCCGAAGACGGCGAAGTCGTCGGCGGACGGCGTCCCGCTGCCGAGCCCGAGCTCGAGCCGGCCCCCGGAGAGCGCGTCGACGACGATCGCGTCCTCGGCCAGCCGCAGCGGGTCCTCCAGCGGCAGCACGGTCACGGCGGTGCCGAGGTGGATCCGCCGCGTCCGCTCGGCCGCCGCGGCCAGCAGGACGAACGGCGAGGGCAACCGGCCGTGCTCGGGCTGGAAGTGGTGCTGCGCGACCCAGCCCGACTGGTAGCCGAGCTCTTCGGCGGCGACGAACAGTTCGACGAGGTCGCGGTAGAGCCGCCCGGCGGGCACGCCTTCGCCGTGGACGTGGGTGAGGAAACCGAGGTGGAAGGTCATGGCCGCCACCCCAGCGCCGGGGCGATCTCGGTCGCGATGACACGCAGGCGTTCGACGTCGGCGTCCACATCGGACAGTTCGTGCTGGACGACGGGCAGGAACCAGCTGTCCGGGTTGAGGAAGCCGAGCAACGCCGGATCGGCGCGCAAGCTCTCGGTAACCTCGGCGGCGGTGCCGTGGTGGACGTTGGTCCGCGCCAGGTGCGCTTCGGTGCTCAAGCCGGCCAGCTCGGCGAAGTTCCGGCGGTGCAGGTCCAGTGCCGGGGCGAGGTCGTCGCGTGCGGCCTGGCGGTCCTTCGCCGGGAACACCGCGCGGACGATCCCGAAGCGCGGTCGCGGCGACGCGGCGGCGTACGCCTCGGCGAGCGGCCGCTGGACCTTCTGCGGGTCGTGGACGGCGGTGCCGAGCAGCAGGCCGTCGCCGTCGCGGCCGATCGCCGTCGCGCGGCTGACGTCGGAGGTCGCCTGCCAGAGCCGGTCACCCAGTGCCCGCGCGGGCGGCTGGAGGACGCTGCCGCCGAGGGCGAGCCGGAGCGTGCCGAGGTTGTCGTCGTGGAGCTGGTGGCGCCGGCCCGGATCGCGGCCGAAGCGGGCGAACGCGTCCTGGTTGGCGCCGCCGGTGCCCAGGCCCAGCTCGAGCGCGCCGCCGGTGAAGGCATCGAGCACGGCGGCGTCCTCGGCGAGCCGGATCGGATCTTCGAGCGGCAGCACGGTGACGGCGGTGCCGAGCCGCAGCTTGGGCGCGCGGGCCGCCACGGCGCCGAAGAACACCAACGGCGAGGGCAGCCGTCCGAAGTCGGCGCGGAAGTGGTGCTGGGCGACCCAGCCGCCGTCGAACCCGAGGTCCTGGGCGGCTTCGAACACGGTGAGCAGGTCGCGCAGAACCGTGCGCAGGTCCTTGCCCGGCCCGTGGACGTGGGTGAGGAACCCGAGCTTGAACCGGCTCATCCGACCTCCTCCGGCAGCTGGGGCACGGCGTCGAGCAGCGCCCGCGTGTAGGGGCGCCGCGGGGCTCCGAGAACGTCGGCGGTGGCCCCGCGCTCGACGACTTCGCCGTCCTTCAGCACGATCAGCCGGTCGCACAACTGCTGCACCACGCCGATGTCGTGGGAGACGAGCACCAGCGACAGCCCGAAGTCCGCGGCGAGCCCGGCGACGAGGTCGACGATCTGCGCGCGGACTGCGGCGTCGAGCGCGGAGAACGGCTCGTCGCCGACGAGCACCTTCGGCCGCGGCGCGAGCGCTCGGGCCAGTGCGATCCGCTGGCGCTGCCCGCCGGAGAACTCGTGCGGGTAGCGCCACAACGCGTCGGGTTCGAGGCCGACCGCCGCGAGCAGCTCTTCGACGCGCTGGTCGTGGTCGCCGGGGATGCGCAGGCATTCGAGGGGTTCGGCGACGATGTCGCGGACGACGGTGCGCGGGTTCAGCGAGCTGTACGGGTCCTGCAGCACGACCTGGACGTCCCGCCGGAACCACGTCAGGTCCCGGCCGGTGACCGGCCGCCCTCGGTAGTGCACCGCGCCCGCGTCGGGCCGTTCCAGGGCGAGCAGCAGCCGCAGCAGTGTCGACTTGCCGGAGCCGGACTCGCCGACGATGCCGAGCCGGGCTCCTTCTTCGAGTGCCAGGTCGACGTCGCGGACGGCGTGCCGCACGGGTGGCGGCTCGAACAGCCTCCGGCGGGCCAGGCGGTAGGACCGGCGCAGGCCGGTCGCCTCCAGCAGCGTCACGAGGTCACCTCCCGGTGGCGGCGGAACGCCCCGGCTCGCGCGACCTCCAGCAGCGCCCGCGTACCGGCGTGGCGGGGTGCGCGCAGGACCTCCGCGAGCGGGCCGGTTTCGAGCAGCCGCCCCTCGCCGAGCACGAGCACCCGCTGGACGACCTGGGCGAGCACGGCGAGGTCGTGGGTGACGAACAGCAGCGCGGTGCCGGCTTCGACGACGAGTTCCTGCAGCAGCCGCAGGATCTCCGCCTGGACGGTGACGTCGAGCGCGGTGGTCGGTTCGTCGGCCAGCAGCAGCGAAGGACGGCACGCGAGCGCGATCGCGATGCCGACGCGCTGGCGCTGCCCGCCGGAAAGCTGGTGCGGGAAAGCGCGTACGGCGTGTTCGGGATCGGGCAAGCCGACCTTCGCCGCCAGCTCGATCGCCTCCGCCGTCGCGGCCTTGCGGGTGAGGCCGCGGTGGGCGCGCAGGGGTTCGGCGATCTGCTTGCCCACGCGCATCAGCGGGTTGAGCGCGGTGCGCGGGTCCTGGAACACCATGGCGATCCGTTCGCCGCGCACCGCGGACAGGGCGCGGTCGGAGCGGCCGAGCAGCTCGGTGCCGTCGAACCGGACGCTGCCGCGGGTGCGCATCCCCTCGGGCAGCAGGCCGAGCACGGCCAGCGCGGTGAGCGACTTGCCCGAGCCGGACGCGCCGATCAGGCCGACCCGCTCCCCCGCGGCCACGGTGAAGGAGACGTCTTCGAGCAGCGTTCGCTGTCCGAAGTGGATGGTCAGGTCCTCGACCTCCAGCAGGCTCATCGGGTCGTCACCAGCCGCGGGTCGGTGGCGTCGCGCAGGGCGTCGCCGAGGAGGTTGAAGCCCAGCACCGTGAGCGCCACCGCGAGCCCGGGCCAGATCACCAGCAGCGGCCGGGCCGCGAGGTAGGCCTGCTGCTCGTGCAGCATGCCGCCCCACGACGGCGACGACGGCGAGCTGCCGTAACCGAGGTAGGTCAGCGCCGCCTCGGCCAGCACCGCCAGCGCCATCACCAGCGACAGCTGGACGATCAGCGTCGGGGCCAGCGCCGGCAGCAGGTGCCGCCGGACGATCCGCCCGGTGCGCGCGCCGCCGGCGCGGGCGGCCAGGACGTAGTCGCTGCCGAGCGCGGCCGTCAGCTCGGCGCGTGCAACCCGCGCCACCGCGACGCCGAACCCGATGCCGATCGCGGCGACGACGGTGGCCAGGGAACTGCCGTAGACCGCGGCCAGCACCATCGCCAGCAGCAGCACCGGGAACGCGACGAGCAGGTCGATCAGCTGGACCACCCCCGCGCCCACCCAGCGCGGGGTGAGCACGGCCAGCAGCGCCAGCAGCAGCCCGACCGCGGTCGCGACGGCCGCCGACGCCACTGCGGCGACCAGCGTCTCGCGGGCGCCGGCCAGCAGCTGGCTGAACTGGTCGTGGCCGATGCGGTCGGTGCCGAGCAGGTGCCCGTGCCGGAACGGCAGCAGCCACGCCCGGCCGGGATCGGTGGCCTGCGGGTCGAACGGCGTCCACACCAGGGAAACCAGCCCGGCCACGACCAGCAGCCCCACCACGGCCAGGCCGAAGACCCCGCCCGGACGGCGTACCAGGTAGGTCACGGCGGCTCTCGACGCGCGTCGCCGGCTCATCGCGGCTCCCGCAGGCGGGGGTCGATCAGCCGGTGCACGACGTCGACGGCGAACCCGAGCACCAGCACCGCGGCGACCACCAGGAACACTTCGCCCTGCACCTTCACCAGGTCGCGGTTGCCGACGTCGCCGACCAGCATGCTGCCGACGCCCGGCAGCGTGAAGACCCGCTCGACGACCACCGCGCCGACGATCAACGTCGCCAGCTGCAGCCCGAGGATCGACACGACCGGCAGTGCGGCGTTGCGGAAGCCGTGCCTCCGCAACGCCTGCGCCTTCGTCAGCCCCTTCGCGCGCGCGGCTCGCACGTAGTCGGCATCGAGCACGCCCAGCACGGCCGACCGCACGAACCGCAACAGCACCGCGCCCTCGGTGAGGCCCAGCGCGATCCACGGCAGCACCAGGCTTTTCAGTGCCGTGCCGGGGTCTGTCCAGCCGTCCGCCGGGAAGCCTTGGGCGGGCAGCCAGCCCAGCTCCACCGAGAACACCAGGACGAGCACCAGGCCGAGCCACAGCGTCGGCACCGCGATGCCGATCTGGGAGACCGCGCTGATCCCGGTGCCGACCGGGCCACGGCGGCGGAGGGCGGCCCACGTCCCGAACGGCACCGCCACCCCGACGGCGACCACGACCGCCCCGGCCACCAGCGGCGCGGTGACCTGGAGCTTGCGGCCCAGCTCGCCGGTCACCGACGTGCCGTTGAGCTGGGAGCGGCCGAAGTCGCCGTGCAGCACGCCGGTCAGCCACGAGCCGTACTGCGCCGGCAGAGACCGGTCGAGGCCCAGCTCCGCGCGGATCGCCGCGAGCTGCTCCGGGGTGGCCCGGAACCCGCCGATGGTGGCGGCGACGTCGCCGGGCAGCAGCCGGAGCAGGACGAACACGAGCACGCTGGCGATCGCGACGGCGATCAGCAGCAGCCCGGTCCGGCGGAGCAGGAACAGCGCCATGTCACTTGCCGACCGCGAGGTTGGCCAGCGGGAAGCGGTTGCTGGTCTCGGCCTTCGGCACGCCGTAGACGCCCTTGCGGACCACCGTGTGCGCCTCGCTCAGGAAGAGCCAGTCGCTCGCGGCATCCGTGGAGATCTGCTTGCCGACCTGCTTGAGCAGTGCGTCGCGCTCGGCATCGGTCGACGCGGTCCGCGCCTGGGCGTACCACTGCTGGACCTGCTTGTCGTCGTAGCCGAAGTAGTACGCGGGCTTGGTGTAGTTCGCGATGTCGCGGGCTTCGGCGTGGTCGACCAGGCTGAGCTGGAAGTCGTGGTTCTTGAAGACGCGCGACAGCCACGCCGGGAACTCGACCTGCTTCACCGTGAGCGTCACGCCGACCTGCTTGAGGTTCGAGACCAGGACGTCGGTGATCGACGTCGGGTAGATCGAGGGCACGTCCAGGGTGAGCTGCAGCCCGTTCGCGAAGCCGGCCTTGGCGAGCAGTTGCCTGGCGCTGTCCGGGTTGTAGGCGTCGATCGAGGTCAGGTCCTCGTACCACGGGTCCTGCGGCGGGACCGGGCTGCCGATCACCGTGCCCGCCCCGACGGCCTTGACGATGTCCTGCTTGTTGATCGCCTGGCGCAGGGCGTGCCGGACGTCCGGGTTGGTGAACGGTGCCTTCGTGCCGTTGAAGGCGAGGGTGTACTTGTCCGTGGTGGTGCCCTTGAGCACCGAGAACGCGTCACCGGTGGTGAACGGCTGCAGCAGCGTCGGGTCGGCGGCCGTTTCGACGTCGGTCTGGCCGGTCTGCTCGGCGTTGTTGGCCGCGTTGGTTTCGGTGATGTAGTGGAAGACGACCTTGGCCACCTTCGGCTTGACACCCCAGTAGGCGTCGTCGCGCTGGAACGTGATCGACGCGCCGCGGTTCCACTGGGCGAGCTTGAACGGGCCGGAGCCGTTCTCGGCGCCGTCCAGCGTGGCGAAATCGGTTCCCTTCTTGAAGACGATCCCGCCGCGCTGGGTCAGGTTCCACAGCAGGAAGGTGTCGCGGCTCTTCAGTCCGATGCGGACGGTCGCCGGGTCGGGCGCGGTGACGTCGGCGATCGACGCGAACTCCGCGCCGTAGACGGCTTTCGAGCCCGGCGCGGTCTGCTGCTGCAGCGACCACACGACGTCGGCGGACGTCAGCGGGGAGCCGTCGTGGAACCTGACGCCGGAAGCGAGGTGGAAGGTGTAGCTCAGCCCGTCCGGCGCCTGCTCCCACGACGTCGCCAGCTGCGGGACGATCTTGTCCTTCTCCTCCGGGTTCACCGAGACCAGGTTCTGGTAGACGTTGTCCAGCAGGATCTGGTCGAGCGCGGCACCGGACGTCGAGAAGATGTTGAGGCTGGACGGTTCCAGCACCAGCCGGACGTTCACCGTCGCGTCGGTGTCGAGCTGGTCGTCCGGGGGCGTGGCCGCCTGCGCGGACGTCCCGGCCGCGGGATCCGCGGCGCCACCCGTGCCGCACGCGGTCGCGGTCAGGACCACCACGACCAGCGCAGCAGGGATCGAAAGTAGGCGTCGCATGGTTCTCCTCGGGGACGGGGTCTGCGATTCAGCGGACGTGCTCGGCGGCGAACTCGGCGAAGACGCGGTGGACGTCGTCGCGGTCGAGCTCGTTCAGGATGTTGTGGCGGTCTTCGGGGAAGACGACGGCTTTCGCGTCCGGCAGCAGCTCGGCCGCCTTGAGCGCACCGGATGCCGGGGCCAGGTCGTCTTCGGCGCCGTGCAGCAGGAGCACGGGCAGGTCGAGCTTCGGGAGGACGGCCGCCACGCGGGGCGCGGCTTCGCCGAGTGCGCGCAGGGTCTCCAGGCGGAGGCCGCCCTGCCAGGTCAGCGGGTCGTCGCGGATCTGCTGGGCGTACCCCTCGTGGCGGGTCAGCTCGCCGGGGTCCTTGCGCAGGTCCCACGGGTCGATGCCGCTCGCCAGCAGGGCCACCAGCCCGCTTTCGGCCGCGGGCACGAGTGAGGAACCGGCGAGCACCACCGCGGCCGGGCGCTCCGGCAGGTGGTCTTCGCCGACGAGCAGCGTGGCGACCGTCGCGCCGAGCGAATGCCCGGCGATCACCAGCGGCAGCCCGGGATGCGCTTCCCCGGCGAGTCCGGCGAGGGTGGCGGCGTCGGCGAGCAGGTCGTCGACCGACTCGATCAGGACCCGTTCGCCGTCGCTGCGGCCGTGCCCGGCGTGGTCGGCGGCCCACAGCGCGAACCCGGCGGCGGTAAGCGCTTCCGCGAGCGGCTCGTAGCTGCCGATGTGCTCGCCAAGGCCGTGGAAGAACACCACCAGGCCCTTCGGTTCCGCCGGGTCCCAGTGTCCATAGTGGACCTTCCCGCGCCGTCCGGTGAATTCAGGCATCGTCGTCTCCCAGTGCGTGCGCCAGGTCGGCGAGCAGGTCGCCGATCCCTTCCAAGCCGACCGAAAGCCGGATCAGGCCCGGCGTCACCCCGCTGGTGCGTTGCTGCTCTTCGTCCAGCTGGGCGTGCGTGGTGGACGCCGGGTGGATGACCAGGCTGCGCACGTCGCCGATGTTGGCCAGGTGGCTGAACAACCGCAGGCGGTCGACGAAGCGGCGGCCTGCCGCCAGGCCGTCCTTCAGCTCGAAGGCGACGACGGCCCCGGCGCCGAGTGACAGGTACCGCTTCGCCGCGTCGTGCCACCGGTTCCCGGGCAGCCCGGCGTAGTGCACCTCGCCCACTTCGGGTCGCTCGGCGAGCCAGCCGGCGACGGCGAGTGCGTTCGCGACGTGTCGTTCCATGCGCAGCGACAGCGTCTCGATGCCCTGCAGCAGCAGAAAACTGGTGAACGGCGACACCGCCGGGCCGAGATCCCGGACGAGCTTCGTGCGCAGTCGCAGGGCATAGCCCAGTTCGCCGAACTCCCGGCCGAACACGAGGCCGTGGTAGCTGGGATCCGGCCGGGTCAGCTGCGGCCAGCGGTCCGGCTCGGCGGTGTAGTCGAACTTGCCGCCGTCGACGACGACGCCGCCGATCCCGGTGCCGTGCCCGGAAAGGAACTTCGTGGTCGAGTGCACGACGATGTCGGCGCCGTGCTCCAGCGGACGCGCGAGGTACGGCGTCGGCACCGTGTTGTCGACGACCAGCGGCACCCCGGCCGTGTGGGCGACCTCGGCGACGGCGCTGATGTCGAGGACGTTCCCGCGCGGGTTGCCGACCGTTTCGCCGTAAAGCGCTTTCGTCTCCGGCCGGATCGCCGCGCGCCACTCGGCCAGGTCGTCGGGGTCACGCACGAAGGAGACGTCGATGCCCAGGTCGGCGAAGGTGTAGGCGAGCAGGTTGTACGTGCCGCCGTACAGGCTCGCGGCCGCGACGACGTGGTCGCCGGCGCGGGCGATGTTCAGCAGCGCCAGGGTCGACGCGGCCTGCCCGCTGGCCACCGCGACCGCGGCGACCCCGCCCTCGAGGTCGGCGAGCCGCTCCTCGACGACGGACGTCGTCGGGTTCGACAAGCGCGTGTAGGCGTGGGTTTCCAGGTCGCGCAACGCGAACGCCTCGGCGGCGTGGTGCGCGTCGGCGAAGGTGAACGACGACGTCTGGTAGATCGGGGTCGCCCGCGCGCCGGTCGCGGGATCCGGGCGCGCGCCGGCGTGGATCTGCCGGGTCTCGAACGCGGTCATCCGCGCTCCGCGAGGACGTCGCTCCACCAGCGCTCAGCCACCTTCGGGTGCGAACGCAGCCAACCGACCAGCGCGTTCTCACCGAACGCCGCGTGCAGCGGGTTGTCGGCGTCCTGACTGACGCCGGCGGCCTCCGCGGCCAGCTCGGCAGGCAGCTCGAGCGGTTCCACGACGGCGTCGAGCCGCGGGCCGAGGAAGAACGGCACCGAGAACCGCTCGACGCCGGCCGGCGGGCTCACCACGCGGTGGTGCGTCGCCTTGAGGTAGCCCTGGGTCGCGATCTCCAGCATTTCGCCGATGTTGAACACGAAGCTGCCGGGGATCGGCGTGGCGTCGATCCAGCTGCCGTCGGCCGCGCGGACCTGCAGGCCGCCGACGTCGTCCTGCTGCAGCAACGCGAGGTAGCCGTAGTCCTTGTGCGCGCCGACGCCCTGGTCCTGGTCGTCGGCGGGCCGGCCCGGGTAGCGGACGATCTTGACGTGCGTGGACGCTTCCTCGTCGAACCACGTGTCGAAGTAACCCTCGTCCTGTCCCAGCGCGGCGGCGAGCGCGCGCAGGACTTCACGGCTGACGCGCAGCGCCTCGGCCTGCCAGGCCAAGGTCGTTTCCCGCAGTCCGGGAAGCGCTTCCGGCCATTGGTTGGGGCCGATCAGCCGTTGCCACGCCGGTCCGCCGGACGCGACGGGCTCGCGTTCCGGGCCGATGTCGATCTGCTCCCGCCAGTCGGGCGAGCCACCGGTGTATTCGTAGCCGGTGCGGGTGTAGCCGCGGAACTGCGGGGAGTGGATGTTCTCGATCGCCAGCCGTTCCTCGACCGGCAGCGCGAAGAACTCCTTGGCCGCCGCGAAGATCCCACTGGTCAGCTCACTGGGTACCCCGTGCCCGACCACGTAGAAGAACCCCACCTCGTGCGCGGCCCGCCGCAGCTCGGCGAGGAAGGCACCCCGGTCGGCGGCGGGGTCGCGAAACCGCGAGATGTCGATCAGCGGCAGGGCGGTGGCCGCCCCGGAATCGTCGAGCGTCGTCACGTCCGGCAGCCTAAGCCGCCCCGGCGGCCGGGAACGGCGTTCTCACATGGCGGACTCCGCCGGACCGGCCCGTTACCGGTTCAAGACGCCCGCGCTGACGGAGCCGGCCAGACCACGGGGCAGAAGTCGGGGTCGGCGTAGTCCGGCGCACCATCGGGCGTGCGCCGGACGAAGTCGTCGTGCACGTAGCTCGCCGGGGTGCCGTCCGGGCCGGTGGCCGGCCGGTAGTGGTTGTCGCCGTCCTGGAAGTGCACGCTGATGGCGTTCCGGTCGGTGTTCGTGCGGTTGACACCGCTGCCGTGGAAGGTCAGGGGGTGGTGGAAGCTCACCTGCCCCTTGCGCAGCCGCACCTCCCGCAAGCTGATCGCCAGGCCCACCGCTTCCAGCTTCCGCCTCAGCTCGTCGTGGTCCCGGGTCACGAACGTCTTCGCCGCGCGCAGTTCCCGCACTTCCGGCGTGTCCGGCCACCGGTGGCTGCCATCGACCACGGTGAGCGTGCCCATCGCCGCGGTGGTGTCCTGGAACGGAACCCAAGCCGTGATCATCCGCGCGGAGCTGCAGGTCTCCCAGTACGCCTGGTCGGCGTGCCAGCCCACCCGGGAGAACTTCGATTCCACACCGGGTTTCTTCGAGATCAGCGCCGTGTTGAAGATCCGGACCACCGGACTACCGGACAGCGCCGACGCGAGCCGCGCGATCGGGGGGAACTGGGCCAGCGCGGCGACGGACCGGTACTGGAGTGCGATGTACTGGTTGAGCCGGACCGGCCGCGGTTGTCCGGGTTCCCAGGCCAGGAAGTCGCGCAACGACTCCGGGAGGACGCGGTCGCGGGGAACGGACTCCAGCGTGCGCAGCGTTTCGGCGGCGGCGTCAACCAGGTCGTCGGGGATCAGCCGGTCGGTCACGTACCAGCCGTGCCCCTGGTAGAAGGCGACGGCTTCGTGGTCGGCGACGTCCATGTGGTCCTCTCCTCCTCGGGTGTGCCGGGCATTCCCAGCGATTCCTTCAGGAACGCGGCCTGCAAGCGCATCAGCTGCGCCGCGGTGCCGTGCGGTGGCCGGTGGGCCGCCGCGGACAACGGCAGCAAGGTGTGCGGTCTCGCCGCGGCGACCAGCGCGTCCGACAGCTTCGCGGAATGCGCGAACACGACGTTGTCGTCGGCCAGGCCGTGGATCACCAGCAGCGGGCGGCGCAGCTCGGCCGCTGCCGGGAGGACCGAGTTGCGCTCGTACACCTCCGGGTTCTCGGCCGGATGACCGAGGTACCGCTCGGTGTAGTGCGTGTTGTAGAGCCTCCGGTCGGTCACCGGTGCCCCCGCGACGGCGGCGTGGAAGACATCGGGACGCCGCAAAACGGCCAGCAGCGCGAGGTAGCCACCGTGCGACCAGCCTCGGATCGCGACCCGCGTCAGGTCGAGATCGGGATGCCGCGCCGCCACCGCTTCCAGGGCTTCGACCTGGTCCTCGACGTTGATCCGCGCTTCGTCGAACCGGATCGACCTGTCCCACTCCGGTCCGCGGCCGGGAGTCCCCCGGCCGTCGGCGATCAGCACGGCGAAGCCCTGGTCGGCGAACCACTGCGAGAAGAGGTAACCGTCCAAAGCGGACCGGACGCGTTGCGCGGCCGGGCCGCCGTAGGGATCCAGCAGCACGGGCAGCGCCCGCGAGCCCGCCACGTGCTCACGGGGCAGCAGTAGGGCACAGCGGAGTTCCCTCGCGCCGGCGACCAGGAGGCGGACCCGGGGCACGGCGACCGGAAGCTCGGACCGCACGCGGACGCTCCCCACCGCGGCCTTCCCGGCCAAGACCCGCACCGAGGGCGTGGTGCCGGACAGCGTGCGAGATGTCACCACGAGCACGTCACCCCCGCGGGCGACGTCGTGCACGCCGGCCGCGTCGCTGATCCGCTCGACCCCCGTCGTCGCGCTCGCCCGGTACACGTGCACCTGGGTCGGATCGGCTTCGCTGCCGGTGAACACCACGTCGTCGTCGACGTCCACCACCGCGCGCACCTGCAGCCCCGGCGGCGTGACGACGTCCGTGCCGATCACCAGCCGGTACGCGCCCTGGCGGACAGCGACCCGGACCAGTTCCCCGCCCCTCGTCCAAGCCGGCGTCCCCGGCACGAGCGTCACCCAGTGGGCGTCACGTTCCTCGTGCACCGTCGCCACCTCGGCGCCCAACGCGAGCACGCGGACGGTGCGCTGATCCCGGGTTTGGACCTGCGCCAACGGCGGCCCGTGCGGTGACCAGCGCACCGCGGTCAGGTAGGGAAAGCGCCCCCGGTCCCACGGCACCTCGGTGCGCGCCCCCGTCAAACCCACCCGCCAAAGCCGCACCGTCGCGTTCGCGGTTCCCGCTGCGGGGTACGGAATCGGCGCCGGAGGCCGGGCCGGGTCCGCGGGTTCCGCCAGGTACCACTTCGGGACCGCGCGCGTGTCCACGCTGGCGACCAGCAGCTCCGAGCCGTCCGGTGACCACCAGAAGCCGCGGTCGCGGCCCATCTCTTCGGCGACCGCGAACTCCGCCGATCCCCAAGTCGTGCCGGCGACGTCCGACGCCGCGAGAAGCCGGTCGCCACGACCGCTCGTGCCGATCACCCGCAATGCGCCGTCCGCAACGTAGGCGACGTGCTCGCCGGCCGGGTCCAACCGCGGATCGGCGACGCCCTCCGGTACCGGCAGCGAACGGACCTCGGCGGTGCGCAGATCCGCGACGAACAGGCGACCGCCCAACGCGAAGGCCGCGACGGTGACCGCCCGATCGGTCGAGAACGCCGCGACACCCGTACCGCACGCGTCCCCTTGCTCCGCGCTCGGCAACCGGTCGTCGAGCACCCGCGGATCGGCGACGAGTCTTTCTCTTCCCGTGGCGAGATCCAGCACCCAGAGCCCGTGCACCGGATCGCTGCCACCACCCGATCGCAGGAATGCGACCCTGGAGCCGTCCGGCGCCGGCGAGAAGCCATCCGGAACGCCCAACGTGAACCGGTGAGTACGGGCGAATTGCTCCGGAAAGTGCGTTCCGTCGGTCACCGGCCCCCCTCGCCCTTTTCCGGGCCGATCATGCCCGAACCCCGCCACGTTGTCACCCGGGCCGAATCCCCCACCGGGATCGCGGTACTGACCTCTCCCAGCCTGTGGAATCACCGGCGGTCCACGAAGAGCAGCCGTTACAGTGCGGCGTGCCGAATTCGGGGGAACAAAGTTCGGAGAAGCTGCCTGCCGAAGTGTGGGCACTGGTGATCGCGGGCTTCACCGTTTCCATCGGGTACGGCTTTGTCGCACCCGCGATACCGTTGTTCGCCCGCGAATTCGGGGTGTCGCTGTTCGCCGCGTCGGCCGTGGTCAGCGTGTTCGCGCTGTGCCGCCTGCTGGCCGGACCGCTCGCGGGTCGCGTCACGGCCCGGCTCGGCGAGCGCAACGCCTACGTGACCGGCCTGCTGATCGTCGCCGTGACGACGGGTGCGTGCGCGGCCGCAAACCAGTACTGGCAGCTCCTGGCCCTGCGGGCGGTGGCCGGAGCAGGCGCGGCGCTGTTCGCCGTTGCGGGCGGGACGCTGCTGGCCCGCAGCTCGCCCACCCACCTGCGCGGCCGCGTGTCGGGTCTGTACAGCACGTTCTTCGTGGTCGGCGGTATCGCGGGGCCGGCTCTGGGGGCCTTGCTCGTCGTCATCGACCTCCGCACGCCGTTCCTGGTGTACGCCGCGGCTTTGCTACTGGCCGTACTGGTCATGCTCGTCCTGGTGCGGGGACGGGCGGCAGCGGCCCCGGCACCGAAGCGGGACGAGACGGCCGCCCGCTTCACCGACGCGGTTCGCCGCCCGGCTTACCGAGCCGCACTGGCGTCGAACTTCGCGAACGGCTGGGCGTCCCTGGGCGTACGGGTGTCCCTGGTGCCGCTGTTCGTCGCGAAAGGTCTGTCAGTCGGCGAAAGCTGGGCGGCCGCGGCGTTGACGGCGTCCGCGGTCGGCACGGCCGGGGTGCTGCTGATCGCCGGCGCGTGGGCCGACCGCGCCGGGCGCAAGCCGCCGTTGATCGCGGGATTGGCGCTGGTGGGCGGCTCGTCGCTGGCGATGGGCCTGACCGAGCACGTCGCGCCGTTCCTCGTCCTCGCGGTTCTCGGCGGGGCCGGCAGCGGGCTGCTCACCCCGCCGTTGAACGCGTCGGTGGCCGACGTGCTCGGCGAGCACCGCGGCGGCGGCAGCACGGTCATGGCCGGCTTCCAGATGGCGGCCGACGCGGGCATGATCGTCGGTCCGCTGGTGGCCGGCGCGCTCGCCGGCGGGGTGTCGTTCACCGCGGCGTTCGCGTCGTCGGCGGTCTGCGCACTGCTCGGCGTGCTGCTGTGGTGGCGGGCACCCGAGACCAAGCCCGCTCCCGAAGGCGCCCGCGTACCGGGCTGAGCACCCGCTAGGAGTGCGCGGCGAGAACCCGTGCCTGCGCCGAACGCGTGAGCCACGGACGGTCGTCCAGCACGGGTTCGGCCGAGACGAGCCACCGCCAGGTGTCCTCGACCGTTTCCTCGAGCGGGCGGAAGAGCGCTCCGGTCGCCGCCACCCGGCTCGTGTCGACGCAGTACACGTCGCCGGCGTCCGGCCGCACGGGGATCCACAGCGGCAGTTCCACCCACGGCCGCACCCCGGTGGCCAGCAGCACCCGCTCGTCGATCCAGCGGAGCTCACCGGCACCCACCGCGGTGCGGCACGCTCCGAGCAGCGAACCCATCGTCGCGTGCCCGGGTGGGCAGGCGAAGTTGTACGCCCCGCCGGTCCCGGCCCGCGCCGAGGACAGCACCCAAACGGCCAGGTCCCGGACGTCCGCGAACTGCACCTGCCGACCCACCGGCGCCGGCGCCGGCACGGGTGCGCCGTCGCGCAGCCTCAGCAGCCACCACGGCAGCCTGCCCACCCGCTCGTGGGGCCCGAGCAGCAAGCCGGTCCGGACCACCAGGGCCCGGTCGCCGAAGTGCGCCGCGACCGCACGTTCCGCCGCGGCCTTGCGGTGCGGGTAGTCCGCCGACGCGCCGGGCAGCAGCGGCGCCGACTCGTCCAGCGGCTTCGGCAACGGGTCGGCGTACACGGTCAGGCTGGAGACGTAGGCGTAGCGGTCCACGGAGCCGCTGAGCAGCCGAGCCGTGCGCTCGACGGCTTCCGGCGGCCCGAGCCAGGTGTCGACCACGAGGTCCCACTGCCGCCCCGCCAAGGCCGACACGTCCGCGGTCCGGTCGCCGCGGAGGTGCTCGACGCCGGGAAGGGCCCGCGGATCGCGGTTGAAGGCCGTCACCCGCCAGCCCTCGGCCAGGCCCCGTTCGGCGACGGCCCGGCCGGCGAACACGCCGCCGCCGAGCACCAGCACCCGCATCGCCGGGCCGTCAGCCCTCGGCGGCGGCCACCGTGTGCCGGAGCAGCAGCGCCGTGGTCACCGGCCCCACCCCACCCGGAACCGGGGTGATCGACCCCGCGACAGCGGCCACCGCGTCGTACTGGACGTCGCCGGCCAGGCCGCCGTCCGCGGTGGGGTTGGTACCCACATCGATGACGACGGCGCCGGGCCGGACGTGCTCGGCGCCGATGAACCCGGCCCGCCCGACCGCGACCACCAGCACATCGGCCTCGGCAGTCGCCGCGGCCAGGTCCTTGGTGCGCGAGTGGCAGACGGTCACGGTCGCGTGCTCGTTGACCAGCAGCAGCGCCGCCGGCTTGCCCACCACCGTGGACCGGCCGACCACGACGGCGCGGGCGCCCGCCAGCGGCACGGCTTCCCGGTGCAGGATCTCCAAGACGGCCGCGGCGGTCGCGGGGGCGTAGCTCGGCAATCCCGCGGCCAGCCGGCCGAGGCTGAGCGGGTTGGCGCCGTCGACGTCCTTGGCCGGCGCGATGTGCCCGGCGACCTCGTCGAGCCGCACCCCCTCGGGCAGCGGCGTCTGGCAGATGACGCCGTGCACCGAGGCGTCGGCCGAAAGCTCGTCGAGCGCCCGGGTGATGTCGCGCTCGGCCGGATCGTCGAGCTGCACGACCCGGCAGTCGACACCCACCTTCCCGGCCGCGCGCTGGATCGAGCGCACGTACCACGCGGTGGCTTCGTCCCGGGTCGGCACCAGCACGGCCAAGGTCGGGACGACGTCCCGGGCGCGCAGTGCGGCGACGCCTTCGGAGACTTCGGCGGTGATGGCCTTCGCGATCGCGCGGCCGTCGATCGGGCTCACGCGGCGATCCTCTCCCGGACGAGGCGGATGACGGCGTCCGCGCGCTCGGCGGCGGCCGCGTGTTCCGCGATCCGGGCGGCGAAGGTGTCGCGCCGTTCGCCCGCCGTCATCGACGCGAGGTTGACTTCGACGTTCACGACGGCCGAGGAAAGAGCCGACTTGGCCGACGCCGCGGCCACCGCGACATCGGAGAGGACATTGGGGTTGGACGTATCCACGATCGAGCCGGCGAGGTCGATCACCTCGGCGGCGAGCGCGGCCGTGCGCAGCGGTACGTCCGCCGCGCCGACCAGGGCGTCCTGGATGGCGGCCGAGCGGGCGCGCTTCTCTTCGTCGGTCGCCTTGGGCAGCTTGTAGGCCGCGACCACGTTCCCGAAGGCGCGCTCGTCTTCGTCCGCGAGCCCGACCGCCTGCCGCCGCAGCTCCTCGGCGCGGGCCAGCGTCACCTTGAGCGCGTCTTCGTGGGCCGCGAACTTCGGCTTCCCGATCGTCAGGTTGCACACCATCGACACGAGAGCCGTGCCGACCGCGGCGTTCAGCGCCGCCGCCGCACCCCCGCCCGGCGTCGACGCTCCGGACGCCAGCTCGCCAAGCCAATCACCGACGGTGCGGTTTTCCACGCGAATGCCCCTTCGTCGCCTGCTCGATGCCATTGGATCGTACACAGATCGGCAGCGGCCGCCCGCGGCGGCACTGTTCACCATCTGGGAAGAACGCGTCCCGGAAATTGAGAAGATTCCCCGGCTTCGTCACCAAATTGTGGGATCACTCGAATGGCCGCTGATCTTGACCGGATTTCGCCTACCCTGGCCTATGCGATCGCCGTGACACGAAACCTTTTATCGCGCATTCACGGCCAAGGGGGGAGCTGCCGCTGTGGTCATGCCCGGAATTCGCCAGGGAACCGGATCGTTGATTCTGGGATTCAGTGGTCTGGAAAAGTCCCGGCAGTTCAAGCTCGATCGGCTCCCGGATCTGGATCCGCGCGAGTACGCGATAACCCAAGGAGCGGACGCCGCGGCCGCCCTCGTCCTGGGTGGCGAGGTGGTCGGCGCCGCGGCACAGGAGCGGTTCGACGGGGTGAAGCACTCCGCCGGCTTTCCGGCCGGGCCGGCCGGAGCCGCACTCGCCGTCGCGGGGCGGAAACCGGCCGACCTCGACCTCGTCGCCCACGCGTTCTCGTTCGAGGCCGAGCGGGAGTTCTACACCGGCCGATCCGGCTACCACCGCGATCTCTACGACGAAGCACTCAGCCCACAGGTCAACCAGCGGATCGCCGAACAGGCACTGGACGTCGACCTCACCGGCAAGTTCCTGCCCGTACCGCACCACGTGGCGCACGCCGCGAGCGCCTACTACCCCAGTGGGTACGACGACGCGCTGGTCCTGGTGTCGGACGGCTTGGGCGAGCGGTACTCGGCGACGG
Source organism: Amycolatopsis sp. cmx-4-83 (assembly GCF_046548815.1). Taxonomy (NCBI): domain Bacteria; kingdom Bacillati; phylum Actinomycetota; class Actinomycetes; order Pseudonocardiales; family Pseudonocardiaceae; genus Amycolatopsis; species Amycolatopsis sp. cmx-4-83. Next base: position 252,473 of record NZ_JAEBEF010000003.1, on the reverse strand, counting down.
TTTTCGCGGCGTCGCGCCGTGGGTTCGAGGTCGTTTCCCAGGTACCGGCGAACAGTTCGCTCGGCGTGCTCTACGGCGTGTTCACGCTCTACCTCGGATTCGCCTTCGGTGACGGCGAGTACAAGGTGATGGGGCTCGCGCCGCACGGTGACGCGTCGCGGTACGCGGGGACAATCCTGCGCGAGTGGGTCTCCCTGGATCCCGATGGCCGGTACCGGGTGCCGCTGCTGCTCGAGAACACCACGGAGCTGGACCGGGAAACGCACCGCGGTGCGATCGCCGCGCTCGAACGCGTGCTGGGTCCTCGCCGGCTCCCCCACACCCCGATCGAACAGCGTCACCGCGACGTCGCCGCCGGGTTGCAGGCGGTGCTGAACCAGGCACTGCTGCACCAGCTCGATCACCACCGCGGCCGGACCGGGCTGCGGCGGCTCTGCCTCGCCGGCGGGGTCGCGCTCAACTGCGTCGCGAACGGGGTTCTGCTGCGCAGCCGGATCTTCGACGACATCTACGTCCAGCCCGCCGCCGGTGACGACGGCGCGGCGCTGGGCGCGGCACTGGTCGGCGCGACCGAGCTGGGCGACCGGCCGGTCGCCGGTCGCACCACCGCACTGGGATCTTCGTATGACCCGGAACAGTGCCGGGACGCCGTCGAACGCGCCCCCGACGTCTCCGTGCGGTACACCGGCTCGGAAGCCGAACTCCTTGCCTCGACAGCCGAGTTGATCGCCGACGGCAAGGTGATCGGCTGGTTCCAGGGCCCGATGGAGTTCGGTCCGCGCGCGCTGGGCGGGCGGAGCATCCTGGCCGATCCCCGCCGATCCGACATGCGCGACCGCATCAACTCCCTGGTCAAGAAACGGGAGTCGTTCCGGCCCTTCGCCCCGGCGGTTCCGGAGGAGGCTGCCGCCGAGCTGTTCGAGATCGCCCCCGAGGACGCACACCGGTTCGCCCACATGCTGTTCGTCGCCCACGTGCGTCCGGAGCACGCCGCGCGAATGCCGGCCACGACGCACGTCGACGGTTCGGCTCGGGTGCAGACCGTGGCCCGCGCGGACGCGCCGTTGTTCTGGGGGCTGCTCCACGCCTTCGGCGATCTCACCGGCCTTCCGGTCGTGCTCAACACCTCGTTCAACGTCGCGGGGCAACCGATCGTGAGAACCCCGGACCAGGCGATCGAGACGTTCCTCGCAGCGGGCCTCGACGCGCTCGTCATCGACGGCATGGTCGTCTCGGCACGCTGAGGCACCGCACGAACCCGGCAACGACTTGGAGTGGAGCATGTCCGGCGAGGCCTACGAACACGGTGAAGCAGCCCGATCGCTGCCACTGGCACTCCCCCGGCCGGCCGCCCCGTCCTTCCGGCAGGCCACCGAGGTGGTTGCGGGCGGCTGGAGCGCTGAGGTGCTCGCGGCAGCGCTGGCCGTGGTGCTCGCCCGGCACAACGACGCCGAGTCGGTCGAACTCGCGGTCGCGGTGGCCGGCGAGGACAGCCGGCAGGTCCGGTTCTCGACGACCGCGAAAACCTCCTTCGCGCAACTGATGGCCCAGGCCGGGACGGCGGCCGGCGAGCGCGGCGGCTGCCCCGTGGTCGTGGCGGACCACAAAGCGGGCCTGGGCCGCGTTCTCGCCGCGGCGGATCTCGCGGTGCTCACCGAGCCCGCGACGAGCACCTTGCAGTACGTCTACGCCACCGATCGGTTCGACGCGACGTCGGTGCGCCGGATCGCCGGTCAAGTCCGAGCCGTCGCGGCCGCCGGCACCGCGCGACCGGAGACGCTGCTGGACGAGCTGGACCCACTCGGCCCGGAGGAACGAGCGGACCTGCTGGCGCTGGCGGCGGCCGAAACATCCACAGTGGACGGACGCATCGAGGAACTGGCCGACCGCCAGGACGCCGGGCGCGCCGCGGTGACGCACGCCGGGCGCACGCTGACCTACCACGAGCTGCGCACCCGGGCGAACTGGCTGGCCCACCGGCTGCGCGCCCGCGGAATCGGCGTCGGCGACCGGGTCGGTGTCCTGGTGGAACGCTCGCCGGAGCTGGTCACCGCCTTCCTCGCGGTGCTCAAAGCGGGGGCGGCCTACGTACCGATCGATCCGGCCGCGCCGCTCGTACGGCAGGCGGAAGTGGCCGAGCTGGCGGGCTTGAGCTTGACGATCGCCACCTCCGAGGAGGCGCCGGGCACGACGCCCGTCGAGGTGCTGCCGCCGGTGATCCCGGCCGTGGAAGACGCTCCGGAGCACGGGGGAACGGCAGCCGACGCCGCCTACGTGCTGTTCACCTCCGGCTCGACCGGCCGGCCCAAGGGCGTCGAGGTCACCCACGCCGGCGTCGTCCGGCTGTTCGGAACCACGCGCGCCCTGGTCGGCTTCGGCCGAGACGATGTCTGGGCGAACCTGCACAGCCCGGCTTTCGACGCTTCGGTCTGGGAAATCTACGGCGCGCTCCTGCACGGCGGCCGGGTCGTGATCGCCCCGCCGGACACCGCCCGCGACCCCGGTGAAGTGCTCGCGCTCCTGGACCGGGAACGCGTTTCGCTGCTGACCATCTCGCCCACCGCGTTCGAAGGCTTCCGGGACGCGGTGCTCGAACGGGGTGCGCCGCCACCGTCGCTGCGCTTCGTCGCGCTGTGCGCAGAGGCGCTGAACGTCGGCACCCTCCGCCCGTGGTTCGAGCGCTTCGGCGACGAGCACCCGGTGCTGGCGAACATGTACGGCATCACCGAAACCACCGTGCACAGCACCTACCACCGGATTCGCGCGGGTGAGCTGCACGACGGGCGCAGCCGGATCGGCCGCGGCCTGCCGGACACCCCGGTGTACGTCGTGGACGGTCGCGGCAGGCTCGTCCCCTTCGGTGTGCCGGGGGAAATCCGGGTCGGCGGCCCCGGGGTGGCCGCCGGGTACGCCGTCGCGGCCGCCGAAGACCACGCGCGCTTCGCGCCCGACGAACACTCGGCGGTGGCGGGCGCGCGGGTCTACCGCTCCGGCGACCGCGCCCGGTGGCTGCCGGACGGTTCCCTGGAGTACCTCGGGCGGCTGGACCGCCAGCTCAAGATCCGCGGCTACCGGATCGAGCCCGCCGAGGTGGAGAACACGCTGCTCGCCCACCCGGACGTGACGGCGGCGCGGGTGTGGGCCGTGCGCCGGCCCGAGCGGCCACCGGTGCTCGCCGCCGCCGTGGTGCCGGCCGCGGGAGCCGTGCTGCAGGCTGCCGACCTCCGCGCCTTCGCGGCGAGCCGGTTGCCGGGTCACCTCGTCCCGGCGGGGGTGGTCGTGGTGCCACACCTCCCCCAGACGGCCAATGGGAAGCTCGACACGTCCGCGTTGCCGGACCCGTTCGCCACAGCCGAGCAGGAACCCGGCGAGGACACCGGCGGAACGGCCGCCCTGGTCGCCGAGGTCATGGCGGACGTGCTCGGCGTACGGCGGCTCGGGACCCGGGCGAACTTCTTCGAACACGGCGGCGACTCGATCACCGCGGTCCGCTTGGTCACCCGGCTCCGGGACCGGAACGTCGAGGTGGACCTCGCCACGGTCTACCGGGCCCGGACGCCCTCGGCGCTCGCCGCGGCCGAACCGAGCCCCGCCGCACCCGCACCCCGGCCCGGTGCCGGGCGCGCCGGGCTGCCCCCGGGCGCGGTCGACTCCTTCCCCGCCACCCGCCTGCAGCGAGGGATGTTCCTCCACAGCGTCGGCGACGGCGAGCAGACCTACCACGACGTCCTCAGCTACACGCTCGACACGGCGCTCGAACCCGGACCGCTCGCGACCGCGCTCCGAGCCGTCACCGCCGCGCATCCCGTGCTGCGCAGTGCCTTCGCGCTCGATCGCAGTGATCCGCGGCAGGTCGTCCACGAACACGCCGAGATCGCGGCCACCTTCGTCGACCTGCGCGGGCTGCCCGCGGGCGAGCGCGCGACGGCGGTCGAGGAGTGGGCCGGCCGCGAGCGGCTGGTTCCCTTCGACTGGACCGTTCCCGGGCTGCTGCGCGTGTTCGTGCACCGGACCGGCGACACCGAGTGCGTGTTGTCGCTGTCCGTGCACCACGCGATCCTCGACGGCTGGAGCGCGGCCACGCTGGTCACCGAACTGCTACTGGCCCACTCCCGGATCGCCGGGCGGCAGGCTCCGCCCGCAGACGTCCTGCGCCGCTACGCCGAAGCGGAACAGAGCGCGGAACGCGACGAAAGCCATCGTGCGTTCTGGCGCGACCGGCTGGAGGACGCCATACCCACCAGCATCGGCATGCCCGGCGTCGAGGGCTCCCCGCCGGGGGAGGTCTCGTCGACCGTGCCGGCGGATGTGGCGCGGCGGCTGCGGGAAACCGCCCGGGCCGCGGGGGTTCCGGTCAAGTCGATCTACCTGGCCGCCCACCTCGCGCTGCTGGCGTTCGCCTCCGGCGCACCCGACGTGCTCACCGGGCTCGTGACCAACGGCCGGCCGGAGGAACCGGGCGGCGACGAGGCACTGGGCTTGTTCCTCAACACCGTGCCGCTGCGGCTGCGGGTCGCCGGGCAGACCTGGCCCGAACTGGCCCGGGACGTTTTCGACCAGGAGACGGCGCTCGCCGCGCACCGCCGCTACCCCTTCGAACGGATCCAGGCCGACGGCGGGTTCAGCCGGCTCTGCCCGACCGCGTTCAACTTCACGCGCTTCCACGTCTACGACCGCCTGGCCGCGGCCGGGATCCGGATCACCGGCCTGCGCTACCACGAGCAGACGGACTTCGGGCTCTTGCTGGCCGTCCACGAGAACCCGTTCGACGGCACCGTGTCGGTGACGCTGGCGTACCGCCCGGAGGAAGTCGATGCCGGCCGGGCCCGGACGCTGGCCGAGGTCTACCTCCGGCTGGTGCACCAGGCCGCCGCCGGCGAAGACGGGCCCGTGGCGCGTTCGCTCGGCACGTGGGCCCGCGCCGCGGGGCTGACCGCCGAAGCGCCCGAAGGACCCCCACCCACCGGCTGCGGCTCGGCGCTGAGCCTGGTGGTCCCCCGGTTCGAAGCCGACCCCGACGCCGTCCTCGTGGTCGAGCAGGACCGTCGCTGGACCCGCCGCGAGATCGCCGCGGCGGTCGCGGGTACCCGAGCCGAGCTGCGAGACATCGGAGTCACGCGGGGGTCGAGGGTCGCCTCGTTCGCCTCGCGCGGTGCCGGCCCGCTGATCACGCTGCTGGCCGTGTGGTCGCTCGGCGCCGTCTACGTGCCGATCGACACCGCGTTGCCGCCCGAACGGGTGCGGACCTTGCTCGCCACCGCGTCGTGCTCGGCGGCGGTGACGTCCCCCGGAGCCGCCCCGACGGGGTGGGCGGGGCCTTCGGTGGTGCTGGGTTCCAGCGACGACAACCCGGTCCCGTGGGAGGTACCCGACGCCGGTGACGAGGCCTACGTGCTCTTCACGTCCGGCTCGACCGGGGTTCCCAAAGCGGTGGCGGTGGCGCATCGGACGCTGGGCAACTTGATCGCGTGGCAGCTGACTCGGCCCGGCTGGGGCGGGTCCGCGGTGGTCAGCCAGTTCGCCCCGCTGATGTTCGACGTGTCACTGCAGGAAATGCTCACCGCGGCGGCCGGCGGTGGTGCCCTCGCCGTCGTGCCGGAGCCGGTCCGCCGCAACCCGCAAGCCCTGCTCGAGTTCCTCGCCGGCGCCGCCGTCGAAATCGTGTTCCTCCCACCGGTGGCGCTGCGGCAGCTCGCGACCGCGTGGGAGGCGTTCGGTTCGCCGGGCTTGAAGGTGCGCCAGGTGATCACCGCCGGCGAAGCGCTGGTCGTCACCGACCAGGTACGCCGGCTCGCGGCCGCCACCGGCGCCTCGCTGGTCAACCAGTACGGCCCGACCGAAACGCATGTCGTCACCGCCCACCACCTCGGGCCCGATCCGTCGGCATGGCCGGAGCGCCCGCCCATCGGGCTGCCCGTGGCCGGCGCGGGCCTGCGGGTGCTCGACGAGCTGGGCCGCCCGGTCATGGCCGGAGCGCGGGGCGAGCTGCACGTCAGCGGTCCCGGAGTGGCACTCGGCTACCTGGGCGCGTCCTCCGGCCGGTTCCACGAGCTGGCCGGGGTGCGGCACTACCGGACCGGTGACGTCGTCCGGGTCACCGGGCGAGGGCTCGAGTTCGCCGGCCGTGCCGACCGGCAGGTGAAGGTGCGCGGCTTCCGGGTCGAACCCGACGAGGTGGCCGCCGTGCTGCTCCGGCACTCCGATGTGGACGGTTGCGCGGTCCGCGCGGTCGACGACCGGGACGCCGGAACCGAGCTCGCGGCCTACGTCGTCCCGAGAACTGCCGCGCTCACGACGTCGGCGGTGCGCGACCACCTCGCCGGGCTGCTCCCGGGCTACGCCGTGCCCCGGTACGTCGAGCTGCTCGACCGCCTGCCGCTCACCGCGAGCGGCAAGCTCGACGTGCGAGCTCTCCGTCCGCCGCGGACCCTTCGCCCGCGCCCGGCCGAGGCACACGGGGCGACGCCTGCCGAGCGGCGGGTGCTGACGGTGTGGGCGGACGTGCTGGGGCACCACGTGAGCTCTCCGACGCTCTCCTTCTTCGAAGCGGGCGGCACGTCGCTGCTCGCCCTCCCCCTCTACCTGAAGCTGCGCGACGAATTCGGCGCGGCTTTCCCCTTGCACGACCTGTTCAGGTACCCCACCGCCCGCGGGATCGCGCGGTTCCTCACCACGCGCTCCGCGAGCACCTCACGCCACGGCCATGGCACCAGCGACCGGCTCGACCGGATCGCGCTCGTCGCCGACCGCACGCGGACGGCCCGGAAACGGGAGAAGACCGATGACTGAGCACCACCCCGAGGTCGCCCCAACCGACATCGCCATCATCGGGATGTCGCTGCGGCTGCCGGGAGCTGCCGACCCGGACGCCTTCTGGCAGCGCATCACCGAAGGCGAAGAGCAGCTCACCGTCCTGACCGACGAAGATCTGCGCGCGGCCGGCGTGTCCGAAGAACTGCTGGCCAATCCCGACTTCATCCGGGTGACCAGCATGATCGACGACGCCGGCGACTTCGACGCCGACTTCTTCGGCATCACCCCGAGCGAAGCCCGGCTCATGGACCCGCAGCACCGCCTGCTGCTCGAGCTGTGCTGGCAAGCACTCGAGGACGCCGGGTACGAAGCCGGTGCCGGCCTCGGTGACGTCGGGGTGTTCGCCGGCGGCGGCAGGCACGCCTACCTGCGTTACGTGGAACCCCATTTCGACGAGGGTGACTTCCTCGACGGCTCGATCCACGGCCTCCAGGCCGACATCGGCAACTACGGCGACTTCCTCGCCACGCGGGTGTCGTACAAGCTCGGGCTGACCGGACCGAGCCTCAACCTCCAGACGGCCTGTTCCACCGCGCTGGTCGCGGTGCACGTCGCCGTGCAGAGCCTGGTGCTCGGGGAGTCCGACGTCGCGCTGGCCGGCGGGGTGAACCTCCACACCCCGCAGGTCAACGGCTACCTCTACGAAGAGGGGTCGATCTGTTCGCCGGACGGTCACCTGCGCCCGTTCGACGCGGACGCCAACGGCTCGGTCTTCGGCAACGGCGGCGGGATCGTCGCGCTCAAGCGGCTGGAGGACGCGCTCGCCGACCAGGACCGGGTGATCGCGGTCATCAAGGGAACCGCGATCAACAACGACGGTGCCGACAAGATGAGCTTCACCGCGCCGAGCGTCCCAGGCCAGGCGGAAGTGATCGCCCGCGCCCACCGCGTCGCCGGGGTGGACCCGCGCACCATCGGCTTCGTCGAAACGCACGGCACCGGGACAGCGCTCGGCGACCCGATCGAAGTGGCCGCCCTGATCTCGGCGTTCGACCTCCCGCCGGTCGAGCAGCCGTTCTGCGCGCTGGGCGCGGTGAAGGCCCAGATCGGCCACCTCGGCCCGGCGGCGGGCATCGCCGGCCTGATCAAGGCGGCGCTCGCACTCGAACGGGGGCAGATCCCGCCGACGGTCAACCACCGGACGCCCAACCCGGCCATCGCGTTCACCGGTTCACCCTTTTACGTGCCGGTGACCGGAACCGGCTGGCCGGGTCTGCGCCGCGCCGGGGTGAGCGCTTTCGGGGTCGGCGGCACCAACGCCCACGCCGTGCTCGAACAGCCACCATCGCGACCACCGGCGCGCCCGGATGACGGCCGCCCGGTGCCGGTGGTGCTCTCGGCGCGCTCGGCCACCGCGCTCGAAGCCCTGCGTGCCTCGGTCGGCACCCACCTCTCCGGGCTCGGGGAACCGCTCAGCGAGGCCGCGCACGTCCTGGCGACCGGACGCCGCCGGCTGCGTCACCGCCTGGCCGTCGCGGCCGCGGACCCGGCCGAAGCCGCCCGCCTGCTCGCGGGGGCCACCCCGGTCGCCGCGCCGGAGGCGGAGCTGCCCGTGGTGTTCGCGTTCCCGGGGCAAGGCGCCCAGTTCGTCGGCGCCGGGCGCGGGCTCTACGACAGCGACCCGGTCTACCGCGGGGTGGTGGACGAGCTCTCCGAGCGGCTGCTGGCGACCGACGGGCTCGATGTGCGCACGGTCCTGCTGGCCGGCGAAGCCCGGCGGGCCGAAGCCGCGGTGCTCCTCCGCCAGGCGCTGTGGGCGCAGCCGACGATCTTCATCACGGAGTACGCACTCGCCCGGTCGCTGACCACGGCGGGTATCACGCCCGACCTGATGATCGGGCACAGCATCGGCGAGTACGCGGCCGCCGCGCTGGCCGGGATCCTGACGCCCGAGGACGCGCTGAAACTGGTCGCCGCGCGCGGCAGGCTCATGCACTCCGCGACCGAACCCGGCGCCATGATGGCCGTCGGCCTCGCCGAAGCAGATCTGCGCCGGATCCTGCCCGCCGACCTCGACATCGCCGCGGTCAACACGACCGAGCAGAGCGTGGTCTCCGGCCCGGTGGACGCCATCGCCCGCTTCGACGACGAACTCGCGCGCACCGACCTGCTCCACACCGTGCTGGGCACCTCGCTGGCCGCCCATTCGTCGCTGATGGATCCCATCGTCGAGCCGTTCCGCGAGATCGCCGAGTCGGTCCGGTACCACCGGGCCGGCGCGGAGCTGGCGACCACGCTGCGCGGCGGGCTCGCCGAACCGGGCACCCTGGCGGAGCCCGGTTACTGGGCGGAGCACCTGCGCAGCCCGGTGCTGTTCCGGCAGGGCGCGCAAGCGGTCCTCGACCGGCTCGGGCAGGTACTCGTCGTCGAGGTGGGTCCCGGCCGCGCGCTGACCGGGATGTTCCGCCAGATCGGCGCGGACTCCGATCCGCGGTCGGTCACCCCGTGGGTGGCGAAGGATCCCGAGCTGGCCTCACCGGCCGCGATCGCGGCCGCGGTGTGGGCTCAGGGCGGCCGGGTCGACTGGCCCCGCCACTTCGCCGGCAGCTCGGTCCGCCGCACCCGCGTACCCGGCTACCCGTTCGAGCGCTCGACGTACTGGCTGGAGGAACCGCGTCCGGCGAAGCCGCTGCCCTACCCGTCTTCACCGCTGCCACTGCGGCGTCGAGAGCTCCTCCAGCAGCCCGTGTGGACGCCCACCCCGGCGCCCGAGGCGGCGCCGGCCCGCCGCCGCATCCTCGCCCTGGTCCCGCCGGGCCACGCCCTCCCCGCCGCTCTCGCGGCCGCGGGGCACGACGTCGTCGTAGCGGATGCGCCATTCGCCGGACGCGCCGAGGCACAGCGGTTCCTCGACGGGCTGAGCGCCGCCGAAACCCTCGACTCGGTGGTGGTCGTCCCGCCGGAAATGCCGGGCGACGACGTCGCCGCCGCCGTGGCCGGCGTTGTCGAAGGGGCGTTCTGGCCGGCGGTGTGGCTGGTTTCCGCGCTCGCGGCCCGGCGCTCCGCGCCCCTGGATCTGGTCGTCGTCACCCGGGCCCGGCACGACGGCACCGCGCCCGAGCTGGCACTACTGGCAGGCCCCGCGAAGGTGCTACCCCAGGAGTACCCGTCCGTGCGGGCGGTGGAGGTCGATGTCGACGCCGGCGCCTCGGCCGGCTCCGTCGCCGGGATCGTGCTCACCGAACTGACCGCCGCGGACGGTGCCGACGTCGTGGCCTACCACGGCGGTGAGCGACGGACCCTCGGCTACGCACCGGTGCGCGAGCCCGGCACGACCATCACCTGGCGATCCCCCGGCCGCTACCTGATCACCGGCGGCCTCGGCGGTATCGGCTTGGCGCTGGCCGGAGAAGCAGCCCGCCGGCCCGGGATCACGCTGGTGCTGACCCACCGCACCGAACTGCCCGACCCGGCGATCGCGCTCGCCGATCCCGCCACGCCACCGCGCCTGCGCGGGCGGCTGGCGGCGATCGCCGCGCTGCGGGAGGCCGGCGCGCAGGTGCACGTCGTCCGCGCCGACGTGGCCGACCGCGACCGGATGCGCGAAGTCCGCGAGGCGTACGGGCCCTTCACCGGTGTCGTCCACGCCGCGGGCGTGCCGGGCGGCAGGCTGATCGACGCCATCGGTCCCGAGGACGCCGACCGGGTGTTCGCGCCCAAGGTCCGTGGCGCGCTGGTCCTCGACGAGGTGGTGGCCGACGAAGCGACCGAGTGGCTGGTGCTGTGCTCGTCGGTGTCCTCCGTCGTCGGCGGTGTCGGGCACGTCGACTACTGCGCCGCCAACGCGTTCCTGGACGCCTTCGCCCGGACGCGCACCGACCGCGGCCGCCGTACCGTCAGCCTCGGCTACGACGCCTGGACCGAGTCGGGCATGGCCGTCGACGAGGCGGCGCGCTCACTGGCCGATCGGGTGGGCACCGTCGACCATCCGGTGCTGACCGGCGAGCACGCCGACGGCGAAGCCAAGGAGTTCCGGGGAGAGCTGCAGGACACCGACTGGGTGGTGGCCGAGCACCGGGTGGCGGACGTGCCGGTGCTGCCGGGCACCGGGATCATCGAACTCCTGCACGCCGCGGCCGGCCGGGCCTTCGGCCAGGACGCCGTGGAGATCGGCGAACTGGACCTGCTGCGGCCGCTCGCCGTGCCACCGGGCGCGGCCACCGAGGTCGCCGTGCGGCTGGAAGGCGGGCCGGCCGAGTTCAAGGCCGTGCTGCGCAGCCGGCGGGACCGGGGTCCGTGGACCGACCACGCCACCGGTCTTCTCCGCCGCGCGGACCCGGACGACCGGCGCGAGCCGGTGGAGCTCCCGGCCGGCGCGGGACCCGACACCTCACCCGCCCACGCGCTCACCGCGTTCGGCCCCCGCTGGGACAACGTGGTGCGCACCGCGCGCACGGGCGCCGGCGAGCTGCTCGTGGAGTGCGCGCTGCCCGATCGCTTCACGGACGAGGGATTCGGTGTCCACCCGGCACTGCTCGACACCGCGGCGGGCAGCCTGCTGGGATTCGTCACCGACGCCCCGCACCTGCCGATCTCCTACGAACGCGTCACCGTGCACCGCCCGATGCCGTCGCGGGTCCGCTCCCGCATCACCGAGCGTCCCGGCGCGCAGCCGGGGTTCCGCACCTTCGACGTCGTCGTGCGGGACGAGCAGGGCACTCCGGTGATCGAGCTGGACGGTTACGCCGTGCGCCAGGTCGAAAAGGACGACGTCACCGCCGACCTCGCGACCCGGCCGGCGGCCAACCGGGCCCTCGTCTCCACCGATCCCGGTGATCTGGGCGCGTTGCGCTTCCGCGCGGTCGAGCGCGCCGCGCCGGCGCCCGGCGAGGTCTCCGTCGAAGTGCTCGCCGCGGGCTTGAACTTCAAGGAAGTGCTGATCGCCAACGGCATGCTGGACGCCGACGAAGGCCACCGGTTCGGCCTGGAAGCGGCGGGGATCGTCCGAGAAGTCGGCGAAGGCGTCACCGAACCGCGCGTGGGCGACGCGGTGATGGCCATCGGCTCCGGATGCCTGTCCGACCACGTCACCGTCCGAGCCGAACTGACCGCGCCCGTTCCCGCCGGCCTGAGCTTCACCCAGGCCGCTACCGTGCCCATCGCGTTCGCCACCGCTTACGACGCCCTCGTCAACGTGGCCGGCCTGCGAGCGGGTGAGCGGGTGCTGGTGCACGCGGTCACCGGCGGCGTCGGCCTCGCCGCGCACCGGATCGCCCGGCACCTGGGGGCCGAGGTCTTCGGCACCGCGGGCAACCGCGCCAAGCGGGAATTCGCCGCGGCCGAAGGCGTGGTGAAGGTGATGGATTCCCGGTCGCTGGCGTTCGAACGGGAAACCCTCGAGGACGGCGGTGTCGACGTCGTCCTCAACGCGCTGGCGGGCGACTTCATCCCGGCGGGTCTGCGCACGCTGCGCGAACGCGGCCGGTTCGTCGAACTGGGCCGCCGCGACATCCTCGCCGGCGCCCCGCTCGACCTGAACCTGTTCGCGACCGGGCGCACCTTCAGCTCCTACTACCCCGACTCCGCGTCGGCGCGGTTCACCGAGGCGTTCCGGCAAGCCGCCGCCCTGGTGAGCCGGGGCGTGATCGCCCCGCTGCCCGTGCACGCCTTCAGCACCGACCAGGTCGGCGAAGCGTTCTCGTTCCTTTCACGCGCCCAGCACATCGGCAAGGTCGTGGTGACCCGCCCGGGCGCGGAAGAGCAGCCGGCACCGGCCGGCGCGACCGCCACCGAGGGGATCACCAACCGCGCCGGGGTCCGTGCCTTCCACGGGGCGCTGGCGCTCGGGGGCACCCACGTCCTCGCCAGCGCGCGGAACTTCGGCGCCACCGGCGACGACCTGGTGGTGGCCGAGCACGTGCTGCACGACACCGGCTCCGCGGTGCACGCCCGGCCCGACCTCGCCTACCGGTACGTCCCGCCGGAGAGCGAGACCGAGCGGCTCCTCGGGGCGGTCTGGGCCGGGGTGCTGAGCATCGACCAGGTCGGCCGCGAAGACCGGTTCCTCGACCTGGGCGGCGACTCGCTGTACGCGACCCAGGTGGTGGCCCGCGTCCGCAAGGAGTTCGGGGTGCGCGTCGCACCGGCGAACGTCCTGGGCGAGCTGCCCCTTCGAGCTTTGGCCGCGCAGATCGACGAGCAGGCGAACCGTGACTGACGTCCGCGCCCGGGTGGTTTGCCTGCCGTACTCGGGCGGCAGCGGCTTCGCCTACCGGCAGTGGCCGCCGCTCGGCGACGGCGTCGACGTGCTGCCGCTCGACTACCCCGGGCACCCGCTCCGCCCGGACGAGCCCTTGAAGCACTCGGTGCCCGACCTCGTCGCCGACCTCACCGAAGCGTTGCGCGGGGTGTGGGACAAGCCGTTCGCGCTGTGCGGAACCAGCCTCGGCGCCCTGGTCGCCTTCGAACTCGCCCGGGTCGCCGAAGCGGCCGGGCGAGCGCCCGCGGTCGTGGTGCTCGCCGCGTGCGCCGCGCCCAGCAGGCTCCCCCGCCACCCGCCCGTGTCCGACCGGGACGACGAAGCGTTCCTGGCGGCGATCGCCGGCCGCTACGGCGGCGCGGCGGTCGGCCTGGCCGCCGACCCCGATGCGCGTGACTGGTTGCTGCCCGCGCTGCGCGCGGACATCCGGGCGTTCGAGACCTACCGGGGTGCCGAAGCGGCACCGATCGCCGCGGACCTGATCGTGGCTTCCGGCCAGGACGACGGCTCGGTCGGCTTCGGCGACGTCGCCGCGTGGCGGTCGTTCACCACCGGCACCTGCCGCGTGCTTTCCGTGCCCGGCGACCACTTCTTCCTGCTCGACCAGCCCCACGAGGTCGTCGGGGAGCTGGGCTCCCGGCTGAGAACCGGAACGCGGCCGTGACCACCCCACCCCAGTGCAGCGACGGAGACACCGTGAACGACACCGAGTGCCCGGTAGTGACCTACCCGATGGAACGCACCGACCCGTTCCACCCACCGCCCGAATACGCCGGCCTGCGCGAGCGTGCCCCGGTCGTGCCCGCCCGCCTGTCGTTCCGCCCCGGCCACGACGCCTGGCTCGTCACGCGCTACCGGGAAGCCCGCCAGGTGCTCGACGACACCAGGTTCAGCTCCGATTCCCGGCTGCCCGGGTTCCCCGTGCGCCGCGCGCACAGCGCGCTGATCCGCATGGACCCGCCCGAGCACACCCACTACCGCGCCATGCTCGCGCCCGAGTTCGTCGGACGCCGCGTCGCCGAGCTGCGGCCGGTCGTGCACCGGCTGACCGGCCGGCTGCTCGACGCGCTGGATTCCGGGCCGGCCGAGGTGGACCTGGTCCCCACGCTGGCGATGCCGCTGCCGTCGCTGGTCATCTGCCACCTGCTCGGCGTCTCCTACGCCGACCACGTCTTCCTCCAGGAACGCACGGCGGCGGCCCTGCGCGCCACGTCCACGCCGGAAGAAATCGACCAGGCGGTGGCCGATCTCGGCGACTACATGGACGGCGTGGTGCGGGAGAAGACCGCGAACCCCGGCGACGACCTGCTCAGCCGGCTCGTCGCCGAGCAGGTGCGAACCGGCCGGTGCACGCCGGAAGTCGCCGCCGACCTCGCCCGGCTGCTGCTCGTGGCCGGGCACGTCACGACGGTCAACATGATCGGGCTCGGCCTGCTGACGCTGCTCCGCAACCCCCGGCAGCTCGAGGAGCTCCGGGCCGACGAGCGGCTCGCCGCGCCGGCGGTCACCGAACTGCTCCGCCACCTGAGCATCACCCCGTCGCTCGCCCGGGTGGCCACCGAAGACATCGAGGTGGGCGGCTGCCTGATCAAGGCGGGGGACGGAGTGATGATCCTGCTCTCGTCGGCGAACCGCGACGAGCGGGAATACGCCGATCCCGACCGGTTCGACATCCACCGCGCCGAGCGGCAGAACCTCGCCTTCGGCTGGGGCCCCCACCTCTGCCTCGGTGCTTCCCTGGCCCGCTTGGAGCTGCAGGTGGTGCTGACCGCCGTGGCCCGGCGGTTCCCACGCCTCGAGCTCGCGGTGGACCTCGACGACATCCCGTTCCGCCACAAGGTGAACATCTACGGTGTCCACGAACTGCCGGTGGTGCTGAAGTGACCGGCGTGGAATTCCCCCTGTCCCCGCAACAGGAATTCCTCTGGGAGGGCGCGCGCTTCCGGTCGCTGGGGCAACCCCTCGCCTCCCGGGGCAACCCGTCCATCGCGCTCGAGCTGTCCGGCCGGTGGGAGCCGGACCGCTTCCGGTCCGCCTTGGACCTGATGATCGCCCGGCACGAACCGTTGCGCACCACGCTGACCGACCTGGGGGAAGCGCCCCGGCAGAAGGTCGGTCCGGCGATCGAGGCGCCGCTGTCGTTCGTGGACCTCTCGACGACCACCGCGCCGGAGCGCCGGGAAGCTCTCGCCCGAGCCCTCGTGGCAGGAGCCCGGGCCACCGAGTTCGACCTGGTCGACGGGCCGCTCTGGACCTGCCTCCTGGTCCGGTTGTCGGCGACGCGGCACGTGCTGGCGTTCGCGTTCAGCCACCTGATCATCGACGGCGTTTCCCTGCTCGCGTTCCTGCGGCAGCTGGAAGACCTCTA
Organism: Amycolatopsis sp. cmx-4-83; assembly: GCF_046548815.1. Taxonomy (NCBI): domain Bacteria; kingdom Bacillati; phylum Actinomycetota; class Actinomycetes; order Pseudonocardiales; family Pseudonocardiaceae; genus Amycolatopsis; species Amycolatopsis sp. cmx-4-83. The sequence continues at coordinate 237,093 of NZ_JAEBEF010000003.1, read as the reverse complement.
CTCCGGGCGGGAGCTGCCACCGCTGAAGCGGCAGTACCGGCACTTCGTGGAAGAGTCGGCTGCTCCGCTGCCCGACCTCGAGCAGCGGCTGGAGCACTGGCGGCGGGTCCTTTCACCCCTGCCGGGCCGGCTTTCCTTCCCCACCGACTACTCGGCGACCCCGCCCGCGCTGATCTCCTACGCGGAGGAGGACTTCAAGAGCCGTTCGACGACGGCGGAACTTCGCGAAATCGGCCGTCGCCACCGCGCCACGCCGTTCACGCTCAACGTCGCGGCCTACGCCCTGGTGCTGGGCCGTACGTCGGGTGAGCCGAAGGTGGTCATCGGCTCCAGCGTCGCCCGGCTGGACCTCAAACCGGACGAGGATTCGCTGGGCTACTTCCTGGACAACATCTTCGTCCCCGTGCTCGTGCGGCCCCGGCAACCGGTCGCCGACCTGGTGGCGCAGGTGCGGCAATCGCTGCTGGACGCCCAGCGCTTCACCGTGCCCTACCGCGCGCTGGCCGAGGCCGTGAACCCGGATTTCGCCGAGCAGCGCCCCTGGCCGGGTATCCACCTGTACGACGCCTGGGTGCGCGGCCGGGTGTTCGAGGCCACCAGCTCCGGCACCACCGCGTCGTTCGGGCGCACCGCGGTCACCTTGTTCTCCGCGCCGGGTGGCTCAGCTCCACGGGAAGTCGTCGAGCCGGCGCACCAAGCGGCGTACACCCGGTACTACCTGCCGTCGCTGTACCTCAACGACGCCGCGGGCAGCAACGGCTACCTCGAGTACAACCGCGCGGTGTTCGCGCGGGACACCGCGAGGCGGATCGCCGCCGACCAGCAGCACGTGGTCGCTCGGCTCGCCGACGCGTCCGCACCGGTCGAAGAAACGTGGCAAGCGGTCCGCCGCCGCGAGAACGGGAAAGCATGACCGAGACCGGAACCACGCACGTGCTCGACGACGCGATGACGCGCTACGGCGGATTGCTGCGGCAGATCCCAGGCCTGCTCGACGGCTCGTCCGCCGAACCGGTGGCGTTCCGCTGGCCGGCACCCGGTCCGCGGCTGTCGAGCTTCCACAGCGCCTCGGGAATCGCGCTGCACCAGCTCGGCTCGCGGCACGGACACCGGCTCTTCCTCCTCGACCTGATGCGCAATCCGCGCACCCGGACGACCAAGACGTTCGCTTCGCTGAGCATCGTCGGCCGGGCCGTGCGGCACATCTCCGAGCACGGCCAGCCGGTTCTGCTCATCACCCCCACCTCCGGGAACAAGGGCACGGCCCTGCGGGACGCGGTGGGCCGCGCGTACGCGGCGGGGCTCGTCACCCCGGACGAACTGCGCATCGTGACCGTGGCCCCGGCCGGATCGCGGGACAAGCTCCGGGACGGCCCGCTGTCGGCCACCTCCGAGCTGCGGGAGCGCAACCCCGTCCTGCTGGCCGACGTCGAGCGCCCGGACGCGGTGAAGCAGCTGGCCAGGCAGGCGTGGCAGCACCTGAACGAAACCCACGGGCGGTTCCTCCCGTGGTTCACCCTCGCGGCCGCGAACTACGGGGTCGCGGACGCGCTCCGGGCCTTCGCCGAAGCCGAGCTCTGGCCGGTCCGGGCCGACAGCCCCGCCCGCGTCCACGCGCACGCCGTGTCCAGCGCCTACGGGCTCCTCGGCTACCACCTGGGGCTGCAACTGCTCGGCGGGGGCACCACCGAGCTGGGTGTTCCCGCCCGGCACCCGGGCTTCCTGCTCGTCCAGCAGCTCGCGACTCCGGACATGGTGCTCAGCCTGCTCGGCCGCCCGGCGCCGCCGCGCTACGAACCCGCTCCGGGCGGCGGCTGGTCTCAAGCCGGCGGCGACGCCCATTTCCCGGCCGTCACCGACGATCCGGCCGAGCGGCTCGACCCGACCTTCTACACCACCGCGCCCCCGACCGCGCCCGAGATGGCCGCACTGGTCGCGGCCCACGGTGGCACCGGCGTCGTCGTCTCGCGCCGGGAATGCCTCGACCGCTACGAGGACATCGGTCACCTGCTCGCGGGCACCGGCCACGAGCTGCCCGACAACCCCGCTGAGATCCGCGAATGGTCACTGGTCAAGGTGCTGACCGGAGTACTGGTGGCCGCCGAGCGCGGTCTCCTGCCCGCCGATGCCGACGTCGTCGTCCACGGCTCGGGGCACTACACCGACGAAACACTTCCGCCGCTGCCGTCCGCCGCGGCGGACGAGGTGACCTCCGTGTCCGATGTGGACGCCGCGCTGAGGAAGGCGCTCCGGTGAACATCGCCGCGCGGGCGCGCTACGCCTGGGACACCAGTTCGTTCGGTCCGTTCGCTCGTACCCGGTTCACGGTGGACACCGTCCGGGCCGCGCGAACCGGCTGGCACGCCTTCGACGCCGGCCCGTTGTGCCTGGCCTATGGGGGTTACCGAGCGGGCCTGACCCACGTCGTGCCCTTCCTGCGTGAGCGCGCCGAGGCCGCCGGCCTGCCGCTGGGTCCGCTGACCCGGTGGTCGCGGCGCAAGCCCCCGGCGGCCGACCTCGTCGTCATCGGCGGCAGCCACCGGGCCATGGCGCGGCTGCCACCCGCGCACGCGGTCGTCGCGCCCTTCCGCGTGCACCTCGTCCTGGAGCTCGGCGGTCCCGCCGGATGGCGGCCGGATTCGGTTTCACGCAAGGAACGGCAGCACTTCCGCCGGGAGCGCGACCGGCGGGGGTGGCGGCTGGAGATCACCCGTGACGCCGCCGACCTCGCCTTCTTCCTCGACCGGATGCACGAACCGACGATGAGCGCCCGGCACGGCGACCACGCGCGGAGCGTCTCGGCGGACGTCGCGAAGCACGCGATCCTGCGCCGGGGCTTGCTGTTCTTCGTGACCGAAGGCGGCTCGCGGGTCGGCGGGGTGCTGTGCCACCTCGACCGGGCACGCGGGGTGCTGACGCTCAGGCTCGCCGGTGTCCTCGACGCCGCTCCGGCACACTACCGCTCGGGTCTGTACACCGCGCTGTACCTGCTCGTCGCGGAATGGGCCGCGGCCCAGGACCTCGCGCGGGTCGACCTGTCCGGCTGCGAACCCTTCCTCAGCAAGGGGATCTTCCGCTTCAAGCGCAAGCTCCACCCGCGGGTGCTCGTGCCCGGCAACCACTTCGCCGGACGGGTGCTCCACCTCGCCGCGCGGCGTGACAGCCCGGAGCTGCGCGACCTGCTCGTCGCCAACCCGCTCATCGCCCGGTCGCCGGCCGGCCTCGAGGCGGTGTACTTCCACGACGACGAACGCCCCGCGCGAACCGACCTGCGCTGGCACGGCACCGGTCTCACCGCGGCCCGCCCGGTGCACCTCGACCGTTTCCTGGCCGGCCTGCCGACGCGGAGGGAGGCCCCGCGGTGCGCGTCGGTGTCGTGATCCTCCCCGACGCCACCTGGCCGGCCGCGGCCCAGGCCTGGCGCATGGCCGATGAATGGGGGTTCGCCCACGCCTGGACCTACGATCACCTCGCCTGGCGCGACCTCCTCGACGACCGGTGGTTCGCCGCGATCCCCACGCTCGCCGCGGCGGCGGCCGTCACCCGGCGGATCACCCTCGGCACCCTGGTGGCGACGCCGAATTTCCGCCACCCCGTGCCGCTGGTCAAGGAGGCACTGACCCTGCGCGACGTGTCGGGCGGGCGGTTCGTCCTCGGCATCGGGGCCGGAGCGGGCGGCGCCGACGCCACCGTGCTGGGCGATCCCGAGCCGTCACCGGCCACGCGTGCCGCCCGCTTCGCCGAATTCGCCGAGCTCACCGACCGGCTGCTGCGCGAACCACGCGTCGACTTCGACGGCGAGCACTACCGGGCGCGTGCGGCGCGGACCGATCCGGCACTCGGCCCGGACCGCGCCCTACCACTCGCAGTGGCCGCGACCGGACCGGCGGGCATGCGTGCCGCCGCCCGCCACGCCGACCTGTGGGTCACCAACGGAACTTCGCCACAGCCGGGCCGGATCGCCCCCGCCGCCACGCCGGGGCTCGTCGCCCGGCAGGTCGCGCGCTTGCACGCGACCTGCGCGGAGCTGGGGCGCGATCCGGCGACCCTCCGCACCCTGCTGGTCGACGTCAACCGGACGGATCCGCCGCTCGCCTCGCCCGAGGCGTTCGCGGACGCGGCGGGGCGCTACCGGGAAGCCGGCATCTCCGACTTCGTCGTGCCGTTCCCCCGCACCCGGCCGCCGTACGCCGGCGATCTCGCCGTTCTGGAGGAGATCGCCGCCCAGCTATCCCGAGGAGCAGTGTGACGACCTGGTTCGGCGACCAACCCGTGCCTCCCCGCCGGCTGAGCGGGCCCGCGATCAAGACCCTGCTGCGCCACGAACTGCGTGATTGCGGGACCCGGCTCGAATCGGAAACCCTGGCCGTGCAACCGCTGCTGACGTCGAGAACGGCCTACGACGAGCTCTTCGCGGCCGCGAGCGGCTTGGTGCGCCTCGTGCGGCGGTGCGTTGCCGAGTCGGCGCCTACGCGCGCCGGGAGGCTCGCGGCGCTCGGCATGGCGGACGGCCCGTTCGAACCCCGCGACGAGGACTTCGAGTCGCGCTACGCCGATGTGATGGCACGACCCGACGTCGTCCTCGGTCCGGACGGGCCACGGTTCCTCGAGTTCAACGTCAGCGGCACGTTCGGTGGTCCTGCCGAGGTGCGGTTGTTCACCGGAGCCTGGACGCGGGTGTACGGAGAGGGAACGTTCTTCGGCCACGACCCGTTCTCCGCGCGCGCGGCGATGTACAAGGAGGTCTGCACCGAACTCGGTCTCCCCGCCGCGGTGCGTTTCTTGGGAAGCATCCGGGACCGGCCGGGCGCCCGGACTGCCCGGTACTACGAGGAGGAGGTGGAACACTTCGTCGCTCACAGCTTCGACGCGTCCTTCGTCGAGCCGGAGGACCTGCCCGTCGTTCCGGCGGGCAGCCTCCTGCACCGGTACTTCGCCGTCGACGACTGGCGAGACCTGGGCATCGACGTCGGACCGGTGCACGACGCGGTCGCCCGTGGTTGCGTGCTGTTCCCCCCGCAGAGCAGCTATCTGCTGGCCAACAAGAAGGTGCTGGCGTGGCTGTCGGAGGGAACAGCGTGGATGTCCGAGCCGGACCGGGCGCTCGTCGACCGCTACCTCCCGTGGACGAGAGTCGTGAAACCCGGCCCCGTGCTGCGCGGCGGCGTCGCGCACCGGGACTTCGCCGATTTCGCGCTGTCCCACCAGGACGAGCTGGTCCTCAAGAAGGCGGTCGGCATGATGGGCCTCCAAGTGACCCTCGGGCCGTTCACCTCCGAGAGCGCTTGGCGGGACGAAGTCGCCCGGGCTCTCGCGGACGGGGACACCATCGTGCAGGACTACGTCACCCCTGGCCGCGTCCCCGTCGAAATGACCGACGAGACCGGCGACGGCACCCATGTGAGGTCGATCGCGCCGGTGCTGAGCCCCATCTTGTTCGGCGGCCAGCCGGCCGGCTGCTGGGCCCGCTACCGCGGAACAGGCGAGGACGGCATCATCGGCGCGAGCGGCCACGGCGCCACCGAAAACGTTCTCCTCGCCGTGCAGTGAGCTGTCGCAAGGCCTCGACGAGATTCGTCACACACGCGACCGGATCTCCCGGCTCTTGGCCACAGCCTCGAGTCCGGATTCACTGGCACCCAGTTCGCCACCCTTTACACCTGGTGCAACCGCCACGGTATTCAGCTCTGGCTCCCCGAGACAGCCGATCCGGTCGATTTAAGCAACCGCGATCACCGGGCACTGGTATCGCTGCTGGCCACCCAGTCACAGCGCGAAGTCCTCCGCGCCCGACACCGGGTACTGGCGGCGATGCACAACCAGGCCACCCAGCAAGGCCGCTACCTCGGCGGCCGACCACCCTACGGCTACCAACTCGTCGACGCCGGCCCACACCCCAACCCCACCGACGCCCGCTGGGGCCGACGCCTCCAACGCCTCGCACCCGACCCACTAACCGCACCCCACGTAGCCTGGATGTTCCGGCAGCGCCTGGCCGGACACAGCGTCGCCAGTATCGCCCGGGACCTGAACGAACGTGGTGTCCCCTGCCCGTCGAGTGCCGATCCGGACCGCAACCGCCACCGCGCCCGCGGCGCCTGGACGTTGCGCACGGTTGCCGTAATCCTGGCGAGCCCGCGCTACACCGGTCGCCAGGCCTGGAACCGCCGCGCCACCGGCACCGAAGGCCCAGCCTCAACGCCCGCGCTGTCGGCGAAGGCTGCCCATCCGGCGCTGATCACGGAGCAGGACTTCGTCGCCGCTCAACAGGTCCGGGCCGCACGACAAACCACCGACGGGCAAGTCCGACGGTTCGCCCTAGCCGGCCTGATCCGCTGCGGTATGTGCGATCGGCGACTGGACTCGCACTGGAACCACGGGCGACCGACGTACCGCTGCCGCCATGGCCACACCAGCAGGCAACGCGCGGGCCAACCGCGGCCGAAGACGCTCTACATTCGCGAAGATCACCTCGTGGACGAGATGCACGTCCGGCTCGGCGTTCAAGACAGTGACGGCCACGCCACGCTGGAGTCAGTTCGGACACGAAGCAGCCGCGTCGCGACAGCGCTACGAGGCTCGGGACAGTCCATCGTCTACGACGGCGCCGGATGGCGACTGGAGAAGATTGATTCGAGCTAGGCTACGATCGCCCCAGCTTCAAGATCGCGTTCCGCGATCCGCGGGGTAACACTGTGTCCGAGGACCGAGTTGATCTATAACCCTATACTAAAGTTCGCCACTGACCTGCAGCTTAAGTGACCCGCCTCGGCGCTGGACATTTCCCACGTCTGTGTGCTCAAAGAGGGACTTGAACCGCCACGCGTGGGATATTTCCCACGTTTGAGGAGATCATAGCGGCTACTTCAGCCAGCCGCGGACTCGTCTTCGTCTACCCCGGCCGAGACTTGCCGCCTGCGCTGGTATTGGGCCTGAGGCCGGTGGCCCCTTGAGCTCGAGGAGAAATTGCCGAGAGCGGGAATAATGGCCGTCGCAACGACCACCGGGCTTGCTCTGCCGGCAGCTGTCAACACGCCAGGTCGATCAGCCGGACCCTGACCTCACCGGTTACAGGGGACGTCCACCAGAAGCGGCTTCTCTCTGCCTAGGACCTCGCCGAAGAACCTCTCGTCCTTCATCTCCACGGTGCTGGTCATGCTCTCCCCTCAGGTGGCGTCCGTTTCGGGGACCGCACAGTCCACTCGGGCGAGCGTGTTCACCCAGTCCTTACGAAAGAAGAACACGCCCGCCGACCGGACCGCCGACGGAATAGCGCGAATGCGTCGCACGTCTGTACGTGTGCACGTCCAGGTGCGTTTCACCTGGTGCCCCAGCTTCGCGCCGCAAGGCGGGGAAGGGAGAGCTGTGCCTCAGCAGGCCAAGTTCCACAAGAACCCGGAAGCCGTGTCTCGGCTGGATCCGGAGCAGTACCGCGTGACCCAGCAGGACGGCACGGAGCGTCCCTTCGCGAACGCGTACTGGGACAACCACGAGCCGGGCATCTACGTCGACGTCGTCTCCGGCGAGCCGCTGTTCGCCTCGGTCGACAAGTACGACAGCCGGTCCGGCTGGCCGAGCTTCACCAAGCCGATCGCCAAGTCGAACGTCGTCGAGCGGGACGACTTCAGCCACGGCATGATCCGGGCAGAAGTCCGCTCACTGCAAGGGGACAGCCACCTCGGCCACGTCTTCAACGACGGCCCGCTCGACAAGGGCGGAATGCGCTACTGCATCAACTCCGCGTCGCTGCGGTTCATCCACCTCGACGACCTGGAAGACGCGGGCTACGGCGACTACTGCACCCTGTTCACTGGCGACACCGACAGCAAGTGAAATCGCCGGCGCGCGAACTCGGAGTTCGCGCGCCGGCGCGTTCGAGGAAAGCCATGGCGGAACCGCGCGAGACCCCGGTGGAGATCGTCGCGCTGCTGGTCTCCGCCGCACACGCCTTCGAAGGCCGTCCCGCGGACGGCCCGCGGCCCGAACCCGAACCCCTCGAGCGCGACGAGGTCACCGTGCGCGCCGGGCTCGGGCTCGTCGGTGACCGCTACTTCAACCAGCCCGCCCACCGCCGGGCCGCCGTCACCCTCTTCGCCGCCGAGTCGCTCGACGTTCTCGCGCGGGACCTCGACCTCGCCGCGGTACCGGGCCCGCACCTGCCGCGACGCAACATCGTCGTGCGTGGGTTCCCGGTCGACGACCTGGCCGCGCCGCGTGGAGGGACCGGCGCCGTCTTCGGCCTCGACTCCGGCGCTGGCGAAGTCCGGTTCCAGGCCTGCCGCCCGGCCCACCCGTGCGCGTGGATGGACGTGGTGCTGGCGCCCGGCGCGTTCCGCGGGCTGCGCGGGCACGGCGGCGTGCGCTGCACTCCTCTCGACGACGGAATCCTGCGGCTCGGTCCCGCGACCCTCACCGTGATGGGCTCCCCCGCGACCTGACGCAGCTCCCACCGCGGCGCGGGACCCAGGACGGCGAGAGCGAAGATCGGGGCGAGGCTGGCGACGTCGTACTCGTCGTCGTTGGCCAATTCGCAGCCCACCGGCTCGGCGGCGCTCGTGTTCGCACTGCTCGCCGAGGCCAACCAAGCCGGAGCGTGGGCCGCTGTCACCAGCATGCCCAACCTTGGGGTTGCCGCTGCTGTTGAGCTCGGCGTCGAGCTCGACCGGCTCGCCCTGGTACCGGATACCGGCGCGGATCCTACTTCGTCATCAAGAACGCGTACTGACCTACGGCACGAGCACGATCTTGCCGCGCGCGTGGCGGCGCATGAGGTCGCGGTAGGCGTCGCGGACCCGGGCGAGCGAGTAGGTGGCGGCGATCGGGACCTCGAGGTCGCCAGCCGCGACAAGCTTGACGAGCTCGGCCAGCACCTCGACGTTCGCGGACCCCGTCATGCCCTCGCCCTTGACGCCGGTGCGCGCAACGCCGGCGAAGTCGATGATCGTGTTGATCCGGTCCTTCGCCACACCGAGTTCCAGGGCCAGGTCGATGTAGCCGTCGCCGAAGTTGTCGACGAACGCGTCGACGCCGTCGGGCGCGGCTTCGCGGATCCGGTCGAGCACACCGTCACCGTAGGTCACCGGCACCACGCCGTGCTCGCGCAGCCAGGCGTGGTTGGCCTCGCCCGCGAGCCCGATCACCGTCGCACCGGCGCGGCGCAGCAGCTGCACGGTCAGCGACCCGACCCCGCCCGCGGCGCCCGCGACGACGACCGTGTCCCCCGGACCGGCCCCGACCGCGCGGACGTTCGCGTGCGCGGTGGTCCCGGCGACGAAGAGCGCGCCGCCGGCCTCCCACGGTACGGCGGGATCGCGCGCCACGAGCTGGGCCGCCGGCACCGCGACCAGCTCGGCGTGGCTGGCACGGGTGTCCACCCAGCCGATCACCTCGTCGCCGGCGGACCAGGTGCGCACCGCCGGGCCGACCTCCTCCACGACCCCGGCGAGGTCGCTGCCCTCACCGGACGGGAACGTCGCGGGCCAGCGCTCGTGGAGCGCGCCGGACCGGATCGCGTTCTCCCCCGGGTTGACGCCGGCCGCCCGCACGCGCACCAGCACCTCGTCCGCCGCGGGCACCGGCCGGGGCACATCCCGCACCTCCAGCACGTCGATGTCGCCGTACTCGTCGAACCGCACCGCCTGGGGCATCTCGCCCCTCCTTCCGGACTCCTTGTTCCTGCGGTCCAGCAAACCGGAGACGGAGAGCATGATCCATGCTGGATTCAAGCGAAAAAATATGCGATCGTCTCATGCCGTGGACGTGTTGACAGATCTGCTGCAGCGTTCGCGGGCACGCGGCGCCGCGTTCTCGCACTCGACGGCACGCGGCGCGTGGGGCCTCCGGTTCCCGACCGGCGCCAAGCTCGCGATCCACGGCATCCTCGGCGGCGAGGCGTTCGCGTGGACCGACGACCCCGGCCGCTCCCGCCAGGTGCTACCCGGCGACGTCGTACTGGTCCGCGGGCCGGTCGAACAGTTCATGGCGCACACGCCGGGCGCCGACGTCGTGCCGTTCGCCTACCCGCGCGCGACCGCCCCGGCCCGCGGCGCGCGCCGCCTGGAGTTCGGCACCGAATCGGGCGACGCCACGACGTTCTTCTGCGGCGCGTACACCTTCGAGGGCGAACTCTGCGCCGGCTTGCTCGCCGGGCTGCCGGACCTGACGGTGGTCCGCCCGCGAGCCGGGTCGAGCCTGCGCGCGACGCTCGACGTGTTCGCGGCCGAGATCCTCCGCGACGCGCCGGGACAGCAGGCGCTGCTGGACAGCCTGCTCGACGTCGCCCTGGTGCAGGTATTACGGGAGCAGCTCGCCACGGACGGCGAGACCGCGCCGGCGTGGTTCCGCGCGATGGACGACGCGTCGGTCGGCGCAGCCCTGCGCGCGGTGCACGCCGAACCCGCACGCACGTGGACGGTCGCCGACCTGGCCCTTGAAGCCTCCCTGTCCCGGGCGACGTTCGCCCGCAGGTTCACCCAGCTGCTGGGCGTGGCCCCGCTGACGTACGTCGCCGACTGGCGGATGGCCCTGGCCCGCGAGCAGCTGCGAGACAGCGACGCGGGCTTGGCCGCGGTGGCCCGCTCGCTGGGGTACGCATCGGAGTTCTCGTTCGCCGCGGCGTTCAAACGCCACCACGGCGTACCACCCGGCCGGTGGCGCACCGCCGCCGGTACACCATCCACTGTGGATGGTTGAGATTCCCCTTCCAGGGGAGGGAAATCATTCCATCGAGTAGATCTCGGGTCCTGCATTGGCGATCACCGGCCCGCGGTCACCAAGATCGTTTTCGTGACCGAAGTACTTCACCGTGTCCGCGGTTCACAGGGGCGACGTGCGGCCGCGGAGCACGCTGTGTGGTTCGAGCGATGCACCCAGCTGCAGGACGGTGGCTTCGTCGAACCAGGCGGACGCTACCTGCACGCCGACGGGCAATCCATCCGCGCTCATGCCGAACGGCACTGACAGGGCAGGTAAACCAGCGAGGTTGAACGGAACGGTTGCTCGGACCACGTGCGCCGCCGGTACCACCACGCCGCCGATCACGTACTCGGTCTGGTCGGGCAGCGGCGCCGCGATCGGCACCACTGGGCACAACAGAGCGTCGTAGTCGGCGAAGAACGCGGTGAACCCCGACCGCAGACGGTCGACCGCACGTTGCGCGGCAAGGTAGTCCGGCATCGTCACGCCAGGCTGATCGACCTGCCCTCTCAGGTCATCGCCTGCGGCGTCGCGGCCGGCCTGGTCCCGGTCGAGCGGTGCGTCGCCCTGCTCGCCCGCGTGGCCGAGACCGACCTGGTCGCGCGCGGCAGCTTCTTCCAGCGCGACTTCATCCGCAAGCGGCGCGAGGCCGGTTTGCCACTGCACCTGATCGCACACGAGGACATCGTCGTTCTGAGTGCCCCGGCCGAAAGGCGTGGACAAAGTCGAGCGAATGTCTGCGAACGACAGGCGGCGGTGCATCACGAGTACGGGCGATCGGACCAGGCCACTGGGCAGCGTGAGGGTCTTGGTGCCGCGACCAGGTGAGGTCGAAGCTGGGTGCGGGCGTGCCCGCACTAGAGCGTCAGCTGCCGGGTCGCCGTGTTTTGCCGGCGCGCACGGCCAGCGCTGCCAGATCGCCATCCGGCAGTCATGATCTCGCTTGGGTGGGGTCAGCCTCACCAAGCGAGGTCGACGGCGTGCCGATGCGGCACGGTCGCCAGGCATGGTGCTTCCGTGCGATACACCGCATCTGACGTGGCCCGCGGGTGGGGACTCTGCCAATCCCGCGAAACGATCTCAGCCCTCGCGACCGGGAAGCATGGCCAATGACTGGGAGCGTTGGGCGACAAGGTCGGCGTAGGTGCCGTCGCGTTCGGCCCAGCGGTGCGTGCGGACGCCCTTCACGAGGATTTCGTGCGGTGTGGGGTCCGTGGAGAGCAGCTGCATGACCTCGGTCGCGAACTCGTCGAGCGGGAGCGCGTGCGGGTTCACCTTCTCCTGGTCCGCGGTGGCGACGGCCGGGGGAACGAGTTCGATGACGCCGACCCCGGTGCCGTCCAGCTGCGCGCGCAGGGCCTCGGAGTAGGCGTGCACCGCCGCCTTCGAGGCGGCGTAGCTGGGCATGGGCGGGAACGGCAGGAACGCGATGCCGGAGGTCACGGTGACGAAGGTGCCGTCGCCCCGGCGGACCAGGTGCGGGGTGAAGGCGTCGACGACCCGGATGGTGCCGACGAGGTTGGTGTCGATCGTCATCCGCGCCGCCTCGAAGTGCGCGGGATCGCGCAGGTCTTCCAGCAGCATGACGCCCGACATCGTCACCACCGTGTCCAGTTCGGGGTACCGGGTGAGCACGGCGTCCCGGGCGGCGGCGACGGAGGCGTCTTCCGTGACATCGATGCCGAATGTGCCGAAACCCTCGGCGGCGAGTTCTTCGAGCGCCTCCGGGCGGCGACCGGCCACGGCCACGGTGCTGCCCGCCGCGGCGAACCGCCGGGCCAGCTCCCGTCCGATACCCGAGGTGCCGCCGACGACGAGAACCGTGCGGTTGGAGAGATCCATGAGATCTTTCGCTTCCTTCCCAAGCCCGCGGACGGCGGTGTTTCGCTGTCTCTTCCGATGCGGTGCCATTCCAGTGTCGGCGGCATCCGCGGAGACAGGCAGAGCCCTCTTCTTGCCTGGTCCTCTCAGGACCCCAACCGGGATTTCCGGACCGTTTACGATCGGAATATGAACGACGAAGAGTCGGGCAACCGGCTCGGCAGCTACCTCCGTGCCCGCCGCGAGCTGGTCTCGCCGGCCCAGGCCGGACTCCCACCCGGCGGCCGCCGCCGCGTGCCCGGCCTGCGCCGCGAGGAAGTCGCCCTGCTCGCGGGCATCAGTCCCGACTACTACCTGCGTCTGGAACGGGGACGTGACAAGAATCCCTCCCCGCAGGTCCTCGAATCCCTCGCGCGCGTACTGCAGCTCGACGACGTCGAGCGGGCGTATCTGCTCGGCCTCGGCGCGACGCGCCCCCGGGCGCCGCGCCGCAAGCGGCCCGAGCACGTGCCGGCGCGAGTGTACGAACTGCTCGCCCACCTGCAGATCCCGGCTTTCGTCGAAGGGCGCGCGTTCGACGTCCTGGCGTCCAACGCCATGGCCGTCGCCCTCTCGCCCCGCCTGCGGCCTGGCCACAACCGGCTGCGTTCACTGCTTCTCGATCCGGAGGAACAGGCCTTCCAGCAGGACTGGACGAAAGCCACTGCCGACTTCATCGCCGCGCTTCGCACCACCATCGGCGACGACACCGACGATCCGCGGTTCGTCGAGCTCGTCGGCGAGCTCGCCCTGTCCAGCCAGCGGTTCCGCACTCTGTGGGCCCGCCACGACGTCCGCAACCTCGACGGAGGCACAGCCACGGTCAACCACCCCGTCGTCGGGGAACTGCGCCTCCACCGGGACAAGCTCCCCATCGACGACGTCATTCTCGTCGTCTACTACCCCGACAAGGACAGCGACAGCGACGAAAAACTGCGGCTGCTCGCTGCCCTTTCACCTGCCGATTCCGCCGGCTCGGCACTGGAGGAGCCGGCGAACGACCCCACACCCTGACGAGGTGATCCGGCGCGTTCAGGCCGGCTGCCCAGCGTGGGTTCGGACGTGTGCGATCACGGCGTCCAAGGCGGCTTCGAGTGCGTCGGTGGTGTGCTGGACCTGCGCGAGGACAAGACCGCCCTGCAGCGCCGCCAGCAGTGCGAGGGACAGCGTGGTGGCGTCGGTCTCCGGTCGCAGGGCGCCGCTGTCGACCATGTCGGCCAGGCCGGCGCGGATCGCGTCGGACCAAGCGGTGAAGCCGGCGGCCAAGGCGTCGCGCGCCCACGGGTGGTCGTCGGACAGTTCGCTGGACAGGCTGCCCAGCGGGCAGCCGCCGGCTCCGTTCTGCAGGCGGGCGGCGTCGACCACCACGTCGCGCCACGACCGCAGCGCTTCGATGCTGTCGAGCTTGGCCAGCAACGGCGTCTGGTGGGACAGGATCGCCTCGGACTGGAACGCGATGACCGCTCGCGTGAGGTCGTCCTTGTCCGTGAAGTAGTGATAGATCTGCGACGAGCTGACCCCAGCGGCATCGCGGACCGCGGGGGCCGAGCGCGGAAACCACCGGTGCGGCCTTCGACGCGATGAACGCGGTGAACGTCCGGGCGCCGTTCTTCCTCACCGCGGCGCTGACTGGCGTCCATGGCCGCCCGGGGTCGAGGGGCGATCGTGAACGTCTCCACCATGGTCGCCGCCCGCGGTGCCGCGGGCATGGCCGCGTATGGCGAGCAAAGCCGCCCTGGAGGCGTTGACCCGGTCTTGGGCTGCCGAGTACGGCCCGGCGGGCGTGCGCGTCAACGCCGTCGCGCTCGGACCGAGCCGGACTGAGATCACCCGGAGCATGGGCGACATGCTCGACACGCTCGCGGCGGCGAGCCCGCTGGGCCGGGCGAACGAACCCGACGAGGTAGCCCGCGTCATCGCCCGGGGTGCGGCCGGTCGAGGTCGGCGCAGCACCGATCGATTTCGCCCTGGGGAAGCTCACGTTACTCGTTGTCCGATGGCCGGCCACAGGGCGTCCATCGCCGCCTTGACCAGCCTGACGCGGGGCACTCCGGGGTGCTCGTGCCACCAGAGCGCGAGGGCGCGCAGCGAGGCGGCGATGATCTCGATCAGCATCTCGGTGTCGAGACCGTCCATTCCGGACTTGTCCGCGTCCAGCGCGCCGGTGACGAACGGCGTCAACGCGGACCGGCTCGCACGGGTGGCGTCGGCCTGTGCCTGGCGGGCGCGTTCGTCGGCGGTGGCGATCTGGAAGAGGACGGGGATCGACTTGCGGCGCCGCTCGACGTGGGCGAACCAGGCGTCGAGCGAGGCGGCGAACCGCTCCCGCAGCGGTTCCGGACTGGCGAAGGTGACCTGCCAGGCGGCGCGCAGCAGGGCGTACTCGGTGGCGAGGACCTCCTGGAACAGGGCGAGCTTCGACGGAAAGTGGTCGTAGAGCACCGGCGCGGAAATCCCCGAGCGCCGGGCGATCTCGTCGATCGACGCGCCGTCGTACCCGCGCTCGGCGAAGACTTCCGTCGCGCTCTCGACGATCACGGCGCGCCGCTTCGCCGCCGACATCCGCCGCTTCGGCTCCCTTGACACCCGGCCTGCTCCTGTCTGATCGTTAACCTAACGATTACTAGGTTAGCGGGTGAAGCCATGGTCGACCAGCTCGCGGAATGGCACCGGCGAGGCGAGACGACGACAGTGCCGGTGCGGGGCGTGCCCCGAACGGTGTTCCACCGGGTGTCCGGAAGCGGCAGCGCGCTCGTGCTGCTGCACGGCTTCCCGGCGTCGTCGTTCGAGTGGGCGGAGGTGGAGCCGTTCGCAGCGCCTCGGCACACCGTCGTGACGTTCGACTTCCTCGGCTACGGCGCGTCCGAGAAACCGCGCAAGCACCACTACAGCGTTTTCGAACAAGCAGACCTGACCGAAGCGCTGATCGAGTCGCTCGGCTTCGAGGCGGTCACCCTCGTCGCTTACGACTACGGCGCCATCGTGGCTTCGGAGCTGCTGGCCCGCGAGCTGCCGTTCCGGATCGACCGCTGCGTGTTCCTGAACGCAGGGCTGTACGCCGACCAGTACCGGCCCCGCCTGATCCAGCGGGCCTCGCTGTGGCCGGTGGTCGGTGGCCTGCTAGCCCGTTCCATGACCGAGCGACAGTTCGCCCGGTCCTGGTCCCGGGTGTTCTCTCCCGAGCATCCCTTGGACCCCGGACTGGCGGGACTGCACTACCGCGCGTTGCGCCTCGGTCACCCCGACCCCGACCTCACCGCGCGGCTGCTGCGCTACATCCCCGAGCGCGCGGCCCACCGGGACCGCTTCGAGCCGGTCTTCACCGGTACCTCGATTCCCCTGTCGTTCCTGTGGGGAATGCGTGACCCCGTTTCCGGGCCGCGGATCGCCCAGGAGCTGCGGAACCGCAAACCGGACGCCGACGTCGTCGAGTACCCGGACCTCGGCCATTGCCCCCACGTCGAAGAGCCCGAGCGGGTAGCCAGGGACATCCTCGCGAGAACGGCGGAGCAGGCACCGGACGCCCAGCCAGCCTGACCGGGAAAGCGCGGACGCGAGCGCCTTCACGGTGTCCACCCCGCTCATCTGGGACGACGTCGCGGATGAGATCGGCCGGCTCCAGCGATTTGATCGCAGCCATCGATGTCGCCGGCCCCTTCGACCCAAAGCCGGATGGGTTCTCTTATGTGCTTGACCGTGAGGCGGCCGTGCGAGGTGCTGTCGCGGGGAGCGCGTTGTCGATGAGGACGGCGGCGATGGCGGCGGCGGTGGGGAAGGTTTCGGCGTTGAGGGCCCGGTTGCGGGCCGAGGCGCCATCGAGCAGCAGCGCCAGTTGTTCGCCGAGCTGGTCGGGGTTGGTGGCGCCGGCTTCGCGGGCGGTCTCGGCCAGCCGCGCGGCAACGGCTTTCTTGTAGTCGTGAGCGCGTTGGCGTGCGGGGTGGTCAGGGTCGTGGATTTCGACGGCCGCCCCGATGAAGGGGCACAGAGGTGTGATGTCGTCCTCTGTCGCGTTCGCCGGCGCCTCGAAGGCAGCGAGAAGTCGTTCGCGGGGCGTGAGGTCGGTGCGGTCGAACACTCCTGACATGACGTCGGGATCGAATCGGCGCAAGTATTCGGCGACGAGTTCGTCCTTGCCGGTGAAGTGCTGGTAGGCCGTGCGCTTCGACACCTCGGCGAGCGCGCAGAGCTGGTCCATGCCGGTCTGGTTGATGCCTTGCTCGCGGAACAGTTGTTGTGACGCGCTGAGGATGCGCTCGCGCGCGCCTCTGCCGCGGCGCCGGCCTTGAGGGCCCTTCTCCAACTCCGTCATGCCTCCAGCATAGCCGAAGTGGGTAACGACCGGTGTACATAGCTTGCGTCAGGGTTGGCCGCCTGATACGTTAAGCACACAGACCGGTGTACATAACGGTTTTCGCATACCCACCAAGGCAATGGAGTGATCGTGGGAAAGCTCGACGGCAAGGTAGCGGTGATCACGGGTGGATCGAGCGGCATGGCGCTGGCCGGCGCAAAGCTGTTCGTCGACGAAGGAGCGCACGTTTTCATCTCGGGCCGGCGGAAGGAGGCACTGGACGACGCCATCGAGCTGATCGGCCGAAACGTGACCGCCGTGCAAGGCGACGCGGCCGATCTGGACGACCTGGACCGCTTGTTCGACACGGTCAGGCAGGAAAAGGGCGCGATCGACGTGCTGTGGGCCAGTGCCGGCGTCGGCGAGCAGCGCAAGCTCGGCGAGATCACCGAGGAGCACTTCGACGCCGCCTTCGGGCTCAACGCGCGCGGCACGCTGTTCACGGTGCAGAAGGCGCTGCCGCTGTTCAACGACGGCGGCTCGATCTTCATGACCGGGTCGAACGCTTCGCTCAAGGGCTATCCCGAGTGGAGTGTGTACGCGGCGAGCAAGGCCGTGCAGCAGGCCTACGCCCGCGTGTGGCTGTCCGAGCTGAAGGACAGGCGGATCCGGGTGAACGTGCTGACCCCCGGCCAGGTCGCCACGCCGAAGCAGGAGGAGCTGTTCGACGAGACGACGAAGCGCCAGTTCGAATCCCTGATCCCGCGGGGAGAGATGGGCCGCCCCGAGGAGATCGCGACGGTCGCGTTGTTCCTCGCCTCGGACGACTCGAGCTATGTGAACGGGATGGAGCTGACCGTCGACGGCGGCACCGCGGCGATCTGAGCGGCAGAAAGCCGGCGCAGTTCAACCTTTCGATCGTCAGTCAAGACAGGACAACTCATGAGCAGCATCAGCATCATCGGGACCGGGAACATGGCCCGCACCATCGGCGCGCTGGCGGTAGCGGGCGGCGCCACCGTCGAGATCATGGGCCGCGATCAGGCCAAAGCCGCCGACCTGGCCAAGGCTCTCGGCGGCGGCGCCACGACGGGGCAGTGGGGCGCCGTCCCGGCCGGGGACATCGTCATCGTGGCACTGCTGTACGCGAGCGTCGTTCCGGTCGTCGCCCACTACGGAGACGCCCTCGCGGGCAAGGTCATCGTCGAAATCAGCAACCCGTTCAATTCCGCGGCCGACGGGCTGGCCCACGGCGAGGGCACCTCGATCGCACAGGAAGTCGCCAAGGCGGCCCCGGCCAGCGCCAGCGTGGTGAAGGCATTCAACACGATCTTCCGTCATGTCCTCGAGAAGGGCCGACCCGTCGTCTTCCTCGCCGGCGACGATGCGCGCGCCAAGGCAGGCGTGGAGGCGTTCATCAAGAGCCTCGGACTGCGCCCGCTGGACGTCGGTGACCTGAAGATGGCGTACTGGCTGGAGGGTGCGGGCGTGGTCACGATGGGCCTGGCCCGCCACGGCGTGGGGAACTGGGACTTCGCCCTCGGCGTCACCGAACTTCCCGGCTGACCTGCACTGCCCTCGATATCGATGTCGGCGGGCGATGGTCTGCCCGGAGAGCATTCGCTTGGTTTCGCGATTCCCATGGTCGGTCCCTCTGTCAGCGGCACCGGCCGGCTCGGGTTCGAGGGACTGCCGCACTGCGGGCGACGACCACAGGTGGTCGGTCGCCCGCAGTGCGGCGCGAGACGCCGGCCGCGATCCCTGACGCGCTGAAAACGGCGATGCGAATCAACCTCGACCCGGACGTGTCGATCGACGTGCTCGCGGACATCCTCAAGCGCTACGCCGAGTCCGGTGTGGACGAAGCGACTTCGCCGGCCAGGTGATCGAGCGCACCGGCAGGTTGTGACCTTCAAGGGTTTCACAACTCTGCGAGCGCGCTGACCACCCCTCAGCACAGGTATTCGCCCGCTGCGCGCCGACCCGCGGTTACCGCGCTGCGGCGGCCAGCGCCGCGCGGACGGCGTCCTCGCCGGCCGGCCGGCCCTTCTCGTCCGAGTAGGGCCCGTACGGGGTGCCCCACACCGGCGTGCCCGTCGCCTGCCGCCAGCTACCGGCCAGCCCTCCCGCGTCCACGACGCCGTACCCGATGGAGTCGATGAACTCGGTCACCGCCGCCTTTGCCTGTGGGGAGTCCCCGGCGATTGGCAGGAACGAGCGGCCGGCCGCCCCTGCTGGGCGGGCGAGTGACAGCAGGTGCTTGTAGAAGATGTTGTTGAACGCCTTCACGAGCATGGCGTCCGGGATGTATCGCAGCAGCAGTTCGCTTGAGGTGAGCGCGTTGCTGTCGAGTTCGGGGATGTGCCCGTCACGCTCGGGGCCGTAGTTGCACGTGTCGATCACCGTTTTGCCGGCCAGTGGCGCAGCCGGCAGGTTGGCGAAGGCCTTGACCGGCACCGTGATCGCGACGATGTCGCCGGCCGCCGCGGCCTGTTCGCTCGTCGCCGCGAACGCTCGCGGCCCCAGCTTCGCGGCCGTGTTCACGAGCGTTCCGGGACCGCGCGAGTTGCTGAGCACGACCTGGTGGCCGGCCTCGATGGCGAGCTGCGCGACGGTGATGCCGATGTTTCCGCTTCCGATGAGTCCCACGGTCGTCATTGGGTTCCTGTTCTCAGCCGGCGGGGAAGTAGTGGCCGTTGTCCAGATCGGCGAGCAGGCCGGGCTGGGCGGGTTCCCAGCCGAGCGCCTGGCGGGTGATGAGGTTGGACGCCGGGTAGGTCTGCGTGACGATGTTGGCGAGGAACCCGAAGTATCCGGGCACCATCAGGACGTCGGCGGGGATGCTCACGACGGGCAGGCCCAGCCGGCTGCCGATGGCCTCGGCAATGTCGCGGAGCGGGATGGCCCCGTCCGCGACCGCGTGCCAGTAGCTGCCTGCCGTGCCCTTCTCCAGCGCCAAGCGGAACACGGAGGCGGCATCGCGGGCGTGCACGGCGTTCCACAGGTTCGCGCCGTCTCCCGGGTAGCCGACGACGCCCTTCTCCTTGGCGAGTGCGATCAGCTGCTGGAGGAAGCCGGCTTGATCGGTCGTGCTGTGCGCGATGTTGGCGATCCGCACGATCGAGGACCGCACTCCTTGCTCGGCGAGGCCGATGACGGTGGTTTCCACGATGTTGCGAACCCGCAGGGTGCCCGTGTGCTCGCTGCCGCCGGGCAGGGCCGGGTCCGCTTCGGTGGCCGGCCGGCCCAGGTTGCCGGGCGAGCCGATGCTGCCCGCTGCGACCAGCGGCTTTCCGGTTCCCGCGAGGGCTTCGCCGTAGGCGAGCATGATGGGGACCTCGGCGGCGGCTACGGCGTCGATCCCGCCGGATGCGAGCAGGGCTTGCCGGTGCGCGACGTGGACGACGCCGTCGGAATCCGCGGCGGCCTCCTTGAGCCCGTCGAGATCTTCGAGGTCGCCGCGGCGCACCGTCGCGCCGAGCGCGGACAGCGCTGTCGCAGCCGTGTCCGAGCGCGCCAGGCCGGTGACCTCGTGCCCGGCGGCGATGAGCTCGGGGATGATGTGGGAACCGGTGTGGCCGGTCCCGCCAGTAACGAAAACGTGCACGACTTTTCCTTGCGAGAGTAGGTAGAAGGGGTGCTCAGCCGGCGAGGGTGACGCCAAGGGAGAAGTTGAAGTTCCCCACGCCGTGGCGGGCCAGGCTGATCATCACCAGTCCCGCCCCTTCCAGCCAGTGCGCCACGTTGAGACCGCCGGCATCCAGCGGGCGCAGCCCGAGGGTCTCGATCAACGTCGAGACGCTCGTCTTGGCCTGCGCGTCGTCGCCGGCGAAAAGCACGTCCAGCGGGCCGCCCTGGGCCAGGATGTGGCCGAAGACGGTGTTGAACGCCTTCACGACGTGCGCGCTCGCCGGGGCGGCCTTGGCGATCTCCTGCGCACCGGAGGTGTCGTCGGGGGTGACCAGCCCGGTGGCGTCGGGGTTGGACGTGTTGGTGAGGTCGATGATGACCTTGCCGGCGAGCGCGTCTCCGTACTGGGCGACGATCGGCACGGCGCTGGCGTAGGGCACGGCGAGGAAGACGAGGTCGCCGGCCGGGGTGGTGCCGAATGTCCCGGCCGTGGCGCCGCCGCCGAGCTCGGCGGCCAGGAGTTTCGCCTTGGCCGCGTCGCGGCCGATGACCTCGACGACGTTGCCGCCCTCGATCGCGCGGGCGGCGATGGCGCGGGCCATGGTCCCCAGGCCGATGATGCTGATGCTGCTCATGGTGTGCTGCTTTCTGGAGTCGGATAGACGCCCTTGCCGACCCCGCCGGGTGAGACGGGTTGTGTCGTCGGCGCCGTCGAACGAGGCGCCTGGATGACGCTCGATTCCATGATTGCCATCGGCCTGAATCGCTGTCCAAGACCTCTTTCAGCGGTTGCGATACCCTGAAGGCATCGCCGGACCGGGAGGCATCGTGGATCTGGACCTGCGCAAGCTGCGCTACTTCGTCGCCGTCGCCGACACGCTCCACTTCGGCCGCGCCGCCGAGCAGCTGCACATCGCACAGCCCGTACTCAGCCGGCAGATCCGCGCGCTGGAACACGATCTCGGCACCCCGCTGCTGACCAGGGACAGCCACGGCGTGGCGCTGACCGATGCCGGCAAACAGCTACTGGCCGACTCCGGCCCGCTGCTGGCCTCCGCGCACGCGGCCCGCCGCCGGGTGACCGCGGCCGCGCGGGGCAGCCAGCGGCTCATGGTCGGCTTCCGCGCAGGCATCGCCGTCGCCCCGGCGGTACAACAGTTCGCCGCCCAGCACCCGGACGTCCGGGTGGACGTGCAACGCATCGAAGCCGACGAACAGGCCCCGATGCTGCTCGACGGCCGCATCGACATCGGCTACGTGCGGCTGCCCATCGACGAGACCGGCCTGCGCGTCGCCCCGCTCTACACCGAGCCACGGGTGGCGGTGCTGCCCGTCGGCCACCGATTGGCAGGCAAGGAAGAACTCACCGAGGCCGACCTGGCCGGCGAGCCGCTGGTCTGGCACGCCGACACGAGCACGCAGCCCACCAAGCGCCCGCACCCCAATGCCGGTTACCTGGCACGCGGGGTGGACGAAACACTCGAGCATGTCGCGGCCGGCCGGGGCATCTCGTTCCTGGCCCGTTCGGCGACCGTGTTCTACGCACACCCGGACGTCGTTTACGTGCCCGTCCCGGATCTGGCGCCCGAACAAGTGTGCCTCGCGATGGCGGCATCGCACCTCTCGCCGCCGGCCGAAGATTTCTTCACCGCGGCTCAGGCGGCAGCCGAAATCACAGCAGAATGCGGGAACCATGAAATGTGGCAGCGTGGCGGCCCTGCCGCTGCACAGCACGGTTGAGCAGATCGCTGGGTCGCAGCTGAGCGGCTGTCTCGTTAGCCCCGCTCGGAGAGAGAATTCAGGACGGGTGCGTTGATTCGGCAGGCTGCTACGACCCGATCACCGGGTGCTGGTCGCGGACCGGGCTGAGCGTCTCCAGCAGCGAGGCGATGTGCAGGATCGTCGACTCGGCGTGCCAGGCGGCGGCGATCTGCACACCGATCGGCATGCCGTCGCCGCTGGTGCCGAACCGCATCGACAGGGCCGGGAGCCCGGTCAGGTTGAACGGAACGGTCGCGGTCTGGATGTGGGCGGCGTGCACTGTCCGGCCGTTGATGGTGAACCGGGCGAGTCCGTGTTCGTGGGCGGGGATGGGCAGGACCGGGAGCAGCAGGACGTCGTACCGCTGGAAGTACTCGGCGAAGGCGTCCCGGAGGCGTTCGACGCCTTGTTCGGCCAGGACGTAGTCGCGCAGCGACGTGTCGGGGGTTGCGAGCATGTGCTTCGAGACCTTGGCCATCTGGTCCTCGTGACCGGCGGTGACGTCCTGGAAGGTCGGCTTCACCTCCATGACGTGCTGCCGGTAGAAGAGGTCGAGCGGGTTGTCCCGTTCGAGCGCGGGAATGTTCACCTCTTCGGTGGGAATCCCGTTGTCCCGCAGGGATTCGGCGGCATTCCGCACAGTGGCGGCCACCTCGGGGTCGATCGGGCCGAGTCCGGAGTCGGTCAGCCATCCGACGCGGACGGGCCGGTCCGGCGACGCGCCGAGGCCGGTGTCGAATTCGTGTGGAACCGTGGCGAAGCCGTCGGCGCCGTCCGGGCCGGACAGCAGCGAATAGGCCAGTGCGAGGTCTCGGATGGTGCGGGCCATCGGGCCGGCGTGCCAGTCGCGGCGGGGCGCCCGCGGCCAGACTCCGGTCATCGGGATGCGCCCGTGCGTTGCCTTGAGGGCGGCGATTCCGGTGTGCGCGGCCGGCCCGCGCACCGAGATGGCCAGGTCGCTGCCGAGACCGAGGGGCGACATGCCGGCCGCGATCGCCACTGATTCGCCGCCGCTGGAACCGCCGGGCGTGCGGTCGAGGTTCCAGGGGTTGTTCGTCCTGCCGGTCAGGAGGTTGTCGGACTCGGTCGAGTACGAGAACTCCGGGAGGTTGGTCTTCGCGAGGAGGATCGCGCCGGCGCGCTTCAGGCGGGCCACGCTGGTGGCGTCGGTGTCCGGGACGCGGCCCGCGAAGATCGGGGAACCGCGCTGGGTCAGCACCCCGGCGGTGTCGAACGAATCCTTGGCCGTGAACGGCACGCCGTGCAACGGCCCGACCTCCGCGCCGGCCGCCACTGCCACGTCCGCGGCCTTCGCGGACTCCAGCGCCCCGTCGGCGAGCGTGACGACGGCATTGACCTTCTGATCGACGGCCGCGATGCGATCGAGGTGCGCCCGCACCACCTCGACGGATGTGACCTCCTTGGTGCGGATCAGCTCAGCGAGTTCGCTCGCGTCGGAGTAGATGAGATCGGCGTTCACGATGGCCTTCCGATTAGACCGGTCTACTAGAAGAGGAGAGCTTGCCGCCCGGACCCGGCGCGAGACGGGCGACGGGGTTTGTCAGGCGTGGAGGACCTGGCGGGTGACAGTCAGGGCGCGGTCGAGATGGCGCGCGCTGCGATGAATCTTCGCCATCATGCTCGCCCCGAGCCACAGGTCGTAGAGCACCTCGGCCGTCGTGCGCGGACTCTCGTCGACGGACACGGATCCGTCCGCGATGCCGTCGGCGATCATCCGCTCCAGGCGGTCGACGATCGCGGCGGTGCCGATTTCCGTCGTCGCCCTCATCACCTCGGAGAGGTCGGCGACCTCCGCGCCGAGCTTGACGACCAGGCACCCGCCCTGGCAGTCGTTCGCGGCCTGCGTGTCGTAGAACCTCTGCCAGTAGCTCATCAGATGCTCCGCGGAACTCTTGCCCTTGTCGGCGACGATGCCGTCCATGGCCGCGAAGTAGTCGTCGAAGTAGCTCTGCAGCATGGCCTCGCCGAAGGCGTCCTTGGAGGCGAAGTAGTGGTAGAACGACCCCTTCGGGACGCCCGCCGCGGCGAGGACCTCGTTGATGCCGACGGCGGCGTAGCCCTTCACGGCCACGATCCGTCGTGCCGTTTCCAGAAGACTTTGACGCGTTTCCGACCTGGCTACCGGCATGGGCAGACCGTAGCACCGGATTAGACCGGTCGTCTAGAGCGCCCCGTCAGCGGCGGTTCGACGCCTGACCCGCGGGACCGTCCTGGGCGAGCTGGTCCCGCACCTTGCGAGGCACGCTCAGGCCGCGAACGCGCAGATCGCCGATGAACCGGGCGACGAGCGGATCCGGCTCCGCGGCCGTCACCGCTGCCAGTTGCCTTGCCCAGCGCGGAGCAAACGAGCGCACTGCCCCCGGAAAGCCGGGGCTGACCGCACTCACGGGACACACGGCGACTCCCAATCCGGCAGCCGCGAGCTGTGGTGCCGTCGCCGTCACCGATGTCCTCATCACCGTCTCCGGGTGGACTCCCGCGCGAGCGAAGGACTGGTCGAGCCAGGCGCTGAGGCCGTTGTCCGGCGCGAAGTGAACGAGCGGCGCGCCTTCAAGATCCTCGAGACGCACTGACGGCCGCTCGGCCAGCGGATGATCGACGGGCGTCGCCACCACGATTTCCTCCTCCGCGATGGCGGTGATGGTGAAGCGCCCGGCCGAGGGAGCGGTCAGCACTGCCACGTCGGCCTCGTCGGAGTCGACCAAACCCAGCGCCTCGTCCATCGCCGTGGACTCGCGCAGGGCGATCGCGACGTCGGGATGACGGCGATGCCACTGACGAATGACGGCGGCGAGCAGCGGCACCGTCAGGCTCTGCGCGCAGACCACGCGCAGGACGCCCCCGGCCGCTTGACCAGCCGCACGCGCCGACCGCACCGCGGAGGCGGCCGCTTCGATCGCCCGCCTGGCATCCGCGACGGCGGCACGCCCCGCTGAAGTGAGCTTGACCCCGCGAGGCTCGCGGCGAAGCAGGACCGTCCGAGTCTCGTGTTCCAGCGAAGCAAGCTGATGCGAGACGGCGGGTTGCGACGAATGCAGCAGCAGCGCGGCCTGTGTGATCGATCCAGTGTCCGCGACGGCGACGAGGCACTCCAGTGCCCGCAGAGAAGCCATCCAAGAATGTTATCGCAGACCTTCGAAACATGACTGCGATGGGGGGAAGGCATCCGGGCCCCTGGTTGCTCTAACCGACGAGACCTTCTCGCCCGGAGTCGGCGAGGGGCTCGCACAGCGCGAGGGAGAAGTTGATGGCACAGGTGTTCGTCACCGGGGGTTCCGGATTCATCGGCCAGGCGCTGGTGCGTCGGCTCGTCGGTGCGGGGCACTCGGTAGGTGTTCTGGTCCGGAGCGAGGCGTCGGCCGCGAAGATCTCGGCGCTGGGCGCGAAGCCCGTGCGGGGCGAGTTGACTGATCCGCTCACCTGGCGGGACGACCTGACGGGCAGTGCGGCGGTGTTCCACCTCGCCGCCGAGACGGATGTCGCCGCTGATCGCGCGCGTCATGAGCTGGTGACGGTTCGCGGCACACAGGCAGCAGTCGATGCCGCCCGCTTCGCGCGCGTTCCGCGTTTCGTCCACTGCGGGAGTGAAGCCGCGCTGCTCGCCGGCGACCCGCTCGTCGAGGTCGACGAGACCGCGCCGCTGCGACCCGACTCGGACGCCGCTTACAGCGCCGCGAAGGCCGCGGCCGAGAAGATCGTGCTCGACGCGAATGCCCCGGGCTTCGCCACGGTGTCGATTCGCCCGCGGTTCGTCTGGGGGCCCGACAGCTTCCTCGTCGAGGGCCTGGTCGCGGCAGCGAAAGCGGGACAGTTCGCGTGGATCGACGGAGGCCGGCACACGACCAACGTCACGTTCGTCGAGAACGCCGTCGAGGGCCTCGTGCTCGGATGGCAGGGCGGCCGTCCCGGTCAGGCCTACTTCGTCACCGACCGGCACCGCGTCACCCTCCGCGCGTTCCTGGAGGAGCAATTCGAGATCTATGGCGTCGACGTCCCCATCCCCGACATGGACGCCGAAACCGCCGCCGAAGAAGTCCCCGTTCCCGTTCGATGGTTCCTCGGACAGCAATGCACCCTGCGGACGGACAAGGCCGCGACCGAACTCGGCTACGAGCCCGTTGTCGAACACGCCGCCGGCCTGGACGCCGTCCGGAACTCGGTGGCCCTCAGCCGCGCGTGAAGCGGTCCGATCTGCGGAGATTTCCATGTTTGAAGCAATAAAGTGGCCGGAGGCCATGACTCCCAGCCGCTCCCCCATCCATTTCACCAACGAACTCGAGGTCGAAGCTTCTCCGGAAACGGTCTGGGCAGTGCTCGTGGACCCTCGGACCTGGCCCGCCTTCTACCCGGGCGTCGAACACGTCCGGCTGCTCGACGGCCACCACTCGCTGCGCCTCGGAACCCGATTCGAAACCAACCTTGCCGGCCAGGACGTCTTCGCGTCCGTGCAGGAGTTCCAGCCGCGGACGCGGATCGCCTGGGGTGGCTATCCCAAGGCTTCCGAAGCATCCAGGGCTTATCACGCCTGGATCATCACCCCCACGCCGAAGGGCAGCCATCTCTGGACCGAGGAAACGATGAGGGGCCCGCTCTGGAACGAGCGGGCGAAGCAGGACCGACAGCAGGGCCGACACTGCCCTCTGGGAGTGCTGGTCAGCGGGCTGGGTCAGACCTCCCCCGCGGCCCAGGAGGTCACCAGCCAGCTGCTGGCACGGTGGGACGCCGCCGTGCTCGCGGGGATCAACAGCATGCAGGAAACGGGGAAGATCTCGCGGCGGCTGGATGCGAAGCGGACGGCCGCCGCCCTCGTGGCCGCCATCCAGGGCGGCGCGACCAATCTGATGTCGACAGGGAGCACGACCAGTCTTGAGGCCGCACTGGACACCGGGATCGACTACCTGCGGCAGTTTCAGAACACCCGCGGACGCTGAGTGTCACTCGGCCCGGGCGGCGAGGAACTGGCATCGGCGGCAGCCTCAGATCGCTGGGCTAATGCCGTCCAGGCATGCCGGCGAGGAGGCGTAGCCGTATCCCTCGCCAGCTCGACTCGTCGACCGGCGCGCGGCGGGTACATCCGGGACGTCGTCGAGCGGGTGACGCCCAGCCCCTTCGCCGCGCTCGCGCGGAGGAATTGCACTTCAAGCGCGCCGCCGAGCGGCTGCACAACACGCCGCCGCTGTTGAGCAAGCAGATCAAGCTGCTCGAACGCGAGCTCGGCGGCGCGCTGTTCCAACGCGACTACCACGAAGTGCGGCTGGCTTGACTGCCACCGACGAACGCGTCGACTACCGCGTCGTCGCGAGGTACCGCAGCGGAATCGCGGTGCGCGGCGACGATCCGCTTGCCGCGAATGACGCCATCACCGTCGAACGACCTGCGCGACCGGGAGGTCGCCGTCGACTTCGCCGGCGCCAACCTGTTCATGCTGGCGAATCTGATGCATCGGCCACCGTCGCGGGATCGCCAAGCTCGTCCAGGACAGCCCGACCGGCCGCGGCAGCGAGGTCGAGACCGCGGCACAGGTCCGGTCCCGCCGGTTGGCTGTGATCGTCCCTTACGCACCCAATTCCTACCTCGGCTAGGTGTTCTCGCCTCCGGCGTTCAAGCTGGTCCCGTTCGACAAGGTCAGCAGCTGAGAGGCCAGCGAGCTGGCGATCGCTGGGGCTCGCGAACCCCCGGCAGGCGGCACGACGCCCTCGATGCGGCCGTCGACGAGCTGGCCGCGACCTTCCGCCCCCTCGATCGGCCGCCTTTCCCGGATGGCGACGTGGCCGTTTCGGACGGGGTGATGCGCCGGCCCTGTCGCGGACCTGCTGCCGGCCGATGACAGGAACGACCTCTCAGCGGAAGCGGGCTTGCTTGGCGCGCGCGTGCCGCGCCATCACACGCGCCCCGGACATCCGCATCTGGGCGAACTGCTCGCTCACCCCGTAGAAGGCAGCTACCTGGGCATTGTCCTTGTCGTCGAACGCTGCCCGCGTCGCAGCATCGTCAGGAACGAGCAGCTGACCCGAAAGGTATTTGGCTTCTTTCTCCTTCGCGAGATCGAAGCGCCTGCAGCCGTCCTCGCCCATCAGCAATTCGGCGAACTCGTGTTCGAGAAGGTGGTGCGCCAACTCGTGAGCCAGGCTGGCGCGACGGCGGGCCTCGGAGTGGGCCGTGTTCTCGATGATGATGCGGCAGGTGCCGACGGGGATGATGGCGGCCGACCACATCGTCGAGCGCACCGACGTGAAGTAGCGGACAGCGACGTCGGCCCGGGGGCAGTCGCCGAGCTCATCAATCGGGTACACCCGGATGCCGTGCTCCTCGGCGAGCAGGTAGGGATCCAAAGGCGCGTGCCGGGACAACCCGAGACCCGCTCGTTCTTCCGCGGCGACCTTCCGCATTTCTGCCTGCGTCCACCGCGCCCCCATGGCTCAGTCCGCCTTCGCCTGCCGGTCGGCGTTGAAGCGGCGCACCGCGGAGCCGATCAGCTCCTCCAGGTGCTCGACGTCCTGCGGCTGCAGGTCCGGCCGGGCCCGCAGGAGGGGCGCCAGCTCGGCGACCAAGTCAGGCGGCTCCGCGGTGCGTCTCTCCAGCTCGGCGTCGTCGATCATGAACTTCTCGGCCGGCACGTCGAGCCAGCGCACCATCGCGGCGAAGGCGTCGACGTCCGGGTTCTTCCCGTTCGCCAGCCTCGACATCGTCGACGGGCTGACGTCGAGCTGTTTGGCCAGCTGGCGCCACGACAACTCCCTGGCCTCGCGGGCCGCGTCCAGCGCCCCGTGTAGAGCGATCACATCGATGCTCGCGTTGGCCACCCGGGCTCCTGTTCCTGCAGTTGCTGGTCTGTCGTCGCTCATTGTTCGACAAGTCGAGCATTCATGCTACCCTCCATTCGTGGGTGCTCGACATGTCGAACACCGACAGAAGATAGGCACACCTAACCCCCGAGGTGTGGTCCCAGCCCCGACCCGAGGAGGACGCCATGTCCACCACCAGCGAACGCCAGGCTCCCGGTCACCACGGCAAGCCCCCGGTCCGGATCGCCGTCACCGTCAACGACGACCCGGTGATCCTGTCCGAGCACCGGCTCAGCGGAGCCCAGATCAAGTCCGCAGCCGTCGAACAGGGCGCCGACCTGCAGATCGACTTCCAGCTCTCGGTCGAGCGCGGCCATCACTTCGACGTCGTCGGCGACGACGAGGTGATCACCGTCCACGAGCACGACAAGTTCGTCGCCGTCGCCGCGGACGACAACTCGTGACCACCCCGACCACCGCGGTCGAGGCCGCCGTCGCCGCCGTCCGGGCACACTTCGCCGGGAAGCCGGTCGAGGTCCTCCCGGACGGCGCCGGCGGCGCCACCCTCATCATCGAGGACGTCGACCTCGGCGACCGCTACACGCCCCGCACCACCTGGATCGGCTTCCACATCAGCGCCGCCTACCCCCACGCCGACGTCTACCCGCACTACATCGGCCGGGTCGCCCGCGTGGACGGCCATCCCCACGGCCAGGCCGTACAGCCGGTCGACTGGAACAGCCGGGCCGCTCTTCAGCTCTCCCGCCGGTCCCCCGGCTGGAATCCGGCACGCGACAACGCCGCCCTCAAAGCGGAGAAGGTGATCACGTGGTTCACCGCAGCGTGAATCCGCCCCAGCGGGGATGGAGCCTCACCGCTCCACCCCCGCTCTGGGCCGAGCTCGAGCAACACCTGTTCCGAGACGATGACGACGAGCACGGCGCCGTGATCCTCGCCGGCCTCGCCTACGGCCCCCGCGGCCCACGGCTACTCGCTCGCGAACTCCTGCTCGCCGAGGATGGCATCGACTACGTCGCCGGTACCACCGGTTATCGCGCCCTCCGACCGGAGTTCGTCCGGGACGCGGCCCTGCGTGCCCGTACCGAGAAACTCGCCTACCTCGCGGTCCACAACCACTTCGGCACCACCAGCGCGAACTTCTCCCCCGTCGACTTCGCCAGCCACGAACGCGGCTATCCCGCCCTGCGGAAGATCACCAAGCAGCTCGTCGGCGCGCTGGTCTTGACCCCGCAAGCCGCGGCCGGAGACCTCTGGCTGCCCGACGGGACCCGGCACCTCCTCGCCGAGGTCACCGTCCCCGGCGGCAGCCTCGTCCGCCTCACCCCTGCACCGACCACGGTCGAGACCAGCGACACCCGGCACGACCGCCAAGCCCGCCTGTTCGGCGACCGAGGGCAGCAGGCGTTCGGGCGGATGCGCGCCGCCGTCGTCGGTCTCGGCGGCGTCGGCAGCATCGCCACCGAACTCCTCGCCCGGCTCGGCGTCGGGCACCTCGTCCTCATCGACGCCGACACAATCGACGAAACGAACCTTCCCCGCCTGGTTGCTGCGGAACCGGACGACGTCGGCCGGCTCAAGACCGAGCTCGCCGTCCGTAACGCCCGACGCGCCAACCCCGACATCGAACTCACTGTCGTCACCGAGAACGTGCAGCATCCGGACGCTCTGCGAGCGCTCGTCGGCTGCGACTGGATCTTCCTCGCCGCCGACACCAACGCGGCCCGGCACTGGGTCGACCGGACCGTCCACCAGTACCTGATCCCGGCCACCCAGGCCGGCGTCAAGGTTCCCGTCGACGAGCACGGCACGGTCGGCCGGATCCACGTCGCTGTCCGCCAGCTCGTCCCGGGCCGCGGCTGCATGTGGTGCAACAAGCTGATCAGCCCCACCGAACTCGCGCTGGACATGCTGCCGGACCGCGTCCGCGAGCAAGCCCGCTATGTCGATGGCGTTCCCGCGCCCAGCGTCATCGCGCTCAACAGCCTCGCCGCCGGCGAAGCCGTGAACCACTTCATGCTCGCGGTCACCGGCCTCCACACGGACAACGGCGAGCACTCTCGCCTGCTTTTTCCGCGAAGCGGGGAGCACGTCCTTCAACGGTCGCGCCAGACCGCGAACTGCCTGACCTGCTCCCCGGCCGGCATCCTCGCCCAAGGCGACGCGCCAGCCGTCGCGGAACGCTAGTCCGCGGCCTCGACACCACGCACACGGTCGCGATCACCATCATTGCGATGATCGACAGCATTTGTGCACAACCGTGGAGTTATGTGGAGTTGCCTCGTCGCCACACGGTCACGTAACGCCGAGTCAGGCTCCCCCGACTTCGAGTCGAACTCTGGCGTTCGAACCAGGAACGGAGAACACGTGGACGCGGCGACCCCACCAGCCGGGTGGTACCCGGATGGCCGCGGCGTCCGCTGGTGGGACGGAACGGCGTGGACCGGGCACAGAGCCTCGCTGCCCGCGCCCACCACCGAAGTTCCCTCAGCCGAGCGGCTCACCGTTCCGCAAACCGCGCCCCGGCAGCCGGTCGCCACCACTGCGCCTGCCACTGTCACCGCGGGCGCCCTGCGAGGAACGAGCTTCGGGGATCGCTGGATCGAAGTCGGCAGTTCCCCATCCAATGAGCGCGCGTTGAACAAAGTGATCACCGCACGGGGCCGGAGCGGTCCGAAATCCTTGCGGGTCGACGACGCGATCGTGCACCTGGTCGGCACCGAGGTGCAGGTGAGCGTCGGCAGCACACGAGTCGGCACGCTCAGCGCCATGGACACCGCGACGTACTGCTCCGTGCTGAAATGGGCAGGACACCCGATCGAGTCCAGCGGCATCATCCTCATCGACGCGGACGGGCACCCCGGAGTCCATCTCAAGCTGTACCTCCCGAGCCCGGACATGCTCGTCCCCGCCAACGATCTGGACACCACGATCGCCGTGTTCCCCGCTGAGGACCGAGCCGGTGGCCTGACCTTGGCGCGAGTCAAAGCCGAGCACGCGCTGGTGGACTCGGCGACTGAACGCTGGTGGTCAGGGGCAGCCCGCTCCGCTTGGGTCGTGCTCACCCGGGCGGGATTCGAGATCACGGCGACCATGGACGGAATGCCGTTGCCAAGCCTCGACCCCGATCGGGCCGCCGGCTTGCGGACGGCGTGGACCACCAGACACCCCGGACTGACCCGAATGCAGTTCGAGGCGCAGGTGTACCAGATTAAAGCCGGACGCCAGGTGAGCATCCGCTTTCCATTGACCTGGTAACGCCAGCCACCCGGGCACGACCAACTGCGCCGAGCGCCTTGCCCCCTGTCTCGTTTCCAACCTACTCGTGACCGCCCTTTGGCGGATCGTCGCTTCGACCGAGTTCTTTACAGAGGGATTTTCGGGTTGCCACGAGTCGTGAGCAGGACCGGTTTCAACTACACAATCACTACGGATAGAATCAATCGGAGTTGACAACAGTCCTTTCGAGGCGACTTACCGAGACTGATTCAAGGAGTAAAAATGGCCCAGAAGGTATTCGTCGAGATTCTCGACGACATCGACGGGAGCCCGGCCACCCACACCGTCCCGTTCGCCCTCGACGGCATCACCTACGAGATCGACCTTTCCGACGACAA
Source organism: Amycolatopsis sp. cmx-4-83 (assembly GCF_046548815.1). Taxonomy (NCBI): domain Bacteria; kingdom Bacillati; phylum Actinomycetota; class Actinomycetes; order Pseudonocardiales; family Pseudonocardiaceae; genus Amycolatopsis; species Amycolatopsis sp. cmx-4-83. The sequence goes on along the minus strand of NZ_JAEBEF010000003.1, from coordinate 204,415 downwards.
TGCGGCCGCGCTCCGCGACGAACTCGCGCGGTACATCGAGTCCGGCCGTCGCACGGGTGGCCGCAGGGTTCGTGTCGCCACCGGACAATCAACCACGTTCAGCTCGACCGGTCGCGAGCGCACTCAGCAGATCCGATCCTGGGCGTACGCCAACGGCTACGAAGTCTCGGCACGAGGACGGCTGGCCGCAGAGGTGATCGCCGCGTTCGAGCGGGCTCAGGCGCCCGAGCCCGTGGACAGCACACCGGCTCCCCGCAGGCGACCTGCGCGTAAAAAGGCCGCTGCCGCGAAGAAGTAAGCAAGGTGGCGGCCGGTCACCCGAGGAAGCTGTCCCGTCGGCGACGAGGTCATCCACGTCGCCCTCAGCTTTGCACCGGTCCTGACGCGGTGAAGGACGAATCCGACCGCGGCGTTGTGTCGGTGCAACGGTCCGGCCGCCCCGCCGGCTCCGGATAGCCCAACCGACCTCCCAGCCCGGACCGAGCCGTCACCTGTCACGCGGCCCAATGCCCAGGTCCAATCGCGCCGTACTCGTGACGCGCCGCAATACGTCGGTTCGCGTGTCCATCCTCCGCCTGCAGGATGATGATGTCCTCGTGCGCGATCAGGTGCAGCGGCAGACCAGCTTCACGCTGCTTGCGGATGAAGTCGCGCTGGAAGAAACTGCCACGCGCGACCAGTTCGTTCTCCGCGACACGGGCCAGCAACGCGACGCATCGCTCGACCGGCACCAGACCGGCCGCGACGCCGCAGGCGATGACCTGGGAGGGCAGGTCGATCAGCTCTGCGTGCTCGCGCCACGGCCGGACCGTGATCGCCACGTGGCCACCCGGACGGAGGACACGCGCGCACGCAGTGAGAATTCGGGTGAAGCCGGCCAGCAGTCGGTGGTGGCCGATGTTGGCCAGGTTGCCGCGGTCGAGCGCGCTGCCGTAGCGGTAATGGCGCTTGCGGACCTTGTCGACGCCCGCCTCCCGGTTCGTGTTGACCAGGCCGTGCACCGATGGGCCGTACGGCGGCGAGGTCACGACCAGTCCGACCTGGCCGACGTACTCGGCCGGCAGCAGCGTCTCGAGCTGGCGGGCGTCACCACGGACGACCTGACCTTCGTGATCGTGACCGCGCTCGCGGGCGAAGCGCAGGTTCGCACGGGCGACGTCGACCCAGTGCGGCTCGTACTCGACACCGACCGCACGGCGCCCGAGGTCGATCGCCTCGACCAGCGTGGTGCCGATCCCGCACATCGGATCCAGCACCACCTCCCCCGGCTTCGTGTAGTGCTCGATCGCGTGCGCGGCGACGGCGGGCAGCATCTTCGCCGGGTGCGCGGTCGACTCCGGCACGTACCGGCCTTTGCGTTGCACGGCAGGCGAGGTCTGCGCGGTCGCCCACACCGACACCGGCAGCTCGCCGAAGTCCGTCGACGGGTCGGCCCGCAGGGCGGTGTCGAGGTCGTCGATGAACGCGCGGGACAGCGGCGTCGTCGGCTCGTCGCCCGGAACTTGCGAGTCTTTCTGCGTGGTGGTCATGGCGGTGCCTGTGCCTTTCGGTCGGCTGGTCATCGGACGTCTTCCGGCTGCGCGGCGCCGGCGTGAGCCTGCGCGAAGACGAGGACGTCGCTGTGCGCCCGTACGTGCGTCCTCGGCGCGACGTCGGCTCGCTCCGTCGCGGTGAGCGGCTGTAAGCGGCACTTCCGGATCGGGGTGAGCAAGGTGACGATGTGCTGGAGGTACAGCAAGTCGGCGTTTTGCGCGGCCGCGATCATCGGACCCGACGGATCGCTCAACCGGCCGCTCGACCAGTCGCTGCACGTATAAACCGCGAGAATTCCGCCGAACACCAGCGCCTGAGCCGCCGCGATCGCCACCGCCTCCGCTGAACCGCCGGCTCCGCCTTCCGGCGGCAGTGACGTGATGACCAAGTCGGCTCGGTCGATCGACTCCGCCGTGCCTGGTGTCGTCTCGTCGCCGCCCTCCGGCACGAGCTTCGTCACTGCCGGATGGCGACCGAGTGCGTGGACGGCGTCGAGTGCGGCATCCAGTTCACCGGCACCGGCTGCGCAGGTTGCGGCTCCCTGAACCGCCGGCCATGGCGCGAGCAATACCCGAGCGCTGGACGCCGAGAAGCTCGTCGTGATGCCCTCGATGATCGGCACCGGCCATGCGGCGGCTGGATCGATCGGGTCAGGGCCGACCGTCCATACCGTTGGCGGAATCGGTGTGAGTTCACGTGTGGTGTTCGCCTGCTTCGACGTGCGCGTAGTGCGCGGGCCGGGGCGGACCGGAGCGGCAGCACCCGGGTACGGAACACCGTTGACGGTTCGAGTTCGCGGTGGACGGGTGGAGTCGTCCCGATTGGACGGCCGGCTGGCCGAAGACGGCGGGCGTCGAGTCACGAGCGGAACCTCCGGAGGCTGGTGGCCGACTGCTCTGGTCGGCGGTTTCTGCGCGGTCGCCGGCTAACTCCGGCAACGAGGTCAGCAAGAGACACCGCCACAGCGAACCCGTGTTCCTGCGTACGAGCCGATAAAGGTCCGTCGCGAACTTCGACAGACCTGCAGCCGGTCGGGGCAGGGATTCCTAGGCCCGTTTGCAGGCGTGACACGGCTTTGAAGCGGCTTCGTCACGCTCCTGACCTGGTCTTGAAGCGATTTTGAGGCGCCGCGGCGGGCTTCCTGGCGACATCACATTCCGCTCGCTCAGGAGTCACGCCATGGAGAATTCCTCGACACGAAAGCAATCCACCTCACGTCCGCGCGGTGAGCCTGGCGTGTTCGATACCGCGCGTACGGCTTTCGCCTGGCTCGTCACCGGACCGCACCCGGTCGCCATCGACGGCCGAACCGTGCGCGGACTGCCGCCGCGGCTGGTGCCACTGGACGAAGTCGGCAAGCTGACTATCGCGAAAGGATGTCCACAGCAGACACGGGACGCGGTGTGGACGGCGCTGGTGACGCGATCGCGTGCCGAAGGCGGCACGTGGACGGTCGCGTGCGTCGGGCTCGCGTTGCCGGTGTTGCTGCCGGTCGCGGCGAAGCTGACCAACCGGTTCCGCGGCGAAGTTCACGACATCCACGCAGCCGTGCTGACCGGCTTCCTCGAAGCGCTCGCCGACGTCGACCTCACCCGGCCGGCCATCCTCGTCCGGCTGCGCTGGGCTGCCTATCGCGCCGGCCACCGCGCCCTCCGGGAGGCGCTCGACGCCGCGGCTCCGGTCGCCGACCTAGGCGCTCGCGCGCCCGGGCCGGAGCACACCGGCGGACACCCGGATTTTGTTTTGCTCGCGGCCGTCGAGGCGGGAGTCCTGACCGCCGCGGAGGCCACGCTGATCGGCGAGACGAGATTTGGCGAGCTGTCCCTGGCTGACGCCGCGCAGGCCCGCGGCCAGACGTACAAGGCGACGCAACAAGCCCGGCACCGCGCCGAGCGCAAGCTGGCCGAGTATCTCAGCGACGACGAAGCGGATCCGCGCCGCAAGGTGCGACGCAGCTCTGCCCGCGCGTCCGAGAAGACGCGGCGTCCGGTGTCTCCCCGACCGCCGAGATCCGGAGTTGGTGACCACGGGACGCGCCTGCCCGCGCGCTCTCGCCCATCCCGGTCCACCTCGGAACCGGGCGCCGTTCAGGAGGCGTCCTCATGCGACTGATCTCGCACAGCCCCAGCCACCGCATCGAAGCGGCGAACCGAGCCTGGGCGAACGACCTGCGGACTGATTTTGTGCCAGAAGCTCCGACGTCTCCGATCCGATCGCGAAGGTACCCGGCGCTTGTGCTCGGCTGCAACCTGGCCGCGTTGGCGCTGCTGCTCGGCGGATCCACCGCGCACGCCGAGACGGTGCAGTACGTCGCGCTCGCGCAGTCGGTCGACCAAGTCCTGTCGAACATCCGGACGTGGATCATGGGCATCCTCGCCGGCATCGCGCTCGTGTTCTTCACCATCGGCGGGCTCCGCTATCTGATGGGGTCCAACGACCCCGGCGAAATCGAGAAGGCGAAGGGCGCGTTCAAAGCCTCCGGGGTCGGCTTTGGTCTCGCCGCACTCGCGCCGCTCGTCGTCGAAATCCTCAAGACGATCGTCGGCGGGGTGTAGACGATGACCGCCCACACCACCGGCCCGATCGCTGCGGTCGGGAGTCCACGTCGAGATCGACGCGTCTTTTGGCTCGTCGTCATGGCCGCGCTGCTGACGACCGTGCTCAGCGCGATCGCCGTCGGCTCGGCAACAGCACGCCCACAGCCCGCCGCGGTCCAGCTCGATCCGGCGCCACCTCCACTGCCACTTCCGCCGAACCCGGGTTGCGCACCGGGTTCCGCCGAGTCGGCCTGCCACCTTCCGACCGCGACTACGGTGCCGACGGCTCCCTTGCCGCCGAGCAGCGCCGACACGCCGTGCCAGGGGCCGAACTGCATCCCGCAGCCGTCTACGCTCGTCCCCAGCACGCCGCCGCCGGTTCCCGTGCCGAACAGTGTCGCCGACGGTGCCGAGTGCGGGCTGACCAACCTCACCGGCTGCATGGTCGTCGCCGCGAGCGCGTTGTTCGCCGCGGTCGTCGCCGCCGGGCTGAACCCGCTGCTCGAGCTGCTCGGCAAGACGCTGCTGACGACGCCGGAGCCGGATCAACTGCCCGGTCTCGGCGCCGTCTGGACCGGATCGTGGCACATCCTGCTCACCGCCTACGTGATCCTCGTGCTTCTGGCCGGGTTGATCATCATGAGCTACCAGACGCTGCAAGCTCGCTACACCGTCAAGGAAATCGCACCCCGGCTCGTCATCGGTTTCCTCGCCGGCACTCTCTCGCTGTTCCTGATGACCAAGGGCATCCAGGTCGCCAACGCACTCTCGGCCGCCGTGCTCGGCGAGGGTACCGACCCTGCCGAGATGACCCGCAGCTTGATCACGATGGTGCAGAACTCGCTGCACGGCGGCGGCATCTTCCTCGGCATCCTCGGGCTCGGACTGGTCGCGATGCTCCTGGTCCTGCTCGTCGTCTTCATCGTCCGAGTCATGCTGACGATCCTGTTGATCGCCGCCGCGCCGATCGCGCTGATGTTGCACGCCCTCCCCCACACCGAAGGCATCGCCTACCTCTGGTGGAAGGCTTCCGGCGGAGTGCTGGCGATCCAGGTCGGGCAGTCGTTGACGCTCGTGGTCACCGTGCGGGTGTTCTTCGCGCCGGGCGGGTTCACCATCTTCGGCCCGTCGCTCTCGTCGCTGATGAACCTCCTTCTGTGCATCGCGCTGATGTACGTACTCATCAAAATCCCGTTCTGGTTCCTGGCCCCGCTACGCTCCGGCCGTCCCTCGTTGCTCGGGCGGATCGCGCGCGGCGTGATCGCCTACAAGACGATGGGCCTGCTCTCCGGCGCAACAGCGGCCCGCGGCACCTCGCGAGTTCGCCTCGCCGGGCCGAGCGCGCCGCCGGACCCGCCGGCGACCCGGTCCGGGCAGTTCATGCTGCCGATGAAACTGCGCCGCTCCACCAGCTCGCGCCAAAACCCGCGCCGAGGATGGGACGAACTCCCCCGCGGCGGCGCGCTCGACGGAACGCCCGGGCCGGGCCAGCTGTCGTTGTTCACGACCCGCACCGGCGACTCGACGGTGCGGGCCAACCCGCGCGCGTTGCCGCTGAAGGACTTGCCGAACGCGCTGCCCGCCGACCAGCTCGGGCTCCCGATCACTGTGCGACACGAGCCCGACCGGCGACCGCGACGCACGCTCGCCGACGACCTCACCGCACCGCTGCCGACCGCTCGGCCAGCGCGGCAGCCGGGCCTGCTGACGCCGGACGGGCGGATCAGCCGCAACGCGCGACCGCCGGCGAAGCTGCCGAACGCGCTGATCGCGCCGAGCGCGGGCATGCTGCCGATCCACCTGCCGCCGCAGACGCCGCGGCCCGCGCGGCGCAGCCTCGCCGACGAGCTCGCCGACCCCGCCCGGACCACCAGCGCACCGCAGACCGGGCCGGGCCTGATCACGCCCTCGGGACAAATCAACCGCGCTGCACGCGCTCACCGCCGTCCCGCGCCCGACGCGTTCAGCGGGAACCGGCCGCTCGCGTCCGGGCAGTACCCGCTCCCCCTCGGCGTCCGCCGCCAGCCGAAACCCGTACCCCCAGCAGCACCCACGCCGGTGCGTAAGCCCGGCGGCAAGCAGCTGCCCCTGCCGCTGGATCTGCCGCGGCGCCAGCCCAGGAAGTGAGGTGGCGAGGTCATGTCCCGTCCCGTGCGCATTCCCGCCGATGTCGACCGCCCCGACCGCGTACTCGGCCCGCTCACCGCGCGGCAGCTGACGATCCTCAGCGTCACCGGCCTGCTGCTCTACGCCCTCTACGGCGCCACCCGCAGCGTCGTGCCCCTGCCGCTGTTCCTGCTCGTCGCGATCCCGATCGGACTCGCGGTCACCGTGGTCGCGCTCGGCCACCGCGACGGCGTCCCGCTCGACCGCCTGCTGCTGGCCGCGATCCGCCAGCGCCGCGCGCCGCGCCACCAAGTCTCCGCTCCAGAGGGCGTCGGGCCGGTTCCAGCCTGGCTCACCGCCGAACCCGAGCAGGAAACGGTGGCACCGACACCGCTGGAGCTACCCGCGCGCGGTATCGACAACGGGCAGACCGCCGGCGTCGTCGACCTCGGCGACGACGGCATCGCGGTGATCGCCGCCTGCTCGACCGTCAACTTCTCGCTGCGCACGCCCGCCGAGCAGGAAGCGCTCGTCAGCTCATTCGCACGCTATCTGCATTCGCTGACCGCGCCCGTGCAGTTCCTCGTACGCGCCGAACGCCTCGACCTCGCCCCGCAGATCACCGAGCTGCGCGACCGCGCCGGCGGACTCCCCCACCCCGCACTCGAAGCCGCCGCACTCGACCACGCCGACTACCTGGTCCAGCTCAGCCAGCATGCTGACTTGCTGCGCCGCCAGGTACTGCTCGTGCTGCGCGAACCGACGCGTCCCGCAGTCGTCGACAGCGTCAGCTCGGCGTTGGGACGCCTCCGGCGACAGCCCGAAGCACCTGCGGTCGATCGGGCGGCGCGCCAGGCCTCCGAGCAGCGTCTCATCCGGCGGCTCAACGAAGCGGTCGAGCTGCTCACCGCGGCCGGAATCGTCGTCACCGCGCTGGACGCGGCGACCGCGACAGGTGTGCTCGCCGCGGCGTGCAACCCCGACACCTTCCTCCCACCCTCGGCCGCGCTGGCCGGTGCCGGCGACGTCGTGACCGCCGCCGACCTCTACGACGAATTCGAAGGACGGTGAGCGAAATGCCCCGCACACGGCAACCCGGCTCGGCAACGGCGACGTTCACGCCGGACTCGCTGTCGATCGGCGCACGGCATCTCGAGGTCGGCAACGAATGGGTCGCCTCCTTCGGCGTCACCGGCTACCCGCAGGAGGTCTACCCCGGCTGGCTCGCCCCGCTGCTCACCTACCCCGCCCGCCTCGACGTCTCCGTCCACGTCCAGCCGGTCGACCCGGTCACCGCTGCCAGCGGCCTGAAGAAGCAGCGGGCCCGGCTCGAGTCCACCCGACGCCACCACGCCCGCCACGACCAGCTCGACGACCCGGACCTCGACGCCGCGGCCGACGACGCCGCCGACCTGTCGCGGCGGATCGCTCGCGGTGAAGGCCGGCTGTTCAAGTTCGGCCTCTACCTGACCATCCACGCCGCCGACGAGCAGGCGCTCGCCGAGGAGGTATCGGCGCTGCGGTCGCTGTGCGCGTCCCTGCTGCTGGACGCCAAGCCCGCCACGTACCGATCGTTGCAGGGCTGGGTCACCACGCTTCCGCTCGGGCTGGACTCCCTTGGTCTGAAAAGGACGTTCGACACTTCAGCCGCGTCCGCGGCATTTCCTTTCACATCACCGGACCTGCCCGCGGTCGATCCGACGTCGACCTCGCCCAGCGGCGTGCTCTACGGCTACAACGTCGGCTCCCAAGCCCTCGTGCACTGGGACCGGTTCGCCTGCGACAACCACAACTCCGTCGTCCTCGGCCGATCCGGCTCTGGCAAGTCCTACCTGGTCAAGCTCGAAACCCTGCGCAGCCTGTACCGCGACATCCAGGCGTTCGTCATCGACCCCGAAGACGAATACGCCCGCCTCGCCGACCAGGTCGGCGGCGCCTACGTCCACCTCGGCGGCGGAGGCGTCCGGCTCAACCCCTTCGACCTGCCCATCCACACCACCGCGTCCGGCAGGCGAACCGCACCGCACGACGCGCTGAACCGCCGAGCCCTGTTTCTGCACACCGTGCTCGCCGTATGCCTCGGTGCCGAGCTGACCGCCGGCGAACGCGCCGTCCTCGACAACGCCCTCATCGCGACCTACGCGAACGCCGGGATCACCAACGACCCGCGCACCTGGACCCGGCCCGCACCGCTGATGCGCGACCTCCGCGACACCTTGGCGGCAGCCGAAGGCGGCGCGGACCTCGCCGCCCGGCTGCACCCGTTCGTCGACGGCGCCTTCGCCGACCTGTTCTCCGGCCCTACGACCACCACACCGGACGGCCACCTCGTCGTGTTCTCCCTACGGGACCTGCCCGACGAGCTCAAAGCGATCGGCACCCTGCTGACCCTCGACGCGGTCTGGCGGCGGGTGTCCAATCCGGCCGACCGTCGTCGGCGGCTGGTGGTCGTGGACGAGGCGTGGCTGCTGATGCAGTCACCGGAAGGCGCGAAGTTCCTGCACCGGATGGCGAAGACGTTCCGGAAGCACTGGGCCGGACTCACCGTCGCCAGTCAGGATATCGAGGACTTCCTGGGCAGCGCGCTCGGCCGCGCGATCGTGGCCAACGCGGCAACGTCCGTGCTGCTGCGCCAGTCCCCCCAGGCCATCGACCAGATCGCGGCGACCTTCAACCTGTCCGAGGGCCAGCGCCAGTTCCTGCTCACCACCGACCGCGGCCAAGGGCTGCTCGGCTCCGGCACCGAATGGGTCGCCTTCCAGGCACTCGCGTCGCCGACGGAGAACGTCCTGGTCACGACGGACCCGAAATTCCTAGCAGCTATTCAGGATTCCGAAACGAACGCAGGGTGGGTGGAGCTTTCATGACGGTACTTCGGCGGCCCGCGGGTTCGTGCTACTCAGGTCAACGGGAGTCCTGTGGTGGAGATCGTTGCTTACCGCCGAGGCCAAGAACTACGCAGCTTTTCGATCATCGTTGCCGGATTGAGTTTCCGCTCGAGCTGGAACAAGTAGCCGACCGGGCACGCACGGATGGCGTCCCGACGTTGCCGTCGCCACTGGACCGGCGCGCTGAGGACACATGCGGCCAGGGCGGCGGAGCCGGTGATGGCAGGAGGCAGCCCTGCGGTTTGGGCAGCGGCATCGGCCAGCGGCGGCAGCGCCACCGACTTGATATTGGCCACAGCCTTGACGGAGTCCAGACCGACGCTGCGCAACCGCTCACGCAACTGGGTCAATTGCATGGTCACGACGTGCTGGACTTCGGTGCGGAGGTGCTCCTGGAAGACTGGCAAGTCCCGGACATCTTGCAGTTCGGCCAACTGCTGGGCCTGATCGGTCACGTAGCTGCGGAAGGTGTCCAGTTCGGCACCGAAACGGGCGCGGGCTTCGATGACCTTCTCGACCGGAACGGTATCGAGGTTGGCGGGTATCACGGTCTCGAACGCCAGGAACACGAACGAATCCAACAGGTCATCTTGAGTTCGTCGGATTCGGAATCGGCGCATGGCCGTATTTCGGCGGTGAAGCTCGTTCGCGTCGACGAGTGGTTCGTCCACCAACGTCTGCACCAGACGCTCCAATGTCCAGCCCGACAGGGCCGCATGGGGCAACACTTGGTTGCTGACTGGATGCAGGCGATCCTCGGTCGCGATGCGTTCGGTCAAGGCGCAGATGTAGGCGGAGGCCAGTTCCGGATGCATTCCCACCCATTGACCGCCTCTACCGGGCTCGATGACCGCAAGCCCGAAGTCTTCCAGCATGGCAGCTACACCAATGTCGATCTTGCTGGCATGAATGTACCCCAATGCGGGGTCCAACAACTCGTAGGAGTAACCGGCACGGTCGACGGAAGCGATGTTGGACCAGCCGATCGGCGGCACTCGCCTACCAGACGACCAAAGCGGGATCCGGTCGATCCCAAAGCGGTTCCGAAGCGTAACCGCATGAGCGTTGATCAATTGCAGGAACGGTTCCCCGACATCGGCGGCTGCCCATGCCGGGGGCGTGAGGTCGATCAGCCATCGCGCCTCGTCCTGCAGAACACGTGCAACTGTCGAGTCGTCGGTTGGGTAGCCGTTCGGGCGCAGCCGCGCCATCTTTGGCCAGTACAGTGCGGCGTACTTCAGCCAGGTGTCATCGCGAATGTGGATGTCGGGGTAGTACAGGGCAAACGGGTCCAGCGGCGTCGACACCTCAGCATTCGCCCCCTCTGCTCGCCCAACCCTACAATAGCTCACGAACCCCGGCGTTCCGTCGGAAATCCTGATGGCGTGTCGGATTTCCACAGGTGCTCACCCCGGCACGGCTGGCCTGAGCAGCACCGGCGTCCAGACATAAGAGACGCCCAGCATGAACGCCGGAAACTTCCCATAACCGACCCAGCCGAGCTCGCCGAGATCGCCCAAGACTTCGGCGACCCGGCGGTCGAGGACGTCGTCGATCTCGGCCCCGCAGACGCGGAGGTCGACTCGTGACCCGGCACGCGGGATGGGTCGGCGGCTACCTGACTGATCCGTGGGACGCGGTCCACCAGCTGCTCGCTGGCGTCATCGACGTGGCGACGAGCTGGGGCCCGATCGCCGTTCCGGCGCTCGCCATCCTCGTTTCGGGCCTGGCCGTCAGCCGACGCTGGTGGCGAGGCCGCTGCCACACCGCGCTGCTGGCTGACGCGCGGTGCGTCACCGTGCTCGCGCCGCCTACCGTCGATCCCGCCGGCGGGATCCTGCTGTGGTCCAACCTCGTCGGCCTGCTGCGGCCGAGCTGGCGGCGATGGTTCACCGGCCAGCCGCACCTCGCGTGGGAATACCGGTTCTCCGAACACGGCGTCACCCTGCGGCTGTGGGTCCCGGGCGTGATCCCACCGGGCCTGGCCGAGCGGGCGATCGAAGCCGCCTGGCCCGGCGCCCGCACCCGCACGGTCGCGGCCGACCCGCCGCTGCCCGAGCCGAAGTCCGGACTGCGCGCCATCACCGTCGGCGGCCAGCTGTGCCTCGCACGGCCCGAAGCCCTGCCGATCCGCACGGCCTTCGATGCCGACCCGATCCGCGCACTGCTCGGCGCGCCGGTCGGCCTCGGCCGCGACGAGTACGCCGGCGTTCAGATCCTCGCCCGGCCGGTCACCGGCCGGCGGGTCCGCCGAGCCCGTCGGGCGGCACGGCGAGTCCATGCCGGCGCGTCCGGACGACTTGGTGGCCGGCTGCTCGACCTCGTCACGCCGGGCACCACGGCAACTCGCTCCGGACGTGTGCGCGACGCCCGGCGAATCAGCCGAGATCCACAGCTGTCGCTGGAGTACTCCGCGCAGAACCGCGCGATCGTCGGCAAGCAGCGCGGCTCCCAGTACGAGGTCGTCGTCCGCTACGCCGTCACCACCCACCTGCCGGACGACTCCGCCGAAGCAGACATCCGGCGGACCCGCGACACTGCCCGCGGCCGCGCACACGCCCTCGCCGCAAGCTTCGCCGCCTACACCGAGCACAACCACTTCCACCGCATCCGCCTTCACCGCCCAGCTCTCGCGCTCGGGACCCGACGCCTCGACCGCGGCGATCTGCTGTCCGTGCCGGAGCTGGCCGCGATCGCCCACCTACCGGTCGACGCCGAAATCCCAGGCATCGAGCGCGCCGGCGCCAAGGCCGTCGCGCCACCGCCAGGCATCGCCGTGCCCGGACCCGAGGTCAAACCGCTCGGCGTCGCCGACACCGGCAACGCCCGCCCCATCGGGCTCCGCGTGCCGGACGCCCGCCACCACCTGCACGTGCTCGGCGCCACCGGGTCCGGGAAGTCGACGCTGCTCGGGAACCTGATCCTCGACGACGCGGACGCCGGCCGCGGCGTCGTCCTAATCGATCCCAAGGGCGACCTCGTCACCGACGTCCTCTCCCGGCTCCCGCGCGAGGCCGCCGATCGGGTCGTGCTCTTCGACGCCGACTCCCGGCAACGCCCGCCCTGTCTCAACCCGCTCGAAGGCGGCGAGACCGACCGCGAGGTCGACAACCTCGTCTCCGTCTTCCGCCGCGTCTACTCCGCGTTCTGGGGCCCGCGCACCGACGACCTCATGCGCGCCGCCTGCCTGACCCTGCGCGCCCAGGATGGCGTCCCGACGCTCGCCGACCTGCCCAAGCTGCTGACCAGCGCGGCCTTCCGCACCCGGATCACCAGCGGGCTGACCGACCCGGTGCTGGCCGGGTTCTGGGAGTGGTACGACGAGCTCACCGAGTCCAGCCGCAGCCAGGTCATCTCCCCGCTGATGAACAAGCTCCGCGCCTTCCTGCTGCGCCCGTTCGTCAAGGACGCCATCGCCGGCGGCCGCTCGACCGTCGACCTGAACGACGTGCTCAACCAGGGCGGCATCTGCCTCGTCCGGATCCCCAAAGGCTCGCTCGGCGACGAGACCACCCGGCTCGTCGGCTCGCTGGTCGTCGCTCGAACCTGGCAAGCAACCACAGCCCGCGCCCGCGTCCCGCAACGCGAACGCCCCGACGCCTCCCTCGTCATCGACGAGTGCCACAACTTCCTGAACCTGCCGTACCCGCTCGAGGACATGCTCGCCGAAGCCCGCGGCTTCCGGCTGGCCATGACGCTCGCCCACCAGCACCTCGGCCAGCTCCCCCGCGAGCTCAAAGAAGGCATCTCGACCAACGCCCGGTCGAAGATCTTCTTCAACGCCTCCCCCGAGGACGCCCGCGAGCTCGCCCGCCACACCGCACCACGGCTGTCCGAACACGACCTCGCCCACCTCGGCGCCTACCACGTCGCCGCCCGCCTGGTCGTCAACGGCGCCGAAACCGAGCCCTTCACCATGACGACGACACCGCCGCCCCCCGCGGTTCCCGGGCGGGCCCGAGAAATCCGGGCAGTCCTCCGCCGTAGCCGGTCCCGGCCCGCGGACCGGACGAACCGTGGCAGCTCGAGGCCGCCGGCCCACAGCCGCAAGACCGATCCCCGCCGCGCGCGAGTCTCCGATCGCGGAGGTGCCCGTTGATCATCACCACGACCAGGCAGCACCAGCTGCGCCAGCACCTTCCCGGCGGAACCGCCGCCCGCGCCGCCAACTCGATCGAGCACCAGGCGGCGCTCGCGACGCGCCTCACGCCGCGGGACAAGTGGCTGCTGGCCCTGCTCTACGAACACCGCGTCCTGACCTCCGCCCAGATCCAAGAAGCCGCCTTCCCCTCGGGCCGCTCGACCCGGCAGCGTCTGCGCGAGCTGTACCTCTGGCGCGCCGTCAGTCGGTTCCAGCCCTTCCGCCAGCTCGGCTCCGCACCGATGCACTACGTCCTCGGGCCCGCCGGCGCCGTCGTGCTGGCTGCCGAGCACGGCCTGGAGGTGAAGGAACTCGGCTACCGGCACGACCGCGCGATGGCCATCGCGCACAACCAGCGCCTCGCCCACACCGTCGGCGTGAGCGGCTTCTTCACCTCGCTCATCGCGCACAGCCGACGCTCACGGGACGGCAACGGAATCACAGCTTGGTGGTCGGAAACCCGCTGCGCCCGACACTTCGGCGACCTCGTCATCCCTGACGCCTACGCCCGCTGGGGCGAACTCGAGTTCTTCCTCGAATACGACACCGGCAGCGAGTCGCTGACCAAGCTGTCCCGCAAGCTGCTCGCCTACGCCCGGCTCGCCGACTCCACCGGCATCGCCACCCCGGTCCTCTTCTGGCTGCCGACGAGCCGCCGCGAGGCCAACGCGCGATCGGCGCTCGCCCGTGTCCACGCCGACCTCGATCAGCGCGCCGACGTCCCCGTCGCCACTGCGGCCGCCGACCTCGCCGCTTCGAGTTTAGGAAACGCGGCCGGCGAGATCTGGCTCCCGCTCGGCGAGAGGTCCTCGAACCGGACCGCGTCCCCGCGGTACTCGCTCGGCGAGCTGGCGCACGCCTGGCCGGCCCTCGCACCAACCACAGCCGACCTCGACGCCCCGGCAAGCCAAGCCGTGGCTTACCGGTTACCGCCGCCGTGTCCCATGCCCCCGGAGGCCACGCCCGTCCGGAGTCGGCGTCCCGGGGCCTGATCGCGCGAGGAGTGCTTGATGGGATCCAAGATCGCGGTCGGCGTCGCCGTCGTGCTCGCAATACTTCCGCTGCTGCTGGGCGCGGTGCCGCAAGCCGTCGTCACCTCGCTCACCGGCGTCGGCAGCACGACTTGCACGCCCAGCAGGACCGCCCCGGGCACCGTGGCTGGCTACGGACCTGACCAGCTCGGTAACGCCGCGATCATCACCTCGACCGGCAAACAGTTGCAGGTGCCCGAGCCGGGGTGGGTCATCGCGGTCGCGGTCGCCATCCAGGAGTCCACGTTGCGCAACCTCGACCACGGCGACCGGGACAGCCTCGGCCTCTTCCAGCAGCGCCCGTCCCAGGGCTGGGGCACGCCCGAGCAGATCATGAACCCGACCTACGCGGCGACGCAGTTCTACCGGCACCTGCAAGCCGTGTCCGGATGGCAACGGATGAGCCTCAACGACGCCGCCCAGGCTGTTCAGCGGTCCGGGACACCCGACGCCTACGGCCGCCACGAGACGATCGCCGAAGCCATCGTGACCGCTGTCGCCGGAGTGGCCTGCGAGCACACCCGCGGCGGGGACTGCGCGAACATCGCCGCGCCGACGCCCGCCGCGCTCACCGCCATCAACTACGCGTGTGGGCAACGCGGGCTGCCCTACGTCTGGGGCGGCAACGGACCTGTACACGGTGACGCCGGTTTCGACTGCAGCGGCCTGACTCGAGCCGCCTACGGCGCAGCCGGCATCGCGTTGCCGCGGACCTCTAGCGAGCAGTACGCGGCCGGGCCGCGCGTGCCGTCCGGCGCACCGCTTCTGCCCGGCGACCTCGTTTTCTATGCCACGGCCGGACGCGTCCACCACGTCGGCCTGTACATCGGCAACGGGTACATGATCGACGCGCCGGACTTCGGGCAAGCCGTGAAGGTGGAGCCGTTCCGCCATCCTGGTGACAACTATCTCGGTGCGACCAGGCCGACCGTACCGGGTTGACACTGTCGGACAACCACTTCCGGGCGATACATATGTCTTGTTTGGACGATGGCTTGACACGAACCGGTTGATGGAGCGTCCATAGACATGTAGCCCGAACCACCGGATGCGCACCGGCGGGCGAACGCCCCGGCCGGGGCATGACCATCCACCGCTTTCACCGAAACGGAGCCCGTCATGCCCGCAGCTTTGGACACCACAGCCAACGACGCCAAACCCGAAACGGCGGAAACCAAGGTTCGTCGAGCCCTCGAAGCAGCAGCCCCAGGCGCGACTGCGGCAAAACTGGCCAGCGCGGCGGGAATCGGCCGCTCCACCGCTACCAAGATCCTCTCCCGCTGGGCAGCCGAAGGGCTGGTGACCCGGACGGCAGGCAAGGACCAGTCAGTCCCCGTCACCTGGGCGTTGATCGACGACCAGAACGACGACACCGACGAAGTGGCGACCGGAGACGCGGCAGATCAGCACGTGGACGCTCCCACCACTGAACCTGACGCACAGGAGCCCGACCCTTCACCCGCGGCCGACGTCGGCGACGCCTGCGACCCGGCAACGCCGGGAGCCGCAACGGTGGGCGCGCCGAAAAAGGAACGACTGCCAAAGGGCGCGCTGTACGACATGGTGCTGAAATTCCTGAAGGCGCATCCCGGCGAAGAGTTCGGACCCGCCAAGATCGGCACGGAACTGGTCAAGTCCAGCGGCGCAGTGAGCAACGCATTGGAAAAGCTCGTCATCAAGGGCCTGGCAACGAAAACGAGCGAGGCACCGAAGCGCTTTACCGCCAACTGACCTGCTGCCACGGACGAACTCGGTCCGGTCGCCATCCCAGCAACCGGACCGAGTTCGTTGCTATCCGCAGTCGGCGACGAACCCAACTTCGCTCACACGAAGAAGTCGTCTTCGTCGTCGAGATCGTCAGGCTCGATGCTGGCCAGCCCGACGGCAGCGGCTACCGCGTTCAGCGTGCTCACAGCGGTTCCGTCAACGTAGGTGGCGGAATACACCTCATCGACCGCAACGTTGTCGAGTCCCCTCAAGGCGGCAACGACCGCAGCCCTGAGCTGGTCGACCGTGCAATCAGTCAGACGCTCGACGATCAGATGAGCGGGAAGGGTGGACATGGGCACTGCAGCGGGATTCATGTCTGTTCCTTTGTGGACGGTAAGAGTGAGCGTTCGGTGGTCACGTCGCGCGAAGGTGGTGTGCGCGGTCATATTGCGGATTTCCGGTTCCGTCAACGAAGAACAGCCGACCGGCGTACCGGTCGACCATGTCAAGCGGCACCTGCTCACGGCCGCGCCTGTCCAAGCTAGCGAGAGCCTCGGCCGTCACCTCGGCGCGGACAGGAGCGCTTAGCGGGTCGGCGATTCCGGTGAATCGGACGTGCACCAACCAGACGGGAGGCTCGTCTCCCCACAGAGGCCTGATGATGGAAGCACTGATCGTGATCTCGACATGCGCGGCGACGCGTCCGGTAGCACGCGCGGCAAGCAGATCGTCGTGAATGAGGTGAACGAACATACCGATGGCGTCGCCGTTGGACGCACCGGAAGATTGGTCACCGTCGATCCACACGCCCGGCTTCCAGTTGTCTTCGATGAGCACGGGTTCCTCCCTTTGTGAGGTTTCAACAGTTTCCCTTTTCAAAACCAGTCAGGACGGCACGATCCCCAGCAGCTTGGCCAGATCATCCGCAACCTCGGCGGCGTGTTCACGGGAGACGACGATCGAAAACCTGACGTCGGGCGAGCAGGTACGCAGTTCGATACTCGATCGCCCATCCGCCAGCGTGCACCGTGTAGCGTTGTGCATAACCGGTACGACACGCACGGGTCCGCCGAACGCCTGCGCCAGGCTCAATGTCACGTCGCGTTCTTCCGCCAGCCGCTCGCGTCGCCGGATGTTCCGCTCGCGAATACGACCAAGCCAGTTTCGATACGAGGGAAGTACGTCCTCTTCAAGACGGTCAGCGACGTCCCTCGGCGGCGTCCGGGTCTCGATGAGAACGGGGCGTGGGCGCTGGTCGTCCGGGAAGAACCAGCCCGCCGGGTACTTCAGGCGGTGATCGACATATTCGCCGCAATCCGTCCAACCGGTCGAGAACTGGTCCTCGTCGTAAGGCAGGACCGGCCTGATGGTGTAGGCCCATGGCCGGGCGCGCTTGACCGACTCGACGCAGAGGGCCTCGCCCGCGGGGCCGAACATGACCAAACGGCCGTACAGGCTTTGTTCGTAGCCAGCATTGCCCCTGCAGACGGCGAGGCCCCACGATCCGGCCAGTTCGGATGCCAGGTCGAATGCCGCGCGGACGATACGTTCTTCGCGTGTAGGTGCCATGGCGGTTCAGTCCCTTTCGATTGTCAACGCTGGTAACGCCCTGTGGCGCCGAGGTCACGTACAGGCCCACACATCGCGGCGGCGACCGTCAGCGCGAGATGGAGCTAGCGGCGGGCGGCGGCACGGAGTGCCTTGGTCGCGGCATGCCCGATGGCGCGAGCGGCCGAGGTGGGGTCGTTCAGCACGTGGACGGTCGCCCCGTCGAGCGGGGTGTCGGAATCGCTGGTGGCCAACCACAGCACCGCGCACCCGGACGCGCGCAGCCGATCGAGCTTCTTCTGCCCGTCGCGGCGGGGATCGGCGCGGAAGTTGCCATCCGACACGATCACCACCAGCCGGGCCGCGCCGGGGCGGGACAGGCCGAGGGCGCCGTCGAGCGCGTCGAGCGCGCGGGGGATGTCCTCGTAGTTGTCGTTCGAGCAGAATTCGGTGACCTTGGCGGGCGGCTTGCCCGGGTGGGTCAGCGGGCGCACGTGGTGGCCGAAGATCACGCTCGCGGTGTCGGCGGGCACCCGGGTGTGACGGGCGGCGTTGGCCAGGATCCAGGCCGCTGACGCCACGTGAGCACTTACCCAGTCCATTGAACCGGACACGTCGCACGCGATCCCGACGCGCAGCGGCGGCACGGTGACCGGCGTGCGGATGGTGCGGGTGAACGGCTCGGCAGTCACCACGGCCCCGGCCGCACGCTGGGCTTCGGCCGCACGCACACCGCGCATCCGCAGCCGTCCCGGCGGCACCTCCGAGGTCGAGCGCACGGCCACTCGTTCCGGGGTTCCGGCGGTGTCCAGCGCCCGCGCGAGCACCCGCGTGGCCGTGCGCTCCTCCGGTGTGGGCGAGCGGGTGCCCGACGTCCTGGTGTCGCCGCTACGGGGTCCGCCGGTGCCGAACACGCGCCGTGCCACTGCGCCCGCCTTCTTCTCAGCAGCCTCTTCGCGTTCCTTCGCGGCGGCAGCGACGGCGGCAGGGTCCTCGGGCGCCTTCTCCCCCGCGACCTTCGCCGCCACGCCGCCCAGCACGGCGCCGATGGCGTCCGCCAACGGTGACGGGGCGGCCGGAGTTCCGGGGCCGGGCAAGCCGCCCAGCGGGTCGGAGGTCCCGGGCGAGGCCGGCGGCGAGGTCGGGTGCGGACTGTCGGGGTCGGTGCCGAGGATCTCGCACCATTGCCGCCCGAGGTCAAGCATCTCCTCGCCTGCGTCGTCGGCGATCCGCAGCGCTTGCCGCCACACCTCCCGCAGCTTGTCGAGGACGTCCTTGCCGAGCACGTCCTCGACGACCCGGGTGACGGGTTGGACCTCGGCCGGGGTGAGCACCCCGCCGTCGGCCCGTCCCAGCAGCAGGGCGGCGGAACGCGCGGCGTCGGCGGCGGTCATCTTCGGAGCGGTGTCGGGGTCGGCGTAGAGGTCCAGGTCGGTCGCGACGATGCCCTTCACGCACGCGCGCAGCCAATGCCGGTCGTCCGGACGGCGGCGGATGTGCGCCGCTTCCATACGCGGCTCTTCCAGCAACAGCGCGGCCGCGACCACGGCGGGCGGAGCGTCGTCCGGCGGTTCCCACGCTGTGTGTTTGGCGTGTCCGCACTCGTGGGTCAGGGCACCCCATGCGGAGGCGTAGCGGGGACGGTCGGACAGGTTGGCGGGGTCCACGGTCGCGGGATCCACGCCCAAGTGGTCACCGTCGACCTCGATCAGCGCGCGGTGCGGGTAGAAGCACGCGGGGGCACCGCCGCCCGCGCCGGGGGCAACGCTGACCACGAGGTCGTCGCGGTCGGCGATCACGGGGACCTCGTCGGCGAACGCGGCGGACAGGCTCAGCCACTCCGGACGGGCGGGGAACACGGCGGCACCGGTGGCGGCCGGATCGGCAGTGAAGTGGGCGCTCATGGCGTCAGTCCTTTCGCGCGGTTCGCCGGGCGGGTTCAGGGTTTGGCGGTGACGCGGGCGCCGAGGGCGAGCGGGGCGACGGTCTTTCCGAACACGTCGCGCACCACGGCGGCGACGGTGACGCGATCCTCTTCCGGCGCGATGCCAACCAGGTTCCCGGCGGCGGCGTCGAGGTCCCACGCGTCGGCGAGCTTCTTGAACGCCAGAAGCTCGCGCAGCTGGGGCGCCCACCCGATCTCGCCCTTTTCCTGACGGGTCGCAAGGTTGCGCGCCACCCGCACGGCCTTCTTGTCGACTCCCAGTTGTTCGGCGAGGGCGTAGTCGCTGGAAACCTGGATGTGCACGGAGAACCGGGAAGACAGCGCGTCGGTGAGGATGGCCCCGTGCACGCCGGGGTTGTGCCCGGCGACGACATAGAACCCTGGCGCAGCCTTGACGACTTCGCTGCCGTTGGGCTTGACGACGATCTCGCGGCGTCCGTCCATCGCCGGATAGACCACGGCGAGCACGGTCGGCGGAATCAGCGTCGCGTCGTCGATGAACAGCGGCAGCCCTTCGCGCATCGCGCGGACCAGCGGGCCGTGGACGAACACGAAGTCGCCGCCCGGGATTTTGGTGAAGTCGCCCACGAGATCGGCGACCACGGTATCGCAATCACCTTGGACGGTGAGGCAGTCGTTGAAAGCCGCTTCCACTACTGACGTCTTCCCGGTGCCCGGCGGTCCGTACAGGAGCGCGGCCACCGCTGCGTCGCGCAACCGCTGCAGCGCGGTCACGTCCGGCATCCCGGACAGGAGCCGGGGGTGATAGTCCATCCCGTTAGGACGTTTCACCGTGCCAGTGACCGTCGTCGCCGGTCGCGTGGTGACACCGGCGGTGCTGGAAGACACGGACGGCGTCGAAGACGCGACGCGGGCCGTCGCGGGCGGCTTACGGCGGGGTGCGCGCGGCGTGCATGGCGGGGCGGGGGTGATGACGGGCGCAGCGGCGGCCGCCGTCATCGCGGTCGCGCGGTAGCCCAGCGGCGCGGTGCTCGCCAGTTCGGCTGCCCCGGCGTCCGCCAGCGTTTTGCAGGCGTTGCCGACCGCGCCGGATGAGCGGTTCAGGGTACGCGCGATGCTGCCCGGGCTGTGGGTGGTTGCGGGGTCGTCGGCGAGCACCTTGGCAACCATCGCGCGAAGTTCGCCGTTGCGGAGCCGCGTCGCTTTCGCTCCGGCCGGGGTGGTCGGCCCGGTGACGGATGCCGTAGCGGGCGGGGTGGGCCTGGTCATCGCGGTTTCCTTTCACGCGTAGGCGGGCGGGTGGCTTGACGCAATCAGCGCGGCAGTGGGGCCGCGTAGCAAAACACGTCGTCGGTGCCGTCAGGGCACAACGCGAACACGTCGTGGTAACCCATTTCCCGGAGCGCGGCGGCTTGCGCGTATCCACCGCAACGGCGGCACGTGCGGGTCCGGGCGCCGTCCGGACCGTGAACGGTGATTTTCCGGCCGTCCATCGTGACCCGGTAGGCCAGTTCGGCGACACCCTCACCGTTGCGGCTGACAATGGGACCGGTTCCCGGGTCGTTGGACATGAGGTTCCCCGTTTCATTGACGGCGCCCGCTCCGGGCGGCCGTTGGATTTGTTTCCGGATTTTCCGGTGACACGACAAACGTAACTCGACAAACCAGCGCCGCACAATAGGTTTTCGCACCCCGTTCGGGTGACACATTTGACACCATTCAAGGAATAGAAGGCAATTACCAGCGGAATGCATTAACACAGGCCGACGGACATCTCGGCGGTCAACAACGCTTCTGCACAGATAGGCGAATGTGCATTCCTCTTGCAATGAACCAGATAGGAAGGCACCCATCGGCACAAGGCGAGATAACCATCGAAGTAGAGCCACGGGCACCTGAACACGGGAGCCTGGCAGACAAGACGGGCCCGATGTGCTTACCTGCTTGTCGCCAAGCGAGTCTGGGGTATCAGCGGATCCCCCAGCGGAGCCTCTGACCTGCACGTATGCGCGCCCACGGAGGATCCACCTTAGGCGGCCCGCAGAGCGGCAGGGCGATCGGCGGGTGCACGGGAACCCCCAGTGGCAGCCCGGTGAAGACGGGGCGACCCCCCAAGCCGATGAACTCCCGAGGTGCCGGCAGCACAACACCATGCACACACCAGGAAAGAGCACCAAGACACCGGTGGCGAACCCACGAATTACAACGACTTCGAACGAAAGCACCACGAGGCTTTTCTTGTGCGACGACGATCAGCACGTCGACACTAACATCCGTCGCTGCGAATCAGCCATTTCAGCATCGAGGTATTTCGAAGGCGCCGACACGCGCTGAGGCAGCGAGCCTTCTCGATAACCAGGTGTCATCGCGGGATCAGGGTGCAGCAGGTGCGATCCCGACGTGAAATTGTCGGAGGCGCTCGGCGAGCTCGACTGTCGCGGGTGTCGGAGTCTCGTCGATCTCAGCGAGGCGCGCTTCGAGCAAGCGCAGCGTTCTGGGGATCGCGTCGTGCCGGCCGAGGTTGTGTTCGAGGCGCATGATGTCGCGGTAGAGCAGCTCGTTGTAAGGGTCGAAGTCCCGCGCCGATTCGAGTAGCTCCAAGGTGGCCTCGGGATCATTCTGAACCTGTGCGCGAGCAAGTGCTGCAACGGCGTCGAGGGCGTCGCGGCGGACTCCCTCGCGCAGCGCGGTCAGCCATTCGGCCTCGACGCCGGCCGCCAGCTCGCCGCCGTAGCTGGAGACGATCGCGGCGTTGGCTGCGGCTCGCTGCTCGTCTTCGGTTGTTGCGCGGCGGCGAGCGAGCGCTTCGGCGAAGGACCAGTAGTCGACCTCGGCGACAGCGGGGTCGATGCGATACCGGCCGTGCTGGGCGATCACGAGGTCGCCGATCTCGGACGAGGTCGCTTTGTGGATGTTCCCGCGAAGACGCGAAAGGACGGTGCGCAGCACCGCGGCCGGATCCTGCGCTGGGCGATTGGCCCACAGGCTGTCGATGATCGCGGCCCGTGGAACTCCCTGTGGATGAAGGGCGAGGTAAAGCAGGAGCTCCCACAGCCGTTGCGACACGCTGCCCGTGATCTCGACGGCGTGGTCCGGGCGGCTGGCATCCGGTCGCCACAGCAACCTCGGCGGCCCGAAGACCGCCAGCACCAGCGGTGCCACGAGATGCCGAGCGTCGACCGCAAGCACCACGCCCGGTTCAGCCACTGATTCGGGTGGTTCGGGGGCCGGCGGACCGGCGATCTCCAACCCATGCGTCAGCTCGAGCACAGGGTCGTCCGGAGCCCGATGTCCAGCATCGAAGAGAGCGAAGAGTTCGCGGGTCGCGGATTCGGGAAGGGAGAAGGCTCGCCTGCCGCGAAGTCCCTCTCCGGGGCCGGGTGAGGTCGCGGTGATGACCCCCGCGGCGTCGACGTAGGCAGTGACGCCGGAGCGCCACTGCCCGAGCAGCAGTACCGTCGTCTTGGAGCCAGCTTCGGCGAGGATGCGCTGCACACCGGTGTGGTCGGGTTCGCCAACCGGTGCACCGGCCACGAGGATCAGGTGGTTGCCCGCAGCGCTCCCGAGGTGTGCGAGCGCTGCAGCGAGGTCGTCGGCAGCGTGGACGCATTCCGGCAACTCGGCGCCGGGTTCCGGGAAGCCGAACAGGTCGCGCAAGTCCGCGGCCGGCGCGGCGACTTGCGCTCGGCCGGTGGACGTCATGGCCGTGAGCAGCAGCGCGCGGGCCGCGGCGTGGCTGCCGGGGCCGACCAGTCCGAGGCCGTGCGTCGCCGCGGCGTTCAGCGCCAGCTCTGCGGCTGCCTCGTCGCCGGGCTCGCCCAGCTCGATCCCCGTATCGGGTTCGTCGTTCAGCTCGTCGGGTCCGCCTTGGGCACGCCGGTGTGCCCGGTCCAGCTCGTAGACGACTGGGGCGACGGGTAGCTCGTCGCGTCGGCCGCTGCCGGGTCGGTAGCCGGCGCGGTGGCGTCGTCTGGCTACGAGCAGCGCCGCGCTGACCGCGCCTGCCAGGCCCAGCCCAACGTAGACGCCGGGCTCCCATGACGAGCCCGAGCTCGGAGTACCGGCGGACGGTGCCGCCGGGCTCGGCGGGGAGACAGCCGCGGGCTCCGCTGGTGGCGACCGCCGCTGCGGTGGTCGGGGATCGACGGGCCTGGTCACCGACGGGAGGTGGATCCGATCGCCTGGGTGGACCAGGCTGGGCGACGTCAACGTACGACCACCGGGCTGGCGGCTCCCGGTGTTCAGGCGCCAGATCTCCGGCCACCGATCACCGTCGCCTATGCGGCGTTGCGCGATCCGATACAGCGAATCGTGGACGCCGTCGTGGGGTGGACGCACCAGCTCGACGTCCTCGGGCGACGGCGGGGTGGCCGAGGAGGCCGTGTCGGCCGGGACCGTGCTGTTTCCGCTGGGCGCGGCGAGGGCAGTGCGGCTGACGCACGAGACGATGACAGCGGCGATGAGCGCCACGGCAACCCGACGGAGCGGACCACCACGCCGAATGAGATCCGGATTGCCGACGGCGAGGACGAGATCCCGCACGCACCCGAACAGCTCGACAAGGAACGCGCCCCACAGCAGCCACGCGCCGCAAGCGAGCCCGTTGAGCAGCAGGCCTGTCGACGGCGCGGCCGTTAGTACCTCGCCGAGTTCCGCCGTGGTGGGCAGGTGATCCGGGAGAGGCCAGCCGATGAACCGCACTAGTACCCAAGGCAGCCCGGCGCACAACCCGGTCAGCAACGCGAGCGCTACTCCGGCCTGCGCTAGCCGTCCCACGCCGAGGACGAGTGCGTGACGAGCGAGCACGACAGCGTCCGTGGCTCAGGTTCGCTGGCCGTGGACAGCTGGGGGCTGCATTCCGGGCGCCGGCGGACCTGACCGAGGTTCCAGCGG
Source organism: Amycolatopsis sp. cmx-4-83 (assembly GCF_046548815.1). Lineage (NCBI taxonomy): Bacteria > Bacillati > Actinomycetota > Actinomycetes > Pseudonocardiales > Pseudonocardiaceae > Amycolatopsis > Amycolatopsis sp. cmx-4-83. Next base: position 180,122 of record NZ_JAEBEF010000003.1, on the reverse strand, counting down.
AGTGGTCGCGGGCTGGGTTTCCGGTTTCGGTCGGCGGCTGCCGGGTGGCCGACCGCGGCGAGCGCGGGGTTTGCCGGCGGTGAGCCACCCGGTGAGGTCGGCGGCCGGGACGTCGGTGAACTCGGCCAGCTCGTCGACGCCGATGACGTCCGCCGCCGCGGCGAGCACGGTGCCGAGCGTGCGTTCGACCTCCGACAGCTCTTCGGCCAGCGCGGCTCGCCGGCGTGCGAGCTCCCCGACCTCGCGGGCTGCTGCCGTCCTCCTGGCGCTCTTCTCCGCGTCGGCCTTCTCGACGCGCCGTTCGATCTCGTCGGTCGTGATCATGGCTTCTTCCTCCGGTGTTCAGGGCTCGAGCGCGATGACGCCACGCTGGGGATGGGCGGTGCCGCTGCCGTGGGCGCCGATCGCCTGGATGCCGATGAGCGACAGCAGCTGAGTGCGCTGGCTAGTCATGACGGTGACGGTCACGGCGTCGAGGGTGGCGGTCACCGTGCCGGTCGCGCTGACCGCGGCGAGGTACCGGCGGGCCAGCGCGTCGGCGTTCGCCGGTACCAGCCGGAGTGCTCCGGTTTCCCGGTACGCGGCGAGGTCGATCGCTTGCGCGCCGGCGCGTGCAGCGGACTCGGCCTGGCCGGTAGCGCGGACTTTGGCGGCGAGCGCGAGGCCGCCGTCGAGCCCGAGGCCCGCCAAAGCCAGCAAGCCGGCCATCAGCACGACAACGAACGCCGAGACCTGGCCCCTGTCGGCTCGCCACCACGCCGCGGTGCGGGCGTCCATCACGCGCCTCCGACCGTGGGCTGGGAGCGGTAGGTGTCGATGACTTCGCTCGCGGTGGCGCTGAGGGCCCGGGATCCGGGCACGCCGAGCAGCAGGGCCTGGCCGAAGTCGACGGTGCAGCGGACGCTGACGACAACGGTGCTGCCCGGGATCGAGGACGTCCTCGTGCTGACGGCGGCGTCGCGGCAGACCGGCCCGGCGTGCGCAAGCGCCGAGGTGGCGGTCGCTTCTGCGGCAGCCGCGGCGGCTGCGGGCGTGCGCTGCAGGCTCGCGGCGCGCGCCGCCTGGTGGGCAGTGTCATCGAGCCGGAGTTTCGCGTCGACGCCGCGGTGGACCACCACGGCGACGAACACCAGCAGCATGACCACGACCGGAGCGATCAGGACCGCTTCGACGGTCACCGACCCGCGCTCGGCAAGCCACCAGCTCCCTGCCCGGCCGCGCCGGATAGCGTTCACCGGACCGGCTCCGCCGGCGAGCGTTCCCACGGGAACGGGCCGGCTCCGGTCAGGTCCCGGGCCGCGGTCACGAAGGCGAAGACCGACCTCGGCAGCTCCGCGGCGATGTCGACCACCGGACGGATCGACACGGCCTCCAGCTCGGCGCAGATCGCGGTGGTGTGGTCGAGCAGCTCGGCGCGCCGCAGCTTGGCTTCCCATTCCCGCGCGAGCGTGACGCACCCCTGCAGGTGGAAGACCAGGTCGTCGAGCAGCGCGTCGAACTCCGCGATCGCCGCCGCAATCGTGGCCGCGAGGTCGCTCTCCCCCGCTGTCGCGACCCGCGCGGCATGCCGGCGAGCAGCGTCCGTCGCGAGCAGGCGGGTCAGCGCCTCCCAGACGATCTGGTGGACTCGCCCGGGCAGCTCGGGGTCGAACCAGTCGCGTGCCGATGTGTCGTGCAGCTCGCCGGTGAGGTCGGCCAGGAGTCCTGCGGTTCGGAAAGCGGCCTGGTCCAGGTTGGCGAAGTCGCGGCTCCGGAGAAAGAACTCTCCGGGCGTTCGTTCCAACCGGCAACGTCGGGGCTTGTGCTGGTGCTTGCTGGCCAGACCGGCCGCGGTGATCAAGGCATCCAGCAGCCCGCTCAACACGAGCACGATGGCCCCGCCGTTCATCAGCGCGCCCAAGAGGGTTTCGCCGCGTCCGGTGCCCAGCACGAAGGAGAAGACGAGCAGCCCTGCTCCGCAGCGGATCGAGAGGACTCGCACCAGAAACGTACGAAGCACCTCCGTCCGCCAGCGTTTCGTTGTGAGGGCTGGGTTCCACAGCATCGTGTCCGATCCGTCGACGAAATCTCCGACGGTCACCGGCTCCGGCTTTTCCAGCAATGGCATGATTTCTCCCCTTCGATCAGGCGTCGGGAACGAACCTTTCGACCGCGCCTGTGGTTTCGGCGTGCACGTGCAGGTGCAGGCCGGGCAGAACAGCAACGACCTCGCCTTGCACACTCGCCGACGCCGAGGTCGCGGTCCGCTCGACGTCCACGTGCGACGACCGGAGCGGACCGTTCGCGAGGTCGTCGATGAGCCGCTGGGCGGCGGCGTGGCCGGCAGTGGCGGTGCCGTCCTGGGAACGCGCGGTGGCCAGCCCGGCGGCTGCGGCCGCCTGCGCGACGTGGGTCGCGTGCGACCAAAGGGCGAACTGGACGATCGCCAGCAACGCCAGCAGCAGCAACGGCGTGGCGATCACCAGCTCGGCGGTGGCGGCCCCTCGGTCAGCCGAATCAGACCGCATGTCAGCCGCCGAGGTCGATGCTGTTGGCCTTCGCGGTGAGCTTGGCGGCGATGATGGCGATCAGCGCGATGGCGAGCACCGCCATGAGCGCGGTGACGATGACCGTGGTGGTGATCTCGCCGCGGCTGCTGTCTTTGCGCAGCAGAAGAATCCTTACGGTGAAGAGGTTCCAGAGGGTTCGGCAGTGGGTCAGCATGGTGTCTCCTGTGGACGGTCAGAGTCCGTTGAGGACCTGGGTGACGGCCGGGTAGGCGATGAATCCGAGGAAGCCGAGGAACAGCAGGGTGACCGGCAGGGCCATGCGCTCGGTCGCGGCTTGGGCATCGGCCTCGGCGTCGGCGACCAAGTGGGTGCGTACCGCAGTGGCTTTCGCTGCGAGGGAAGCCCGGACCTTGGCGCCTTCAGTGCCGGCGAGGGAGATGGACGCCGCCAGCTCGGCGAGTTCGGCGATGTCCAGTTCTTCCCCGAGCCGGCGCAACGTCGACCATGGTGCGCTGCGGGTCAGCTGGGCGGCGTCGAGGGCGCGGCGCAGCTGGCCGAAGGCGCCGCCGCGCCCGACGTCCGCGGCTGCCAGGAGTGCCGCCTCGACACCGGAGCCGCCGGCGAGGCTGATCCAGACGAGGTCCAGGAAAGCGGAGAGCGCGGCGCGGAACTCTGCACGTGCGCGCGCGGCTTTCGCGTGGACGTCGAGGTCGGGCGCGATGAACCCGGCTGTGGCGAGCGCGAGGGCGAGTACCAGCGGTACCTCGAAGCCGAGCGGCACGTCGACGGCGGCGAGCAGGCCTTGCAACAGGAGCGGCGCCAGCAGACCGGCGCAGGCCAGCAGCGCCTTCATGGCAAGGTGGGTGTCGGTGCCGCGGCCCACGAGGCGGAGATCCGGGCCCAGCCGAACACCGGGCAAGCCGAGGGCGCGCAAGCTGGGGATGACGGGCCGGGCCAGTGCGGTGGCCCACGACGTCTCGGCTACCCCCGCAATCGGGCCGATGTCGTCCTTCGGGTCGGCGAACCGGCCACGAAGCGCGGCCTGCGGCGGGATCGCCCAGATCATGATGAACCAGAGGCCGATGCCCGTTCCAAGGCCGAAGGGGATCGCGGCGGTCATGCTCGCTCACCCGCCCACGCCGCCGCAGCTGCGGCAGTCGGCTCGGGCTCGGGTGGGTCGCCCAGCGAGAGCACCCTGGCAACCGGGCGGCCGGCGGCGATCCGGGTCAGCCAGCCGAACCCGCTGCCGAACAACGCGCCGATGGCGAGCAGGACAGCTTGGCCGACCGGGCTGTCGTAGGCGACGAGGTACTCGCGGTTGAGCACCACGACCCCGACGGCGAACGCGATCGTGGTGGCGACGACGACCCGGACGGACGTTCGAGTGCGGGCTCGGCCGGTTTCTACCCGCATCCGCATCGCCGCCTGCGCTCGCGCGGTCTCCGCCAGCGAGCCGAGCAGCTCGCCGAGCTGGCGAGCGTGGTGTTCGGCTGCCAGGACCAGCGAGGCGATGACCAGGTCCGCGGTCGGGTCGGCCAGCTCGTCGGCCAGGCGCCGCAACGCGGCGGCGAGCCGTTGTCCGCTTCGCAGCCGCGCCGCGAGGCGGCCGACGTCCTCGCGGATCGCCGTGGGTGCGAGCGGCGCGGTCGCGAGGATCGCCTGCTCGAGCCCGGCCGCGGCCGAAAGGATGTCGCGCAGCATCTCCGTCCACGACGCCACGGCCTCGATCCGCGCAACCCGGCGGACGTGCGCACGGTCGGGCCCGACCAACGCAGGCAAGAACCACACGGCGGCCGCCGCAAGCACTCCCCCGACTATCCAGCCGGTCGCCGCGCCAGCCACCGAGCCGGCGCCGAGTGCTACGACCAACCGGAGCGGGCGCGTTCGATCGGTTCGCCGCCGCACGTTCCGGAAAGCAAGTACCCGAGCCGGTGGTCGACGGAATCCGACGATGACGAGCAGCAGACCCGCGGCGGTACCGAGTCCCGCAGTACAACCGATGAGAGCGCTGGTCACCTCGCCCACCACCCCTCCGGCGCGGCCAGAAGACCCGGGTCGAATCCGGCGTCGACCAGGTCGTCGAGCGTGTCGGCGCGCAGCGCGCCGGCAACCGGACGCGCACGCAGATCGGGGCCCGGGCGGTAGACCTCGTTGGAGACGACGGTTCCGCCGTCGGCATCGACGACCTCGCGGATCGAGGAGACGACCCGGGTCGTGCGGTCGGCGGCCTTGGCCAGGTGTACGACGAAGTGCACGCTGGACGCGACCAGCAGGGCCGTGGCTTCCAGCGAGAGCCGTTCAGCGCCCTGGGCAGCGTAGGACGCCAACCGGGTGAAGGCGATCTTGGAGCTGCTCGCGTGCAACGTGGCCATCGAGCCGTCGTTGCCCTGGGACATCGCGTTGCACATCGGGATGACCTCGGGCCCGCGGATCTCGCCGACGATCACGCGGTCCGGGGACATCCGCAGGCCCCAGCGGACGAGCTCGGCCTGGCTGATCGCGCCCACGCCTTCGACGTTGGCTTCCCGAGCCTGCAGCGCGGTGACGTCCGCGTGCAGCTCGTGGTCGAGCCCGAGGCCGAGTTCGAAGGCGTCTTCGACGGTGACGATGCGTTCGAGCGGGTCCATCTCCGCCGCCATCGCGCGGAGCAGGGTCGTCTTGCCGAAGCCGGCGCCGCCGGTGATCAGGATGTTCTTCCGGGCGCGGACGAGAGCGCGCAGGAATCGCTCGAGGCCGACGTCGAGGGTGCCGCGCCGACGCAGCTCGGCGAGGCTGGTGGTCAGGAAGCCGTGCCGACGGATCGAGCACGCCGTCACCCCGTCGGCGGTGAGCCCGAGCACCGCGAAGAGGCGCTCGCCGCCGGGCAGCTGGAGGTTCAGCGCCGGCGAGCCGCGGTCGAAGCGCCGCTCTTCCGACGACGCCCTGGCCGCGAGCGTCCGGACCAAGTCGGTCAGCTCGTCGTTCGAGACCGCGACCGGTGCGACCTGGGCCCGCGAGCCGTCCGCGTACTGGACGAAGACGCGGTCGAAGCGGTTGACGTTGATCGTCTCGACCTTCGGATCCGCCAGCAGCGGCTGCAGCCCGCCCAGCCCGAACACCTCGTCCAGCACCGTCTCGACGAGTTGTTCTTCGGCACCCGGAGAGAGCAGCACCCGACCTGCCTGCAGCTCGGCCTCGCTGTGGGCGGCCATGGCACCGCAGAGGACGTCGCGAGCCCACTCACGGCGCCGCGCCGGGGTCAGGGGTTCCGCGGCGGTAACGGTCCGGCTCGGCAGCTCGTCGGCGAGGGTGCGCCTGAGGAACTCGCGCAGGCGTACCTGGGGACCGGAGTCGGCTTCCGGGCCGGGTCGTCGGTGTTCGTCGAGCACGGTCATGACCGGACGTCCTTCCCCAGGACAGGTGGGCGCAGAACACGAACGCCGGAAGCCGCGGTGGGCTGGGCAGGTACGCCTGGCACCTGCTGAACGGCATCCAGCACCGGCGGGGACGGTTCGCGAGAAGGCCCAGCGGCGAGGACCTGGGCAACGACGCTCGCGACCCGGACGAGCCCACCGGCTCGGCGGCGATGGGGCGCTGCTCGCCCGGTGTAGTTCGCGGCCCCGCTCGGATCGTCGGGAATCCTCGCCATGACAGGGATGCCCAGCTCGCGCTCGACCGCGTTGGTCGCGTGCCCGCCGCCGGCGAGCACCAAGCACGCGCGAGCTGCGATCCGGCCGAGATCGTGGACCCGGGTGGCGAGGTGGGCAAGTTCGTCGCTGTGCGACCCGGAGATCACCAGCAGGACGTCCGCGTGACGGATCACCGCCTCGGTGGGCGAACCCGGGTCCAGCCGCCCGCAGTCGGCGAACACCGCCACCGCCGGACGGTGGGCGAAGAGCGGTGAGGTCGCGGAGGTCAGGGTGCCCAACGCGGCACGCGCTTGGTGCGCACCTGGCGGTCCCGCCATCACCTGGATGCCACCGGGAAGCGGCTGGGTGTGGTTCCAGACGACGTCCTGATCCACCGGCTGCCGGGCGGCCGCCGCGAGGCTGAGCAGGCCCGGCGATGCGGCCAGGCCGAATCGTTGCGCGAGGTCACCGCCTGCGGGATCGCATTCGACAACCACCCGACGGGCGCCCGCCGGCCAGCTCGCGGCCAAGGCGACGGCGAAAGTGGTGACGCCCGGCGAGCCCTTCACGCTGGTGAGAGCGATCAGCATCAGCGCTCACCGCCCGCGAGCATGACCAGCGACACCTGGCCGACGGGGACACGCGCGAGGGCAAGCGCGGCGTCGCCCACGAGCTGCAGCGAGATCACCGTGGCCTGGTCGGTCTCCGCCTTGGCCAGCCCGGTCACCGTGGCCGTCCACATCTGCCCGCTTTCCTGGGCGGGCGGCGAAGCGGCGGTCGAGGGCGGCGCGGTGACCGCGACGAGGACCGATGTCCCGGGCGTGATTTCCAGCGGGAACTGGCCCGGCTTCAGCGCGACTGCCACGATGGCGTGCCCGGTGGCCGGGACCGATGCCGGGCCGACGCTGCCCGGGGTGAGCAACGCTCCCGGGCTGAGGCTCGTCGCCATCCGCCGCCCGAGCACCGCGGTCGCCTGCTCCGCCGGGACCGTCGCGATCGCGTCGGCCGGCGAGATCTCGACTTCGCGGACATCCGTTCGTTCGAGGACGTGCCCGACACTCACCGGCCGAGCGACCGCCAGTACCGTGACGCGGCCCTGCGCGCTGGTGGTCCACCACAACGCGCCACCGACGCACACGAGCACGAGCAGGACGCCGACGAGCAGGTGCGGCAGCCGACGTCCGGTTCGTCGACCGGTCGGTACTGCTGCCGGCTCACCTTTCTTCCCCAGCCACGAAACGGAACCGGCCTCGATTCCCGTATCGCGCTCACCGGTACGGATGCTGGTCACGAGATGCCTCCAGGCATGGTTCGGCCGCGCCGCGTGCCTCACGGAAGCTGGCGCACAGCGGAGATGGGAATGTGCGAGACGGCTGTCGAAAGCCAGTTGGTCAGCGGAGCCCGGTGCCGAGCGCTTGGATCTCGGCGACGCGGAACGCTGCCGCCGCTGACGTCGTCAGGTCGGGGAAGGTGCCACTCGCCCCGGCTCCGGACCAGGTCACCGTCCAGTGGATCGTCGCGCCTACCGAAAAGCGTTGGTCCGGGGCCGTCGCCGACGACCGGCGATAGGTGTGGCCGCAATCCGGAGAAGGTGCTGAGGCGTCTCCGCCGGTTGTGAACGGCGTTCCCGGGCCCTGGCAGCTCACGGTCCCACCGTCGCCCGTCACCCAGGAAACGGACTGCGGCGTCGCGACCGCCGTCACCGAAACCCCGGGAACGGCCGCCGTCGCCTGCCTCACTCCCCAGCTACCGCGGTCGAGCCACAGCCACGTCGGCAGGTTCACCAGCTTGTCGCCGGCCGGGTTCGCCTCGATAATCGGAGCGGGCAAGCGCAGCCGAGCGCGAGCTTGCTTGGCCAGCTCTTGCGGAGAGGGCAAGGCTGCCTCAGCAGGAGCCACCCCGTCGGGGAGCCAGATCGGCGCTCGGTACAGGCCATCACGAAAACCCGGGCCGGAACACCGATAGACGTACCAGCCTCCACCGGGCTGCGGCTGTCCACTGCGGACGACCGAGGCCGTCCGATACATCACCGTTTGCACGCCATTCGTCGGCGGCTGGTAGCCGCTGCGGACGTACGAGCAGTCCGCCGACGTGTCGTCACCGCCGATGATGCTGTCGCCTGTCGGCGGCTCTTGCCCGGGACCTGGGCGCGGTGCCGCGGGCCTGTCCGGCGGCCCGGGTGGCGGTGGCTTCGAACCACCTCCGCGGCCGGCACCCAGTTGGCACGAGGGGTTTCCGTTCTGTCCACAGTGCACATCTCCCCAGCCGTCGCCCGCCAGAGCGGCGGGCGTCACGGCCAAGAGCAATCCGAACGCGACCGCGGAAGAGGCCGCACACCTCGTCACCCGGCGCATGATCCGACCTCGTGTACGGCAAAGGTCGTGACCTTCCAGGAGCCGTCGATCGCTTTCTTGACCAGAGCTTCGATCCGCCGCCGGCCTCCGGGGCTGTCGTCGGCGAGCTGCCCGTTGTCAGCGCGGTACTTCAGCCAACTCGTGGAATCACCGCAGTCAGCGATCGTCACGGTCGTCGGCTCGGCCGACGGATCCGCGGCCTGGACGCGCGGGTGGTTCACCGGGCGGCCTTTGGTGACCAAGCCGTTGTAGTGATCGGCGTAAAGGCTGCGCGAGATGGTCTGCAGTGCGTCCGAAGTGGCGTTCTGCGCGAGCTTCGGCGACTGCCAGTCCGAGGTCGTCGCGGCATCGGCCATGTCGTTCCACATGCCGAGGTACGCCGCGGTCGCCTGTTGCTTCGCGAGGTCGCCGGGTTGCATCGTGTTCGTGGTCGCCGGTGCGGCCGACGACGTCGTGGCCCGATTCGGCTCGTTCGTGCTGCAGCCCGCGATCAGGATGACTGCCGAGCAGGCAACTGCGGCTATACGCGCGTTCATGAATCCCCTCCAGGTTCAATGATCAGCTGCACGTCCGACCCGAAACACCGCCTCGGCGGAGGTTCACTCGTTGGAAGGACGCGCTGTTGCTCGCCAAACGTTGATGCCGGCGCGGCGGACGCCGCAGAGGGGGCAAGGGCACCCGCCGCGCCGACAGGCCGAGGACGGGGAGTCGTCCTCGAGTGCGTGGGTCAGGCCGGTCCCTCGTAGCCCGGGTAGCAGCCGACTCCGCCGTTCCACCAGGCCCCGCTGATCGCCCATCTGATCACCGGCTGCAGGTTGGTGGTCCCGGGTCCGACGCAGTAGCGGTAGAGGTTCCCCCAGATGTCTTCGACGTCCAGGTCGACCCGCGAGCCGGTGCCGCCGTCGCAGTGCCGGTACTCACCCCAGCCGAGATAACCGCACTGCGCACGGACCGGAACTTCGGTCGCGGCCGCCGCCGGGTGCGCGGCGATCACGCAGGCGGCCAAGACCGAGATCGGGAGGACTCGCAGCATTTGCGAAGCCATACTTCCTCCAGGAATTCTTTGTGAGTCAAGGAGAACTCGTATGTTCTGTTGACTCCACTTTGGACCCATGAAGGAATTCAAGGAACCGCGAATGCCGCACAGCGCTGTGCTGATTCGGTGGCGTTCTTGTGCCAGTTCAGTCAAGAAGCCAACCGTTTTCAACAAGCGAAATGCCTCAATGAGGCGGCGAGGCCCCCGGAGGGCGCGGGCATCGCGGGCGCCAGCTCGGCCAGCGCTGGTCCGTGGTCACGGCAGCCGGAAGTTTGGTAGCACGAAGGTCAGGGACGGGTCGAAACCTTCCGGAACCTGCCAGGGCAGGATCGGCGACGGGTTCAACGTTGTCGCACCGGCCGGGCAATCGATCCGATGAGGCTCGTCGACGATCCCGTGGAAGTTGAACCGACGTGCTAGCGAGCCGGAAAGACGCGAGTGGGAGCCGCGGGGAGTCAATTCGTCAAGGCAGAGCCGAGGTCCCTCGCGGTCGGGCTCGAGCCAGCTTCCAGCGAAGCCAGCCGTGTCCGGACGTCCACGGCTCGGATGTCACGCAGTGCATCAAGGAGTTCGAGACTGCGCGAATACGTCTCGCGAGCCTGCTCGACCTGCCCGAGTTCGCAGAGGGCCTTAGCCCGCGAGATCAGCGTCTCGGCAGCTCCCCAGCTCTGCCAACTCCGGCCTCGAACAGCGAGAGCCTCGTCGAAGTGCTTCAGCGCGGCGCGATGTTGCCCGTGCCGGCTGAGCAGGACGCCGATCCGTTGATGGGCGATGCCGAGAACTGCCTTGGAACTGAACTCCTGCGCACGGTTCAGCGCGTCGAGCGCGTACTCCATCGCCATGTTCGCTAGCCCGAGCTGATCGCAGACCTCAGCGAGCGCGGCCCGGTTGACCGCAGCGCCGACCTTGACCGCGGCGTCCGCGAACAAGCGATCGGCAAGCTCGTGGAGCTCGCGCGCTTCGGCAAACCGGTCACTGCCGGCGTACGCGAGGCCGAGGCCGTATGCGGTCCAGGCTCGGGATCGGTCGTCTCCGAGCTCGTCGTGTCGACGGAGGGCTTCCTCGAGGTGCGCGATGCCGTCATCCGTCCGGCCGAGCTCGTACTCCACCCAGCCGAGGGCCTGCAAGCTCCGCGCAACTCCGGCGTCGCTACCGGCTGCGCGCGCGGCGGCGAGCCCGTCGTGCGCCGCGACCAGCCAGGTGTTCCAGCTACGCGTGAGCACGAAGTACGGCAGGAAGGCCGTGGGCAGCAACCACAGGACGTCCTTCGCGCCGTACGTCCGGGCGTTCCGCGCCACCTGGAGAGCGGTGGCCACTTCCCGCTCGCACCAGGCCATCGCCGCCTCGAAGCCGCCTTCCTTGAACGACATCGGCTCTACGCCTGCCAGGTTCTCGGGCGTGATTCCGCTGTTCGCCCAGCTGGGGATCAGGGTGTTGTTCGCGTTCCACGCCGTCGCGGCGTACCACCGGAGGGCGCAGTCATGGGCGCGCTCGACCTCACTCAGCCGTTCTTCGACCAGCGCGCGCTGGTGGGCGTAGGCGCGGAGCAGGTGGCTTATCCGGTACCGGCCGTCGGCCAGCGGCTCGACGAGGTGGGCCTCCGCGAGCAACCGCATGGCTTCGCCGGCGCGCTCGAGGTCCAGCTCGGTGAGCACGGCGACCGATTCGGCCCCGACGACGTTGGCCGGGCCGACCCCGAGATACCGGAACACCCTCCTTGCCATGGCGGGCAGAGCCAGGTACGAGACGTCGACAACGCCGTGGATGTTCACCGCGGGGTCGCTGGAGGTGAAGAGGTCGAGACGGGTCTTGTCCGAGCTGAGGCGGTCAGCCAGCTCGTCGAGCGTCGTCTCCCGGTGGCGCTGCAGGTGCTCGGCGGCGATGAGGACCGTCATCGGCAGGCAGCCGCACTGCTCGACGACGAGTTCCGCGGCGGCCGCGCTGGCTCGCACGCGAGCCTCACCCGCCCGGCGGCCGAGTAGCTCGATGGCTTGTCCGGGGCGAAGCGGCGGCAGCTCTATCGCGGTGCCACCAGTACGCGCAAGCAGGCCGGATTGCCGTTCCCGGCTCGTCGCCAGCACCACGCTGCCGGCACCGGGGAGCAGCCATTCGGCTTGGCGGTAGCCGGCGACGTTGTCCAGGATCACGATCGCCGGACGTTCGGCGAGCAGCGATCGGTAGCGGGCGATCCGGGTCTGCAAGCTGGACGTGCCCAGCTCGGCGGCGCTCACGCCGAGCGCCGCGAGGAATCCGTCCAGGACCTCCTCCGGTTCGGCCGGCGCGCCGGGTGCAAGGCCGCGAAGGTCAGCGAAGAGGCAGCCACCGGGAAAGCGAGCCTGCACGCTGGCCGCCCAGTGCACGGCCAGGGCCGTTTTCCCGACCCAGAACCCGCCCTCGATGACGATGGTGACGGTCGCGCCCGGCCGTCCTTGGGTGATGAGCGCGTGGTCCATCGCCTGCAGCTGTTCTTCGCGGCCGACGAAATCGGCGGCTGCCGCCGGAAGCTGGACGGGACGGGTGACCGCCCGGGAGTCACCCCGCTGCGCCGCGGCGATCTTGTCCAGCTCGCCGTCCGCCGCGAGCACGGTGTCGAGGTCGTGCACGACGGTCGGCAGGAGGGCGCGGTGGCCGTGCAGCAGCTTCGAGAGGTAGCTCGCGCTGTAGCCCGCTTTCGCGGCTACTTCTCCGAGCGTCAAGCCGCGTTCTCTCCGCTTGCGGTGCACCGCCGCCGCGAAGCTGTCGATGGTTCGCATCGCGCCTCCCCGCGCGTCGAGACGCGCCGGTCGGCACGTCAGCGTGGGCGGGGACCCGGATCTCTGCGGGACAGGTGGCAGGCACTCGATCGGGCGGTTCCTGCACAGCTCCGCGTCCAGTAACTTGGAATGATCAACTTCGACAGTACGAAAGCATGGACGCAGAGTCAAACAAATCGGACGCATTGCGATCGGAATTCCAAAAAGTTGGAATCCCGATCCGGAGGGGGTGACCGTGTCCGAGCCCGGTGATCAGCCACCCGAGCCCTTCGGGCGGCTTCTCGAGCGACTGATCAACCTCAAGAAGCACGACGACGGCCGCCCGTACACCGTGTCGGAAGTCGCCGAGGAAATCGGCATCTCGAAGAGCCAGCTGTACAACCTGATCAAGGGCGCGAACGAACCGAAACTGCGCTTCGCCCAGGAACTCGCGGCCTACTTCGGTGTCGAGCTGGAGTACTTCGGAACCAGCGAGCGAGCCCGCGAGATCCAGGGGCAGTACGCGCTCCTCGAGCAGCTGTCCCAGCAAGGCGTCCGCGATGTCGCGTTCCGGGCGAGCGCCCTCTCCCCCGACGTCTTGTCGAGCGTCCTGGACTTCATCGACTTCCAGGCCAGCCGCAGCGAGAACCACACGTCCGGGTGACTTGCCGTCCAACCCGCCGGACACCGCGTCTGATCTGCGACGATCGTTCAGAGGTGATCGACAACGGGCTGGGAGGACCGTCGTGAGCAGCCTGCTTCAACGCGTGCGCCGTGATCGGCGAATCGCCGGCCTCCGCCGTCGGCTGCGATCCGAGCTGAACGCCGCGGGCATCGAAGGCCCGACGCCGATGGCGGAGATCTGCGCCCGGTTCGGCGAGCGCCGCGGCAAGCCCATCCGCCTGCTGGCCGTGCCGATGGAGGTCCCGGGCCCGTTCGGCCTGTGGATCAAGACGACGGCCGCCGACGTCATCCTCTACCAAAGCACGGGGACGACGCGGTTCCACCAGGAGCACATCATCGCCCACGAGCTCGGCCACCTCCTGGCCGATCACCCGTCGGACGAAGGCGACGACGAGATGTGGCGCCAGCTGCTGCCCGACATCCCACCCGCCGTCATCCGGAGCGCACTGCGGCGGCGCACGACCTACGCGAACGAGTACGAGCACGAAGCCGAAGCGCTCGCGACCGTGCTGCTGGAGGCAACGACCAAGGCGCAGGAGATCACGTTGCCGAGCGGGTCACGCCGCGCCCGCCGCGCGCAGGCGTCCCTCGGCGACCCGGTCGACGTCCTATGAACCTCACGAACTTCCTGCTGCTCGTGCTGGCGTGGTTCCTCTACCGGCTGGCCCGCTCACCGCGCGACCCGGCGCTTTGGGCAGTCGTGGTGAGCATCGCTTGCCAGCTGCTCGGCGCTTCCACCTTCGTCGCGTTCGCCAGGACTGTGTTCGGCGATCTGCCGTCGTCCAGCACCGTGAAGCTGCTGACGAACGTCGCGCTGAACACCTCGCGCTACGCGCTCCTGCTCTTCTTCCTGATCTCGGCAGGCGGGTCGTGGCGGCGAGTGCGCGTCGAGACCGCGATCCTCGTCGGCGTCTGCTCGGCGATGGCCGCCGCGGTCTTCGTGCTCCCGCCAGGCGCCCGTGACACCGCCTACCCGCTATCCGGGAATCTGCCGAACGACATGAGCCATCCCGGCGTCGCGCCCTTCTACATCATCGGCGGCAGCTACATGTTCTACGCCGCCGTGCAAACGGCGCGCTGGGCCCTGCGGTACGCCGCCGAGTCCAGCCGCCGCGCCCGGTTCGGGCTCCGCCTGGTCGCCGCCGCTCTCGTCGCCACGGCCGTCACGACCGGCGTCCGGACCGTCGTTACGGTCATCCGCTGGGCCGGCAACCCCGGCTACGGCGCTCCGCTCATGCAGGTGACCACGCGGCTGGTCCCGATCTGCACCTTCGTGTTCCTCCTCGGCGTGTTCTCCGTCGGGCTCGCAGCTCGATTCGCCGCGCTAAAGACGTGGCTTCGCCGGCGACGCGCCTACGTCGAGCTGTGGCCGCTGTGGCGGGAGCTGCACGCGGTGTTCCCCGCCGACGCCCTCGACCACGCACCGACCCGGTCTTGGCTGGACACGCTGCTCCCCCACCGGATCGGCCACCGGTACTGGCGGCGTGTGATCGAGATCCGGGACGGCCTCCTGCAGCTGAGCCCCCAGCTCGTCGACGCGGGCTTCGACTCCAGCCGCCCCGCCGAGCAGCAGCTCGACACCTTCCGCCGCGCACTCCAGCTCCAAGCCGGCGGCCACACGCCGACCAGCCGGGCGGGCGTGCTCGTCGCGGCTCCCGAAGACGTGGACATCAACTCCGATGTCCGGCAGCTCATCCACCTCTCGCGGGCGCTGGCCCGGGAAGGAGCCTCGTGACCACGGTTTCGAACGCCGAGATCCGCGACCGCAACCTGCAGGTGCTCGAGCGGATCCGCTCGCAGGATCCGCAGCCGCACCGCGAGGGCTACTACGCCCTACGCGTCTTGGCGGTGACCGGCCGGACCAGCGGCAAGCCGCACGCCGTCCCGATCGCGCTCGTGCAGCTCGACGGCGTCCAGTACGTCTGTTCCCCCGACCGCCGCCGCGACTGGGTCCGCAACCTGCTCGCGGCCGGGCGGTGCACCGTCGCACCCGACGAGCACGAGACCCGCAACGCTCTGCTCGTCGAGGACGCCGCCGGCGCGGCAGCCGTCGCCCAGTACCTCCGCCGTCTCCCCCGGGTCTCCGACGAATGGCCGTTCCCCGGTGACGCACCGCCGGAGCAGGTGCTGCCCTTCATGCGGCAGATCGCCGTCTTCCAGCTCTGCGTCCCCGCCTGAAAGGCCCCCGTGCTCCAGCAGCTCTACACCGCCGACCAGGTTCTCCCCGGGCCGGCCGGCGAGCGGATCCCCGACGGCGCCGTGCTCGTCCAGAACGGCACGATTCTCCTCCTCGGACCACGCGCCGACGTCGAAGCCCTCGCGTCTCCCACCGCAGAACGCCGGGACTTCCCCGGCGCCACAATCCTTCCCGGCTTGATCAACTGCCACGTCCACCTCGTGTTCGACGCCTGCGGCGACCCGGCGCAAGCAGCCGCCGAGGCGACCCACGCGGAGCTGGCCGGCCGGGCGGACCAGCTCCTGCGCTCCGGCGTGACCACCGTCCGCGACCTTGGCGACCGCGACGGCCTGGCCATCCAGTTCCGAACCCAGAACCCACAGGGACTGCGGATCGTCGCGTCCGGCCCGCCGGTCACCGTCCCGGAAGGGCACTGCTGGTTCCTCGGCGGCGCCGCCGACGGCGAAGCCGAGCTCCGAGCCCGAGTGCGGCAGAACGCCCAGCTCGGCGCGGACGTCATCAAGGTCATGGCCTCCGGCGGCCAGATCACCCCGAACTCACCGAAGATGTGGGACACCCAGTTCACGACGGCCGAGCTGGCCGCCATCGTCGACGAAGCCCAGAAGGCCGGCCTGCCCGTCGCCGCGCACGCCCACGGCACGGACGCCATCGCCGCGGCCGCCGACGCCGGGGTCACCACCATCGAGCACTGCACCTGGCTCTGTGAAGGCGGAGGCGGCTACGACCTGCGCGACGACGTCGCCGCCACGATCGCCGAACGCGGCATCTTCGCCTGCGTCGCCTGGCCCTCGGACTGGCGCGGCTTCATGGACCGCCTCGGTTCCGCCCGCGCCGACCAGGTGGTCAGCCGGTTCGCCTGGATGGCCGACCACGGCATCCGGATGATCCCCGGCACCGACGCGGGCGCCGGGACCTCGGGGTTCGACGACTACCCCGGTGCCCTTCAGCTCTACGAGCACCTCGGATTCGACCGCGCCGACATCATCGACATGGCCACGACCACGAGCGCGGAAGCCCTGGGCGTCGGCAATACGACCGGGCAGCTCACACCCGGTCTTTCAGCGGACCTGCTGGTCACCGCGGGCGACCCGCTCGCAGACCTGGCCAACCTGCGCGCGCTCCAGCTGGTGGTTGTCAGGGGGCAGACCGTCTCGGTGGCGGCCGAGTGACAGACTCGACCGCGGAACGTCACCGACGGAGGGGAAACGCCATGCCGGTGAGGGCTGTCGTCCTCGACATCGGCGAGACCGTGCTCGACGACACGCGCGAGTGGCACGCCTGGGCGGACTGGATCGGCGTCGGCCGGCACACGTTCTCGACCGTGCTCGGCGCGGTCACCGCAGCGGGGCGGGACAACGCCGAGACGTTCCGGTACTTCAAGCCGGACTTCGACGTGGCCGCCGAACGGCAACGCCGGGAGGAGACCGGTAACGGCGAGCGGATCGAGGAGTCCGACCTCTACCCGGACGTCCGGCCCGCGCTCGCCGAGCTTCAGGCCAGCGGGTTGTGGGTCGGGCTGGCCGGCAACCAGACCGCCAAGGCAGGGAGCCTGCTTCGCAAACTCGATCTCCCGGTCGACGCCATCGCCACCTCCGCCGAATGGGGTGTCGCCAAGCCCGATCCGGCCTTCTTCCGGCACGTCGTCGAGCTGGCCGGCGTCGCTCCCCACGAGCTCCTGTACGTCGGCGACCACCGCGACAACGACGTCGTCGCGGGGCACAGCGCCGGGCTGTGGACGGCCTTGATCCGGCGCGGCCCATGGGGACACCTATGGGCTGACGACCCCGCAGTGCAGGCGAACGCCGACTGGGTCATCGACTCGCTCACCGAGCTGCCCCGGCTGGTCGCGAGAACTTGATCAGTTCACGTCCGCCCAGGCCGCGAAGGTCGCCAGATCGTCGCTGACCGTCCGCTGGCCGCGCAACAGCGACTTGAGCACAACCTTGACGCGCGGATGCTCTCGCGTGTGTAGCGGCGCGACCCGCTTGGCCAGCTGGAGCGACACGAAGGCTTCTTCGGGACGGCCGACTTCGAGCTGGGCCGGGGCGAGGTCGATGTAGAAGTGGGAACGGCGCTCGGCGGGGATTTCCCGCGGTGGGTGCCAGCCCGTACCGCGCAGGACTGCCGTCGGGCTGTCGCCCAGCTCTTGGGCGACAGCGACTTCGTGGATGCGGACGGATGCCGGTCCGAACGCGGTGCCGAGGTAGACACCCTCGGGTGCGTGCTCTGCGGCCCGGTAGGCGCCGGCAAGGTGGTCCTCGGCCTCGTCCGGCTTCCCGGCGCGGGCCGCGACGACAGCCGCCCGCATCGAAAGCGACCCACGGGCGACAGCTGTCTCCAATGTGGACCTTGAGACCGGTACGCGATCGATGGCCCGCACCAGTGACCGCCCGGCAGACTCCAGATCCTGGGTAGCGAAGAACGTTTCGGTGCGCACATAAGCAACAGCGGCGTCAAGGAACGGCCGGTCGATCTCGGACGCCGCCAGCCGTATCGCGGTGATGATCTGAGCGGACAGATCTACGTAGCCGTACTTGAAAGCCAGGCCATCCGCTGCCCGATAAGCGAGAACCAGCAACTCCGCGACGTCCGCTCGCGCCCGCTCATCGGCAGCCAGCTGGCGCGCCCGCCCCAGCTCCAGCAGAAGAGCGGGCAGATCGGCGATCAGCTGCGCGTAGCGCGCTTCGACGCGTTGTTCCGTCGCCTGCGCGACAGCCGTCCGCAATTCGTGCTGTGGTCGCACGGGACCGTCGTCCGGCACATCGCACGCCAGAAGCGCTCGACGCAACGCCGGCATGCCGGCCCGGACCGCGTCGTCCCGCAGCTGACTGGCGCGCTGTGGCCGATGCTGACGCCGCAGAGCTGCCTGCTCTTCCTTCGCCGCCCGCCAGAGGCGGCGCAACGCGCCACCCGCGTTCAAGCCGCGTTCCAGCGCTTCGATGAGTTCGTGCGAAGGGAGGTTCTGGCCCGCCCGTTCCGCCATCGACACGTAGTTGCGGGTGTAACCGATTCGCCGGGCCAGGGCCGCCTGGCTCAGATCCGCGGCGCCGCGGATCTGCCGGATCTCCGCTGCGAGTTCGTCGGCCGCGGGCCGCGCGTCGCTCCGTTCGTCGGTCACATCCGTCTCCGGTTCGTTCGGCGGGGGGGTAAATCGAAGCGGTCACCGCTTACCCCCTTACCGAATCATAGCTGGTCAGGGTCCCATGGTGATCGTTCCGACGTCACGATGCAGGAGGGAACCGGTGACCACAACCGCCAAGCCGGTATCCGGCGAAGCACTACCTGATTTGAGGAACGCGGAAGGACGGATCGGATGATGCCGGGAGCCGTCGAACGGCCGCTGACCATCGCGATCATGGGACCGCACCTGACGGGCAAGAGCACCTTCGTCTCCCGCTTGGCTTTGGAACTACGGCGAAACGGCTTCCAGGTCGCCACGATCGCCGCGCTCGTGGAGCGGGCGCAGCGGCTCGGGATACCGATCCTCCACAACCATTCCTGGGCATCGACGATGTGGTTCATCACGAGGGGCATCAGCGACGAGCTGGAAGCCTGGCTGCACGCCGACGTCATCCTCGTGAACGGCGCGGTCCCCGACGCGCTGGCGTACTACCGCGCCGCGCTGCAGCACCGTGGCGAAGAACCCGACCCAGCGAAGATCGAGCAGCTTGAACACCTCGTGCGGAACCACAGCTCGAACTACAACCTGCTCTTCCGAACGACCCTCGCGCCCGATACGTCTCGCGAGGAGGAGCACGACGGAGGATTTCGGCGCCTTGCGGATCACTGGGTCTGCCAGGTCGCCGAGCGCCTGGAAGTCGCCAACATCGCCTTGGCTCCGTCCGACCACGACTCCGCTCTGGAATTCGCGGTCAACCACGTGAGCGAGCACGGATAACTCCCAGACCGGCGGCGGCGTTGCGTCCCCGACCGCAACGCCGCCGCCACCGACCAGGCAGCGCCAGATCCGAGGTGGACAACCATGACGCCGACCGAAGTCCGATGGCCTTCCGCGGCCGATCTGCTTCTCGCGGAGGACGCCGAGTACGTGCTTCTTTGCCGCGTGCTCAACGGGTTGCGCCGTCTGTCCACTTCAGAATCACCACCACGATCGACCGGAGTCCCGATGTCCCGCGAAACCACCCAGCTCGTCGAAGCGCTGCGGACAGGGACCGCAACGACGGACGATCAGCGTCAGGTCGCCGACAAGCTCGAAGAGCTGCTGGACTTCCTTCGGGTCCGTTCCGCTGCCGGTGATACGGGCAGCGTGCCGACATCGCCTCACCCCGTTCTCACGGACCGGGACGCGGCATGACCGACGAATGCCTGAGCCACCCCAGTCTGTACGTACTCGGCGGAGCACTGCGGCAGCATCGACAGAACCGAGGTTGGAGCCTCCGCGATCTCGGGCGGTTGATGGGGATCGGTCCGAGCACCATTTCCGGCTGGGAGAAGGGAGAGCGGCGCATCCCGGCGGTGCCGCTGGGGTGGATCCTCGGCCTTCTCAAGGTCAAGCCCGATGAATGTCAACTTCTGATCCGGCTTCACGAGAAGTCCGATCGCGCGATCTACGTCGAGAGCGTCGACGACGGTGTGACCAGCCTCCAGCAAGCCTACGACCGTCACACCCTTCGCACCTTCGCGTGGGCGCCGAGGATCATCCCGGATTCCCTGCAGACATACGACTACGCACACGCGGTTGCAGGCCCGCGCACCGCCCTGCCGGACGATGTCGACCAAGCGGTTCTGGCCCGGCAGGTACGGCAGCTCGACCGGGATCCACGACACCGGCACTTCCTCCTGCTGGGCGCGGGCGCGTTGGCACTGGAGAGCGTTCCCCCCGAGGTTCTGCGCGCACAGCTCAACGAGGTCACCAATCCGGGCAACCGGCGACGGGTCGAAACCCGGATCGTCCCGGCCGAGGCACGTGGTGCTTCCTCGATCGAGCCGTTCATGATCTACGAGACGGCGGAGAAGGTCTTCACCGTCGTCCTGAAGCACGAGCACGCGACCATCTACCTGTCCGACCCGGCGACGGTCGCGGGCTACCGGGCGACCTTCAAGGCGCTCCACCAGAAGGCTTCCGCGTACCTGGCGAAGGAAGCGTGCTAAGCGCCGCGGCCCGCTGGGGCAGCCTCGGCGAAGGCGTTCCAGAGCAAGTTGAGCGGATGATCGGCGGCGTACCGCTGCCGCTCGCCGGCGCGGGCGAAGATCCCGGTGACGATCTCGAGCGCCGGTTCGTAACCCGCTCCGAGCTCGATCTTGCGAAGGTTCGCGCCGGGCAGCCGTCCTTCGACGGCCGCGTCGGCGACCCGCTCGGTCGTGAGCAGGCAGCCGAACATCAGCTTGCTGCTGAGCAGGTTGAGCCCGTAGTTGAGCGCGTCGATGTCGGCGACCACGTGGAGCTTGCCCCGGTATTCCGGGCCGTACCACCGGGTCAGGAAGTCGGCGAGGAGACCCGCGGTCGGTGCGAGCAGCGGCAACCCGGCCAGCACATCACGCGCGACCGGCCGGTCGGGAAGCTCGCGGGTGCTCAGGTTGGTCAGCAGTGCAACGCGTTCGCGGTGCCACTCCAGGAAGTCATGCGGCACATCCGGACCGCGATCGTGTTCGGCGGCGAACGAGCCGCAGACGAGGTCGACCTGCTCGGCGTCCAGCTTCGTCCGGAGGTCGCGGGTCCGGACGTGCTCGATCTTGAGCTGGATGCCCCGGCGTTCGAAGGTCTCGCGCAGCTGCGGCCAGACCTCGCCGAGGAACTCGACCGTGAACTCGGTGGTGCCCACGGTGACGGTGGACCCGACCCGCCGACGGGCGCCGTGGACGCGTTCGGTCCAGGCGCGCAGCGTGCTCGTGGCCAGGGCGACGACCTCTTCACCGGAGCCGGTGAAGAGGAAGTCCTTCCCGCGCCCTTGTTTCGCGACGAGCGCTTCGCCCATGAGCCGCACCGCCAGCTCGTTCACGGTGTCGAGCTGCTTCTGCACGCTGGACTGCGACCGCCCCAGCACCCGGGCGGCGCGCTGGGCGCTGCCGGTGGCGTGGACGAGGGCCAGCGTGCGCAGCTGGTCGAGGCTGGTGTCGAGCAGCTCCGCCGGGAAGCCCAGCAGCTCGGCGACCTCCGAGTCCGTCACCAGCATCTCCCTAGCTTGTTTTCCACGCGAACAGTTCCAGTTCTAGTTCGAGCAAGTGTAGCCAGAATGCTCTGAAGTTTTCTTTCGAGCACTTCACGCTTATTTATTGTTCCAGCGAGCAACAGGTGGTCTACTCGGTTCGCCGCCACCAGCTCGCCCGACTTGGAGGTCCGAACGATGACCGTCCGTCCGATCGCCGTCGACGAGCAGGCTTCGAGCTGCTACTTCCGCACCACCGTCGACGCCCCGAACCGCAAGGCTCTCGTCCAGATCAACGAGGACTGCAACCTGCGGTGCGCCCACTGCTTCGTCTCCGCGACCAAGCACGGCAAGCGCATGCCGCTGACCGAGGTCGTGAAGAAGGTCGTCCCCCGGCTGGCCGAAGCCCGGGTCCAGCGGGTCACGCTGACCGGCGGGGAACCGACCATCCACCCGGACTTCCTCGGCATCGTGCACGCCTTCCGCGACGCCGGTATGGACGTCGGGATCTGCACGAACGCCACCGAACTCGACAACGAGGTCATCCGGGAACTCACCGCGGCCGACGTCCACGTCAACGTCTCGCTCGACGGGTTCGCCGCCGAGTCCCACGGCCGATTCCGCGGAGACCGCGACTCCTTCGAGGTCACCGTGGCCAACACCCGCAAGCTCGCCGCCGCCGGCCTGCTCCAAGGCCTGCTCTGCACCCCGAACACGTTGGCCGCCAACGACGAATACGTGCAGCTGTGCGCGTTCGCCCGCGAGAACGGTGCCCGCTACGTCCTGCTCAACCCGCTCGGCAGCATGGGCCGCGGCGTCAAATCCCAACGCAAACTCGCCAAGACCACCATGCACATGCAGGAGATCTTCGAGCTGACCACGCCGTTCGACGGCCCCGACCTCGACATCGCCCACATCCGCTTCCCCAACACCGACCGCAAACCCCTCGCCGGCTGCGAAGCCGGAACGATCATCTACGTCTTCACCCCCGGCGAGGTAACCGTCTGCCCCTACCTCGTCTTCGCCGCCCGCACCCCCATCTCCCGCCACCCCGACACCGACTTCATCGTCGGCAACATCTTCACCGACCGCGACATCGCAACCCGCCTCGACAACTACCGCTTCCACGACCGGTTCACCGTCGGCGCCAACCCGACCTGCACCTCCTGCAGCCTCGAACCATCCTGCGGCAAAGGCTGCCCGGCCGCCGTCGTCGCCAACGGCGGCCGCATCGGCGACGTCGACACCGAGCAGTGCCCCGTCGTCGCCGAGGAGCACCGGTTGCTGCCCCTGGACGTCGCATGAGCACGCCGCGCCTGCCCGGCAAGCTGGTGACCTTCGAAGGCCCCGGTGGTATCGGCAAGACGACGATCACCAAGCTGGTGGCCGGCCTTCTCACCGACGACGGGGTCCCCGTCCATGCCGCCGTCCAGCCCTCCCGCGCCCCCCTGGGTGAGCTGGCACGGCATGGCACCGACACCTACCACGGCATGGCTCTGGCCTGCCTCTGTGCCGCCGACCGTCACCACCAGCTGGCCAGCGAGATCCTCCCGGCCCTGGCTGAAGGCAAGATCGTGCTCTGCGACCGGTACGCGGCATCGTCGCTGGTCCTGCAGGGACTCGACGACATCCCGCTCGATGTCGTCTGGGCGCTCAACCACGATGTGTACCGCCCCGACCTCGTGTGTGCGCTCGAGGCACCACCCGAGGACGTCGAACAGCGGCTACGCGCCCGCGGCGGGCACAGCCGCTTCGAGCGCACCCCTGGAAGCAGCTTCCGCGAAACGCTCGGCTACCTGGCGGCCATGACTTTCCTGCGCGACCAGGGCTGGCCAGTCGAGATGATCGAATGCGCCAACAACCCCCGCGCCACGGCTGGCACCATCGTTGACCTGATCCACCGCATCCCCACGGAGAGCCCGGCATGCCCCTGACCGTCCTCACCCTCAACGTCGGCAACCCCGCCCTCGAACGGGCCCGCCGCCAACGCGACTGGCTCGCCCGCCGCCCTGAGGACGTCTTCGTGCTCACCGAAACCGGCTCCGGACCCGGCACCCACCTCATCGCCGACTCCTACCGCGACGCCGGCTGGTCGGTCACCTACCCCGACCACCCCGACAAGGAACGCGGCGTCATGCTCCTCTCCCGGTTCGAGACCACAGTGGACCCCATCGGCGCCGCCATGACCCACCTCCCCGCCCGGCTGGCCGGCATCGTGGTAAACACCGACCGGGGACCGCTGCGCATCCTCGGCGCCTACGTGCCCTCCCGCGACGCCACCGAAGCGAAGACCACCCGCAAGCGAACCTGGATCGACGCCTTCCACCACGCCTACGAAGCCACCGCCGACGACGTCCCCGTCCTTCTTCTGGGTGATCTCAACGTGCTCGAACCCGGCCATGTGCCACCACATCCCGGCCAGTTCGCTCCGTTCGAGACCGCCTTCTACACCGAGCTGACCCAACGCCACGGCCTCACCGACGCCTTCCGCGCACTGCACCCGACCGCGGTCGAGCACAGCTGGGCCCGCCGCGCCGAGCTCGGCTACCGCTACGACCACGCCCACGCCTCCACCCCGCTCCTCGACCACCTGACCAGCTGCTCCTACGTCCACGACACCCGCCACGGCGAGCCCGCCCTGACGGACCATTCGGGACTCGCCGTCGAGCTGACGCTGACCGCGACCGCGCCGCTGATAACGTCCAACCCGGCCGCGGACCGCGAGGCAACGCTCTTCTGAACCTGGGTACTCGTGCCCGGCCGCCACCGAGCTGCCGAGCACGAGGACCCACCGGATGACCGTCGCCAGCGAACCGGCCCTGCGGGTCGGCGCCCGCGTCCTGCTCCTCAACCCCGCCGACGAAGTCCTGCTCATCCACGCCCGCGACCCCGACGACCCCGGCCACCACTGGTGGGAACTCCCCGGCGGCGGCCAGGACCCCGGCGAGAAGCTCGAGGACACCGCCCGCCGCGAGATCGCCGAAGAGACCGGACTCGTTCTGGACGCGATCGGGCGGAAGCTCTGGACCCGCGAAAGCCGCTTCACCTACCGCGGCCGCCAACACCACCGCCTCGACCACGTCTACCTCGCCCGCACCGACGACACCGCCCCGCAAGTCGCCCTCCGTCACTCGGCGAACGAGCGCGTCGGCCTCATCGACCGACGCTGGTGGTCGATCGACGAGCTTTCGCAGTGCGCGGACAAGCTCCTGCCCGCCGAGCTTCCTGACCTGCTGTACGCGCTCCTTGACGACTGCTTCCCGGCCGCTCCCCTGGCGCTCACTGCCTGACGTCGGTGCGCCCGGCGTGGACGCAGGGCATTCCGGCGCGGCGCATGGCGATCCGGGCGCGGAACGACTGTGTCACGGGGCCGGCGGGCAGCGGGGCTGTCCACCGGTAGGTCGAAGCGCGAGCCACTGAGGCCGCAACGAGCGTGCGACCGTAACCCAGGCCGCGGTAGTCAGCGGCGACGGTGATGTAGTCGAGGGTCGCCGCGTGACACGGGGCGCAGATGGTGGCGGTCGCGGTCGCGACCTGGGCCCCGTCGAGGTGGAGACCGATCCGTCCGTTGCGCGTCCCGGCCGATGGCGGTTCGACGGTGAGGACCAGGCCGACCTCGGGCGCGGAGGCCAGTGTGTGCTGGTTCGCGACGTCGAGGTGGGCCCATTCAGCGAGGCGCCGGGCGGCGGGATCGAGCCCTTCTTGCGCCCGGCACACCTCGCACAGGGTGGCGTGCAGACGGTAGCGATGGCTGTAAGGGGCAAGCTGGTCGTAGAGGTCGAGAGCGAGCCGGTGGCCGCGCAGGCAGGCGAGCGGTTTGCCAGTAGCCGGCCGGACCGGGATCAGGGCGCCGCACTCCCCACGTGCAGCCGAGCGAATCTGGCTACCGGCTTGCCCTCCGGTCATCGCGACGCTCGTGCTGGTTGGTCGGCGATCGGAAAGCGCGATCGCTGTTTCATCTGGGGATCTCCATGAGCTTTCAGCCTGCGGGCAGCCCACCGGCAGCGATCGCACCACGGGGACCTGGCAGCTGAATCGCGACCGTCTGCGGGCGCGCCGCGGCACCACGACCACGGCTGGTCACGACGACCTCGCGAAACTTCAGGTTGCCGAACCCGTCGTCGGTGACGCCTTGCCAGCGACGATGGGGAACGCGGAGTTCCAGATCCGCTCCGGGCCACCCGCTCATCGCCAACAGGACCGAACCTCGGTTGCGCGCGCGGCCGGCGAGCCGGCGAGCGAGCTGCGGCTGAATTCCCCGGGCAACGGCGGCGCCGAGGACCACGAGGTCGAACCCGTCGATCAACGCCGACACCACCGCGAGGACCTCTCCGCCGGGATCGGGTACCAACGCGAGCCGGTCGAGGGCGACACCCAGCTCGGCGGCTGCGACCGCGCCGAGTAGTGGCAAACCGGCGATGGCGGCCCACGAGCCCTCTTGGGTCGCCTCGCCGAGCAGCGCGAGAACCAGCGACGTCGAGCCGCCGACCGACACGGTGCTGCCACGCCGCAGTCCGCCGGTCGGCAGCAATCCTGCGAGAGGCTGCGCCACTCGGAGAATTCCGGCGGGTGCCGTGGTGTCCCGGCGCGGTTCGCTCAGCTGGGCGGCGTGCGGACGCCAGGGATCGCCGCGAGCCCGGCCACCGCCTCCAGCACCACGAGCACGCACCGGAGACGCACGTGTGGGGAAGCCACGAACGAACCCGAACACTAACCGAACATCTGTTCGGATCCTGCGAGATGACGGCCGCACTGTCAAGTCGACCCGACCTCGATCACAGCCCGCGCTCACATCAGCGCCGTCGAGAGCCGGTGCCTCCCCGCGCCGGCGTGAACATCTTGATCAGCGTGTCCACGATCTAGCGGAAGCCCGGAATCAGAACCGCGCGCCCGAGCTCCAGCGCCGCCAGCAACCGCCTGGGCGCCGAACAGGAGATCACCAGCACGAGGACGGCGGCGACCGAGCCGGACCCGGAGTTCGCCTGGATCAGCGGCCGCGGGCGATCCATTCCTCGAGGTGCGGCGCCTCGGTACCGATGGTCGTACCGTCGCCGTGTCCGCCGACGCCATCGAACATCTAGTCAGAATCATCCACAGTATTCGGTTGCAACTCCTGAGCCAACGGAACCAGCGAGAAGTTTGGTCCAGGCGCGGGGTCTTTGTCGTTGGCCACGATCTGCAGGACGTCATCCACCAGGCAGAACGATACCCGTGCCTCGACAGTGTAAGCCGCTGGTTCGGGGTGCTCAATAGCCATTAGCCCATGCACTTTCCATGACCTACCAGGAGATTCAATTTGCAGAGCCGTTGCGAGCGCAGTGGCACAAGCTGAGACCGTGGAGACATTGGCGAGGAGCTTGTCGACGTACTTGTCCTTCTGGTTGAATGTGTCGATCAGCCTACGAACCTGATAGGGAGAGTACGGCGTGTACGAGTCTTTGACTTCGACGACCCAGATCCTTGACCGGCCCGGGTCGACGCACAGCACATCGATTTCTCCCCTAAGCGAGACAATACCGATCTTGGCCGCCTTGTTCGGCTTCAGAGAGGGACGCACAATAAACCCAGGGACTGTCAGCTTCGCCGCGCAGTCCTTTTCCGCCTGACGGTTCTGCGTCTGCCGGTATTCGTCGAGCGCCTTATTGACTGGAGTTGGAAGCGCCTTCTGAGGCCACGGGAGTCGGCCGTCGGACAGGTAGGCAGCGAGGATGCGCAAGGTATATCCGGATGACCAGGGCAGAACCCGTAACCCCTCGGCCGTGGCGACGAGGGGGCTGGTGGCGATGCGTTTGGTACGCCGTTCGGTCTCCCAGTGGGGGATGACGTCGTTTTGAAGGTCCTCTGCGCGCAGAGTAAGCCAGTCGACCGCCGCTACGAACTCGTGCGGTTCAGCGCCGACCACGAGAGACACACATTCAGCGACGACCTCCTCAGCCGTCGTGGCAGGGGTGGGCTCGGCGCTGCTGGCTTCCCACTGAGTGGCGACGTTGAGCACGCCGACCATGGCGTCGACACCAAAGCCGAGCGTTGTACGCATGGCTGTGTCTACCGGGGCGAGTTCCGGCTTCGACTCCAGGAACGCGCGAGGTGGTGCGTCGTCGGTGGGCGGGAGAGCGTTGCCTGGGTTGATCGGGATGCCTTCGGGCCTTGTCATGCGCGCGCGTACCTGCTGGTAGGCGGCGTTGTCGACGTCGGTGGGCTCGCCGGAGTCGTCGGTGTCGACTTCGTAAGTGTCGCTGATCGTCAGGGTGGTGCGGGTGAGCTGGTGGTGCAGAGCGGCGCTGCGCAGGCAAGAGTCCAGACATAATTCCGCGGCTGTGACAGCTTCCACCCAGGACAGAACATCGGTGGCACCGTGTCCGGTCGGAGGATGGGCCAGCACTTCCTCGACGATGAACGCCAGCACGCGAATCATCTGGGACCTACCTTGCAAGTTGTCGTCAACTCGCCCGTCCTCCCGCACGGGGAAGCCCTGTTGCCAGCGGACCTGCTGTTCGAGCGTTTGGCGGGCGCGAGTGGCTTGTTCGAGCTGGGCGAGCGCGAAAGAGAGCAGGTCCGGGCCGGAAAGGGATGCGATCGTTTCGTGGAAGGCCTGCAGGAGCCAGGGGAAGACTGTTCGACTCTCGAACTCGCGGGCGTCATCGCTCTCACGGGTACCCGGCTCGACCCCTTCGGCCACCAGATGCTCGCCGAGACGACGCAGAAAGGTACTGCGAACCGCCTCGTGCGGTTCGAGGGGGTCCGGCAGCCACTGCGCGCGTTGCGGCAGGTATTGGCCGTCGAGCCGGATACCTGGTGGCGCGGCAGCCCACGCTTCGACGAAGCCTGGGCGAGTCTGCTCGTCGAGGCTGCGGGACACGATTTCACCGAGCAACCGCTCCACTGCGAAAGAGTCGGCTGCAAGCGCGTCCTGCAATCCCGCCCCCCAGCTGATCGACAAGACGTCGCCGTCGAGGGAGCGGAAGGCGAGCGGGACGTCACCGAGACCGGCGTCGCGGTGGAAGTACACCCGCAGGGAGGTCCTGCCGCTGGCTCGCGCCGCGCCGACGAAGGTGGCCTCGGTATGAACGATCTTCCATGCCAGGTCGGTCCCGACGTTCCACAGCAGCCTCGTGTCCCCCGTGTGGCCCGAGTGGTCGACCAGTGAGACCGCGACCGGCACTGCCGAAGGCACAACCTGGTAAATCCGATCAAGTCCAAGGTCCGCAACTTCGAACCCACCGCGGTGTTCTGGTTCGAGCAGTGGCCAGTCACGCAACGGTGGAAGCCCGAGGGAGTGCAGAGCCCGTTCGGCGGCAGCGTTGCTTGCGGCGTCCTTCCATTCCGCGATCGACTCGTGTGGTGCGAAGTGCATGAAGCTGATGGGCACGCCGCCCCGGTAGAAGCTCTTCCGAGAACGCCACACCTCGAACTTGTCGATGAGATCCGCGGCGAACATGCCTCCTATGCCTGCCGGCTTGTCGATGTCACGCACGAAATACCACAGATCCTCGCGCGTCTTCTGTACCGCGGACTGGATCCACTCGAGGTCCATGAGCGGCAGGACCGGATGCTGGAACGCCAGCCGTACCCCGCTCAATGGACCGGCGAGCACGTTGGCGCGGGCGATCTTGGC
The DNA here is from genome assembly GCF_046548815.1 of Amycolatopsis sp. cmx-4-83. Taxonomy (NCBI): domain Bacteria; kingdom Bacillati; phylum Actinomycetota; class Actinomycetes; order Pseudonocardiales; family Pseudonocardiaceae; genus Amycolatopsis; species Amycolatopsis sp. cmx-4-83. Next base: position 151,300 of record NZ_JAEBEF010000003.1, on the reverse strand, counting down.
GTCGCTGCGTAGACGGAGCGTGCCCGTCGGCGTCTGAAGCTCAGCACCCGGTCGTAGCTTGGACAGCGCGGCGTCGCCGCGGGCGAGCGAGGCACGGATGGACTCGGGAGTAAGCCCGCCGACAACGTTCAACGCGAGGATCAGCCGCTCCTGGTAAATGATGACCGAATGCAGCTGTTCACCGGAGACAAGGCGGACAGGGCCGATGATCGTGTGCCCGGATCCGCGAAGCAAGCCGACCACTCGACGGTTGATCACCTCCGCGTAAGCGGGCTCGATTCGTGAGTTCGTCGTCGTGGCAACGCCAGCGAGGTCTGCACCTATCGCCTGCAAGGCCTCCAACTGGGTGACGGCAGGCAACGCGAACGTCTTGCCCCGGACGCGGGCGGCGATCGTTTGACCGAAGATCGAAGTCGACTCGAAAGGATCACACACCAGGTCTCGAGCGTTGACGGTGTAGTGATTGGCAGCAGCGAGGGCCCGGTCAGGGGAAGAGCACAGCGCTGGCAGATCAGTGCTCGGAGCCAGGGCTGCGACAGCGTCGACCTCGGCCTGCGTGACGTGCGCATCGTCCCGAACGCTTGCTACCGGCCCGTCCGGCCACACCTCAGCCAAAGCGTTCGCGACCTGGTCGACGCGTCTAAGAACCAGCTCGCCAGCATCAGCCAATCCGAACCCGACCTTGGGGACCAAGACCCTGTCGATCACGCGCGCGAGCAACGACAGGTCGTTGACGACTGCCACGGGCCTCTCCAACGCCCCGGCCATCAGACGGAACAGATCTGCTCCCCAACGGACCAGAACCTCGGGGCGATTGTCGAACGGCGTGAAGTCCTCGAAGTTGGCTATGTCCGGCAAAAGACGGCCGACTTCGTTGACCAAGACGGTCAGGTCGGCGGCGCAGGCGACACGGCTTGGAGCACGGCCGCCTTGCCGATCCGTCTTCCGGCGGTTCACGACCGCATCCGTGAGAAGTCCGAGCGACAAGTTCCGGTGAGCCGCGGTCGGTGACGCGCTGGCTGCCTCCAATACCGCTAGCAGCGATCGCGTCTCAAACGGTGCGACGAGGGCCGGGGCGGGATTCACTTCTGCCGGGGTGTGCTGCCGTCGACTCTTGCTTCGCCTGTTCATGGTGCTCCTGCTCGCGTGCCAAGTTCGCAGAGCCTACGTGCCGGCACGCGGTGAGCCGAGTTATTTCGCCTGGACTGGTTTCGGGGCTTCCGCCGTGCTTGGCTTGATCGCGCCAGCGCCAAGAGCGACAACTCGCTCGATCGCCGCGTCGCCTGGGCCCTCTGCCGGCCGCGGCAGTGCTGAACCTGAACCCCCGGACCGCCCCGGTGTGGCGAGGCCACGGCAGGTGGCTGGCCGAATTTGGGACGTGCTGAGCGATGTCGAGAACGGTGACGACGGCGCGATCGCCTCCACCGCCGTGGTCGTCGGAGGCGAGCTACAGCCACGCAGCAACGCCCGCTGTTGGTCGGCGTGGTGCCCCGACGAGGCTCGAACCCGCGACTCCGCCTTCGCCAGAGCCGATAGACGACGCAGAATCTGTATGCAGGCCGCCAGCCAAACAGTGCAACTGACGCGCCATCAGCGCGCCGCTGGGCTCAGCGGACGTGCCGGGGCGAAAGGTGGGCGGTCCGGGCCGGGCTTGCCGCGCGCAGCCCAAGCCCGCCACCCGCCTGAGACAGCCGCCAGCTGGCCGGACAGCAACGCCGCAGCCGACCAGGCCGCCATGTTTGGACGACCGTCAAGATAGACACTAAATCGCCCCTACTCAGGGGTAGCAGGAAAGCCCAGGTCTGTGACCTGGGCTTTGCTCCCCCGCTTGGACTCGAACCAAGAACCCTCCGGTTAACTCCTTCGAGCCGTCACAGTCACGAGCACGCGTCGGATGAAGACAACCTGCATCTATCTGGCGATCGCTCGGCGACGGTAACCCGAGGTCAGACGGCTGCGCGATCGGACCAGATGACCTTTACGATTCGGTATCGCGGTGTCTCCCTGCTGCTCCTCAGGCGGAGTTGGTCGTCGAGACGCGCGCCGTCGAAGTCGACCTGAGTGGGTACTTCCGCTCTGGCCGCTACGACGGTGTCGTGGACGATCCCTGCAACGCGACCAGCCCGGGGCGGACATGACGACTTCACCGAACACTTCTCCACGATCAAGCCCGGCACCGCGCCGTTCACGACCGCTGATACGCCGGGACGCGGCCGACAGTCGGCCTCGGTCTGGTCGTCGATGCGACGTAGTCCCGCTGACCGTCCTGCTGCCGGCGTCCCCGCCGCAGTTATCGAACGGCGCGGCCAGCGCTCTGCTGCGGCTGCTGCTCGACTCGGACAAGGCGGCCTGATCATGCGGTTCGCGTTCTACGGCCGGGTCTCCACCGAAGACCAGCAAGACCCCGAGGCATCCCGAAACTGGCAGCTGGCCCGGGCCACGGCACTGGTCGACAAGCACGGCGAGATCGTCGCCGAGTACTTCGACATCGGGCAGTCCCGCTCGATCCCCTGGAAACGCCGGCCCGAGGCGACCCGGCTGCTGGCGGCCATGCGCGACGCCGACCGCGGGTTCGACGCCGTCGTCATCGGCGAACCGCAACGCGCGTTTTACGGCAACCAGTACGGCCTGACCTTCCCCGTACTGGTCCACTACGGCGTCGGCCTCTGGGTGCCCGAAGTCGGTGGCGCGATCGAGCCGGAGTCCGAAGCCCACGATCTCGTCATGTCTGTCTTCGGCGGGATGAGTAAGGGCGAACGCAACCGGATCAAGATCCGCGTCCGCGCCGCCATGGCCGCCCAAGCCTCCGTCGAAGGCCGCTACCTCGGCGGCCGACCACCCTACGGCTACCAGCTCGCCGACGCCGGACCACACCCCAACCCGGCCAAAGCCGCTGAAGGCAAACGGTTGCATCGCCTGGAACCCGACCCCGTCACCGCGCCGGTGGTGCAGCGCATCTACGCCGAATACATCGCCGGCCGCGGGAAATTCGCCATCGCCGAAGCCCTCACCCGCGACGGCATCCTCTCCCCCTCAAGCAACGACCCCACCCGCAACCGCCACCGCACCGGCGTCGCCTGGGCCAAAGGCGCCGTCAGCGTCATCCTCACCAACCCCCGCTACACCGGCCGCCAGGTCTGGAACAAGCAACGCAAAGACGAAGTCCTCATCGACGTCGAAGACGTCGGACTCGGCCACGAAACCAAGATGCGCTGGAACACCCGCGACAAGTGGATCTTCTCTGAGCAGATCGTCCACGAGCCCATCATCGACGTCGAAACCTTCCAACGCGCCCAAGAGATCGCCGCCGCTAAAGGCGCCGGCCGCAAGACCCGCGAACGGACCCGCACCCAGCACCGCTACGTCCTGCGCGGACTGCTGCACTGCGGGATCTGCGGCCGGCGCATGCAGGGCCAGAAGAGCCGCGACCAGCTCTTCTACCGCTGCCGCTATCCCAACGAGTATGGGCTGGCCAACAAGACCGAGCACCCCCGCAACGTCTACCTCGCCGAACGCGACCTACTCGGCCCGCTCGACAGCTGGCTCAGCACCTGCTTCGCACCCCACCGCCTCGCCGAGACCATCGACGACCTCTACGCAGCCCAACCCGAACTCGACGTCGACCCCGGCGCAGCAGCCTCCGCCAAGGCAGTCGAGGAATGCGACCGAGCACTCGGACGCCACCGGGCAGCCCTTGAAGCCGGAGCCGACGTCAAGCTGGTCACCGCCTGGATCACCGAAACGCAGGCCCGGCGGGCGGAGGCCAAGGCACGCCTCGTCGCACGCCCCCTGCCGCAACGGCTGACCAAGGAGCAGATCGCCGAGCTGATCGAGCGGCTAGGCGACATCCGGAACGTGCTGACCACCGCCGACACCGAACGAAAGGCGGAGGTCTACCGGCAGCTCCAGCTGCACGCAACCTACCACCCCGGTAAACGACAAGTGCGGATCGAGACTAATCTCGATCCGCACGGTTGGGGTTATGGTAAGTGTCCGAGGGGGGACTTGAACCCCCACGCCCGTTAAGGGCACTAGCACCTCAAGCTAGCGCGTCTGCCATTCCGCCACTCGGACCTGCTGAAGAGAGAGTATACGGCCGCCCCTCCCCCTTGTTCAGGGGGGTGCACATCCACCACCTCGCCCCCTCTGGCAAGATCACCCAGTTTCAGCTCGGCTGCATCGATTCAGCCTGCCGGCCCAGGGCGAACATCAGCAGCGGCTCCTCGTATCGGTAGCGGTCCGTGCCGAACGGCTCCAGCAAGTGGGCGTCCACCAGGGACTCCAGCAGCACCGCCGCGTCGCTCAGGGGTATTCCCAAGACCGAAGCCGCCGTGGGGACCGAGATCGGGGTGGGGGAGGCCAGGGATCGGAACGCCTCGGCTTGGGTCGGGGTCAGCTGGGACAGGGTCGACTCGTACGGCTTCTCGATCGCCCAGCACTCCGGGGGTGTCACCGGGGCTCCTGGGGCCGGACGTCCCAACCGGGTCAGGGCTTCCGACATCGTCCAGGCCGGGCGGGACGCCAACCTCGCCGCTACCGCCTGGAGGACCTGGGGGAAGCCCGCTGTTCGGGTCGCCAAGGTCAAGGACGCTGCTGGGTCCTCCGCGAGCCGGGCGGGGCCGAGCAGATGCTCCAACAGCGTCAGCGAGTCCGAGGGGCTCAAGCCGCCCAGTTTGGTCCATTGCGCGTGCGCCAGGCCGTACAGGCGCTGGCGGGCCGTGATGAGCACCGCCGGGCCGGCTGGGCCTGGGATCAGGGGGCGGATCTCCTCTTCGCTTCGGGCGTCGTCGAGGACCACCAGGAGGCGCAGGCCCGTTGTCCGGGCTCGCCACAAAGCCGCGCGCTCGCTGGACGAACCGGGCAGCGCCGTCACGCCTATTCCGCGTAGCAGCTCCGCCAGCGGGTCCGGGGACGCCGCCAGGTCCACGAACAGGCGGCCGTCCGGGAAGGATCCCGACACCTTGTGGGCCGCTTGGACGGCCAGCGTTGTCTTGCCGATCGCCGCCAGGCCTTCGATGCCTTGGACCGGGACTGACGAATCCATGGGCTTCAGGGCCTCGACCAGCGTCGCCAGCTCCGGGGCGCGGCCCGTGAACTCCGGGAGTTGGGGTGGCAGCTGGGAGGGGCCGGACGGCTGGACCGGAGTCAACGTCGGGTCCGCCGCCAAGATCCGCCGTTGCATCTCCTTCAACTGCGGGCCGGGGTACAGGCCGAGCTCCGACTCCAGGAGCTGCTGCGTGCTGGTGAACACCGCCAGTGCCTCCGCCTGACGACCGGAGCGGTACAGCGCCAGCATCTGCAGCTCGCGGGGGCGCTCACGCAGCGGCTCCTCGGCGATCAGGTCGGTCAGGGCCGTCGACGCTTCCGCGTGGCGGCCCTCGGCGATGTCCGCTGCCGCCAGGTCTTCTCGGGCGGTCAGGCGCAGCTCCGCCAGCCGCACTCGCTCCGCCTCCGCGTAGGCGCCGGAAAGGCCGGACAACGGGGTTCCGTGCCATAGGGCCAGTGCGGCCCTTAAGGAAGCAGAGGAGCGGGCCGAAGCGAGCAGGCGCTGGAACTCCGTCAGGTCCAGGGCCGGTGCAACAAGGGCGTAGCCGCCGGACGCGGATTCGATGGGGACGCCCGCGTGGCGCAGGCGGGACACGTACGAGCGGACCATGCCGATCGCCGCCCGGGGCTCGGCGCCGCTCCACAGGGCCGATACCAGCTGGGACGGGGACAGCGGTGTGCTTTCCTGCAGGAGGAGCACCGCCAGGGTCGCTCGTTGCTGGGGTGGGCCCAGCTCGATCTCGACGTCGTCGCGCCACGCTCGGACCGGGCCCAGCAGCTCGTACCGCATCACGCCGGGTGAACCCGTGGCGACGGACCGGTATTCCCGCATCACGCCGCGCGCGACGACGATCGCAGGGCCGGGACCACCTCCGCGCCCAGCAGGTCGATCTGGTCCAGCGCCGCCGAATGGGGCAGGCCCATGCCGTCGATGTTGAACAACTGCCTGCGGTACTCGCCGAAGTCCTCGCGGAAACGCATGGTGCGGTCGATGACCTGCTGCGGGCTGCCGACGGCCAGGGGTGTCTGGGCCATCGTCTCCTCGAGCGACGGGCCGTGGCCGTAGATCGGCGAATGGTCGAAGTACGGGCGGAACTCCGCGATCGCGTCCTGGGAACGGCGGCGCATGAACACCTGGCCGCCGAGGCCGACGATCGCGCTGCCGGCCGGGCCGTGGCCGTGGTGCTCGAACCGCTCCCGGTAGAACGCGACCATCCGCTTGGTGTGGTCGACCGGCCAGAAGATGTTGTTGTGGAAGAAACCGTCGCCGTAGAACGCGGCCTGTTCGGCGATCTGCGGGCTGCGGATCGACCCGTGCCAGACGAACGGCGGCTTCCCGTCCAGCGGCCGGGGCGTCGACGTGAAGCCCTGCAACGGCGTCCGGAACCGCCCGGACCAGTCCACGACCTCCTCCCGCCACAGCCGCCGCAGCAGCGCGTAGTTCTCCACGGCCAGTGCGATGCCGTCGCGGATGTCCTTGCCGAACCACGGGTACACCGGGCCGGTGTTGCCGCGCCCGAGCATCAGGTCGACGCGGCCGTCGGCGAGGTGCTGCAGCATCGCGTAGTCCTCGGCGATCTTGACCGGGTCGTTCGTGGTGATCAGCGTCGTCGACGTCGACAGCGTGATCCGGCTCGTGCGCGCCGCGATGAACCCCAGCAGCGTGGTCGGCGACGACGGCACGAACGGCGGGTTGTGGTGCTCCCCCGTCGCGTAGACGTCGAGGCCGGCCTCCTCGGCGCGCACGGCCAGCTCGACCATCCGCCCGATCCGCTCGTGCTCGGTCGGCGCCCGGCCGGTCACGGGGTCGGTGGCGATGTCCCCGACCCCGAAGATCCCGAACTCCATCACAGCTCGCCGAAGGCGTCGCGGTGGCCGGCGAGCCAGGTCGTGAAGTCCTGCAGCCGCGGGTTCAGCCGCCGCACCGCCTCGGGGTCGCGCACGCCGGCGAACACGGCTTCGTGCTCGGCGTAGTAGAAGAACATGTTCGCGAGGTCGTCGGCGCCCGGTGCACCCGAGGCACGCAGCTGGTCGACGTCCATCGGCCGGTACGCGACGTCGGTGCCGAGCTGCTTCGCGAACGCCGCCGCGTACTCCTCGCCGGTCAGGTTCTCGCCGGAGATGCTGATCGTCTCCCCCGCCAGCTCCGGGCCGCGGGCGAGGACGCCGAACGCCGTGCGCCCGATGTCCTCGGCCGCGATGCCCGGCAGCCGGCCGCCGGCCATCGGCAGGTGCAGCGCGACGACGCCGTCGGGGTCACGGACCGGGCGGAAGAAGTCGAGGAAGGCTTCGAAGTAGAACGTCGTCGAGAGGAACGTCGTGGGCACGCCGGCCTCGACGAAGAACGCCTCGGCCTCGGCCTTGCTGTCGAAGTGCGGGACCTTGTACCGGCCGTGCAGCGTCGGCGCGCGGTCGTCGTCACGCAGGTGGAGGCGGGTGTCGGGCAGGGTCGACCAGATCACGTGCCGCAGTCCGGCGGCCTTGGCGGCCGCGGCCATCGCGCGGGCCTGGTGCTGTTCGCGCTCGACGGAGTTGTACTCCCAGAACGCCGTGACGAGGTAAGCGCCATACGCGCCTTCGAACGCCTTCGTCAGGCTCGCTTCGTCGTCGAGGTCGGCCGCGACGACTTCGGCGCCGCGCGCGGCGAGGGCCCGCGCGGACTCGGAGTCCGGGTTGCGGGTGAGCGCACGCAGCGCGAACCGCCGCTCCGGGTCGTCGAGGATGGCGCGCGCGAGCCCGCCGCCCTGCTGGCCGGTCGCGCCGACGACGGCGATGATCTTCTTCTCGGACATCGGAAACCTCCTGGGGATACCGGCCGGGTGATCCGGCCACGACCCCAGACAACTCCCCCGGCATCACCGTCTCGTGCACGTCGCGTGCACGTGGTTTACAAGGTCGCCGCGGCTTCCTAGGATTCGCCGGTCGGGCCGCAGAACGGGAGGTTCCGGATGGGTCGGCGGCGGGACGACGACGAGATCTCGGTCGCCGAGCTGCTCCGGGAGACCGGGGCGACCCCGCGCTCGCTCGCCCGCGAGCCCGAAGCCGCGCCGGTTCGCGAGGAGGACACCGGGGACGGCTACCGCGAACGCCTCGAGCAGCGGGCGCGCGAGGCCGCGGCGCACCAGCAGCGGGCCGGGCAGCGGATCCGGTGGGTGTTCGCGGCCGGCGGCGCGGTGGTGGTGCTCGGCAGCCTCGTGCTCATCGCGGTGACGTCGGAAAGCTCGCCGGGACGGCAGGCGGCGACGGCGGCCGACTCGCTCGCCCCCGCGACGACGACCCCGCGTTCGACGACGCCCGTGCCGAAGCCGGCTCCGACGCCGATCCCCACCGTGCTGCGGCAGACCTCCTCGGCGCCGCCGTCCCCGACCCCCACCGCCGAGCCCGTGCTCTGCACCGTGCGCTACTCCGTCACGGACCAGTGGAACGACGGCTTCACCGCGAACGTCACCGTCACCGACAAGGGCGGCGAAACGCGCTCGCCGTGGACGCTGACCTGGACGTTCACCGCCGGCCAGCGCGTCATCCACAGCTGGGACGGCGACTTCGGCCAGACCGGCGACCGGGTCACCATCACCGCCGCGTCCTACAACGCCACCCTCGCCCCGGGCGCGACCGTCGGCTTCGGCTTCAACGGCGCCTCCGGCCGGGGCAACCCGGCGCCCGCCGCGTTCGCCCTCAACGGCGCCCGTTGCTCCCCGGCCTGACGACCCGCACGCCGGACGGCTCCAGCAGGCCGTCCAGCTCGACGCGGGCCCGGGTCCGGCGCGGGTCCGGGACCAGGCCTTCGGCGCGCACGACGTCGAGCAGCCTGCTCGCCAGCGGCAGCACCAGGTGCCGGCCCCAGCAGCGTTCGTTCGCGTGCCCGAACGGCAGGTACCCCGGGTGGGTGTCCAGGTCGAGCCCGGCCCAGCGCCGGGGCCGGAACTCGGCCGGGGCCTCCCACAGCTCCGGTGACCGGTGGCTCAGCAGCGGCAGCAGCAGGACGTCGTCCCCGGCCCGGATCCGCGGGTCGACGGCGGCGAACTCCGGCGAGCGGACGCGCAGGATGTTCCACGACGGCGGCAGCAGCCGCAGCGCCTCGTGGATGACGTGCTCGTTCGGGACGTCGTCGTCGAACGGCGCGCCGAGCCACACCGCGCTGGTGACCAGGGCCGCCACCGTGAAGCAGATCGGCCCGGCGACCCGGCGGTAGAGGTACATCCGGAAGCGCCGCTCGGCCAGGCTGTCGGCGGCCACGACCTGGCGCGCGAGCGTGGAAAGCGGGGTGCCGGGCGCCGGCGGGCGGACCAGCGCGGCGCCCGCGGTGACCGCCGACCACGTCAGCTTCGGCGTCAGCTCCAGGCGGCGGTCCACGAGCACGCGGAAGCGGCGCAGCTCCGGGCCGAAGACGAACCGGCGCAGGTAGTCGTGCGGGACGTCCGGCCAGGTGCCGGTGAGATCGGGCCGGTCAACCGGGCGCTTCAACGCCGCCCGGACGTCGGCGCCCAGCGCCTGCATCAGCGCGGCGGACTCGGTGCGGGTGACGCCGCGGCCCAGCACCGGCTTGAAGGTGGGCCGTTCCTCGGCGTTGGCCGGACGAGCCCGGAGCACGCCGTCCATCGTTCCCGGGTCCGCGATCCCGATGGTGTCCGGTTCGAGCCGGAAAACGCTGTCACCGGTGTGCGCGGCGAGCAGTTGTTCGAGACGGGGAGCGAAGACGACCGTGCGGGACGCGCGGGCGATGACCACGTTCCGGGACTCCTCGGGAAGGGGCCGGTCCCGGTGACCGGGACCGGCCGGGTGATCAGATCCAGCCGTACCAGGCGTACGACTTCAGGCTCTTCTTGGGAAGCGCTTTCTTGACCAGCCGGACGAGCTTCACCGGATTCCTCCCTAGTTCGGTTCCAGGACCGTGATCGACACTAGGCAGCGCTGGATCGGTTCCGCATCCAGCACTACACGTTCGGCCCAGATCTTTCGGCGGGAAATGGGCGCGAAGAAAAATGCGTGTTAAATCAGCTGAGCACTTCGCGCATGAATGTCACAAGCCAGTGCTGGGCCGGGCTGCGGGCGTGCGTGTGCCGCGTGTACACCGAAACCTGCGCCGGCTCGACGTCCATCGGCAGGTCGAACAGGCGGACGCGGTGCTCACCCGCGAACATCTCCGCCACCAGGCGCGGGACCATCGCCACCAGGTCGCTGTCCTGGACCAGGTACGGCAGGGCCGCGAAGCGGGTCACCTCCAGGACCACGCGGTCCAGGAGCTCGTGGGCCTCCAGGGCCCGGCGCGGGCCGTCGTGGCCGGTCGGGCCGAACACCGTCACGTGGCGCTCGGCCGCCAGCGCGGCGAAATCGACCTCGGCTTCCAGGCGCGGGTGGTCCAGCGCCACCATCCCCAGGTAGCCCTCGGAGAACAGCGGGATCCGCGCCACGCGCTGGGAGCTGATCAGCGGGGACGCGATGAACGCGTCGATCTCGCCGCGGCCGAGCTGGTCGGCGGCGCGGTCGACGTCGAGGGGGCGGACCGTCAGCGTCACGCCGGGCGCTCGCGAAGGCAGCGCGGCCATCAGCCGGGGCAGCAGCGAGATCTCCCCCAGGTCCGACAGGCACAGCGTGAACGCCGCCCGCGCGGTCGAGGGGTCGAACGACCAGGCGCCGCTGACCGCCGTTTCGATGCCCGACAGCGCGCTGTGCAGCGGCTCGTAGAGCGCGCGGGCGGTCGTCGTCGGCACCAGGCCGCTGCCGCCGCGGCGGAACAGCTCGTCGGAGAACCGGCGCCGCAGCTTCTGCAGGCTGTAGCTGATCGTCGGCTGCGTGACGTGCAGGGACTCCGCCGTCGCGGTCACGCTGCGGGTCTCGTAGAGCAGCACGAACGTCCGGACCAGGTTGAGGTCGAAGTCCCGCATCATCGATCCCATCTATGAACCCACGTGACAACATTTATTGGAGCACAGGCCGGTGGGCTCCCTAGGGTCTGGTCCAACCCCGCCCGAGGAGGACCCGCGCCATGCCCACCGCCCGCCGGCTCGCCCACGAGTTCCTGGACCGCCGTGGCCTGACCACGATCTTCGGCAACCCCGGCTCCAACGAGCTGCCGTTCCTCGCCGAGCTGCCGGGGAACTTCCGGTACGTCCTCGGCCTGCACGAAGGCGCCGTCGTCGGGATGGCTGACGGCTACGCCCAGGCGACCGGCCGTCCGGTGCTGGTCAACCTGCACGCCGCCGCCGGCTCGGGCAACGCGATGGGCGCGCTGACCAACGCCGTTTACTCGCGCTCGCCCCTGGTGCTGACCGCCGGCCAGCAGGTCCGGTCGGCCATCGGCCTGGAGGCGATGCTCGCCAACGTCGACGCCACCCAGCTGATGCGGCCCCTGGTCGGCTGGGCCGGCGAGCCGAGCTGCGCGGACGACGTCCCCCGCTCGCTGGCGCAGGCCGTGTTCGAGGCCGAACTGCACCGGCGCCCGACCTACCTCTCGGTCCCCTACGACGACTGGGCCGCCGAGCTGTCGCCGAACGCGGCCGTGACGCTGGACCGGAACGTCCGAAGAGGACTCACGCCGTCGGAGGCCCAGCTCGACGAGCTCGCCGCGACCGTGGCCGCGGCGAAGAACCCCGCGCTGGTGCTGGGCGGCGACGTCGACGCCACCGGGCTGTTCGACCGCGCCGTCGCCCTCGCCGAGCACCTCGGGCTGCCGACGTGGGTGGCGCCGTCGCCGCACCGGCTGCCCTTCCCCAACCGGCACCCGCTGTTCCGCGGTGTGCTGCCGGCCGGCATCGCCCCGATTTCGGCCGCGTTCACCGGCCACGACCTCGTGCTCGTGCTCGGCGCATCGGTGTTCCGCTACCACCAGCACGTGCCCGGCGCGTACCTGCCCGAGGGCACGCGGCTGATCCAGGTGACCGACGACTTCGGTGCCGCGGCCCGCGCGCCGATGGGCGAGGCGCTCGTGGCGGACCCGGCGCCGGTGCTCGAGGCCCTGCTCGCGCGGGTGCCCGCGCGAGCCTCGACCGGCGAGTTCGTCGCGAACCCGGAGCCCAAGACCGGCGCGAAAGCCCTGCACCCGGAACAGGTTTTCGCTGCCCTGCGCGAGACCCAGGCCGACGACACCCGGTACGTCGTCGAATCGACGTCGACGAATTCGGCCTGGTGGCGGCAAATGGACCTGCGCCGCGAGGGTTCGTACTTCTTCCCGGCCGCCGGCGGGCTCGGGTTCGGCCTGCCCGCCGCGGTCGGCGTCGCCATGGGCAGCCCGGACCGGCCGGTCGTCGGCGTCATCGGCGACGGCTCGGCGAACTACGGCATCACGGCGTTGTGGAGCGCGGCGCACTACCGCGTCCCGGTGACGTTCGTGATCTTGCGCAACGGCGTTTACGGCGCCCTGCGGTGGTTCGGTGAGCTGCTCGGCACGCCGGACGTGCCGGGCACGGAGATCCCGGGCCTGGACTTCACCGCCATCGCGGCCGGCTACGGCGTCCCCGCCACCACCGTCGGGGACCTCGGCGACCTGCACGAGGAGCTCAAGTCGACCCCGGACGGCCCGCGGCTGATCCAGGTCGACACCGAACCGACCACACCGGAGTGATCATGACGTTGTTCGAGCACGAGTTCCGCCGCGGCAGCGGCGGCACGCACCAGGTCGTCGAACCGGCCACCGGGGAAATCCTCGGCGGCGTGGGCATCGCGACGCCGTCGGACGTCGCGGCGGCCGCGGCCACGGCGGCGAAGGCCCAGCGCGACTGGGCGCGGCGCAAGCCCGCCGAGCGCGCCGCGGTGCTGCGCCGCGCCGGTGAGCTGTGGGAGGCGCACGCCGCCGAGGTGCAGGACTGGATCGTCCGCGAAGCCGGTTCTACGCGGCCGAAAGCCGGGATCGAAACCGAGATGGCGGCCGGGATCTGCTTCGAGGCCGCGGCGCTGCCCACGCACCCGCTCGGGGAGGTGCTGAGCACCGGCGAACCGCGCTGGTCGCTGGCGCGACGTCAGCCGTGCGGCGTGGTTTCGGTGATTTCGCCGTTCAACTTCCCGCTGATCCTGGCGATCCGCTCGGTCGCGCCCGCACTGGCGCTCGGCAACGCCGTGCTGCTCAAGCCGGACCTGCGGACCGCGGTGTCCGGCGGCGTGAGCATCGTGCGGATCTTCGAGGCGGCCGGGCTGCCGGAAGGGCTGCTGCACCTGCTGCCCGGTGACGCCGCCGTCGGCGCCGCGGTCGTCGACGCGCCCGAGGTTTCGGTCGTGTCGTTCACCGGGTCCACCGCGGCCGGGCGGAGGGTCGGCGAGGCCGCCGCGCGCTCGCTCAAGCGCGTGCACCTGGAGCTGGGCGGGAACAACGCGCTCGTCGTGCTGCCGGGCGCCGACGTCGCCAAGGCCGCCTCGGCGGGCGCGTTCGGTTCGTTCCTGCACCAGGGCCAGATCTGCATGACGACCGGGCGCCACCTCGTGCACGAGTCCCAAGTGGACGAATACGTCGAGGCGCTGGCGGAGAAGGCGCGGCGGCTGCCGGTCGGGAACCCGGCCACCGGCGAGGTCGCACTGGGCCCGATCATCGACGACCGGCAGCTCGCGCACGTCACCGACGTCGTCGACCGGAGCGTGGCGGCGGGTGCCCGCGTCGTGGCCGGTGGCAAGGCGGATGCGCCGTACTACCCGCCGACCGTCCTCTTCGGACTCTCGGACGACAGTCCGGCGTGGCGCGAGGAGATCTTCGGCCCGGTGGCGCCGGTGCGCGCCTACCGCGATCTCGACGAGGCCGCGCGGCTGGTCAACGCGTCCGAATACGGGCTGTCGGTCGGCATCCTCGGCGACGTCGGCACCGCTATGACGCTGGCCGACGAGGTCCGCTCGGGCAAGGTGCACATCAACGAGCAGACCGTCGGCGACGAGCCCACCGCCCCGTTCGGCGGCGTCGGCGACTCCGGCAACGGCTCCCGCTTCGGCGGGGCCAAGGCCAACATCGAGGCCTTCACCGAAACCCAGTGGCTGACCGTCCGCGCGGACATCGCGGGCTACCCCTTCTAAGGAGCACGGCAATGACGACGTCTCCCGTCCGTCCGGTGTGGACGGCGGTCCTCTGCTGGCTGACCGTCCTGCTCGAGGGCTACGACCTGGTCGCGCTCGGCGCCACCATCCCGACGCTGCTCAAGAGCGGCTACCTCGGCTTCACCGCGGCCGGCGCGACGCTGGTCGCGACGGTGTCGCTGATCGGCGTGGCCGTCGGCGCGGCCTGCCTCGGCCCGCTCACCGACCGGTTCGGCCGCCGCGGCATGCTGATCGGCTCGGTGCTGCTCTTTTCGCTGTTCACCCTGCTGACGCCGATCGCGCCGAACGTGGCGACGTTCGGGATCTTCCGGTTCGTCGCCGGTCTGGGGCTCGGCGCGTGCATGCCGGTGGCGCTGACGGTGATGTCGGAGAACCTGCCCGCCCGGCGGCGCGCCAGCGCGAGCACGTTCACGATGACCGGCTACCACGTCGGGGCGGTGCTGACGTCGATCCTGGCGCTGTACGCGAAGGACGACTGGCACCTGCTGTTCTACGGCGGCGGGATCGTCGGCCTGCTGGCCGTGCCGCTGATGTGGTGGAAGCTGCCGGAATCCGCGGCCTACCTGGCTTCGCGCGAGGACGCGGCGGCCGAGCGGGTGGGGCTGCGCGACCTGCTGGGTTCGCGGTTCCGGCGGGTCAGCATCGCGGTCTGGGCCGGGTCGTTCATGGGGCTGCTGCTGGTCTACGGGCTCAACACGTGGCTGCCGCAGCTGATGCGGACCGCGGGGTACCCGATCTCGACGTCGATCACGTTGTTGCTGGTGCTCAACATCGGCGCGGTGCTCGGGCTGGTGCTGGCGGGCACAATCGCCGACCGCTTCGGCATCCGGCCGATCGCGCGGATCTGGTTCGGCGCGGGTGCCGTGCTGCTGGCGGCGCTGAGCCTGCGCATCGGGAACGCTTTCCTGCTGAACGCGGTCGTGCTGCTGACCGGCGTGTTCGTGTTCTCCGCGCAAGTGCTGATCTACGGGTACGTGGCCCAGGTGTTCCCGGCGCGGCTGCGGGGCACGGCGCTCGGGCTGACGTCGGCGGTCGGGCGGCTGGGCTCGATCCTGGGCCCGTTCGTGACCGGCGCGCTGGTCACCGCGGGCGTCGCGTACCCGTGGGGGTTCTACTTCTTCGCCGTGGTGGCCGCGCTCGGGCTGGGTGCGGTGCTGGCGCTGCGTGGGGAGTCACGGACAGCGGAGCCGGTGCCGGTCTAGGCCGTCTCTTCCGGGCGGCGGCGCATGGTGGGCTCCGGCTGCTCGGTCCGGCGGTCGGAGTCGCGCAGGACCTCGCGGGCCTGGCCTTCGGGGTCCTCGCTCTCGACGGCCTGCTCTTCGGGCAGCAGCTCGGCGCGGGTTTCCGTGCGGTCGGGGGTGTCGTCCATGCGTCGCTGGTACCCGTTCGGGCGCGGTCTCAGACACGAGCGAGCCTGCGAGACGATCAAGGTGGCCGCTCGGCAGGCGGCCAGGTGAGCTTCACGGGAAGCGGCGGGCGGCATTCCTGGCGGGGGCCTGCCGGACCGAGCGGCTGAGCGGACTCGGCCGCCGGACGGCGCGGCTGGGCGGACTCGGCCTGCGGACCGAGCAGCCGGGCGGACTCGGCCCGCGGACCGCGCGGCTGGGCCGGCGGGCGAGTCCCCAGCCGCCGGCCGCGCTCACTCGCGGGCTCGGCGATGCCCGACGGCGTCGCGGCGCAGCTGGTCCGTGCGCTCCGAAATCTCCCCCACCTGCTCCGCCAGTCCCGCGTGCCCCGCGGCCAAGTGGGGCCGGGCCGCGGCCAGGGGTGACAGGAGTGTCGCCGGGTCGTCGTCGCCCAGTGCCGCACCGAGGCGGTCCGCCGTTTCCTGGGCCGCCGGGTCCAAGCCGGGCAACGCGCTGACCTGGCCCGCCAAACGGCGCAAGCCCGCCGAGTTGCGGCGGGCCCAGTCGGCCACCGCTCGGTCGCCCGCGCGGCGGTCGCGTTCCGCGCCGACCCGGGCTTCGCCCGTCCGCTCGCCCGTGTTCGACGGCTGCAGCCGCAGATAACGCCGTTCCGCGGCCTGGCGGCTCGCCACGCCCAGGGCCGGGGCCAGCGCCACCCAGCTCGCGCCCGCTCCTCTGGCCGCCGTGATCAACTCCGGTTCCCAGCCGGACAGTTCCTCGCGCAGCAGGCGCAGGCCGGTCAGTGCGGCCAGCAACCGGTCCTGGTCCGCGGTGCCCGCTCGGGCGGCCGCGACCACGTCGTGGATCCGGCGTGCCGCGGCGGCGGGATCGTCGTCCATGGCGTCATCCTTCCGACGACCCTCTTCTTGTCGTCACTGAGACGACATGGTAAGACATTCTCGACCGAGGTTCGACCCCTTCGCGGAGGGTAGCGTTGCGTCCCCCAACGACGACGGGCGAGCGAGTCCCGGCGACCGCTCTGCTCGAAGAACTCCTGGAACGGATCGCCGCCGACGTGCCGGGCGCGCTCGGCGCGGCGGTGTCGGTGCACCACCACGGCGAACGGCCCCGGATCGCCGCGGCGCACGGGGTGTTGGTGCCCGCGCAGCTCCACGGCTTCGGCGACCCGGTCACCACCGCCGGGCGCACCGGCCTCCCGGTCGTGACCGCCGACGTCTGCGCCGACGAACGCTGGCCGTCGCTCACCCTGAGCGGGCTGATCGAGCAGGACCCCGGCTCGGCCGCGGACTTGTCGCGGGTCTTCGGCGTCGCGGCACTGCCCGTCGCCTGGGACGCCGAAGGCACGCTGGTGCTGTCCGTGACGCTCGACCGCCCGGCCACCAACGAGACGCTGGACGTCCTGCGGCGCCACGAACGGCTCGCCGCGATGGCGTTCGTCGTCACCGAGGCCGCTCAGCCGGACCGGATGACGCAGATGCTGGACCTCCTGCAGTCGCGGGCCGCGCTCGAGGAGGCCAAGGGCATCGTCATCGCCCTGCGGCGGTGCGACCCCGGCGAAGCCTGGACCACGCTGCGGCAGGCCAGCCAGACGTCGAACGTCAAGGTGCGCGAACTCGCCGTCGCGCTGGTGGAGCAGCTCGCCGGGGCGCCGGCGACGCAGCCCGACGGCGAACGCGTGATCCGTCCCGGCGCGGCCGCGCGTGAAGCCGCCGCCCAGCTGCTGCGCGAGCTGGAACGGCGTTAGGCCGCTTCGACGCGGAAGACCGCGATGCGGTCCGCAGCCGCGGCGACGCCGTCGGGCGTCGACGCCTCCGCGAGCCCGGTCGTCACGAACCGCTTGCCCACGCTCGGCGGGCTCGTCTCGACCAGCTTGCGCAGGACGGGACGCCGCTCCTCGACCGGCAGCTCGGCCAGCCGCGCCGCGGACGTCCGGCGGCCGCGGGTGAGCGTGACCTCCCCCGCGGCCCGGACGTTCGCCACCCACGCCGCCTTCGGGTAGGCCTGGACGATGTAGCGGTGCCCGTCGATGGGGAGCACCGCGATGGGGAACGTGCGCGGGACGCCGGTGCGCCGCCCCGGCACGGTGAGCAGCTGCATCGGGCCGAACGCGACGCCGAGCCGCTGCAGCCCCACCACGATCTTGTTGCCGGCGTTGACCATCCGGCGGTAGCTCTGCGCTGTTGTCATGCTCCGACCGTACACCATTTCATATGACTCTCATATGATCTGGGTTTCAGGTTCGATCGGGGCCCGGTTCCGTCTCGGGCGGCACCGGGTCGGGCACCGGGACGCCGGGCTCCGGATCGGGCAGCACCGGCGACGGCTCCGCCCCGGGCGCCGGGAGGTCGGGGTCGGGCCGGACCGGTTCGGGTGTCACCGGGGGCGCGCTCGCTGCGATCGGCATCGGGTTCCCTCCGCCACGCGCCGTCCGCGGTTCGGACGGCGATCACCTGCCAACTACCCCGAAGCCTTGACCCTGACACCGTGTCAGGTCCTATCCCGGACCCATGACGTTCTTCCGCAGCGCCACCGAGGTGGCCGACGGCATCCGCCGCGGCGCGCTTTCTTCCCGCGAGCTCACCGGGCAGCTGCTCGCCCGCATCGACGCCACCGACCTCAACGCCGTCGTCGTCACCGATCGCGAGCCCGCGCTCGAGGCGGCGACGGCGGCCGATCGGAGTACCGCCACCGGGCCCCTGCACGGTGTGCCGATCACCGTCAAGGAGGCCTTCGACGTGGCCGGGCTGCCGACGACGTGGGGCGAGCCCGCGTTCGCCGGTCACCGCGCGGACCGGGACGCGGTGGTCGTCGAACGGCTGCGGGCCGCGGGCGCGATCGTCGTGGGCAAGACCAACGCGCACCACATGCTCGCCGACTTCGGGCAGACCGCGAACCCGGTCTACGGGCGGACGCTCAACCCCTGGGACCGCACCCGCACGCCCGGCGGCTCGAGCGGTGGCGCGGCGGCGGCACTGGCCGCCGGGTTGTCCTTTTTGGACTACGGCTCGGACCTGGCGGGCTCGATCCGGATCCCGGCGGCCTACTGCGGCGTCTACGGACTCAAGCCGACCGCGGGAACCGTTCCGCTGCAAGGGTTCCAGCCACCGGGAGCGACGGTCGCGCTGAGCCGCGAGTTCCCGTCCGCGGTCGGACCGCTCGCCAGGTCGGCCGCCGATCTGCGGCTCGCGCTCGGCTTGACGGCGGCCCGGCCGCTCAAGCCGTCGCGCCGGGACCGGCTCGCGGGCTTCCGCGCCGGCGTGGTCCTCGACGACCCGGCCTGCCCGGTCACCGGCGAGGTGGGCGAGGCCCTTTCGGACGCCGTCGATGCGCTCGCCCGCGCCGGCGTGGACGTCCGCGAAGGCTGGCCGGACGGCGTGGATCCGGCCGGCCAGGGCGAGGCGTTCGGGTTCCAGGTCGAGTTGTTCTTCGCGCACGGCGACCTCCCCGGCGCCGACGAGCAGGAGCGGCGGCGGCTGGCCTACACGGCGGCGTGGGAGCGGTACTTCCGGGACGTCGACGTCTTCCTCTGCCCGGCGGTCTTCACGACGGCGTTCCGCGACCTCGGCGACCGCTACGCCGACCAGGGGTTCTGGATCGCGCAGGCGTCGCTGCCCGGGCTGCCGGCGGTGAGCGCACCGGCGGGCGGCACGCTGCCGGTGGGACTGCAGGTGATCGGGCCCGCGCACGAGGACGGCACCGCGATCACGTTCGCGGAACTCGCCGCGGCCGTCGTCGGCGGGTTCGCCGCGCCTGGGGAATGATCGGGCGGTGTTCTCGATCGGCGACTTCGCCCGCCACGGCCGGGTTTCGGTGCGGATGCTGCGCCACTACGACGCGCTCGGGCTGCTGCGCCCGGCCCGCGTCGACCCCGCGACCGGGTACCGCAGCTACACCGCGGGCCAGCTGGCGCGGCTCAACCGGATCGTCGCGCTGAAGGACCTCGGCTTCACGCTGGAGCAGGTGGCGACGCTGCTCGCCGACGAGGTCACGGCCGAGCAGGTGCGCGGCATGCTCGCGCTGCGGCGCGCGGAGCTGGAAACCGCGCTGGCCGAGGGCGCGGCGCGGCTCGCGCAGGTCGAGGCCCGGCTGCGGACCATCGAAGACGAAGGCCACGCGCCCGACGTCGTGGTCAAGCAGCTGCCGGCGCTGCGGGTCGTCGAGCTGACCGGCGTCGCGGCGGGGTTCGCGCCGGAGTCGATCGGCCCGGTCGTCCGCCCGCTGTGCGCGGAACTGGGCCGCCGGCTGTCCACTGCGGACGTGACACCGGCCGGGCGGCTGACGTGTTACTACGAGCAGCGCGCGGAGGACGAGGTCGTGGTGCACGCGGCCCTCCCGGCGTCGATCGGCCCGGGCGACCTGAACGGCCTCGCGGTGGCGGACCTGCCGGCCACCCGCGCGGCGACCCTGGTCCACCGCGGCGCGATCGACGGGGTGCTGCCGAGCTGGCAGGCGGTGGTGCGGTGGATCGCCGACCACGGGTCGGCTTCGGCGGGGGCGCAGCGGGAGTTGTACCTGGACTGCCCGGCGGACCCGGCGGGCTGGGTGACGGAGCTGCAGGAGCCGATCAGCTAGCCCGAGCAGTGGATACATTTGTCACTGAATGTGTGCACACCCCTTCGCACTGAAAAACAACGTCGTTGCTAGTCTTCCGCCCAATGACGCCGCTGTCGCGGCCCGGGCGAAGAGGTCGCCGATGACGTCGCGTGAGCACCCCAAGGCCTTTGTTTCCTACATCCACGACAGCCCTCAGCACTGCGACGCAGTCCGGGAGTTCTCGACCTTCCTCAGGTCCGAACAGGGTATCGATGTCATCCTCGACCAATGGGCCAGCGACCAGAGACAAGACTGGCAAGCTTGGGCAACGAAGAACATCCTCGAGTCCGACTTCGTGATCGTCGTGGCGTCGGAAGGCTATCAGCGGGTGGGCGACGGGTACGGCCCGAATGATCGCAACCTCGGTGGCCAAGCCGAAGCGGCCACGCTGCGCAATCTGCTCCAAGGCGACCGACAGGACTGGACGCGCAAGTTGCTCCCGGTGATCCTCCCGGGCCACAGCGTCCACGAGATCCCCCAGTTCCTCTCAGCCCACACGAATGATCACTACCCGGTCACCTCGTTCACGCCGGAAGGAGCCGACAGCCTGCTCCGGCACATCACGCGGCAACCCCGTCACCCCCTTCCTCCGCTCGGTCCGCTTCCGGTCCTTCCGCCGCTGTCCGGTGCCGGCGCAGCGGTCGCGACCCCAGCGCCGGAACGAAATCGAACAGCCTTGCTCGAGGAATTTCCGGTCGTGTGGCGCGCGGACCTGCTGCGGCGCGGCCGTCAGTCCCAGAGTCCACTCGTCGAGGTTCATTTGGTCCCCGCAGAGCGAGTCGCACGTTTCGGTGTTCTTCAACTCGAGCGGGTCAGCGAAGGTTTGGTGGCGCTGGGTCGTTCTCGGCGGCTTTTCACTCAGACCCAGTCGGTCTCCGCCATCTCCTCGGACGAGTCCGCGCGGGCGGTCTCCGAGGATTGGCGATCCGGGGAAAGCGGACTCGCAGTACTACGGGGCGGCCAGCGCACCTGCTGGTTCGGCCTCCCGGCAGCGAACATAGGCTGGATCCTCGACCGGGAGCACCTGGCGGCGCAGATCGCTGATCGACTGCACACGCTGCTCGAGATCGACCTCCCCCTTCCGGGTAGGTTTGCTCCGGCGATCGCCCTGGAGCCGGTCAGCCTGACACGTATTGCGAAAATCGCCGAGATTTCGGCAACCAGTGCACCACTACCGATGAACGTCCCGGAACACATCCGGGTCGAAGCCGAAGAGGCGTTCCCCACCTCCGACCTTCGCCACTCGATCCGAGGCGTTGCCGAGGAGCTGGTCGCCAGGCTCGCGGCCGCGTTCCGGCGCTGATCAGCTAGCCGGGTGGTGGGCGTGGTCGCCCGCGGGGATCTGCCGGTCCACGTGCTCCGCGTGGTGCAGGGCCTGGGCCAGCAGGCCGCGGACGTGGTCGTCCGCCGCCGAGTAGTAGACGAACGTTCCCTCTCGGCGGCCCTTGACCAGGCCCGCCAGCCGCAGTTTCGCCAGGTGCTGGCTCACCGCGGTCGGGGCCGCGCCGGCCAGTTCGGCCAGGCAGGCCACCGAGGACTCGCCCTGCAGCAACGCCCACAGCACCTTGATGCGAGTCGGGTCGGCCAGCAGCCGGAACGACTCCGCGGCCAGGTGGACCTGCTCTTCGGTGGGCATGTCGAACTCCGGCAGCGACGTGTGCATGGCGAAACCCTACTACTTGCGTATCTGCGTGTATGCGCAGATAGACTTCCGCCATGACCGGACACGGACACGGCCACTCGCGGTGGCGCCCGCACAGCCACGACAGCAGCGATCGCGTCGACCACGCCCTCGAGACCAGCCGGCGTGGGGTGCGGACGCTCGTGTGGTCCTTCGCCGCGCTGTTCGTCACCGCCGTCGTGCAGCTCGGGCTCGTGCTGGTCACCGGGTCGGTGGCGCTGCTGGGCGACACCGTCCACAATTTCGCCGACGCGCTCACCGCCGTGCCGCTCGGCGTCGCGTTCTTGCTCGGCCGCCGGGCCGCCACCCGGCGCTACACCTACGGGCTCGGGCGCGCCGAGGACCTGGCCGGAGTGGTCGTCGTGCTGGTCGTCGCCGCTTCGGCGGCCATCGCCGGGTACGAATCCGTGGTGCGGCTGCTCCACCCGGCGCCGGTCGGACACCCGTGGGTGGTCGCCGCGGCCGGGGTGGTCGGGTTCGCCGGCAACGAGCTGGTCGCGCGCTACCGGATCGAGGTCGGCCGCGAGATCGGCTCGGCCGCGCTGGTCGCCGACGGGCTGCACGCGCGTGCGGACGGCTTCACGTCGCTCGCGGTCGTCGCGGGGGCGGCGGGTGTCGCGCTCGGGTTCCCGATCGCGGACCCGGTCGTCGGGCTCGGCATCACCGTCGCGATCTTGTTCGTCCTGCGCGACGCGGCCAAGGAGGTGTTCCGGCGGTTGCTGGACGCCGTCGACCCCGCCTCGGTCGAGCTGGCCGAACGCACCGCGCGGGCCGTCGAGGGGGTGCTCGGCACCCGGGACCTGCGGATGCGGTGGATCGGGCACCAGCTGCGGGCCGAGCTGGCCGTCACCGTCGCGGCGGAGCTGACGGTCGAAGCCGCGCACGCGCTGGCGCACGAGGTGGAACACCGGCTGGTGCACACGATCCCGCGGCTGACCGCGGTCACCGTCCACACCGAACCGAGCGCGGGCGCGGACCGGGCGCACGAGGCGGTGACCCACCACCCCTAGCCGACGGGTTGCTCCGCCGGTTCCGGCTTCGGGCTCAGCACCCCCGCGGACAACGCCGCCAGCACGCAGAGGATCACCGGCAGCGCGAACGTCACGTTCAGCGGCAGCCAGTGGGTCAGGCCGCCGATCACCGCCGGGCCGGCCAGCAGGCCGACGTAGCCGAGGCCGACCACGCGGGCCATCAGGGCGCCCGACGCGCGGGTGTCCAGGTTGCCCGCCGCCGTGAACAGCTGCGGGACGCCGCCCGAGAGGCCGAGGCCGAACAGTGCCCAGCCGACCAGGGACACCGGGACCCACGGGGCCGCCGCGGCGATCGTCAGGCCGACCGCGGCGAGCGCTGCGCCGTAGCGGACGATCGCCGCCGGGCCCGCCCAGGCCGCGACGCGGTCGGTGAGGAAGCGGCCGGTCGTCATGGCCACCGCGAAGGCGCCGTACGCGAACGCCGCGGTCGACGCCGACGTGCCGAGCACCTTTTCCATGTGCAGCGCGGCCCAGTCGTTCGCCACGCCCTCGGACAGCATGAGCGCGAGCGCCAGCAGGCCGAGCAGCCACACCACGCGACCCGGGGTGCGGCGGCGGGCCGGCGCCGCTTCCGGCTCCTCCGAAACGGCCGAAGGCGCGTCGGACGGCTCCATCAGGAACCGCGCGGACACCAGGGAAAGCAGCACGCACAGCAGGCCGGTGCCGGTGAGCGTGACGCCGGTGGGCACGCCCGCGCCGAGCGTCGCGGCACCGATGACCGCGGCGATCGCGCCGCCGATCGACCACATCGCGTGGAACGCCGCCATGATCGGGCGCGGGTAGGCCCGCTCGACGACGACCGCGTGCGCGTTCATGCCGACGTCGATGGCGCCGTTGCCGAAGCCGAACAGCACGAGGCCGAGACCCAGCGCCCACCAGGAATCCGCGAAGCCGGGCGCGCACAGCGCGAGGCCGAGGAACACCCCCGCGGCGGGCACGAGCCGCCGGTGGCCGAGGCGGTCGACGAGCGGGCCGGCCACCTGCATGCCCGCGAACGCGGCGCCGCCGAGCACGAGCAGCAACGCGCCCAGCGTGGTGTGCGAGATGCCGGTCGCGCGCTCGACGTTCGGGATGTGCACCACCCACATGCCCATCCCGAACCCGTTGAGGCCGAAGAACATGAAGGTCGCGAACCGGGCGGCGCGCGGGCGGGGCGGGGCGGTCGTCATCGGCTCTCCGTGGTGGTGGGGACGGCGACGTGCACCAGCACGCCGCGTTCGGTCAGCGCCGCGCGCTGGGCTTCGGGAGCGCCCGGGTCGGTGATCACGACGTCCGGGCGCTCGGCGGGGCAGACGTGGGCGAGCGCGGCCCGGCCCCACTTGGCGCCGTCGGCGAGCACGATCGTCCGCGCCGACACCGCCAGCGCCTGCCGCTTGACCTCCGCGTCGGCGAGGTCGAACGCGGTCAGCCCGTCCTCGACGCCGAACGCACAGGGGCTCAGCACCGCGACGTCGAACCGCAGCGCCCGCAGCGAAGCCAGCGTCAGCGGGCCGACCAGCGCCTGCTCCCCCGGCCGCGGCTCGCCACCGGGCAGCAGCAGGCGGACGCCGGGCGCGTCGGCCAGCTCGCGGACCGCGTGCAGGGACAGCGGCATCACCGTCACCGGCCGCTCGCGCAGCAGGCGTGCCAGTTCCAGCGCAGTCGTGCCGCTGTCGAGGACGATCGTCTCGCCGTCGCGGATCAGCTCCGCCGCCGCGGCCGCGATGGCCCGCTTCGCCGCGACCGCCGCCGTGGCCCGGGCCGCGAACGGGGGCTCGACGCCGGACGGGGACGCCGGGACCGCGCCGCCGTGCACCCGGCGCAGCACGCCGCGCGAGGCCAGGTTGTCGAGGTCGCGGCGCACGGTCATCTCCGACGCGCCGGTCGCCGAGGCCAGCTCGGCGACACCCACCAGGTCGGCGTCGCGCAGCCGCTCCACGATCACCCGCTGCCGTTCCGCGCTCTTCACCCCGCGATGCTTGCAAGTCCCGCTCGTTCGCACAACCGATTTGTTCGGACGCTCACGCTGTTTGTGCGAACCGCCGCTGCGGCATGATGGTGCCGTGCACGCCGCCGAGACCACCGCGACCCCGTGACCGGGGGCTACCTGAAGGGCCGGATCCGCCGCGAGGACATCATCACGGCGGCGGCCGTGGCGTACGGCGAGCTCGGTTACCACGGTTCGTCGCTGCGCGAGATCGCCAAGCGCGTCGGCATTTCGCACGCCGGCCTCCTCTACCACTTCCCCACCAAGGAAGCGCTGCTCGCCGCCGTGCTCGAACGCCGCGACGCCGACGACTCCGAGCGCGAGCAGCTGGGGGTGCCGGCCGGGCTGGAGGTCCTGCGCCACTTCGTCGCCCTCGCCGAGCACAACGTCCGCCACCCCGGGATCGTCGACCTGTACTCGCGGCTGGCCGCCGAAGCGGTCGCGCCGGACCACCCCGCGCACGACTACTTCCGGCGCCACTACCGGGCCGCCCGCGCGGGCGTGCACGAGTCGTTCGAGGTGCTGGCGGCCCGCGGCCAGCTGCGGGCCGGCGTCGAACCCGCAGTGGCGGCGCTGACGTTCATCGCGCTGATGGACGGTCTCCAGGTGCAGTGGCTGACCGTGCCCGGCGACGTGGACCTGGTCGGCTCGCTGCGCTTCTACCTGCAGAACCTGCTCACCGTCCCGGTCTAGAGGGTCTTCGCGTACGGGTCCCAGCCCGGCGGCAGCGCCGGCGGGACCTCGACGGTGCTCGCGACTTCGACGGTCTGCCCGCGCGTCAAGGACTCCTCGATCGCCAGCATCGCGTCGAGCACGTGGTAGGCCAGGTCGCCGGACGCGCGTTCGGGCACCCCGGCCCGGATCGCCCGCGCCAGCTCCAGCGCGCCCGTCCCGCGGGACGCCGCGTGCCCGGCCGGCGCCAGTTCCTCGGGTTCGGCGTGGCCGGTCAGGTGCAGCACGGTCGAGCCGTCGAACCGGTTGGGGTCCGGGAGCACGGCGGTGCCGAGCGTGCCGGTCAGCTCGACGAACCCGGTGCGCTTGAGGCCCGAGTCGAAGCTCAGCACGAGCTGCGCGGAGCCGCCCGCGGCGAACTCGACGAGCGCGGTCACCGTGGTCGGCACGGTCACCGGGAACTCCGTCCCGGCGCGCGGCCCGGACCCGATGACGCGGGTGTCGCGCGCCCGCCCGCCGGCGCCGGTGACCCGCCGGATCGGCCCGAGCAGCTGCACCAGCGTCGTCAGGTAGTACGGGCCCATGTCCAGCAGCGGCCCGCCGCCGGCCTGGAAGAGGAACTCCGGCGCCGGGTGCCAGCTCTCCGGCCCGGGCACCTGGAACAGCGCCAGCGCGGTCAGCGGCCGCCCGATCCGGCCCGCGTCGAGGGCCTGGCGCGCGGTCTGCAGCCCGGCGCCGAGGACGGTGTCGGGCGCGCTGGCGACGCGCAGGTTCTTCTCCCGTGCCCGATCGAGGAGCTTGCGGCCGGTCTGCCGGTCCAGGGCGAGCGGCTTCTCCGCCCAGACGTGCTTGCCCGCTTCCAGCGCGGCCAGCCCGACGTCGACGTGTGCGACCGGGACGGTCAGGTTGACCACGAGCTCGACGTCCGGGTCGTCGAGCAGCTCGGCCACCGTGCCCGACCGCGGGACGCCGTACTCGGCCGCGCGGGCCGCCGCCCGCTCCGTGTCGAGGTCGGCGATCCGGAGCACGCGGACGTCCGGGAAGCTCGTGAGGTTCTCGAGGTAGGTGCCGCTGATGACGCCGGCGCCGACGAACCCGACGCCGACCGGGCCGCCGGTCACCGGCCGGCGCCGGTCAGGAAGGCGTGGCTGGCGGCGATGGCTTCGAACAGGTCGCCGTCGAAGGCGTCGAACTCGATCACGCGCAGCGCGTCCGGCGCGGCGGCCAGGACGCCGGCGATCGGCACCCGGCCCTGCCCGGCGGGGAGCTGGCCGGTGGCGTCGGTGGCCAGGCCGCCGTCCTTGACGTGGATCGCGCGGACCCGGTCGCCGAGGCGCCGCAGCAGGGCGGGGGCGTCCTCGCCGCCGGCGGTGGCCCAGTAGGTGTCGACCTCCAGCGCCACGGCCGGGTCGAGCTGCTCGGCGAAGACCTCGAACGCGCTGCGGCCGCCGATCCGGGACTCCAGCTCCCACCAGTGGTTGTGGTAGCCGACGCGCACGCCGTGCTCGGCCGCGAGCTTGGCGGCGGCGTTGAGCGCCTCCGCCGTCGCCGCGATGTCCGCCGGGTCCTGCCACTGCTCGGGCTTGACCAGCGGGTCGATCACCAGGCCGATGCCCAGCTCGGCGGCCGCGGCGAAGACGGCCGCCTGGTCGGCGCCGAGCAGGCGGGCGTGCGCGGTCGGCGCGCTCAGGCCGTTCGCGGGCAGCCCGGCCCGCAGGGCCTCGGCGTTCTCGACGACGCCGTAGGGCTCCACCTGCGTGAAGCCGATCGCGGCGAGCCGCCGCAGGGTTTCGGCGGGGTCGGCCGCGAAGGCGTCGCGGACCGAGTACAGCTGCACGGAAAGGTCGCTCATCCCCAGCTCCTGAAGTCACGGTGGGCTCTGCCCAGATTTCTACCACCTGGTCAGAATTGACACCAGGGAATCGGCGCCCGGTCCACTCCGACGGCGGCACGAGGTGCCCGGCGTCACGACGGCCCGTGTTTTGGCGAGGCCCCATCGGGGCAGTAACGCCGATGAGCGGACGGAACACGAACCGACGCGGGAGGTGCCGGAGTGGACAGGGCAGGGGACGAAGTGGACCCGGGGGCCATCGGCCACCCCTGGTCCCGCCGCGACCTGACAGAACTGTCCGAGGCCGCGCGCGACCTGGACCGCCGGATCGAGCAGCACCTCGCCCGGCTGCGCCGCGAACGCGCCGCCCGGGCCCGCGACGACATCCCGGACCAGCGGCTGCGCCCCAGCGGCTGACCTCGCCTTCACCGCCCGGACGCGACCTACTACGCTGGGTTGCGCACCGCCACCCGCCGAAGTCCTGCGAGGTCGCCATGTCCGAGACGCTGTCCCCGAGCCAGAAGCCGGTGGGAGTCCACCCCGACCGGCCGAGCATCGCGCGGATCTACGACGGATTCCTCGGCGGCAACAACTACTACGAGGTCGACCGCGTCGTGATGGAGAAGATCCGCGCGGCGGTCCCCGAAGCGGTCGACATCGCCCGTGGCAACCGCGGCTTCCACAACCGGGCGCTGCGCATGCTGGCCGCGCAGACCGGCATCCGGCAGTTCCTCGACTGCGGCTCCGGCCTGCCGACGGCGGAGAACACGCACCAGATCGTGCAGCGCATCGACAAGGACCACACGGTCGTCTACGTCGACAACGACCCGGTGGTCCTCGCGCACGGCCGCGCGCTGCTCGTCGAGAACGACTTCACGCACATGGTCGAAGCGGACATCTTCCAGCCCGAAGCGGTGCTGGGGAACGAGGATGTGCGCCAGCACATCGACTTCACCGAGCCGGTCGCGCTGCTGCACGTCGGCACGATGCACCACTTCGAGGGCGACGGCGTGGTCGACGTCATGCGCGCGTACATCGACGCGCTCGCCCCGGGCTCGTACGTGGTCCTTTCGCACTTCTTCGACCCCGAGGTACCGGAGCTGACCGAGATCGCCAAGCGCATCGAGCAGATCCTGGTCCAGGGCCCGCTCGGCGCCGGCCGGTTCCGCACCCGCGCCGAGATCGAAGGCATGCTGCCGGGGCTCGAGTTCGTCCAGCCCAACGCCACTTCGGCGCCGGGCCTGGCCGTGTGCGACGAGTGGTGGCCGGACGGGCCCCGCCTCACCCCGCTGTCCGGCTCGGCGAAGTGTGTGGCTGGGATCGTCGGCGTCAAGCGCTAGCGCAGCCGCCAGAGGTGGTCGGCGGTCCCGGTGTCGCCGAACTGCACCACCCGCGCGCTGTCCACTGTGGACATCGGCAGTGCCCGCGGAGGTCGTCGAGCTGTAGCCGCAGACCTTCCGGGCGCGGAGCGCGGCGTTCTACCGGTCAGATACAACGTGGTGAATCCGCCGTTCGCCGGTGCCGGTGCGTCAGGCGATGGTGCGGATCCGGCGGATCGCGAAGAAGACCAGCGCCGCCGTCAGCACCGCGAAGATCGCGGTCTCGATGCCCTGGAACGTCCAGAACCGGTCCCCCGGCTGGTATTCCAGCCAGTTGGTCACGTCGCCCGCGGCGCACTGCCCGGGCGGGCACGGGCCGATCCGGGCTTCCGGCAGCACCAGGCGGCCCGTGACGTCGTGGACGTCCTGGGCCAGGATCCAGTCGCCCGACGCCGGGTTCGGGGTCTGCGTGCCCGTCGGCGGGAACGTCAGCAGTTCGGCCGGCAGGTAGCGCGGGCGGGCGAGGACCTCCACCGCGACGCGGACCACGGCGTACCCGGCCAGTGCGAGCGCCATCGACGGGACCACGCGCGGCCGGTACGTGCCCGCGAAGATCCCCAGCGCGAGCGCGAACAGCGTGTACGCGACCGGCACGATCCCCTGGACGTCGAACGCGAGGAACGCGAGGCGGCCGGTGCTCGCGGCGACCAGTGGCTCGAACCACCACGACACGCCCAGCGCGTAGCCGGTCGCCAGCACGGCCGTGATGGCGCCGGTCACGCCGAACGTCGTGAGCGCCCAGCGCAGCCGGCTCACGCTCTGTGTCCACACCAGACGGTGGGTGCCCTGCTCGATCTCGCGGGCCACCAGCGGTGCGCCGAAGAACACGCCGACCAGGGCCGGCAGGACCACGAACAGGACGGCGACGAACTGCAGGTTCCCGAACTCCCGCTGGAATTCGTGGCCGAGGCTCTCGCACCGCGCCACGGCCTCGGTCTGCGTGATCATCGACGTCGTCCCGAGCGCGGCCCGGCACGAGCCGAGGCCGAAGGCGTCGAACTTCGCGCGCATCGCCAGCCCGGTCGGCACCATGACCGCGGCGAGCAGGCCGGACGCGACGAGCGCGAACAGCGCGGGCTTGCGGTGGCGGCGCCAGGTCAGCCAGAGCACGCGGGCACCTCCGCGGCGAGGTGGCCGAGCACCAGGTCTTCCAGGCCGACCTCGTGTTCCGTCCACAGTGGATCGATCGGGCCGGCGCGGCGCACCAGCAGCGTCGCCTGGCGTTCGGAGTGGTGCGCGCGGATGACCTGGGCGACGCCCGCGATCTCGTCACTGCCCGCCCGCGGGCCGACGACCGTGCGGTGCGCGTCGAGCAGCTCGTCGACCGGCCCGGCCAGCCGGACGCGGGCGTCCTGGAGCACGACCAGGTGGTCGCAGGTGCGTTCGAGGTCGATCAGCAGGTGCGACGACAGCAGCACGGTGGTCCCGTCCTCGGCCACCGCGCCCATCAGCGTCCGCAGGAACTCGCGGCGGGCCAGCGGGTCCAGGCTCGCGATGGGCTCGTCGAGCAGGAGCAGCCGCGGCCGCTTGGCCAGTGCGAGCGCGAGGGCGACCTGCGCGCGTTGCCCGCCCGAGAGCTTGCCGGCCGGGCGGTCGAGCGGGACGCCGAGCGCGGCGAGCCGCTCGCGGGCCGGCGCGGCGTCCCAGCGGCGGGGGTTCAGCTTGCCGCCCATGGTGATCAGCTCGGCCGCGGTGAAGTCCCGGTAGAGCGGCGTGTCCTGGGCGACGAAGCCGATCTCGGGGAGCGCGGCGGCGGGCGGGTGGCCGAACACGCGCACGTCGCCCGAGTCCGGCCGCAGCAGCCCGGCGGCCAGGTGCAGGAGGGTGGTCTTGCCGGCGCCGTTCGGGCCGGCCAGCGCGACGATCCGCCCGGCGGGGACGGCGAGCGCGCAGTCACGCAACGCCCAGGTGCGCCCGTACCGCTTGCCCAGCCCGCGGGTTTCCACCGCCAGCTCCACGTTCGGCCCCCACTCACCCGCGCGGTGCCGCTGTCCCGCGCATCGTCGTCTCGATCAGCGCCGCGATGTCGTCCGGCGTCATCCCCGCCGCTTCGGCGCGCTCCAGCCACCCGACGAGCTCGTCCCGCAGCTGCGCCTGTGCGCCCAGCGACGGGCCGGCCAGATCGCCGGTGACGAACGTGCCGACCCCCGGCCTGCCCTCGGCCAGGCCCTCGAGGACCAGCTCGCGGTAGGCCTTGAGCACGGTGTTCGGGTTGATCGCCAGGTCCTGCGCGACGTCCCGGACCTTCGGCAGCTGGTCGCCGGGGCGCAGCAGGCCGACCCGCAGCGCCTGCTTCACCTGCACGACGAGCTGCATGTACGTGGCGACCCGGGAACGGCCGTCCAGGACGAACTCGATCACCCGGCCTCCTACTGTCCTAGGTCAGTAAGACAACACCGGGAAGCACGGCGCTGTCAAGCGGGCGCCCGCGGGCATAGGGTCTCGACCGAGACGCACACCGGCACCGGGAGGCAGGCATGTCGTTGTTGGACGGACTGGGCGAGGCGATCACGTCGGGGGCGATCGAGATCGTCGACCTCACCGCGCCCCTGAGCTCGAGCACGCCGATCCTGCAGCTGCCGGAGCCGTTCGCCAACACCATCCCGTTCCGGCTGGAGGAGATCAGCCGCTACGACGAGCGCGGCCCGCGCTGGTACTGGAACGACATCCACACCGGCGAGCACACCGGCACCCACCTCGACGCACCCGTCCACTGGGTGTCCGGAAAGGACGGTCACGACGTCTCGCAGGTGCCGCTGAAGACGCTCGTCGCGCCCGCCGTCGTCCTCGACTTCTCCGCGCGGGCGGCGCAGGACCCGGACTTCCTGCTGTCGGTCGACGACGTCCGCGCGTGGACGGCCGAGCACGGGCCGCTGCCCGACGGCGGCTGGCTGCTCTACCGCACCGGCTGGGACGCGCGCAGCGAGGACCAGGCCGGCTTCCTCAACGCCGACGAAACCGGGTCGCACTCCCCCGGCGTCTCGCCCGAGTGCGCGCGGTGGCTCGCCGGGGAAACGCCGATCACCGGGCTCGGCGTCGAGACCGTCGGGACCGACGCGGGGCAGGCGCCCGCCCTCGAGCCGATGTTCCCGTGCCACGAACTCCTGCTGGGCGCGGGCAAGCACGGCCTGACGCAGCTGCGGAACCTGGCCTCGCTGCCGCCGACCGGGACGATGCTGGTGGTCTCGCCGCTGCCGATCGTCGGCGGCTCCGGCAGCCCGGCCCGCGTGCTCGCGCTGGTGGAGCGGTGAACGTCGCCGAGCTCGTCGGCCGCACCCTCGCGAACCTCGGCGCCGGCACGGCGTTCGGCGTGGTGGGCAGCGGCAACTTCGAGGTGACGAACGCGCTGCGCGCGGGCGGGGTCCGGTTCGTCGCCGCCCGCCACGAGGGCGGCGCGGCCAGCATGGCCGACGCCTACGCCCGGATGAGCGGGAAGGTGTCGGTGCTGTCGCTGCACCAGGGCTGCGGGCTGACCAACGCCGTCACCGGGATCACCGAAGCCGCCAAGAGCCGGACGCCGATGCTCGTGCTGACCGCCGACTCCGCGGGGGCGTCGGTGCTGTCGAACTTCCGCGTCGACCAGGACGGCCTGGCCGCGGCGGTCGGCGCGGTGCCGGAGCGCGTGCACTCGGCCGCGAGCGCGGTCGCCGACACCGTGCGGGCCTTCCGGACCGCGCGGCAGCAGCGGCGGACGGTCGTGCTGAACCTCCCGCTCGACGTCCAGGCCGAACCCGCGCCCGCGTCCCCCGCGCTGCCGGCCGTCCCGGGGCCCGCGGCGGTCCGGCCGGACACCGCCTCGGTGACCGGGTTCGCGGACCTCCTCGCGGCGGCCGAGCGGCCGGTGTTCATCGCCGGCCGCGGTGCCCGCGGCAGCCGGGAACCCTTGCGGGAACTGGCTTCGCGGTGCGGCGCGCTGCTGGCGACGTCCGCCGTGGCGCACGGGCTCTTCCACGGCGACCCGTTCGCGATGGGCATTTCCGGTGGGTTCGCGTCGCCGACGACCGCCGAGCTGATCCTCGGCGCCGACCTCGTCGTCGGCTGGGGCTGCGCGCTGAACACGTGGACGACCCGGCACGGCAAGCTGCTCAGCCCGCACGCGAAGCTCGTGCAGGTCGACGTCGAGCAGGCGGCCCTCGGCGCGCACCGGCCGGTCGACCTCGGCGTCGTCGGCGACGTCGCGGGCACCGCGGCCGAGGTGCTGGCCGTGGCGGAGGAGCGCCAGGGGTACCGCACCGACGACGTCGCCGCGCGGATCGCGGCCGGGCGCTGGAACGACGTCGAGCACGAGGACCTGTCCCGCGGCGGGCGCATCGACCCGCGGACGCTGAGCAAGCTCCTCGACGACCTGCTGCCGGCCGAGCGGATCGTGTCGATCGACTCGGGCAACTTCATGGGCTACCCGAGCGCGTACCTCTCCGTGCCCGACGAGCAGGGTTTCTGCTTCACGCAGGCGTTCCAGAGCATCGGGCTGGGCCTGGGCACGGCGATCGGCGCGGCACTCGCCCGCCCGGACCGCCTGCCCGTGCTGGGCACCGGCGACGGCGGGTTCCACATGGCACTGTCCGAACTGGACACCGCGGTGCGGCTGGAGCTGCCGCTGGTGGTCGTCGTCTACAACGATGCCGCGTACGGCGCGGAAATCCACCACTTCGGCGACGCCGACATGACGACGGTCCGCTTCCCCGACTCCGACCTCGCCGCCATCGGCCGCGGTTTCGGCTGCGCGGGCGTGACGGTCCGGTCGGCCGAGGACCTGTTCGCGGTGCGCGACTGGCTGGCCGGCCCGCGGACCTCGCCGCTGGTGATCGACGCGAAGATCGCCGACGACGGCGGTTCGTGGTGGCTCGCGGAGGCGTTCCGGCACTGACCCGGTCTTGACAACCGTCGGGGCCGGGCTAAATGCTGGCCGAGTTGTCCTACAGTCGTAGGACAGTGGGGGAACTAGTCATGGAGCTTCGATGCGACTCTTCCTGGCCGTACTGGCGGCCGTCACCCTGTTCGCCGCGCCGGCGGACGCAGGGCAGTCCCACCCGCCCGCCGACGCCGCGGGCGCCTTCCTGGCCGCGTTCGACGACCACTCGATCGTCGCGAAGTCCAGCCCGGACGTCGGGACGTTCCTGGCCGACCTCGTGCGCGACCCGCGCTTCCCCGGCCGCGTGAACGACATCGCCGTGGAGTGCGGGAATTCGCGGCTGCAGCCGCTGCTGGACGACTACACCGCCGGCGGCGACGTCCCCGACGTGAGCCGGGTCTGGCGTGACACGACCCAGCCGAGCTGCGGGTTCTCGACGTTCTACGAGCAGTTGTTCGCCTTGGTCCGGCAGGTCAACACGACGCTGCCCACCGCGAAGAAGATCCGGGTGCTGGCGTGCGACCCGCCGATCGACTGGAGCCGCGTCCGGGCCCCGGCGGACCTGGAGCCGTTCCTGGACCGCGACACGACGATCGCCTCGGTGGTGGAGACGCAGGTGCTGCAGAAGCACCGGAAGGTCCTGATGCTGTTCGGCCTGGGGCACTTGACGCACGACGGCGGCAGCGGCGCGGTCGCCCGCCTGGAGCGCGCGCACCCGGGTGCGGCGTACGTCGTCGCCGACCACCGCGGGTTCACCGTGGACAACGCGCGGCTCGAGCGGCGGCTGGGATCGTGGCCCGCTTTGGTGCCGCTGAAGGACTCCTGGCTGGGCGGGCTCGACACGACGACGTTCCCGGTGAACCGCGACTACCCGCCGGGCACCCGGGGTTTCCCGGGCGTGGACGCGTACCTGTACGAAGGTCCCGCGGACACGCTGCTGCGCGAACCGTTGTCGGCCCGCGCGATCCTGGACACGAACTACCTCGACGAACTCCGGCGCCGGGCGGCCGCGATCCAGGCACCGCCGGACGGGCTGGAGTGGCCGGAGTTCTTCTTCGAGCGGGAGCGCACGTCCGGCGTCCTGCTGCGCGGCTAGCTTCGCGCGGCTGGCCGGTGCGAGACCCAGACGTTCGGCTCGACGTAGACCGCGAAGTCCTCGGCCGCCGAGACGAACACCGGGGCGAGTGCGCCCGGGACCGTCACCACGCCGTCGCGGTCGAACGGCAGGCCGGTCCAGCGGCGCCAGTCCGCCAGCGGGGCCTGGACCGTCGCCGAACAGGGGGCGATCGCCTCGATGCGGCCGCCCGCGCGGACGTGGGTGCGCAGCCAGCGGTCGGCGGGCAACCCGTCCGCGCGGGTCTCGGCGGCGTACTCGCGCATCGGCTTCGACGGCACCGCCGCCTTGTCCGGCGGCCGGACCGGGATCACCAGCGATTCCAGCCCGGCCGCCGCCGCGGCTTCGCGCATCGCGGCCAGCACCGTGCCCGAGTGGCCGCGGCCCTGGTGGTCCGGGTGCACCGCGATCTCCAGCGCGCACGCGGTGTCGGGCACGACGTCGTCGAGCGCGTCCTCCGCGGCCCACACCGCCACTTCGTCCCAGCCGCGGGCGGGCAGCGACCCGCGGCCGCGGAACGGCACCATGATCCCGCGCGCGATCGGCCGCTCACCGTCGAGCAAGGCCACGACCAGGTGCGGCCAGCGGCGGGCCACCCGGCGGCCGCGGACCAGCAGGCTCGCCAGGCTGCCCGCCATGAACGCCGGCGAACCGGGCGGGTACGGGATGGCGTAGACGGCCTCGGCCAGGTCCGGCCGCCGGGCCAGCGTCACCAGCACCTCAGGTGCCCCGGGACCACGACTCCAGCGCGATCAACGTCTTCGTCCCGGTCACCTGGTGGTGCCGCCGGATCTCGTCGATCGTCTTCTGCAGGTGCGCCATGTCGCGCACCCGCAGCCACACCAGCGCGTCCGGGTCGCCCGCGATCGTGAACACCGCCTGGGCCTCCGGCATGCGGGTCGTCGTGCGCAGGATCTCCGCGACCTTCGTGTTGCCGACGAAGCGCAGCTCCGTGAACGCCTCGATGCCCCAGCCCAGCTTCGCGTGGTCGACCTGGACCGTGAAGCCCGTGATCACGCCGGTCTCGCGCAGCCGGTCGATGCGGCGCTTGACCGCGGCCGTCGAGAGCGTGACGCGGCCGGCGATGTCGGACAGCGTGCGGCGGGCGTCCTCGCGCAGCAGGCCGAGGATCTCGTGGTCGGTCGCGTCGAGCAGCTCTTCGGGCATGCGCAGGAGCCTAACTCCGCGCAAAATTCCGAGCCAGCCGGAGCGCAGGGCCTCCGAAGTTTGCGTATAGAGTCCCGGAACGCCAACACCTGTTGCGTCGCTGTGGCCGGCGTCGCACTGTGCCCGGAAGCACATCGAGAGGAGCCGCCGTGGCGACGTTCACGCTCGAGGACCGCTATCTGCGGGAAGCGGGAATCGTGCACCTGACCGGGGTGCAGGCCCTGGTCCGGCTGCTGTTCGACCGCGTCCGCCACGACCGCGCCCGGGGTGGCGACCCCGCCGTCTTCGTCTCGGGCTACGAGGGCTCGCCGCTGGCCGGGTACGACCTCGAACTCGGCCGCCGCTCGACGCTGCTGGAGAAGCACGACGTCGTGCACCGGCCCGGCCTCAACGAGGAGCTGGCCGCGACCTCGGTGATGGGCAGCCAGCTCGTCGCGGGCGCCGGCGGGCAGCGCGGCGTCACCGGGTTCTGGTACGGCAAGGCCCCCGGCCTCGACCGCGCCTCCGACGCGCTGCGCCACGCCAACCTCGCCGGGACCGACCCGCGCGGCGGTGCGGTCGCGCTCGTCGGCGACGACCCGAACGCGAAGTCCTCGACCGTCCCCTGCGCGTCCGAGCTCGCCCTCGCCGACCTGGCGATCCCGATCCTCTACCCGGTCGACTCGCAGGACGTCCTCGACCTCGGCATGCACGCGGTCGAGCTGTCCCGCGCGGCCGGCGTGTGGACGTCGCTGAAGGTCGTCGCGAACGTCGCCGACGCGTCCGGCACCGCCACCGTGAGTCCACAGTGGACCGCGCCGGAAATCGAGCGGGCGTACCGGCACACCCCGACCTCGCGGCTGCTCGGCACCAGCCTCGCCGAGCTGGAACGCAGCCTGTTCACCGTCCGGTTGCCGCTGGTCACCGAGTACCTGCGCGCGAGCGGGATCAACCGCATCACCGCGCGCGGGCCCGCCGACCGGATCGGCATCGTCTCCGCCGGCAAGTCCTACCTGGACCTCCAGCAGGCGCTGCGTGCGCTCGGCCTCGACGCGGGCGCACTGGCGAAGTACGGCATCCGCGTGCTCAAGCTCGGCGCGATCCACCCGCTGGAGCCCTCGATCGTCCGCGAATTCGCCGACGGGCTCGAGGAGATCGTCGTCCTCGAGGAGAAGCGCTCGTTCATCGAGACGGCCCTCAAGGAAGTCCTCTACGGCGTTCCCGGCGCCCCCGCGGTCACCGGCAAGAAGGACCGCGACGGCCGCACGCTGTTCACCGAGCTCGGCGAGCTGGACCCGGACGGCATCGCGGCCGGGCTGGCCCGGCGGCTGCCCGAGGGCATCCCGCCGGTCGACGCCTACCGCGGCCGCCGTCGCCGCGAGCGCATCTCGGTGCCGCTGCTCGCGCGCACGCCGTACTTCTGCTCGGGCTGCCCGCACAACTCGTCGACGAAGGTCCCGGAGGGCACGCTCGTCGGCGGCGGCATCGGCTGCCACACGATGGCCCTGTTCATGGAGCCCGACCAGGTCGGCACCGTCCTCGGCGTGACGCAGATGGGCGGCGAGGGCACGCAGTGGATCGGCATGGCGCCGTTCGTCGAGGCCGACCACTTCGTGCAGAACATCGGCGACGGCACCTTCACCCACTCCGGCAGCCTCGCGGTGCGCGCGGCGGTCGCGGCCGGCGTCAACATCACCTACAAGCTGCTCTACAACTCCGCCGTGGCGATGACCGGCGGCCAGGACGCGGTCGGCGGGCTGCCGGTCGAGAAGGTCGCCGAACTGCTCCTCGTCGAGGGCGCGAAGCGGGTCGTGATCACCAGCGACGCGCCCGCGAAGCTGCGGCGCCGCAAGCTCCCCGCCGACGTCGAGGTGCTCGACCGCACCGAACTCCTGACCGCGCAAGAGGAACTCGCCGCCGTCAAGGGCGTCACGGTGCTGATCCACGAGCAGGAGTGCGCGGCCGAGAAGCGCCGGAAGCGCCGCCGCGGCAAGCAGCCGATCCCGACGACCCGCGTGGTGATCAACGAGCGCGTCTGCGAAGGCTGCGGTGACTGCGGGACGAAGTCGAACTGCCTGTCCGTGCAGCCGGTGGCGACCGAGTTCGGCCGCAAGACCACGATCCACCAGTCGTCGTGCAACGTCGACTACTCCTGCCTCGCCGGCGACTGCCCGTCGTTCGTCACCGTGGTGCCGACCGGGAAGAAGCAGCGGCGCAAGCTGACCGAGCTGGCCGCGGACGCGATCCCCGCGCCCGCGATGGCCGGCACGGACTTCACCGTGCGGATCACCGGCATCGGCGGCACCGGCGTGGTCACCGTGACGCAGATCCTCGCGACGGCGGCGGTGCTCGACGGGCGCCACGTCCGCACGCTCGACCAGACCGGCCTGGCGCAGAAGGGCGGCGCCGTCGTCTCCGACCTCAAGGTGACGGCGGAACCGGTCGAGCAGGCCCCGAAGCTCGCCGCCGGCGAGTGCGACCTCTACCTGGCGTGCGACGCGCTCGTCGGCGCGGACGCGACGAACCTGGCCGTGGCCGACGCCGCGCGGACCACCGCGGTCGTTTCGACGACGGAGGTCCCGACCGGCCGGATGGTCGTCGACACGACCGTGTCCTTCCCGGCGCCCGGCAGCGTCCTCGCCCCGCTGGAGGCCGCGGCCGCGCGCACGGTTTCCCTCGACGCCCGCGGCCTCGCCGAGGAGCTCTTCGACGACGACCAGTTCGCCAACGTCCTCCAGCTCGGCGCCGCGTACCAGACCGGCGCGATCCCGCTGCCGGCCGCGGTGATCGAGCGCGCGATCGAGCTGAACGGCACCGCGGTGGCCGCGAACCTGCAGGCGTTCCGCCGCGGCCGTCAGCTCGTGGCCGAACCCGAAGCCCTCACGACGGCTCCGAAGCCGGAGCGCAAGGTCACGCAGCCGTCCGTGCGCAAGCTGGTGCACGCCGAGCCCGGCTCCGAATTGGCGCGGCTGCTCGACGTCCGGATCCCGGACCTGGTCGCCTACCAGGACAAGCGCTACGCCCGCGCGTACGCCGAGTTCGTCGAGCGGGTGCGGGTCCTGGAGGACGGGCCGACGGAGATCACCGAGGCCGTCGCGAAGCACCTCTACAAGCTCATGGCGTACAAGGACGAGTACGAGGTCGCGCGGCTGTCGCTGGACCCGGCGTTCACCGGTGGCCTGGCGGAGCAGTTCGGGGACGGCACGAAGTACGCCTACCGGCTGCACCCGCCGGTGCTGCGCGCGCTCGGCATGAAGCGCAAGATCAGCCTCGGCCCGTGGTTCCGCCCGGCGTTCCGGCTGCTGCACGCGCTGCGCAAGCTGCGCGGCACCCGGCTCGACCCGTTCGGCCGCGCCGAGGTGCGGCGGGTCGAGCGCGAGCTGGTCGAGGACTACCGCGGCACGATCCTGCGGGCGTTCGACGCCGGTGCCGCCGACCGGGCGCGGGTGCTCGCGCTGGCCGAGCTGCCCGACCTGGTGCGCGGCTACGAAGACGTCAAGCTGGCCAACGTGGCCCGGTACCGGGAGAAGCAGGCGGAGCTGCTCACGCTCGTAAATAGCTGAGCATGCCGTGGTCGGGGACGCGCAGCTTTGCGCTGACGTCCCCGGCGTGCTGCCGGGCGGCCGCGGTGCCGATGCCGAGCAGGCGGCCGATCGTCGGCACCGAATGGCCTTCGGCCAGCAGCGCGACGACCTCGCACTCGCGGTCGGTCAGCGCGGCCACCGGGTCGCCGGGCCGCCGCCGGGCCAGCTGGACCGCCACGACGTCGCGGTCCAGCACCGTGCCCCCGGCCGCCACCCGGCGGAGGGCGTCGAGGAACTCGTCGGGCTTGCCGACGCGCTCCTTGAGCAGGTAGCCGGCGCCGCCCCCGCCCGCGGCCAGGAGGTCGCCCGCGTAACCGTCTTCGACGAACGCCGACAGCGCGAGGATCGCCAGCCCCGGCACCCGGCGCCGCGCTTCGAGGGCGGCGCGGAGCCCTTCGTCGGTGAACGTCGGCGGCAGGCGGACGTCGACGACGGCCAGGTCCGGCGCCGCCGCGACGACCGACGCCACCAGGTCGCCCGGGTGGTCGACGGCCTCGACGACGTCGAAACCCTCGCTGCGCAGGAGCAGCACGAGCCCCTCCCGCAGCAGGGCGTCGTCCTCCGCGATCACGATCCGCACGGCGGCTTCCTCCTCCGGTCCACGCACTTCCCCTGCCTGGTGCACGGATCCGCGGCCGGAAGCGTTCAGGCGATGCCGGTGGTCCGGAAGCGGGCGCGGTAGTCGCTCGGCGGCACCCCGAGGTTGCGCACGAAAGCGCGTCGCAACGTCTCCGCGGTGCCGAAGCCGGCGCGGCGCGCCACGACGTCCAGCGGGTCGGTCGTGCGCTCCAGCTGCTGCTGGGCGGCCTCCAGCCGGACCTGCTCGACGAACCGCGCCGGGGTGCGGCCGAGCTCTTCGCGGAACAGGCGGGTCAGGTGCCGGGTGCTGACGCCGGCGCGGGCCGCCAGGTCGCCGAGGGTGTGCGGGCCCGCGGGATCGGCCGCGACGGCGTCCAGGACACCGCGGAGCAGCTCCGTGCGCGGGCGGCCGGTTTCCAGGCGCACGCTGAACTGCGACTGACCGCCCGGGCGCTGCAGGAAGACGACCAGGTGCTTGGCGACCAGCCGGGCCACCTCCGCGCCGAGGTCTTCCTCGACCAGCGCCAGCGCGAGGTCGATGCCGGAGGTGACGCCGGCCGAGGTGATGACCGGGCCGTCCTTGACGAAGATCGCGTCGCCGTCGACGTGGACGTGGGGGAAGCGGCGGGCGAGCTGGTCGGTGAGGTCCCAGTGCGTGGTGGCGCGCCTGCCGTCGAGGACACCGGCCGCGGCCAGCGCGAACGCGCCCGCGCAGACCGACGCTGTCCGGGCCGCGCCGTCGGCGAGCCGGCGGATCTGGGCGATCAGATCGGCGTCGGCGATCGTGCGGGCCCACTCGGGACCGCCGGGCACCAGCACGGTCGCGTCGCGGGGATCCGCCGCCGCGAGGTCGAGGTCGGCACCCAGCCGCGTCCCGGTGCCGGTGCGGACGTCGGTGCCGCCGGGCGACGCCGTCCGCAGTCCGTAGCGGCCGCCGTGCTCGTTGGCCTCGGCGAAGACCTCCAGCGGGCCCGAGACGTCGAGCAGGCGGACGCCGTCGTAGAGGACGACGAGGACGGGCCGGGTGCGCACGTCAGCCGTCGGCGGACCAGCCGCTCAGCCGGGTCAGCAGGCGCTCGAGCACCTGCGGGTCGGCGGCGACCGGGTCGCCGGAAACCGGCTCGTCGACCAGGGTCCGGCGGTCCTGGCGGCGCGGCAGGCGCACCTGGCGCGCGCTCATCCCGCCGGGCAGCGCCAGCTCGCACCAGGTCGTGCGCGCGCCGCCCACGCCGTGTTCGACGCCCACGCGCTCGCCGGGTCCGGCCTTCGGTTCCGGCAGGCCGGGGACGTCGTCGTCGACCTCGACCACCAGCACCTCGGCGGTCAGCCGCAGCCGCAGCGTCACGAAGGACGGCGCCTTGGGGTTGCCGGCCTCGATCACGGCTTCGACCAGCCGTCTGGCGGCCGCGGTGGTCTGCTCCAGCATGGGCCGCAGGGACCAGTCCGTGAGAATCAGGCGGACGAACAGCTCGGTGACCGGCAGCGCACTGGGCTGCGCGACGAGCCTGATGTCGTCCATCTGGGAGGTGTGCGCGCTCAAACCTGACCTTCCTCACCCAGGTGCGGCCTCCGCGGGGTGCCGCAACTGCCAACCCGCCCGCGGCGGCACGGTACCGCCCGCGCCCGGCGCCGCCGCCGTCGGGTCCAGAGGTGAGGCCCATGCGCCCCAATGTGGCGTTCGGTGCGTCTGACGCACCGAACGCCACATTGGGGTGGTCGGGGGCGGTCAGACGTGGGCGGGGACCCAGAGCTCGTCGATGGTCCGCTCCGCCGTCGCCAGGCTCGCGTCGGCCAGCGGGATGAGCTCCGCCATCGCCGGGTTGACGTGGGCCAGC
Organism: Amycolatopsis sp. cmx-4-83; assembly: GCF_046548815.1. Classification (NCBI taxonomy): domain Bacteria; kingdom Bacillati; phylum Actinomycetota; class Actinomycetes; order Pseudonocardiales; family Pseudonocardiaceae; genus Amycolatopsis; species Amycolatopsis sp. cmx-4-83. The sequence goes on along the minus strand of NZ_JAEBEF010000003.1, from coordinate 109,612 downwards.
GTCAGCTCCGCCGTGATGAAGCGCGGCTCCAGCCCGGTCAGCGAGACGCCGTGCGGGAGCCACTGCTCGGCGTGGTCCCAGCCCTCGCGGGGCGTGCCTTCGCCGTACCCGCCGCCCCGGGAGGCCAGCACGATGAACTCGCGGCCGCCCAGCAAGCCCGTCCGGGTTTCGTGGTCGACCGAGAGGCCGGGGGCGATCAGGTGGTCGACCCAGGTCTTGACGCTGCTCGGTGCGCCGAAGTTGTACAGCGGCAGGCCCAGCAGGACCGTGTCGGCCGCCTTGATCTCGGCGACCAGCTCGGCGGTGCGCGCCCACGCGGCCGCCTGCTCCGGCGTGTGCTGGTCCGGCGGCACCATGCCGGCCAGGCCGCTCGCCGAGTCGATGTGGGGCAGCGGGTGCGCGCCCAGGTCGCGGTAGGTGACCGTGCCGTCCGGGTGCGCGGCGCGCCACGCCGCCGCGGCCCGCGCGCTGAGCCGGCGGCTCACCGAGCGCTCGCCCTGGATGCTCGAGTCGATGTGGAGGAGGTGCGCCATGTCGTTAGCCGTCCATAGATCGTTGGTGTAAGACAAACCATTAATAGCACACCGACCGTTTAGCCGCCCATATACTGGGCGCATGACGTCGCTGCCGGTCGTGAACCAGCCGCCCCACCGCTGTGGGGCGCTGCTCGGCCAGCTGACGCGGCGGCTGCAGACCCGCAGCGATTCGGTCCTCAAGCCCCTCGGCCTGCGCCCGCGCCACCTGATCGCCCTGACCGTCCTGCGCGACCTGGGCGGCAGCTCGCAGCAGGACCTGGCGAAGATCCTGGAAATGGACAGCACGAACGTCGTCGGGCTGCTCAACGACCTCGAAGCCGAGAACCTGATCGAGCGCCGCCGCTCCCCCGTCGACCGGCGCCGGCACGTCGTCGAGCTCACCGACGTCGGCGTGAAACTGCTGGTCCGGGCCGAATTCGCGCTCGCCGCGGTCGAGGACGAGGTGTTCAGCGCGCTGAGCGACGACCAGCGCGAGCAGCTCTACGAACTGCTGCACCAGGCGACGAACAAGTCCGAGACGCAGGCCTGCACCGAGGCCGTGTCGGACTGCTGAGGGCTCAGCCCCCGGCGATGTCCTTCGCCAGCTGCCGGGCCTCCGGCAGGCTGAACTTGCCGCTGATCTGCGTTTCCCCGCCGGTGATGGCCGACTGGACGGCCGGCGCGGTCAGCACGCGGCTCTTGAGCACCATCGCGACCTGCTTGCCGACGTTCTGCCCGGTCCACTCGGCCCAGGTCTGCGCGCCCTTGGCCGTGAAGCTGAGGGTGATGACCGGGCTCCCGGTCCGCGGATCGGCGACGGCGTCCACCCGGCTCACGTCCGCGCCGCTGAGGAAGCCCGGGCCGAGGACGTACTTCGTGCCCTGCGCGCGGTCGCAGCTGACCAGCGGCAACGCGGGGTCGTCCCGGCCGTCCAGGGGATCCGGCTCGTCCTGCGCGCAGTCGAAGCCCAGCAAGGCGGCCTGCTGCGCGGCCGGATCGGTGCTCTGCCGTCCGGCCGCCGGGCCCGCCACCGGACCGGCTGGCGCCTCGGTCAGCACCGGCCGGAACCGCAGCACCGTCCCGTCCTTGACGACGAACCCCTTGGGCACGGCGTGCCCGGCGATCCCGGGCGAGCACCCGGTGGCGAGCACGGCCACGGCCGCGAGCAGGAGGATCCGCACGCGCCCATTCTGGCGTGCCCGCCTACCCGGCCGCCAGCACCGCTTCCAGCCCGGACGCCTGCGTGCGCCAGTCGGCCGCGTTCGGGGTGGCCCCGGTCCAGCGCAGCCCGATCCGGTTCAGCGGGTCCCGGTCGCCCGCCCACAGCGCGTCCGCCTGCTTCCGCGCGAACGCGCGGTAGGCCGCCGAGCCCGTCGCGGTCGCGAGGTCGCCGAAGTACCGCATGAAGATGCCCTTGAACTGCTTCTGGTTGTCGTCGCAGGACCCCGTCTCGCAGGACTCGGCGAGCACGCCACCGGACGTCAGCCGCGTCATCGCCGCGTCGGCGAGCCGCTTCGCCGCGTCCAAATAGGACTGGACGCCGGTGCCGCGCCACAGTTCCAGCAGCCCGCCGATCCCGAGCCCCTGGTTGTACGTCCAGACCGTCTGGCCGTTGTTGGCGCAGGAGGAGGTCAAGCCGTCGTTCACCAGCCCGGACGCGTTGACCATGCCGCTGCCGAGGTACCAGTCACCCGCGGTGCGCGCCCGCTGCCCCCACAGCGTGTCACCGGCGATCCGCAGGTGCAGGGACGCGGTCAGCCGCAGGTGAAGCCCGGCGGTGACGGCGTTCTTGTACGTCCGCTCGCGGTCCCACCACACCCCGCCGCCGCAGGTGCCGGTGTCCCAGAACCCCTGGACGTAGTTCGCGATCGTCGTCGCCTCGGTGAGGTAGCGCGCGTCGTGCGTCCGGTCGTAGACGGCGAGCCAGGCCAGGCCCCACCACGCGCTGTCGTCGATCGCCCGGCTGACGAAGTGCCCGTCGATCGGGTCGGAACTCCTTGCCCCGGCGGGGAAAGCGACCCGGTTGACGTCGAAGGTGCGCGCCAGCGCGCTTTCGAACCCGCCCGCGTCCGCGACCGCCGTGACCGCGACCGCGGAGTTCCACCAGCTCGACGGCCACCAGGCGGTGTACGGCTCGGAGGACCACATCAGGGCGTCGAGCGCGCCGGCCGCGCGGGTCGTCGCCGGGCGGGCCCAGGCCGTGCAGCCGCCCTGCGCGTGCGTGGCTTCGCGGCCGCACGCCCGGACCGCGCCGCCGTAGAGCCGGCCGCGGGGATCACGCGTGGCGAACGCTGTCGTGTGCGTGCCGGCCGCGCCCGCGGGGGTGCTCGTGCGGCCCAGCGACGAGCCGTCGGGCCAGCTCGCACCGGCGTCCCACGAGCGGTCGAGCCAGATCTCGTCCCCGGCGCCGCCCGCTTCGATGCCGGCCCACGCCAGCCCGTGGCCGTCGAAGTGGAGCCGGATCGCGCGGCCGAAAAGCGTCGCTGGCGCAACCGGCTGGCTGTCCCCGGCGCCCGGGGCGCTCCGGTCGCACGCGCTGTCGCAGACGTCCGGGTAGATCCAGGCGGTGCAGCCGACGCCTTGCGCGTCGCCGCACGCGCGGACCAGGCCACGGCGGTGGTGCGCCGGGTCGGTCAGGTTGTACATCAGGGTGCGGGTGCCGGTCCACGAACCGGGGACGCTCGCCTTGCCCAGCAAGCCTTCCCAGGTGGCGCCGCCGTCCCAGGAGCGGTCGAGCCAGACGGCGTCGCCGGGGACGCCGTTGTCGATGCTCGCCCAGGCCATGCCGTCCGGGTCGGACGCGTGCAGCCGCAGCACGCGCCCGTTGAGCACCTTGTAGGGCAACGGAAAACTCTCCCGCGCGGCCCGCGACGGGTCGAGGGTGTCGCACGAGGTGACGCACACCGCGGCGGCGGTCGTCGCCGCGGTCGCGGGGATCGGGGCCGGGGAACCGAACACGAGCAGCAGCACGAGCAATGTCCGCATCGACATCCCTCTCCACGCACCGGGGTTCGTTCCAGCATAGGAACACCGGGGCCGTCCGGCGAAGGATTCTGTCCGGTTCCGGACAACAGTGGTCTAGTCCTCCGGCGGGAACAGCCGCGGCATGACCGCGAGCATCAGCGCGGACCACGCCACGTGGGTCAGCATCGGGGCCTGCACGCCGCCCGCGCGGTGGCGCTGCACGGCGAAGAGCGTCCCCATCACCGCGGAGGCCAGGACCAGCGCGGGGTTCCGCGTGGCCGTGGTCGACAGGACGTAGACCGCGGTGGCGCCGCGCGCCCCGAAGGCGTCGTAGAGCGCGCCGCGGAAGAACGCCTCCTCCGCCACGCCGGTGACCAGCGTCGTCACCGCCACCGACGGTGTCGAACCGCGGTGGGCGTGGTCGAGCACGCCGGTGATCGCGCGGCGCAGCGGCGGGATGTGCCGGGCCACCAACGCGCCGCAGTAGAACACGCCGAACGCGCCGACGCCGACCACCAGCGGCTGGACGACGTCCGGGCGGCCGCGCGGCACCCGGCCCGCCCCGGCGAACCACGTCGCCGCGACCGACGCCGTGAGCGTGTGGAACCGGCGCGAACCGGGCCGGCTGGCCAGCGACGCGCCGAGCAGCCCGGACCCGGCGGCCGTGACGGCGGCCAGGAGCGCCCGTCTCACGCGGGCCGCCTGCTCTTCGCGCGTTCCCCCAGCGCCTGCAGCACGGCCTCGTCGTAGCCCAGCGGCTCGAACTCGACGATCCGGCGGATCGCGTCGTCGCGGACGACGACCTCGTTGGTCATCGAGTCGATCAGCGCCCGCCCGGTCGTCACGTCGATGTCGGTGACGAACGAAAGCCAGTACGACGACAGGCGCGGGGAGAGCAGCGGCACCGGCAGGATCAGCAGCGACCGGCCTTCGATCGCGGCGACGCGCTGCAGCATGTCCCGGTAGGCCAGCACTTCGGGGCCGCCGATCTCGAACGTCTTCCCCTCGGCCTCCGGGTGGTCGAGGACGCCGGCCAGGTAGCGGACGACGTCGGCGATCGCGATCGGCTGGGTGCGCGTGCCGACCCAGCGCGGGGTGATCATCGCCGGCAGGTGCTCGACCAGCTGCCGCGTCAGCTCCCACGACGTCCCGCCGTGGCCGATCACGATCCCGGCGCGCAGCACGGTGACCGGGACGCCGGTCTCCCCCAGCAGCCGTTCGACCTCGCGGCGGCTGGCCAGGTGCTCCGACAGCGCGTCGTCGTCGTCGCCGAGCCCGCCGAGGTAGACGATCCGGCTTACGCCGGCGTCGGCCGCGGCGCGGGCGAACGCGCGCGCGGCGTCGGCGTCACGGCGCTTGAAGTCCGCGCTGTCGAGTGAATGCACCAGGTAGTAAGCCGCTTCGACGCCCTTGAGCGCGTCACGTAGGGAGCCGACGTCGGCGACGTCGCCGCGCACGGCCTTCCCGGCCCCGCCGTACTTCGCGGGGTGGCGGGTCATCGCCAGCACCTCGTGCCCGGCCGATTCCAGCGCCGGGCACAACCGGCTGCCGACGAAGCCGGACGCACCGGCCACCAGTACCCGCATGCCCGCGACGTTAGCCGGGACGCCGGTCGCGCGCAGATCGTCCGCCACCGGCGATGCACACCGCCGCGACCACGCCCGCGCAGCCGATCAGCTGCAGCGCGCTCGGTGCCTCACCCAGCAGGGCGATGCCCAGGAGCACCGCGCCGACCGGCTGCAGCAGCATCAGCGTCGCGCCGGTGGTGGCCGACATCCGGGGCAGCGCGGCGGAGATCAGGATCCACCCGATCAGCTGGCCGACGACGGCGAGCGCGACCAGCCAGCCGAAGGCCGCCGGCGGCGGGGTCAGGTCGAGCGTGCCGGTGGGGACGCCGGCCACGAAGGCCACCACGCCCGCCGAAACCGTCGCCAGCGCGAGCGAGTTCGCCTGGGTGCCCTTGGCGCCGCTGAGCCGGATCAGGAACAGGTAGAGCGCGTACCCGGCGCCGGCCAGCAACGCGGCGACCGCGCCGGTCACCGGGTCCGGGCCGAACGAGCCGGTGCCGGCGAAGCCGCCGGCCAGCACGACGCCGCCCAGCAGCACGGGCGCGACGACGAGGAACCGCTTCGACGGCCGCTCGCGCAGGAACGCGAACGCCAGCACCGGCACGATGACCACCTGGACGGCGAGCAGCACGGTGGCGATGCCGGCGCCGACCCGCGGGATCGCCTCGCCCCACAGCACGAAGTCGAGGCCGAGCCCGGTGCCGGCCAGCAGCGGCAGGAGCACGCGGCGGTGCACCGAGCCCGCCTTCCGCCGTTCGCGCGCGGCGAGCACGACCAGCACCGGCAGGGCCAGCAGGCAGCGCCAGAACGCGCTCGTGCTGCCGCTGGTGTGCGAGACCTTGATGAAGACCGACGACAGCGAGATGCAGAAACTGCCGAGCGCGGCCAGCAGCCGGGGGTCGAACCGGCTGGTGAACGTCGGTGCGGGCGTCGTCGGACGGGGCGCGGTCGTGGTCACCCCTCCAGCGTGGGGGCCACGACTGTCAAGGACAAGCGAATGTTCCTTCCCGGAATTCGGTAGCATCCCTACTGTGTTCGGACTCGAGAGGATGCGGGCGCTGCACGCCGTCGCGACCCAGGGCTCGGTCGCCGCGGCGGCCGCCACGCTGCACGTCACGCCCTCCGGGGTGTCGCAGCAGCTGGCCAAGCTGGAGCGCGAAGCGGGCCAGACCCTGCTGGAACCCCACGGCCGCGGCGTCCGGCTGACCAAGGCGGGCCAGGTGCTCGCCGGGCACGCCGAACGGATCCTGGCGCAGGTCGCCGAGGCGAAGGCGGACCTGGAACTGCTGCGTGAGGACGTCTTCGGGCCGTTGCGGGTCGGCGCGATCCCGACGACGGTGCACGCGCTGCTGCCGCCCGCGCTCACCACGCTCTCGACGCAGCACCCCGGGCTGGTGGTGACGCTGCACGAAGGCGAGGCCGAGCAGACGATCCCGCGGGTGGTGTCCGGCGAACTCGACGTCGCCGTGGTGGAGAGCTGGGCCGACCGCCCCACGGAGATCCCGCCGTCGGCGACCGGCATCCCGCTGTTCGCCGACGTCGCCGACCTCGCCCTGCCCGCCGGGCACCGGCTGGCCCACCGCAAGGCCGTCGACCTGGGCGAGCTGGACGACGTGGCGTGGATCGCGTGGAGCGCCGGGTCCGGCTGCTACGAGTGGCTCACGCAGGTGCTGCGCGAGCAGCGGCTGGAGCCCCGGATCAGCTGCACGGTCGGCAGCTACCCGACCCAGCTGGCCCTGGTGGCGGGCGGCATCGGCGCGGCGCTGGTACCCCGCTTGGCCCGCGACCGGCTGCCCGACGGCGTCCGGATCCTGACCACGCGCCCGGCGCTCGACCGGACGATCTTCGCGATCTGCCGGGCGGGCGAGGAGAACGTCGGCGCGGTGCGCGCGTGCCTGGACGCGCTCCGGGCGGCGTCGGCGCGCTTCGAGCCCGCCGGCGCGCGCTGACGGCCACCGCCTCCCCTAGCGACTGAGCAGCGCGACCATCTCGGTCACCAGCGGGCCGGGCCGCCGGTGGTGCACCAGGAAGATCTCACGGACCGGCCGCGCGTCGGCCGCGTCGCGGACCTCGATCCGCGCCGGGCCCAGCCGGGCGAGCACGCCCTCGGGCACGAACGCGATCCCCAGCCCGGCCTCCACCAGCGCCAGCACGACCTGGTAGTCCCGGGTTTCGTAGGCCACCCGCAGCGCGACCCCGGCGGCGTCGGCGAGCTGCTCGAGGCAGCCGCGGTTGGGCGCGCCGGGGCTGCCGGAAATCCACTCCTCGCCGGACAGCGCGCGCAGGGTGAGCCGCCGGGCCCGCGCCTTCGGGTGGCCGGCCGGGAGGATCAGGCGGAACCGCTCGGAGCGCAGCAGCTTCCGCGTGAGCCCGCGCGGGTCGGGCAGCGGCGCCCCCGGGTAGCGGTGGGTGATCAGCAGGTCGAGGTCGCGGGAGCTGACCAGGCCGTAGCCGTCGGGTGGTTCCAGGTCCAGCAGCCGCAGCGCCACCGCGGGGTGGTCCCGGCGGAAGTCGGCGAGGGCGGCGGGCACGAGCGTGCTGCCGGCGCTCGCGAAGGTGCCCACGGTGAGCTGCACGGGCTCCTCGCCGAGCAGGGCGCGGACCGTCCGCTCGGCGGTGCGCAGCTCGCCGACGATCGTCTCCGCGTGGCCGAGCAGCGCTTCCCCGACCGGCGTCAGGGTGACGCCGCGGGCGTGCCGGTGCAGCAGCCGGGCCCCGACGTCGCGCTCGAGCTTGGCCAGCTGCTGCGAGACGGCCGAAGGGGTGAAGGAGAGCCGCTGGGCGGCTCCGGCGATCGAGCCGGCGTGCGCGACCTCGGCCAGCACGGCCAGTCGGTGGGCGTCGAGCACGATCACCTCCGGCCATCAGCTCCGCTAACGGCAGCATAGGAGACGTCGCTGGTGCTTACGGCCGGCCGGCGCGCATGCTGGGCGCATGATCAGCACCGCGGATGTCGAACTGGCGGCCACCCGGATCCGGGGCCGGGTCCGCCGGACGCCCGTCCTCGCCGACGACGGCGTGTGGTTCAAGCTGGAGCAGCTGCAGCACACCGGGTCGTTCAAGGCCCGTGGCGCCTTCAACCGGATCATCGCGGCGGGCGAGCTCTCGGCGGCCGGGGTGGTGGCCGCCTCGGGCGGCAACGCCGGGCTCGCGGTCGCCCACGCCGCCCGCGAATTCGGGGTGGCCGCGCGGGTCTACGTCCCCGCGAACGCGCCCGCGGTGAAGGTGGCGAAGCTGCGGACGCTGGGCGCGGCCGTCGAGCTGGTCGGCGACAAGTACGCCGACGCCTACGACGCCGCCGTCAAGCACGCGGCGGACTCGGGCGCGCTCTTCTGCCACGCCTACGACCAGCCGGAGATCTGCGCCGGCCAGGGCACGATCGGCCTGGAGCTGCTGGCCGACGTCGACGGGCTGGACACGATCCTGGTGGCGGTCGGCGGCGGCGGGCTGCTGGCGGGCATCGCCGCCGCGGTCGAAGGCCGTGCCCGGGTGATCGGCGTCGAGCCGCGCACGGCTCCGACGCTGAACGCGGCGCTGGCCGCGGGCGAGCCGGTCCCGGTCGAGGTGTCCGGGATCGCCGCCGATTCGCTCGGCGCGTCCCGGCTCGGGGACATCGCGTTCGCGGTCGCCACCCGCACGGACGTGGGCTCGGTGCTGGTCGGCGATGCGGAGATCCTCGACGCCCGCGCGGCGCTGTGGGACCGCTACCGCCTCGCCGTCGAACCCGGCGGGGCGACGGCGTTCGCCGCCCTGCGCACTGGGGCCTACCGGCCGGCGCCGGGCGAGCGGGTCGCCGTCCTGCTCTGCGGGGCCAACACCGACCCGGCGACGCTCACTTCCCCGCCAGCCGCGCCACCAGCGGCGCGAACTCCTCGGTGAACGCCCCGTTGACGCTGAAGTAGGAGATGCCGAGTTCCTCGCGACGCCGTTCGAGCTCCTCGGCCATGGCGTCGGTGCCGCCGCGGAGCATGGCGAGCGAGTCGTGCTCGATCAGCGTTTCGGCGTCGACCCCGATGAACCCGCGGATCCACGGCGGCACCTGCTCGCCGACGACCCAGATGTTGAGCGCGAACTCGAGGTCCCGGTCGCCGGCCGCCGCGCGAATTTCGCCGATGTAGGCCGCGGTTTCCGCGCGGGTGGTCAGCGCGCCGCCAGCGAGGGTGACGATGTCGGCCTTCTTCGCGGCGAGCACCCGCGCCTTGGGCCCGCCCGCGGCGATCATGACCGGGGTGTGCGCGTCGCCGTCGAGCCGCCGCACGTGGTCGACGGTCTCGGAGATCGAGTCGAGCCGCTCCTGGCCCGAGCCGTAGGGCAGGCCCAGCTCCGCGGCCTGCTGGCGCATCGTCGGGAGCCCGGTGCCGAGGCCGAGTTCGAACCGGCCGTCGGTGACGGCGGTCAGGCTGTGTGCCTCCCAGGCCGCCGCCCGCGCGGTGCGCAGCGGACTGGCCAGGACGAACGAGCCGACGCGCAGCTCGGTGGTCACCGCGGCGGCGGCCGCGAGCGACGCGGTCGGCGTCGGCAGGTTGAGGTTGTCCGGCGAGAGCAGCGTCGAGTAGCCGAGCTCTTCCGCGCGCCGGGCGGTCTCGCGCCATTTCGCGCCGCCCTCCCCGGCCGCCGCGACGACACCGAACCGGAACGCCTTGCCCGCCATCGGGACACCCCCAGAGAGTTGGTCCCCCGATCAAACCACCGGCGAGCCCGGCCGTGCCACCACGGCCGGGCGTCCGGTGTCAGCCGCGCTGGTACTCCTCCCACGTCACCTTGGTGACCGACGGGCCGTCGTCGGCGCCGCGGCCGGCCAGGCCGTTCATGCCCAGGTAGTAGTCGCCGGTCTGGTGCTGGGCGCCCGAGGACAGGTCCGGGTCGGAGATCGCCATCGCGTGGATGTGGTAGGCGAAGCCCTGGGCCGGAGTGCGCAGCCAGGCCGCGAACCCGACCTTGCGCAGCGCCTTCAGCAGGTTCGTCCGGCTGGTCGAGGACAGGCTGGACACCGAGATGTCCATCGCGCCGCCGCCGTCGTGGGTCCCGGCCGAGGCGTCGACGCCGCCCGGGTTGTACGAGCCCTGCGTCAGGCTGACCGACGAACCGAAGATGCCTTCGGCGGCCACGAGCATCGCCTTGGTGCGGGTGTTGAGCGTGACGCCGTGGTAGGTGACGTGGCTGCCCGCGGACACCGGGCCGGTGACCGTGTAGCGGCCTTCGCCCAGCTTCTCCAGCGACGTCTTGCCCGGCAGGCCGGAGGCGTCGATCCCGGTGTAGCCCAGCGACTTCTGGTACTGGGAGTACGCCGTGATCGTGGTGGTGCCGAAGTAGCCGTCGACGTAGGTGCTCGCGAGGAGCCCCTTCGCCTGCAGCGCCTGTTCGACGAGCAGGACGCTGTCGTGCGCGCCCGGCGTCTGGGTGTCGTCGGCCCGGCGCGGGTCGATCTGGGCCGCCTTGAGCACGGCCTCCATGTTCGCCGTGGGCAGCGCCGTCGTGACCGCGGTTTCGGCCTGAGCCGGTGCGGCCACGGCGAACGCCGCGGCGGTGAGCGCCGTCAACACGGCGGCCTTCGTGAACATCCCTGTCCTCCACTGGTCGGAATCTCTTCGGCCAGGAGGATCACCCGGCGGAATACAAGGGACGTACAAACCGGGCTCATACCCTTGGGGGGTAGGGTACTTCTCGACGGTGACGACGTGTAATCCCCACCACACCCTTTTCCATTACCACTGGTCCAGCCGTGTTTCCCATCGTCACGGAGAGTTGCGACTGACCCGCACTGGACGGTGCCGTGTTCTTTTCGTAACCTGTTCGAGATCTCGCGGCCCCCGGTCGTCGATGGACGGCGACGCGAGATCGCCGCCGATACCCCCCTGCCGGGTACCGGACACCCACAGCGCGCTCTTCCTGTTGCGATAGAGCGCGCTCCGGGCGAGGCCCCCGACTCGCCCGTCCGGCACCCGCCGGCGGCCGAACAGCAAAGGAGACCCGCGCGAGAATGCGTACGCATCCCGTAAAGCGCGTGGTGTCAGGTGCCCTCGCCGCGGCCTCGGTGATCGCCGTCGTCACCATGGCCCAGCCCCCGGCCACCGCCGCCCCGATCCCCGTCCTGCAGGCCCCGCCCGCGGGCTCGGACGCGCTGGCCAAGTACCGCGAACTCGCGGGACAGGCCGAGAAGCTCAACGAAGACCTGCTCAAGGCCCAGGACGACCTGACCGCCAAGCAGGGCCAGCTCGACAAGGCCAACGCCGACGTCACCGCCGCGAAGGACGCCGGCGCCCAGGCGATCGAGGCGAAGCAGAAGTACCAGACCCAGGTGGACAAGTTCGCCGGCGCGTCGTTCACCAGCGGCGCCCAGATGAACAAGCTGTCGGCGCTGCTGGCCGGCACGTCCACCCAGGACTTCCTGGACCGCTCGGCCGCGCTCGAGGTCATCGCGACCGACAAGAACGCCGCGATGGACAACCTCAGCGTCGCGGCCGACAAGGCCACCGCGGCCGAGAAGGCGGCGGCGGACGCGGCGAAGCGCGCCCAGGACGCCCGTGACGCCGCCGCCAAGCTGGCGTCGGACATCGAGGGCAAGAAGAAGAATCTGCAGGCGCAGCTCGACCAGATCGAGGCGCAGAGCCGGACCCTCAGCACCGCCGACAAGGCGGCCCAGAAGGACACCGGCGGCGCGGCGCCCAACGTCAAGGCGCCGACCGCGGCGGCCCAGGCGGCCGTCAACGCGGCGCTGAGCAAGCTCGGCAGCGCGTACGTCTGGGGCGCCACCGGGCCGGGCACGTTCGACTGCTCGGGCCTGATGCAGTGGGCGTACAAGCAGGCCGGCATCAGCCTCCCCCGGACGTCGTCGGCCCAGGCGGGCTTCGGCACCGCGGTGTCGCGCAGCCAGCTGCAGCCGGGCGACCTGGTCGCGTACTACTCCCCGGTGTCCCACATCGGGATGTACATCGGCGACGGCAAGATGGTCCACGCCCCGACGAGCGGCGACGTCGTGAAGATTTCGCCGCTGATGAGCCAGTACGCGGGAGCCACGCGCCCGACGGCGTGAGTCGTTTTGCCGAGTGCCCCGTTCCGGGAGGTGTAGAAATCCCGGAACGGGGCACTTTCGCGTCATGGTCGAGAAACCGGACGCCGCCACCGTCGAAGCCGTCGGCAAGGTCACCGAGGCCCTCGAGACGATCGAGCGCGCCCGCGGGCACCTGTATTCGTTCCACCAGCTGACCGGCAGCGCGGACCTGGCCCTCGGCGAAGCCGTGGAGCAGCTCGAGAAGGCGGGCCACGCGGACTGGGCGCAGCGGATCTCCGAGGAGCTCATCGGGCTGAACGTGTTACCCGATCGGTGGACTTTCCAGGTCGTCGAGGAGTACGACGACGGGTACTACAAGGCCTGTCGCGACCTCGAGCGTTCGCTGCTGGAGTCGCTGACCGGAGGTCGCCGCCACCTGCACGAACAGCAGATGAAGGACGACCGCCGGACCCACGGTCGCGCCGGTCACGAGGCCGGCCCGCCGACGACCCCGCCGGCCGGCCGATGAGCGGCGAGTGTCGGACCCTCGCGCTAGAGTGCGAACAGACGTTCGAAATGGAGGAGTCATGACGGATCAGGTCGAGCCCAACCCGGAGAAGGACCCGAGCGATTGGACCACGGGTGACGAACCGATGACGGGGCCGCAGAAGTCGTACCTGCAGACGCTGGCACAGGAAGCGGGGGAAGAGGTACCGGAGAACTTGACGAAGGCGGAGGCTTCGGCGCGGATCGACGCCCTGCAGCAGACCACGGGCCGCGGCAGCTGAGCGAGCGGCCGTCTCGGCTTCGTGTGCCCGAGGCCACGGCATGTCGTCCACCTTCACGGGTAATCCCGTTCGAGATGCCCGACTCCCCGAAGGAGGACATCCCATGTACGTCATCGTGCTGATCGTGGCCTTGGGTGGGCTGCTCGTGCTCGGCGCGACCGCCGTCCGGGAGCTGCCGAAGGCGTATCCCCTCACCGCGAAGCGCACCCTCGTCGCGGCGTGGCTCGTGGCCGCTGCCGGGGTCGGGTGGTGGGCGTTCGCGCCCGGGGCGGGAGCGCTCGTCGTGATCGTCGCCGGGCTCGGATTTCTCGTCGCCACGCTCAACCGCGGGCCCGAGCGGCCGTCCTACCCGCGCGCCACTCCCTATCAGCCACCTCGATGAACGGCGGTGACCGTGTCCCGACCGAACGAACAGCAGCCCGAAATCGCACGGGCCGAGACTGAAGATCCCGGCCGGGCGGAGGATGACCTCTACCGGTCCGGCGAAGGTGAACCGCCGGAGAGCGTCGAGGAAGCCCGTGGTGCCGGGCAAAAGGTGATCGGCGAACTGCGGGAGCGAGGCGAAAGCTGAGCTGTCAGGCCGCTTTCGGTGCCGCCGCGCCCATCACGCGGAGCAAGAACTCCGCGTTGGAGCCGGTCTTGCGGAGCTGGTCCAGCAGCTGCTCGATCGCATGCGGGCCCGACAAAGCGCGCCGGATTTCGTGCATCGCCGCGAGTTCTCCTGACGTCACCAAGAGTTCTTCGCGCCGGGTGCCGGATCCCTGGAGGTCGACAGCCGGGAAGATGCGGCGCTCGGCGGCCTTGCGGTCGAGCTTGAGTTCGGCGTTGCCGGTGCTCTTGAGCTCTTCGAAGAACACCGTGTCGGCCAGCGAACCGGTTTCCACCAGGGCCGTCGCGACGATCGTGAGGGAGCCGCCGCCTTCGACGTTGCGGGCGGCGCCGAGGAGGCGCTTCATGGGCTGCAACGCGGCCGCGTCGACGCCACCCGAGAGGGTGCGGCCGGAGGGGCGCGCCGAAAGGTTGTACGCACGACCGAGGCGGGTGAGGGAGTCGAGCAGCAGCACGACGTCTTCGCCGCGCTCCACGAGGCGTTTCGCGCGCTCGATGGTGAGCTCGGCCACGGCGACGTGTTCGGCGGGCGGCCGGTCGAAGGTGGACGCGATCACTTCGCCGCGCACGGTGCGGCTCAGTTCGGTGACCTCCTCGGGGCGTTCGTCGGCGAGCAGCACGAGCAGCCGGCACTCCGGGTGGTTGGCCGCGATACCGTGACCGATCTCTTGCAGCACAGTGGTTTTCCCGGCTTTCGGCGGCGAAACGACGAGCGCGCGCTGCCCCTTGCCGAGCGGGGTGACGAGGTCGATCACGCGCGGCAGCAGCCGCGACGGCGTGGTTTCGAGCAGCAGCCGCTGATCCGGGTGCACCGGCACCAGGTCGGCGAAGTGCGGGCGCGGTTCGTCCGGGCCGACGCCGTCGACGCTGATGATCTCTTCGGCGGTGCCGGTGATTTCGTCCCCGGCGCGCAGCTTGTACTTGCGCACCAAGGAAAGCGGGATCGCGACGTCGTCGGGCGTGCGGCCGTGGCCGTGCCGGACGAACGGGGTTTTTCCGGACAGGTCGAGGATTCCGTGAAAAGGCATGAGTGTCTCCTGATGAGGTGTCGGTCGGGGCGTAGCACGGCGCCGACCGGGAATGGGGAAAGAGGCCGAGCGGCCTGGATCCGGGAGCTTCCTCCGGGCGGCCAAGGGGCCGACATCCACGAGGAGCACTTCCACTGTAGCGAGACATTTCACAAAGCACAACGGGTAAGACCCCGTCGCGATGGGTAGCTCACAGGAGAAGCCCGCCGAAACGGGGGAAAGCGGCTGACGATGGGAGCGGATCGTGTATCGACATACCTCGGAAACCGGCGTCGATACGGGCGAGAGCACCGACGCCGACCAAACCGGGACCACGGCCCCGCAGCGCAGGAAGGCTGATGCCGTGGTCGTCTCGCCCTTCGAAGAACTGGCGCCGGCCCTGCCGAACGAGGTGGCCGACCTGCGCCGCAAGCTGACCCGCTGGCTGGGCGAACTGCCACTCGACGCGGAGAGCACGCACGACATCACGCTGGCCACGTACGAAGCGCTGGCGAACGTCGCGGCCCACGCCTACCCGAGCGGCCACGGCTGGGCCCGCCTCCAAGCCACCCACACCGGCGACACGGTGACGGTGACGGTCACCGACACGGGCTGCGGAATCCCGGCAACCCGCCCCCGCGCAGCAGGCCTCCGCACTTCGGGTGGTCGCGGCCTGGTGCTGATCGACAAGGTGACGGACCAGTCGGAAATCGAAACGGGCGACACCGGAACAACGATCCGGATGACCTGGCGCCCGGCTTCGCTGCGCGACGCAAGCGGAAGCTGAGCAAGCCGAGAGCTCATCGCCGGCTCGCCAAGGTGCGAAGGACCAGACACCGAAGCGGGCCGGCGAGCTTGTGCCCGGCCACGGCGGGATTGCACGCAAGGGGGCGGCCACTATCGGCACGATCGCGGTCGGCAGCGCACGGCTGACCGCGGCCAGGATTGCGCGAAGGGGACCGCAAGCACCGCCAGCTCTTGGCGACAGAACATCGCTGGCCGAGCACCGGCCGCAAAGCGGCAGACGGTCCGGCGCACGACCGACTGAAATACCACGCCGCAGCGGCCCGGCGCGGCGGAAATCGGCCAAGACCGGCGCCACCACGGTCCGCAGCGCACGCCCGGCTATGGGCGGAATTGCACGCAACAGGGGCAGCCATCACCGGCGCGATCGCGGTCGGCGGCGCACGCCAGCCAAGCAGCCAAGCCCTCAAAGCTCCGGTACCACCCACCGCCAACGCCGGGCAGGTCGGCGGCTCAGCACCAACGCCGGGCGCCACCGCGGCTCAGCGCAAACCCCAGCGGCCGCCGCTCGACACGAAGGCCGGCACCGACGGCCGCCGCTCAACGTGAAGACCCACCCACCGACGGCCGCCGCTCAACACGAAGACCCCGCACCGACGGCCACCGCTCAACGTGAAGATCCCCCCACCGACGGCCGCCGCTCAGCGGGATGAACCCACACCCGGCAGCTCGACCTCGACTCACTCCCCCCAAGCCCCCGAAAGTCTCCCCTCAAGCCGCGCTGGCGAGGCGGACCAGGCGGTTCATCGGGTACAGCACCAGTTCGCGCTCTTCATCCGTCGTGAAGATCTCGACGGAATCCTCCACCAGCTCCGCCGAGGTCACCTGTAGTTGCCACGCGGGCAGCCCCGGCGCCGGCTCGTGCCAGAACCACTGGCCCTTGGTCAGCTGGTGCGCCGGGACCGTCGCGTCGTCCGTGTTCATGCAGTGAGGCTAGCCGCCACCACCGACAGTTTTCGCACTGCCTCAGCCGTGCGTGGCACCGACTGTGACCGTGAGCACGTCCGGGTCGCCCGCGAAGACCGCGCCGCTGAAGTCCGGGCCGGGGCTCACGTCGTCGTAGGGGAACGCGTAACCCCGGTTGTCCGGGAGTTTCGAGTGGACGATGCGCGCGTAGTGGTTGGTCGTCTCCCCTGCGTAGAAGCGTGCCGGGTCCTCGTCGGCCGGCTGGTTCGGGTTGTCGAGCAACGTCGTGCGGTTCAGGGCCGCCGCCAGGCGGGGGACGATGGCCTTGCGCGCGTCGCTCGCGCCCGCGGCCAGTGCGAACGGGCCGCTGTCGCAGCTCCACACGTCCGCCGTCGCCGGCTTCGCGAAGGATTCCGCACCGAAGACCAGCTGGCCGCCCGAGACGCGGCCGGTGAACTTGCCGATGCCCGGGTTCTGCGAGTCGACGACCAGGTCCGTGCCCTCGTACTTCGCCCACACCTGGTCGATGTAGCCGTCGAGGTAGCCACCGAACCGGGACGCGTGGTGGTGCGGGGACAGCACGCGCAGGTTGGCGCCGCCGCCGGTCTGGACCAGGTTCGGCCACTCGCCGCCCAGCGCCGTCAGGGACGAGGCGATCTGGTCCACCGCGCCCGCCGGCAGCCCCTGGACCGTCGAGGTCCCGGAACCCGCCGTCGTCAGGGACAGTCCCATCGGGATGCCCACGAAGTCGACGTAGCTGATGTTGGCGAACAGCTGCGTGTCGTTGAACGTGAACTCGCTGAACGACCAGTTCTTGCCGTAGTTCGCATCCCCGGAGTTGAGGAAGCTGGGGTGGACCAGGTTCGGGCCCGGGTCGAGGAAGAAGTCCAGCTTCGCGTCCGTGACGACGTAGATGCGCGCGCCGCCCATCTTGGGCACCGATACCTGCGCGCCCGAGCCGATCGGGATCGCGCAGTCTTCCGGCAGCGGGGTGGTCGGCGCGCCCGGCGAGGCCGGGTAGTACGGCGTACCGTCGGCGCGCAGCAGCACCAGCTTGCCGTCCGGGGTCGTGCCCGTGACGTAGGCGTACACGGTGCCCGAGCCGGAGTTGTTGACGAGCTTCAGGCCGAACTGGTCCGGTGTCGCGGCGTAGGCCGGCCGCGCGAGGGGCAGCACCGTGGCCGTGGCGAGCGTCGCCGCCGAAAGGCTGAGGAACGAGCGCCGGGAGATCATGGCGTCCTCCACGTTGAGGAAACGGCGGAGTCCATAAAGGACTACCGAGGGCGGTTCGCAGGATTCGTTGTGGACGTAAACAAACTATGACTCCGGTTTCGTTACCTGGCAACCCTTCGAAAGAAGGTCCAGACCACCGTCTCACCCGGCCCGCGCGGTGCCCGGCCGCCGCGAATTCCAAACGCGACGCCCACCGGTGCGCCCCCGGGTCTCGGGTGCCGGGTACTTCCGGGCACATCCCTTGACGCGGGCGCGGACCGGCGGCGACAGTGGACGGCCTCGCAGGTCGTGGACGGCCCGTTCCCCTCAGGAAGCGAGACCCCATGCGCACCCCCACCCGGCTGGCCGCCGTGCTGGCAACGTTGTCATTCCTCGCCGCGGCCGCTCCGGCGCACGCCGCGGAAACCTGGACCACCGTCTTCCAGGACGACTTCGACGGCGCCTCGGGCACCGGCCTGAACACCCAGGACTGGCTCTACGACAAGGGAACCGGCTACCCCGGCGGCGCGGCGAACTGGGGCACCGGCGAACTCGAGACCGCGACGGACTCGACCGCCAACGTCTACCACGACGGCCAGGGCCACCTGGCGATCAAGCCGCTGCGCGACGCCGCCGGCAACTGGACCTCCGGCCGCATCGAGACCCAGCGCACCGACTTCGCCGCCCCCGAAGGCGGCCAGCTGGAGATCAGCGCGACGCTCAAGCAGCCCTCCCCCGCCGGCGGCCTCGGCTACTGGCCGGCGTTCTGGGCGATGGGCGCGGACGCCCGCCCGGTCGGCGCGACGAACTGGCCGAGCATCGGCGAGCTCGACATCATGGAAGACGTCAACGCGCTCAGCAAGCACTCCACGACGTTCCACTGTGGACAGTGGCAGGGCGAGTGCCACGACCCGGACGGCATCACCAGCGACCTGCAGGAGTGCGCCGGCTGCCAGGACGGCTACCACACCTACTCCGTCGTCGTCGACCGTCGCAACACCGGCGCCGAAGAGCTGCGCTTCTCCCTCGACGGCACCCAGACGTTCGCGGTGAAGCAGAACCAGGTCTCCGCGGGCACCTGGAAGGCCGCCGTCGACCACGGGTTCTTCGTCATCTTCGACGTCGCCATCGGCGGCTCGTACCCGAACAAGGTGTGCGGCTGCACGAGCCCGTCCGCCGACATCACGCCCGGCGCCGAGATGAGCGTCGACTCGCTCTCGGTCAAGACCAGCCAGGGCTGACCCGTACGCTGGGCGCCATGAAGCACGCCGTCATCGCGTCCCCGATCGGACCGCTGACCCTGGTCGGCGACGGCGAGGCGCTGGCCGGGCTCTACTTCGACGGCCACCTGCGGACGCCGAGGATCACCGACCTCGGGCCCCGGGACGACGACGGCTTCGAGGCGGCGAAGCGGCAGCTCGGCGAGTACTTCGCGGGCACGCGGCGCGAGTTCGACCTCGAACTCGCGCCGCGCGGCTCCGCGTTCGAAAAGCAGGTCTGGGCCCTGCTCACCAAGATCCCTTACGGCGAGACCCGCACGTACGGGCAGCTGGCCGCCGAGCTGGGCGACCCCGGCGCCGCGCAGGCGGTCGGGAACGCCAACGGCTGGAACCCGATCAGCGTCGTCGTGCCCTGCCACCGCGTGGTCGGCACCAGCGGCGGCCTGACCGGGTACGCCGGCGGCCTCACCCGCAAGCGGTTCCTCCTCAGCCTGGAGGAACCGCCCGCGGCCGAGGTCGGCCGGCTCTTTTGACGACTCGCTAGCCCGCCGAGCAGGTCACGGTCGGTGCCGTCAGGTTCCCGCCGTGCTGCACGGTGAACCCGATGACGTTGCCGCTGCCGTTGGGCCGCGCGGTCAGCACGTACCCGGTGCTGTCCCACGTCCCCGTGTAGTTCCAGCTGCCGATGACCTTCTGCGGCGAGTGGAAGGTGATCGTGAGCACCCAGGCGTTGCTTCCGGTCACCGTCACCTGGCCGTTGAAGCCGACGTTCCACTCCGCCGTCTTGAGGTACGTCCCGGTGCACCCGCCCGGCGGCGGGGTCGTGGTCGTCGTCGGCGGCGGGGTGGTGGGCGTGGTCGGCGTGGTGGTGGTCGGCGGCGGCGGGGTGCCGCCGTTCAGCGCGTCGAGCACCGCGGTGTAGGCGGCCTTCTTCTGGCCGTTGCCGTCGAACAGCAACGGCGTGGCGGACGCCCGCCACGAGTCCGTGTCCCGGATGCCCCACACGGTCATCCCGGTGCACCGGGCCACCGCGAGGCAGGCGTTCGTCACCGTGCGGTAGTTGTCCGCCTGCGCGGTCCCCGAGCCCTCGATGTCCAGCTCCGTGATCTGCACGTCGACGCCGAGGTCGGCGAAGCTCTGCAGGGTGGTCCGGTAGTTCGACGGCACCGGGCTGTTGGGGTTGAAGTGCGACTGGAAGCCGACGCAGTCGATCGGGACGCCGCGGGACTTGAAGTCCTGCACCATCCGGTACACGGCCTGGGTCTTCGCCTGGTTCCAGTCGTCGGTGTTGTAGTCGTTGTAGCAGAGCTTCGCGCCCGGGTCGGCCGCCCGCGCGGCGCGGAACGCCGCCTCGATCCAGTCGTCCCCGGTGCGCTGCAGGTTGGAGTCGCGCCGGGCACCCGAACCGCCGTCCGCGAAGGCCTCGTTGACGACGTCCCAGGCGTAGATCTGGCCGCGGTAGTGGGTCGCGACCTGGGTGATGTGGTTCAGGATCGCCGACCGCAGCGACGAGCCCTCCATACCCTGCATCCAGCCCGGCTGCTGCGCGTACCAAGCCAGCGTGTGCCCGCGCATCCGGGCGCCCTGGCTCGTCGCCTGGCTGACGATCCGGTCGGCGTTGCCGTACGAGAACTGGCCCTGCGCGGGCTCGGTCGCGTCGATCTTCATCTCGTTCTCCGGCGTGATCATGGAGAACTCGCGGCTCAGGATGCCGGTGTAGACGCTGTCCGAGAGCCTGCCCGCCGAAACCGCGGTGCCGAAGTACCGGCCGGTCCCGCTCGCCGCGCTCCCGAGCGTGCTCCCGGCGGGCGGCGCGGACGTCGTCGTCGTCGAAGTGCCGGCGCTGTTCAGGCCGAGGAACGCGATGGCGTACGCCACCATCCCGTTCTGCGGCAGCGCATGCCCGGCGCCCTGCACGCTGATGCCCTCGACCGGCGCCTGCACGCCGGTGCCGCCGTAGCGCGAGCGCGTCCAGCCGGACTGAGGGGAATCACTCGACGACGGCGTCTGGCTCACGCCCCGCAGGTTCGTCCACTGCTTGACCTCTTCGCCGAAGTTCGGGTAGCGCAGCGTGTCGTCGGCGGTGCCGTGCCACAGCTGCATCCGCGGGTACGGGCCGCTGCGCCCGCCGCTCATCTGCCGGGCCTGATCACCCCACTGCTGGGCGGTCTTGATCAGCTGGCCACCCGAACACTGGCTGTTCCAGCTCGACCCGTCGGTGGTGGCGAAGCAGCCGGCGGGCACGCCCATGAACGCCGAGCCGGCCGCGAACACGTCCGGGTACTCCGCGGCGAGCACGTTGGTCATCATCGCGCCGGAGGAGAAGCCGGTGACGAACACGCGTGCCGGGTCGACGTGGTAGCGCTGCTTGGCCCAGTCGACCATCGACAGGATGCCGACCGGGTCGCTGCCGCCGCCGCGGGTGAGCGCCTGCGGCGACGAGACGTCGAAGCACTGCCCGCTGCGCGTGGCTTCCGGGAAGACGATGACGTAGCCGTACTGGTCGGCCGCGGTGACGTAGTCGCGGGCGTAGCCGTTGAACACGGCGGAGGCCGAGCCGGTGCAGTAGTGGACCGCGACCAGCAGCGCCGGCTGCGGCGCCAGCCGGTCCGGGACGTAGGTGTACATGTTGAGGTTGCTGGGATTGCTGCCGAAATCGGTCACGCGCGTCAAGGTGGCCGCCGACGCGGGCTGCGCCGAAACCACCAGCACGACGGCAGCGGCGATCGACAGCGCGGCGGCGAGGAGGGCGGTGAAGAGTCTTCGCACTCGACGAATCCTTTCCGGGGGCGGGGCGCAGCTCGTGACGATCGTTCGTTCGCCGCCCGGGACCGGTCAACGATTATCGGGATGTTTCGCGACCTTTCGAACTGCCGCCGGGCCGGACTGCTGCGAGGATTCCGGGCATGACCGAGCTGCTCCTGGGACCGCTGCTGCGGCACGTGAACGCCGACTCGGCGACGATCTGGGTGGAGACGGACGGCCCGTGCGAAGTCCGCGTCGCCGAGGCGGCCGCCCGGACCTTCGAGGTCGCCGGGCACCACTACGCCCTCGTCGTGCTGACCGGGCTCGAGCC
Organism: Amycolatopsis sp. cmx-4-83; assembly: GCF_046548815.1. Taxonomy (NCBI): domain Bacteria; kingdom Bacillati; phylum Actinomycetota; class Actinomycetes; order Pseudonocardiales; family Pseudonocardiaceae; genus Amycolatopsis; species Amycolatopsis sp. cmx-4-83. Next base: position 87,952 of record NZ_JAEBEF010000003.1, on the reverse strand, counting down.
GGGGCGCAGCACGCCGTACGAAGTGCGGCTCGACGGCGAACTCGCCTGGCCCGGACCGGAAAGCACCCTGCCACCGAGCCGGATCCGGACGCTGGCCCCCGGCGACCCCCGGTTCCGCCTGGTGTTCGGGTCCTGCCGCAAACCGCGGGAGCAGGACGCGCTCGGCCCGGACGCACTCGCCGCGTACGCCCACCGGATGGCCGCGCTCGACGAGGCCGAATGGCCGGAATCGCTGCTCCTGCTGGGTGATCAGGTCTACGCCGACGAGACCACCGACGCCACGCAGGAGTGGCTCGCGCAGCGGCGTGACACGAGCGAACCGCCGGGCAACGAGGTCGCCGACTTCGAGGAGTACTGCCACCTGTACTTCGAGGCGTGGTGCGATCCGGCGGTGCGCTGGCTGATGTCGACCGTGCCGACGTCGATGATCTTCGACGACCACGACGTGCGCGACGACTGGAACACGTCGCACGCGTGGCGCGAGGAGATGACCCGGACGTCGTGGTGGCCGGAGCGGATCCGGGGCGCGCTGGTCTCGTACTGGGTGTACCAGCACCTGGGCAACCTCGGCCCCGACGAGCTCGCCGAAGACGACGTCTACCAGCAGGTGGTCAAGTCGGGCGTGGACAACGCCGGGCTGCTGCGGGAGTTCGCCGACCGCGCCGACCGCGAGGCCGACGGCGCCAAGGGCACCCGGTGGTCCTACCGGCGCGACTTCGGCCCGGTCCGGCTGCTGGTCATCGACTCGCGGGCCGGGCGGATCCTGGCCGGCGGCACCCGCTCGATGGTCGGCGAGGACGAGTTCCGCTGGATCGAGGAGCAGGCCGGCGGCGACTTCGAGCACCTGCTGATCGGCACCTCGCTGCCGTGGCTGATGCCGACCGCGCTGTCGGCCGCGCAGTCGGTCAACGAGCGGCTCTGCACCCGGCCCGGGCTCATCGGCCGGGTCAGCGAGTGGTTCCGCCAGCTCGCCGACCTGGAGCACTGGCCGGCGTTCCGCGAGTCGTTCGACCGGCTGAGCAAGCTCATCGGGCGGGTGGCGGACCGGGGCGTCGCCTCGGTGAACGTCCTGTCGGGCGACGTGCACCACGCGTACGTCGCCCGGGCCGACCTGCCGGGCGCACCGGTGCACCAGCTCACCTGCTCGCCGGTGCACAACACCGTGCCGTGGTACATGAACCGGCTGTTCCGCGCGGGCTGGGCGCGGAGCCTGACGCGGCTGAGCGAGGGCCTGGCCCGCCGCGTCGGCGTGCCGCCCGCGCCGCTGACCTGGCGCTGCGTTTCGGGGCCGCACTTCGGCAACGCCGTGATGACGCTGGACGTCGACGGGCGCGAAGCCACTGCCACGCTCCTGCAGCCGGACCACGAAGGGGAGCCGATCCGGCTCACCTGAGGGTGGGTGCGGCGCGGCCACCCAAGTCCGGCGCCACCGGGTTAGCCTCGGATCATGGCTGCGGAGAACGCTCTTGGTGAGTTCCTCCGGGCCCGCCGCGAACAGGTGGGCCCGGCGGACCTCGGCCTGCCCGCGGGCGGGCCGCGCCGGGTCGCCGGGCTGCGCCGCGAGGAGGTGGCGGTGCTGGCCGGGGTCAGCACCGACTACTACGTCCGGCTCGAGCAGGGGCGGGAGCGGAACCCGTCGGCGCAGGTCGTCGACGCGCTCGCGCACGGGCTCGCGCTGGACGAGGACGCCACCGCCCACCTGCACCGGCTGGCGAGCCCGGCCCCGAGACGACGTCGACGGCCACGGCGCGAGCAGGTCAGCCCGAACCTGCTGCGCCTGATGGACGGCTGGCCCGACACCCCCGCGCTGGTGCTCGGCCGCTGCCTGGACGTGCTCGCGCACAACGCGCTGGGCCAGGCGTTGTTCGGCGGGCACGAGCACAGCGCCGACCTGGTCCGGCTGGTGTTCCTCGACCCGGACGCCCGCGAGTTCTACCCGGACTGGGAGCGCGTCGCCGTCAACACGGTCGGTGGCCTGCGGGCGGCCGCCGGGATCGACCCGGACGACCCGCGGCTGATCGAGACGGTCGGCGAGCTGTCGGTCAAGAGCGCGGAGTTCCGCCGGTTGTGGGCGCGCCACGACATCCGGCAGAAGACGCACGAAACCAAGCGGTTCCACCACCGGCTCGTCGGTGAGCTCGTGCTGAGCTACGAGGCGCTGACCGTGAACAGCGCGCCCGGCCAGCAGCTGGTCGTCTACCAGGCCGAGCCGGGCAGCCCGTCGGAAGCGGCCCTCGCCCTCCTGGGCAGCCTCGCCGCTTCCTGAAAACCCCTTCCGCTGTTCCCCCATGGACGGAGTACTTCGTCGTGCCCGAAAACGCTGTCTGGTTCATCACCGGCTGCTCCAGCGGCCTCGGCCGCGCACTCGCCGAAGCCGTGCTCGACCGCGGGTGGCGGGCCGTCGTCACCGCCCGCGACCCGGCGCGGGTCCGCGACCTCGTCGAGGCGCACGGCGACCGCGCACTGGCGCTGCCGCTCGACGTCACCGACCACGCCCAGGTCACCGCCGCGGTCGAAAAGGCGGAAACGACCTTCGGCCGGATCGACGTCCTGGTCGGCAACGCCGGCTACGGCTACCTCGCCGCCGTCGAGGAAGGCGAGGACGCCGAGATCCGGAAGCTGTTCGACACCAACGTGTTCGGCCTCGCCGACGTCACCCGCGCGGTGCTGCCCGGCATGCGGGCCCGCCGCAGCGGGCACGTCGTGACCGTGTCGTCGCTCGGCGGGCTCGCCGCTTTCGGCGCCACCGGCTACTACCACGCGACGAAGTTCGCCGTGGAGGGGCTGTCGGAGTCGCTGGCCGCGGAAGTGGCCCCGCTGGGCATCAAGGTGACCATCGTGGAGCCCGCCGCGTTCCGCACCGCCTGGTCCGGCCCGTCGATGCGGCAGTCGGCGATCCGCATCGACGACTACGCCGAAACGGCCGGAGCGCGCCGGGAAGCGACCACCGCGACCTACGGCAGGCAGCCCGGCGACCCGGCCCGCGCGGCGGAAGCGATCATCGCCGCGGCCGGCGCCGCCGAGCCCCCGCTGCGGCTGCTGCTCGGCGAAGCCGCCTACACCATCGCCACGGCCCGGCTCGAAACCCTCAAGTCCACTTTCGACACCTGGCGCGAGACCACCCTCGGCGCCGACTTCCCCCGAGAGGAAACCCCGTGAAGACCGTCCTCATCACCGGTGCCAGCAGCGGCATCGGGCACGCCACCGCACTGCGCCTGGCCCGCGAAGGCCACCACGTCGTGCTCGGCGCCCGCCGCGAAGACCGGCTGACCGCGCTCGCCAAGGAGATCCACGACGCCGGCGGCACCGCCGACGTGCACCCCCTCGACGTCACCGACCGCGCGGACGTCGCCGCGTTCGCGGACGCCGCCGTCGAAGCGCACGGGCGGCTCGACGTCTTCGTCGCCAACGCGGGCGTGATGCCGTTGTCCCGCTTGGACTCCCTGCTCGTCGAGGAGTGGGACCGCACGATCGACGTCAACGTCCGCGGCCTGCTGCACGGGATCGCCGCGGTCCTGCCGCACTTCCGGCGCCAAGGCGGCGGGCACTTCGTCACCGTCGCCTCCACCGGGGCGCACGAGGTGGTGCCGACGGCCGCGGTCTACTGCGCCACCAAGTACGCGGCCCGCGCGATCACCGAAGGCCTACGGCTCGAGGCCGACCCCGGCATCCGCGTCACGACCGTCTCCCCCGGCGTCGTCGAGTCCGAACTGGCCGACAGCATCACCGATCCGGGGGCGAAGGAGGCGATGCGCACCTACCGCGCGGTGGCGATGGCGCCGGACACCATCGCCGGCGCGATCTCCTACGCGATCGGGCAGCCGGACGGCGTCGACGTCAACGAGATCGTCGTGCGGCCGACCGCCCAGCGGTGACTCAGCGCTCCAGCTCGGCGATCACCCGCGGGATCTGGGCGACGAGCTCCCGCGCCAGCAGCCCGGTGCTGCCGGTGTCCGGGATCAGCCGCTGGCCGGCGACGGCGTGGACGTGCGTCGCCCAGCAGGCGGCCTGGTCGACGGCCGCACCGCGGGCGAGGAAGCCGCCGGTCAGCCCGGCCAGCACGTCGCCGCTGCCGGACGTCGCCAGCCCGACGTGGCCGCTGCCGTCCCGCCAGACGCGGCCGCCGGGCGTGGCGACCACGCCCATCAGCAGCACCACGCCGCGGTAGCGCCGGGCGATCCGCACCGCCGTCTCCAGGTCGTCGACGTCCTTTTCCTCGCACCCGTCGAGGAAGGCCGCTTCGACCCGGTTCGGGGTGAGGAGGAGCCGGTCCGCCAGCGGCTCGGCCAGCTCCGGTGCCCGGCTCAGCGCGCCGAGCGCGAACGCGTCGAGCACCACCCGCGCGTCCGGGGCGATGGCGGGCACCAGCCGCCGCAGCAGTTCTTCGGTTTCCTCGGCGCCGGTCAGGCCCGGACCGACCACGACGGTGCCGGCGCCGGGGAGGACGTCGGCCAGCCGGCCGGCGGCGTCGGCGGCGATCGCGCCGGATTCGGTTTCCGGCAGGCCGGACACCGACGACTCGGGTACCGAAACGCCGATGGCCGTCGCGTGGCGTTCGGCGACCGCCAGCTGGAGGGTGCCCGCCCCGGCGCGCAGGGCGGCGGTCCCGGACAACGCGGGCGCGCCGGGCACCGCGCGGGCACCGCCGACGACGAGCACCGTGCCGCGGTCACCGGTGCCGATCCGCCAGTCCCGCAACAGGGCCGGGCTGATCGGCGCCGGCTCAGGAGAGCTGTCGCGCGGCATCGTCGTCCGCCGTCGGCGGGGTGTCGGTGGCGTGCAGGTGCCCGACCTCCTGGGCGAGCACCATGGTGAACCCGCGGTCGTGGTCGCGCTCCCACGCCGTCACCGAGCCGTTCGGGACTTCGGTGGCGTCGGCCGCGCGGAGCAGATCGGGCTCCGGCAGGCCTTCGAGGAGGTAGCGCAGGGCGAAGACGGTCATCTCGTGGGCGGCCAGCAGAACGCGCTTTCCGGCGTGCTGGGCGCTCAGCTCGTTCAGCAGGGAACGCACCCGCAGCACGACATCGGCCCAGGATTCGCCGCCCGGCGGCCGGTAGTAGAACTTGCCGAGCCGCCGCTTGCGCCGCAGTTCGTCGGGCCACCGCTCGCGGACGCCGTGGGACGTCAGCAGGTCCAGCACGCCGAGTTCGCGGTCGCGCAGCCGTTCGTCCGGCACGATCGGGACGCCGTCGGGCGCGGCCAGCCTGGCGGTGTCCCAGGCCCGGCGGTAGGTCGAGGTGACCACGAGGTCCGGCGGGCGCTCGGCGAAGAACCCGCCGGCGGCCTTCGCCTGGTCCTCCCCCAGTTCCGTCAGCGGGACGTCGGCGTCGCGCTCGGCGATGTCGATCACGTCCGCCCCGGCCGACTCCGCTTCCTCGCGGGCCACGTTCCCGGTGCTCTGCCCGTGCCGCAGCACGGCCACCCACTCCAAGTCGACGCTCACGACCGGCTGGTTACCCCGGGGGACCCGCCGTCGAAACGCGGGATGGTTAGGCCCGCAAAGGGGTTGCGGCTAGGGTCGTTCCATGTCGCGAAGTCTCGACGCCCACGACCGGCTGCAGCAACTGGAGACGATCATCGGCGCCCCCGCCGGTCACCTCGTGCTGGCCGAGGTGCTCGTCGAGACGTTGCGGCGGTTGTGCCAGGTCATGGGCGTCGACACCGCGACCGTGCTGCGCTACCAGCCCAGTGCCCGGCAGCTCGTGGCGTTCGCCGCGGCCGGCATCGAGGAAGAGGTCCACCAGGGCGTGCGGGTGCCGGTCGGCAGCGGGTTCGCCGGCCGGGTCGCGCTGGAGCGGGCCCCGGTGATCCTCGACCACGTCGACGAAACCACCGTCGTGAACTCCCTGCTGTGGGAGCGCGGACTGCACTCGATGCTCGGCGTGCCGATGATCGCCGGCAGCGAGCTCGTCGGAGTGCTGCACGTCGGCTCGGTGACGCCCCGGCCGTTCAGCGAAACCGAAGTGGCCACGATGCAGCTGCTCGCCGACCGCCTCGCCGCGACGATCCAGGTGGAGGCCAGGGAAGAGAACCGCACCGCCACCATGGCGCTGCAGCGCAGCCTGCTGCCGAGCAGCCTGCCCGCGGTGTCCGGGCTGGAGTTCGGCGCCCGGTACGTGCCCGGCGCGGAGACCGGCCTCGGCGGGGACTGGTACGACCTGTTCACGCTGCCGGGCGACCGGCTCGGCGTTGTGATGGGCGACGTTTCGGGCCACGGCCTCGACGCGGCCGTGATCATGGGACGCCTGCGCAGCGCGCTGCGCGCCTACGCCCTCGACTGCGAAAGCCCGGCCGACGTGCTCGCCAAGCTCGACCGCAAGGCCAACCACTTCGAGCACGGCGCGATGGCCACGGTGGCCTACGGGATCATCGGCCCGGACCGGGAAGCGGTGACGCTCTCGCTGGCCGGGCACCTGCCGCCGGTGCTGGTCACCCCCGGTGTGACGGGCCGGCTGGTCGACGTGCCCCCGGATCCCCCGATCGGGTTGACCATCGGCGAGCCCGAACGGCGCACGACGGTCGTCGACCTCCCGCCGGACGCCGTGCTCACGTTCTACACCGACGGTCTGGTCGAGCGCCGGGACCGGCCGGTGGACGCCGGGATGCAGCTGCTGGCCGACTCGGTGTACGCCGGCGAGCCCGAGCGGCTCTGCGCGCAGATCATGACCGCGATGATCGGCAGCCGGCCGGCCCAGGACGACGTGGCCCTGCTGGCCATCCGGCGGCTGCCCGTCCCGGCCGGCGGCTGAGCGCGACCGGGACGGCGCGGTCACCCGGCCAGCGCGGCTTCCCGGGTGGGGAAGAGCGACAGGCTGTCCTCGAGACCGGTCAGCTGGATCGGGCGCAGGGTGGCCCGGCCGGTCGCGACGATCCGCACCGCGGTCCCCGCGGCGGCGTTGCGGTGGATCGTCAGCAGCGCGGTCAGCCCCGGCGAAGCGAGGAACTCGACGCGGGTCAGGTCGACGACGAGCACCGGGGGTTCGGCGGCCAGCGCCTCGTCCGCGGCCCGCACGAGAGCAGGCGCGGTCGTGGTGTCCACGTCGCCGGCGACCTCGACCACGACGGCACCGGCTTGCTCCGTTCGGGCGATCCGGAACTCCCCGAACGGCACAGCGGTCGTCGCGCTTTCAGTATGGGTGTGCTCGCTCATGACGCGTACTCCTGCCTCCGGCAACGCCTCCGGGGTGCCCGGTGGGCGTGCGTGATCACGAAGGCTGTCTGCTCAACCGGTGTCAATCATGCCCGTCCCGCCGCCGCACCGCCGTGTCAGTGCCCCCTCCGCTTTCGGGCGGCTCCCCGAGCAGGCAAGATGAAGGCCATGGCCGAAAGAGACGTGACCGGGGACGCACTCGGCGACGCGGCTGGTTCAGCGGGCTCGGTGGCACTGGAGGACCGCGACGGCACCGCCGTGCTGCGCGTCGACGGTGCCCTCGACCTCGCGCTGGCACCGAAACTCCGCCAGCTGGTGGAACGCGCCGCCCGGTCGCGGCCCGCGTCGCTCGTCATCGACCTCACCGGCGTCACCTTCCTGGCTTCGGCGGGCATGGCCGAGCTCGTCCGGGCGCACCGCGGGCAGACCGCGGCCACTCCGCTGCGGGTGGTCGCCAGCGGCCGCATCACCCTGCGCCCGCTGGAGCTGACCCGGCTGACCGACGAACTCGCCATCTACTCTTCGCTGTCCGAAGCACTGGCGCGCTGATGGCGCCCGGTCCGCGGTCCGACGAGGTGCTCGACGCCGTGCGCCGCGCCTTCGTCGGGGACGCCGGAACGCCGGCCGCCACCGGGGTCCGGTCCCTCACCCCCGCCGAGGCGGACGCGGTGCTGGGCGGGCGCGCCGCGGCGGTCGTGACCGATCCCGAGGTGCTGGCGGAACTGCTGCCGGGCACGGAAGTCACCCGCGCGATCGCGGTCGCCGACGGCGAACAGGGCACCGTGGTCTACACCACCGAGCAGGTCGGTGAGCTGCCCGCGCTCGTCGCGGCCGCCGTGGACGCCGCAACCGCGGACCTGGCCGCCACCGTCCGGCGGCTGCGGGGCGAAGCCGCGGTGCTCGACGCGCTGCACTCCACCGGCCGGCAGCTGACCGCCCAGCTCGACATCGACCCGCTCGTGCAGGACGCGACCGACGCCGCCACGAAGGCGACCGGCGCCGCCTTCGGCGCGTTCTTCTACAACCTGGTCGACGAGCTCGGCGAGTCCTACACGCTGTACACGATCTCGGGCGTGCCGCGCGCGGCGTTCGCCCGGTTCCCGATGCCGCGCAACACCGCGGTCTTCGCGCCCACCTTCGACGGCGAGGGCACCGTGCGCAGCCCCGACATCACGAAGGACGAGCGGTTCGGGAAGAACGCGCCGTACCACGGGATGCCCGAAGGGCACCTGCCCGTGTGCAGCTACCTGGCCGTGCCGGTGCTCAGCCCGACCTCCGGTGAGGTGCTGGGCGGGTTCTTCTTCGGCCACCCCGAACCGGACCGCTTCACCGCCCGCCACGAGTACCTCGCCGAAGGCATCGCCGCGTACACGGCCATCGCGCTCGACAACGCGCGTCTCTACGAACGCGAGCGCACGCTGGCCACCGAGCTGTCCCGCAGCATGCTTCCGGTCGCTCCGGCCACGCCGGGTCTCGACGTGTTCACCCGGTACCTGCCCGCGGTCACCGGCAGCAAGGTGGGCGGCGACTGGTTCGACGTGATCCGGCTGCCGTCCGGCGGGACGGCGTTCGTCATCGGCGACGTCGTCGGCCACGGCGTCACGGCCGCGACGGTGATGGGCCAGGTCCGCACCGCCATCCGCAGCTACGCCCGGCTCGAGCTGCCACCGTCGGAGGTCCTGCGCCACGTCTCCGACCTCACCGGCGGGCTGTTCGGCGAAAGCTTCGTGACCTGCTTCTACGCGGTCCACCGGCCGGACCACGGCACCCTGACCTACGCGAACGCCGGTCACCTGCCCGCGATCCTGATCCGCCTCGGCGAGCCGCCGGAGCAGATCGGCGAGGCGCTGGCGCAGCCGCTGGGCGTCGGTTCGGTCTTCCCCCAGCGCACCACCGGGTTCCCGGTCGGCGCGGACCTGGTGCTCTACACCGACGGGCTGGTCGAGAGCCGCACCCGCGACCTCACGCTCGGCATCGAATGGCTGCTGGCGGGTATTCCCGGGCTGCTGACCGCGGCCGACCTCCGCACGGCCTGGGACAAGCTCGTCCAAGAACTGACGCGCGGACGGCACGACGACGACATCGCGGTCATCCACGTGCGCCACCGCGGAGAGGACGCCCCATGACCGACCCCCGCCCGCCGGGCGCCCCCGGTCCCGCGACCTCGTTCCACCGGCGGACCGCCGCGATCGCCGGGCTGCTGCCCGACCTGCGCGAGGCGCTGGCCGGCTGGCTCAACCGGCTCGGGCTCAGCGAGGAACGGCAGGAGGACGTCGTCCTGGCCGGCTACGAGGCGATGGCCAACTCGGCCGAACACGCGTACCGCGACGGAGCGGCGGGCCAGATCGACGTCCGCGCCGAATCGCTGGGCGGCCGGCTGACGGTGACGGTCACCGACTACGGCACCTGGCAGCCGCCCGCCGAGACGAACGGCCTGCGCGGCCGCGGCCTGCTGCTCATCGACACCCTCGCCGACCACAGCGCCAAGGTGCACCGCGAGGACGGCACCACCGTCACCATGACCTGGCTGACCGGCGGCGCCTGACCGGAACCCGCTCACCCGGATGTGTCGGCTCGTGCGCGCGGCGGCCGCCTACCGGGTCGAGTAGGCTTTCCCCAGGCCGCGCGAACCGGGAGTGTGATGAGCGTCGGGGAAGAGGCCGGCCACCGCGCCGTGTTTCCCGGGACCAGCCGGATGGCCGCCCGGATGCGGGACTTCGACTGGGCTTCCTCGCCGCTGGGCGACCCGGTGGGCTGGCCGACGAGCCTGACGACGGCCGTCCGCATCTGCCTCACCTCCCGCTTCCCCATGATCGTCTGGTGGGGGCCGGAGCTGCGCTTCCTCTACAACGACGCCTACCTGCCGCTGCTCGGCACCAAGCACCCCGCGCTCGACAAGCCGGGTGCGCTGGTCTGGGACGAGATCTGGCACATCATCGGCCCGATGCTGGACAGCGTGATGACCACCGGCGAGGCGACCTGGTCGGAAGACCTGCTGCTGCCGATGAACCGGCACGGCTACTGGGAAGAGACGTACTGGACGTACTCCTACAGCCCGGTCCACGACGACGAAGGCGTGGTCCGCGCCGTGTTCACCGCCGTCACCGATACCACCGAGCGCGTGATCGGCGAGCGCCGGATGGCGACGCTGCGCGAGCTCGGTGCCCAGGCCGGCAGCGCCCGGACCGTCGGCGAAGCCTGTGAGCTGGTCGCCTCCGTGCTGGGGCGGGCCGGCGACGACGTCCCGTACGCCGCCATCCACATCCGCGACGACGAAGGCGAACTCGCGCCCGCCGCGGTCACCCCCGGCGGCGAAGACGCCGGGGATCCGGCCGTCTGGCCGCTCCGCGAAGTGCTCGCCGACGGGGTGCCGCGGACGGTGCCGGACGCGGCGATCGGTGAGCTCCCGCCGGGCGGCTGGTCCACTCCGCCCACCGAGGCGATGGTGCTGCCGCTGCTCGGCGACCCCGGGAGCCCCGCGGCCGGGGTGATCGTGCTCGCGGCCAGCGCCGGGCGCGCGCTCGACGAGTCCTACCGGACGTTCCTCGGCCTCGTCGCCCAGCAGACGGCGGCGCTGGTCAACGGCGCGCTCGCCTACCGGCGGCAGCAGCAGCGGGCGGAGGAGCTGACCGCGCTGGACGCGGCCAAGACGACGTTCTTCGCCAACATCAGCCACGAGTTCCGCACCCCGCTCACCCTGATCCTGAGCCCGGCGGCCGATCTGCGGGACGCACTCGACGACGCCGACGAGCGGATCCGCGAAGAGGTGGCCGTCATCCACCGCAACGCGCTGCGGCTGGGGCGGCTGGTCAACAACCTGCTCGACTTCTCCCGGATCGAGGCCGGCCGGATGCAGGCCCGCTTCGAGCCGGTGGACCTCGCCGCGTTCACCGCCGAGCTGGCGAGCGTCTTCCGCGCCGCGGCCGAACGGGCCGGGCTGGTGTTCGAGGTCGACTGCCCGCCGCTGGGCGAGCTGGTGCACGTCGACCGCGGGATGTGGGAGAAGGTCGTCTACAACCTGCTGTCGAACGCGATCAAGTTCACCTTCGACGGGTCGATCCGGGTGACGGCCGCCCTCGATGGCGAGCACGCCGTGGTCGCCGTGTCCGACACCGGCACCGGCATCGACGCCACCGAGCTGCCCCGGCTGTTCGAGCGGTTCCACCGGATCCCGTCGGCGCGGGCCCGCTCCAACGAGGGCAGCGGGATCGGCCTGGCGCTGGTCCGCGAGCTCGTCGGCATGCACGGCGGCACCGTCGCCGTGGAGAGCGCGCCCGACGCCGGGACGACGTTCCGGATCCGGCTGCCGCTCGGCGTCCGGCACCTGCCGGCCGAGCAGGTCTTCGCGGCGTCCCCGGTCGGCGGGATCGCCACCGAAACCGCCGAACCGTACGTGCAGGAAGCCCTGCGCTGGCTGCCGGACGCCGGCCGGAACGCGCCCTCCGCGCCCACGGCGGCCACCGGCGCCCGGGTCCTGGTCGCCGACGACAACGCCGACATGCGCGACTACCTCGTGCGGCTGCTGCGGGACGACTACGCGGTCACCTCGGTGCGGGACGGCGTCGAGGCGTTCGACGCCGTGTGCGCCGAGCCGCCCGAGCTGATCATCAGCGACGTGATGATGCCCCGGCTGGACGGCCTCGGCCTGCTCGCCGAGCTGCGCGGCGACCCGCGCACCGCCGCCGTGCCCGTGCTGCTGCTGTCGGCCAGGGCCGGGCAGGAGGCCGCGGTCGACGGGCTGGCCGCCGGGGCCGACGACTACCTCGTGAAGCCGTTCTCGGCGCGGGAGCTGCTCGCCCGCGTCCGCACGACCATCCAGCTGGCGCGGCTGCGGACGCAGCACGCCCGGTGGCGCGCGGCGATGATCGAGTCGCTTCAGGAGGGCTTCTTCGTCAGTGACACCGAAGGACGGGTCGTGGAGATCAACGCGGCGTTCACCGAAGTGCTGGGCGCCGGTCCGGACGGGCTGCCCTACGGCCAGCCGTTCCCGTGGTGGCCGGACCGCGACGCCGACCCCGACGCCCACCGCCAGGTCACCGAAGCCTTCGAGCGGGCCAGGGACGAGCAGGCCGGCAGCTTCGTGCTGCCGCTGCGGCACGTGGACGGGCACCGGGTCTGGACCGCCGTCGCCTACAACGCGCTGCAGGACGACGAGGGCCGCCGCCGGCTCGTCGGCACGGTCCGCGACGTCACGGCCGAGCGCTACGCCGTGCAGCGCGAGAACGCGCTCGCCGCGATGAACCAGCGCCTGGCCGGCGTCAGCGGGGTGCCGGAGGTGCTCCGCACCGCGCTGGAGCTGCTGTGCGAACTGTGGGAGGCCGAGCGCGTCCTCGCGGTGACCTGGCCGCGGGACGGCGAACCGGAGGTCGCCTCGACCGACCCCCGGGACCGCGGGTGGACCGATCTCGCCGCGCCGCTGCGCGCGACGCTCGACGGGCTCCGCTCGGTCCCGGCGCTGCACACGACGGCGGCGGACGGCGGCGCGGGCGCGTCCGTCGACCACCCCGGCGGCCGGCTGACGCTCTGGGTCGAGCCCCCGCCCGGCCGTCCGCTCGGCACCGAAGACCGGACCCTGCTGGCGTTGCTGGCCGGGACGCTCGCGCACGCCCTGCGCCGCGCGCACCGCGACGACCGCCAGCGCGAGGTCGCGATCGCGCTGCAGCGCTCGATCCTCGGCCCGGCCCTGCTCCCCGACGGCTTCGCGGTGCGCTACGAGCCGGCGACCCCGCCCCTGGAGGTCGGCGGCGACTGGTACGACGTCATCGCGCTGGGCGGCGACCGGATCGGCATCGTCGTGGGCGACTGCGTCGGCCGGGGCCTCGCGGCGGCCGCGGTGATGGGCCAGCTCCGCAGCGCCTGCCGCGCGCTGCTGCTGGAGGCCAACGGCCCGGCGCACACCCTGACCACGCTCGACCGCTTCGCCGACCGGCTGCCGGGTGCCTTGTGCACCACCGTTTTCTGCGGGGTGCTCGACCCCGCGACCGGCACCCTCACCTACAGCAGCGCCGGGCACCCGCCCGCCACCCTCGTGCACAGCGACGGCTCGTCGGAGTTCCTCGACGCGGGCGGCAGCGTGCCGCTCGCCGTGCGCGTGGCGGCGCACCGGCCGGAGGCCACGGCGGTCGTCCCGGTCGGCTCGCTGCTGATGCTCTACACCGACGGGCTCGTCGAACGCCGGCGCGAGTCGCTGGACGACGGCATCACCCGGGCCACCGAAATCGCCCACGACGTGCGGGAGGCCGACCTGACCGACCTCGCGGCCACCCTGATGGGCCGGCTCCGGCCCGACGACGGCTACGAAGACGACGTCGCGCTGCTGCTCTACCGGCGGTCGGTGCCGGCGCTGGTGCTCGACTTCGAAGCGCACCCGGACAGCCTCGCTTCGACCCGCCACTGGCTGCGCGCGTGGCTGGCCAACGCGGAGCTCGACCCCGACGTCGCGCAGGACGTGCTCGTCGCGGCGGGCGAGGCCTGCGCCAACGCCGTCGAGCACGCCTACCGCGGTGAAGGCGACGGCACCGCACACCTTTCCGCCCGGTTCGCCGGCCCCCGCCTCGTGGTCGTGGTCACCGACGACGGCCGCTGGAAGCAGCCGCCCCCGGACAACCACGTGCTCCGCGGCCGCGGCACGCCGATGATGGAAGCGCTGGCCGACGCGGTCACGATCCGGCACGATGCCCACGGCACCACCGTCACGCTGGAATGGAGAATCGGTTCGTGACGACGGCTCTCACGCTGGTCGCCGGGCGGGGCGAGGACGGTGGCCGCACCGTGCGCGCGACCGGCGAGATCGACATGAGCAACGCAGCCGAGTTCGGCGCGGCACTGGACCGCGAACTGGCGGCGGGGAACCCGGTCACCGTGGACCTCACCGGGGTGGACTACCTCGACAGCGCGGGCGTGGCCGTGCTGTTCGACCGGGCCGGCGAGCACGACCTGCGGCTGGTCGCCCCGCGGCTGCTGGATCGGGTGCTGCGGGTTTCCGGGCTGGCCCAAGTCGCGAAGGTGACCGTCCGCTGAAGGGTTGACTCGCTCCGCACGGGGTAAGTCACTCGAAGCGACGGGCGCGGGGTGGGTTGTGCCGCCGGCCGTCGTGAGGTGGTTCCCGGCGCCAACCCACGACGTTCAGCAGCGAGCGCGGGCCGGAACCACCGCTTTCCCCCGTCCCGAGATCCCGGCCGGTCCCCCGGCACCCGCGTCGCCATGCGCCGGGTGTTGCGGAAGACGCACCGCACGCGGGTAAGGTTTCGCCGTTCCGTTGAACAGCAGCGGTGCGCTCGACCACCGCCACCCCGGGACGGAGATGATCGCGTGACCGGTGAACCGATCCCGCAGGAGCACCTCGACGAGCTGACCGCCGCGATGACGGGCCTCACCGGCGCGCTGGAGTCCGAACCCGCCGAGGCCGAAATACTGGACGCTGTCTGCGCGGAAGCCGTCCGCGCCGTGCCCGGTGCCGACATGGCCAGCATCACCGCGATCCGCGACGGCGAGCCGGAGACCGTGGCCTCCACCGACGAGCGCGCCGTCGAGATCGACCGGGTCCAGTACGCGGCGGGCGAAGGGCCGTGCCTGCGGGCCGCGGCGACCGGCGAGGTCGTGCGGCTGCCGCTGGCCACCGCGGACGTCGTGTGGCCCGACTTCACCGAGCACGCCCGCGGCCTCGGCGTGGGCAGCTACCTGGCCGCACCGCTGCGTGTGGACGAAAACCTCTCCGGCGCGCTCAACCTGTTCGGCTACGGCGACCACGGGTTCGCCGAGGCCGACTCGCGGTTGCTGCGGCTCTACACGACGATCGTCTCGTTCGGGCTGCGCACCACCCGGCGCTACCACCAGGCCCGCCGCCAGGCCGACGACCTCGAAGCGGCGATGCGCACGCGGGCGGTGATCGAGCAGGCCAAGGGCATCCTGATGGCCGTGCACCGGATCGGCGCCGACGACGCGATGAAGCGCCTGGTCACGGAATCCCAGCACACCAACGTGAAGCTGCGCGACGTCGCGGCCCGGTTCGTCGAAGAGCTGTCCGCCGGCTGAGCCTCAGGCGGTGCGGCGCACCGGGAACGGCCAGGTCAGCGTGATCACGGTGCCGTCGTCGGTGGAGCGGAGGTCGAGCCCGTCGACGAGCGCCTGGATCAGGCGCAGGCCGCGGCCGCCGTCCGCGCGCTCGGCGATCGACTCCCAGCGGCCCTGGTCGGCGACGGTGATGACGAGCACCTCGTCGTCGACGCGGGCGCGGACGTCGATCAGTCCCGGCCGGCCGCGGTAGGCGTGGTCGAGGACGTTGGCCATCGCTTCCCAGCACGCCAGCACGACGTCGTCGGCTTGTCTGCCGACCTCCTCGCCGGCCCGCCGCCGCAACCACGAAACCAGATGACGGCGCAGGCTCGGCAACGTGCGCGGAGAAATCGTGCCACGGTACCGCCAGCCGTCCGATCCGAGCTCTTCCACGTTCACCTCCCCGGGGGACTGTGGGTTTGCTACCCACCGGTTCGGCATCTCAATCACGAGCAACGACTTTCCCTGCTGCGTTCGGCCCTGGTGCGTGGTGCGCCCGTCGTGATCGGATGGGCGGATGACTCGGTCGACGTGGTCCGTGGTGGTGTGCGCGGTGCTGGCCGCGCCCCTGCTGTCCGTTCCGGTGGCCGCCGCGGCGCCCGCGCCGGGGCCGGGTGCGGTGTCGCACTTCGGCCTGGCCCGCAAGGACTGCCTGGGCACCGCGCGGAACACGCAGAGCAAGGCGTGGTTCACGGTCGCGGGCGGCGTGCTGTCCGACGTCTACGCGCCGGTGATCGACAACACGAACGTCGAGTCGCTGCAGTTCGCCGTCACCGACGGGCGCACGTTCACCGACCTGCAGGCGCGCGACATGACCTACACGGTCCGCACGAGCGCGGGCGGGATGGCCTGCGAGGTGACGTCGACCCCGCGCAGCGGGAAGTACCGGCTGGTCACCGAGTACCTGGCCGATCCGGCCCGGACCGGCGTGCTGATCCGCACCCGGCTGGAACCGCTGCGCGGCTCCGGCGGTGACCTCAAGGTCTACGTCCGCTACGACGCGAGCATCAACGGCAACGGCGGGGGCGGCCCGGCGAACGGCGGCGGGGACACCGCGACCGTCGACGCGGCGACGAGCGCGCTGGTCAGCGCCGACGCGAACACCGTTTCCAGCGCCCCGGCCCGCGACTACGGCACGCCGCTGGCCGCCGCGCTGCGCGCCGACCGCCGGTTCCTGGCGACGTCCAGCGGCTTCGCCGGCACCGCGGGCGACGGGCTCGCGCAGCTCGACCGCGACCACCGGCTCACCGACACGACGCCGTCGGCGGCGAACGGGAACGTCGTGCAGACCGCGCAGCTGGACCTGCAGCCACGCCGGCCCGCCGTGCTGGCGCTCGGGTTCGGCGCGGACGCGCGGGCCGCCGTCGCCGCTGCCGGGGCGAGCCTGCGCACGCCGTTCGACCAGAGCCGGCGCCAGTACGCGCGTGAGTGGCGGGACTACGACAACGGGCTGATCCCGGTGCGCGGCAAGGACTCCGAAAACTCCACTGCCTACTTCCAGTCGGTCAACGTGCTGAAGGCCAGTGAGGACAAGACGTTCCCGGGCGCGGTGGTCGCGTCACTCGGCAGCCCGTGGGGCCAGGCGGTCTCCGCGGGCGACGCGCCCGGCGGCAAACCCGTGTACTTCGGTTCCTACCGCGAGATCTTCGCCCGCGACCTCTACGAAAGCTTCTCCGGCCTGCTCGCCGCCGGCGACCGCGAGACGGCGCGGGCGAGCGTGCGCTGGCTGTTCACCCGCCAGCAGCAGCCGGACGGCCGGTTCCCGCGCAACTCCATGCTCAACGGCAAGAAGGCGCCCGACTCCGGTGGCGACCAGCTCGACGAGAGCGCGTACCCGATCCTGATGGCGCTGCAGGCCGGTCTCGACCGCGACCGCACGCTCTACACCGGCCACATCCGGGCGGCGGCGGACTTCGTCGTCGCGCACGGGCCGGCGTTCGGTTCGGAGCGCTGGGAAGAACAGGGCGGCTACTCCCCCTCGACCATCGCCGCCGAGATCGCCGGGCTCGTCGCCGCGGGCGTGATCGCCGACCGCAACGGCGATCCGGCGCGCGCGAACGTCTACCGGGCCACCGCGGACCACTTCCAGCGCAGCATCAAGGGCTGGACCGTGACGTCGACCGGCCCGTACGGCGGCCGGTACTTCCTGCGGCTCACCAAGAACGGCGATCCGAACTCCGAATGGATCTACAACCTCGGCAACGGTTCGGTCGACGCCGACCAGCGCGCGGTCGTCGACGCCGGGTTCCTCGAGCTGCCGCGCCTCGGCGTGCTGCCCGCGAACGACCCGGACGTCGCCGCGTCGCTCGCCGTCGTGGACCGCGTGATCAAAAAGGACACTCCCGCCGGTCCGGGCTGGTACCGCTACGGCACTTCGGCGGCGGGCAGCGAAGACGGTTACGGCGACTGCTACGAGCCGGACCCGACGAACTGCGGCCCGACCGGGGCGCCATGGCCGTCGACGAACACCGGGTCGGGGCACCTGTGGCCGGTGCTCGCCGGGGAACGCGGCGAGCACGCCGTGCAGACCGGCGACCAGGCGGGCGCGGCGGCGCTGCTGCGCGCGATGCGGGCGCAGACCGGCGGCACCGGGCTGATCCCCGAGCAGATCTGGGAGAACCCGGCGCTGCCCGCGTCGCCGTACGGGTCGGACCCGCGGACGGCGTCGATCGGCTTCACACCCGGGCAGTCCGTCGGCTCGGTGGCGCCGCTGAGCTGGGCGCAGTCGCAGTCGGTGCGGCTGGCCAGGGCGCTCGACGACGGGCGGCTGCCCGAGCAGCCCGCCGACGTCCGCGCCCGGTACGTCTCGCACGCGCCGCCCGCGGCACTGGCGGTGACGCTCGACGCGCCCGCGTCCGTGTCGGCCGCCACGGCCGAAGTCACCGGCACCGCGCCGGCCGGCAGCCGGGTCGACCTCGCGGTGTCGGCCACCGACGCCGGGACGACGACGGTGCTGTCGACCCGGGCCTCGGCGGCGGGGACGTTCCGCGCGACGGTGCCGACCCCGCTCGGCGCGAACGTCGTCACGGCGGCCGCGACCGGCGCGGGCACCGGGTACGCGCAAAAGACGATCAGCTCGGACTTCGTCACCGGCACGGTCCTGCTCGACACGGCCGACCCGGACGGCGACGACAACGGCCCGGGCACGTTCACCTACCCGACGGCGGGCGACTTCCACGCCGGCGCGTTCGACCTGCAGCGCTTCCAGGTCATCGACTCGGGCGCGAACCTGGTGTTCCGGGCGCAGGTCCGCGACCTGTCCCCGACGTTCGGCTCCCCGCTGGGCGCCCAGCTGCTGACGATCTACGCGCACGACCCGGCCGCGACGGCGACGTCGACCGCGCCGCCGTTCCCGAGCCGGGCGTACGCGATCGCGCCGCAGGACGCGTGGAGCCGGCGCCTCGAGGTCCAAGGGTTCGCGGAACCGGCGCTCGTCGACGCTTCGGGTGCTTCGCTCGCTTCGCCGTCCGTGCAGGCTTCGCAGGCGACGCGGTACATCACGATCAGCGTGGCGAAGGCCGCGTTCGGGACGCCGTCGGCCGGGTGGACGTTCGCGGTCGTGCTGACCGGGCAGGACGGCAACTCCCCCGACCAGGCGAGGCCGTTCACGCCGACGGCCGGGCAGTACACGTTCGGCCTGTGCGCGGCGGGTGGCACCGCCCCGGTGTGCGCGGCGGACCCGGCGACGGCGCCGAAGGCGTTCGACGTGCTCACGCCGTCCGGGGTGGAGCAGGCGGTCGAGCTCGACCCGGCCCGCGGACCGGTCCAGGTGCGCGGGGTACCGGTGGGCTGAGGGTTTCGCCCGGCCGGTCCACTGTGGACCGGCGCGGTCCGGGTGCCGTGAACGACTCTTTCACCGCGTCGGACGTGGTGAAAGAGTCGTTCACGGCGTTCGGCGAGCCGGGGTCAGTGGTCGCGGCCGTGGCGCCCGTGGTCGTCACCCGGCTCGCCGCCGTGACCGCCGTGGTCGTCGCCCGGTTCCGCGGTGCGGCCGCCGTGGTCGTCGCCGAGGTCGTGCGTGCGCGTCGGGTAGCTGCCCGGCGTGGTCCGGCCGCCGTGGTCGTGCGTGCGCGTCGGGTAGCTGCCCGGCGTCGTCCGGCCACCGTGGTCGTCGCCCAGGTCGTGGCTGCGGGTCGCGGACGTGCTCGGCGTGGTCCGGCCCCCGTGGTCGTCACCCAGGTCGTGCGTGCTGCTCGGCCGGGAGCCCGTGGTCGTCGCCGAGCTTGCGGGGGTGCTGGTCGTCGGGCGACCGTCGTCGGCGCCGGACTGGGCCAGGGCCGCCGTCGTGCCGCCCACCGCGAGCGCGGCACCGGCCGCGGCGATCACCAGGATCTTGCGCATGTGCGTTCCTTTCGTTGCCTGTCAACGAAAAGGAGCTTCACGCACCGGACGCTAGCGGCGCGCTGCCCGCACCTTAAGGCATCCCTAACGCCGCGCCGAGTTCCAGTGCGATCCGGACGCCGTGCGGCCGCGCGCGGGTCACGCTGAACGTCCCGCCGGACGCCCGCGCCGTCTGGCGGGCGATGTCGAGCCCGAGCCCGGTCGAACCGGCGCCGCTCTCGCCGCGCGGGACCTCGTCGAAGCCCGGGCCCTCGTCCGAGACCTCCAGGCGGGCGCCCGCGGGCGCCGCCGACAACCGGATCGCGTAGGCCGTTCCCTCGGGGGTGTGCGCGAAGACGTTGCCCAGCAACGCGTCCAGGCACGCCGCCAGCTCGGGCTCGCCGACCGCGACCGGCAGCGGGCCCGGGTCGATCGCCACCGTCACCGCGCGGTCCTGGTCCTGGGCCAGCACCGCCCAGAAGTCCGCTCGTTCGCGGACGAGCAGCGCCGCGTCGCACGCCCCCGGCTCCGCGTCCCGCGCCCGCGCCTGGTCGATGAGCGCGGTCACCTGGCGCTCCAGGCTTTCGGCGTGGCCGGTGATCCGGTCCGCTTCCTCGGGGTCGCGCAACGCCTCGGCGTCCAGCCGCAGCACGGTCAACGGCGTCCGCAGGCGGTGCGAGATGTCGGCCACGGCTTCGCGTTCCTGCCGGACCAGGTCGCGGATCCGGGCGGCCAGGAGGTTCAACGCGGCCGCGACCGACCGCACCTCCCCCGGGCCGCCGGGCCGCGCGCGGGCATCGAGGTCGCCGTCGGCGAGCCGGCGCGAAACCGCCGCGAGCTCGTGGACCGGCCGCACGATCGAGCGCGCCAGCCGGTCGGCCACGAACACTCCGAGCGCAAGCAACAGCACCCCCAGCCCGGCCAGGACCAGCCAGGCCGCGCCCAGTCCGCGGGTCAGCTCCGCCCGGTCCACGAAGGCCCGCACGACGGCGGTCCCCCGCGGCAGTCCCTGGACGGCGACCAGGATCTCCCGGCCGTCGTCGCCTTCGACGGTCAGGCTGCTGCCCTGGGCCGCGGCCAGCGTGACCCCCGGCGTGCGCGGGCCGGGCGCGCCGAGCACCGTGCCGTCCGGCAGGAACACGGTCACCGGGTGGCCCGCGGTCGTGTTCAGCTGGTCGACCGCGGGCCGCAGCGCCGCGGTCCCCGCCGTCGCCACGAGGGACGTCAGGGACTGGGCCTTCGCCGTGGCGGCGGTGACCGCGCGGTCCGCGGTGACCGACTGCAGCAGGATCGCCAGCGGCACCAGGAACGCCACCAGCACCAGGCTCATCGCGGCGGCGACGAGGACGGCGAGCCGCTTCCTCACGCGCCGGCCCCCGGCTCGGCCAGCCGGACGCCGACCCGCCGCACGGTGTGCAGGTACCGCGGTTCCTGCGCGGTCTCGCCGAGCTTGCGCCGCAGCCACGACAGGTGGACGTCGACGGTCTTGTCGGCGCCGGCGTAGGGCAGCTTCCAGACGTCGGTGAGCAGCTCGCGCTTGCTCACCACGGTCCCCGCCCGGCTCGCGAGGTAGTGCAGGAGGTCGAACTCGCGCGGGGTGAGGTCGAGCGGCTCGCCCTCGAGGGACGCCTGCCGGGTCCGCGCGTCCACGCTCAGGCCGCCGACCACCACCGGGGCCGTCGTCTCCTCCGGCTCGCTGCGCCGCAGCACGGCGCGGATCCGGGCGTCGAGCTGGGCACCGCCGAAGGGCTTGACCACGTAGTCGTCGGCGCCCGCGTCGAGCAGCCGGACGATCTCCTCCTCGGCGCCGCGGGCGGTGACCACGATGATCGGCACGGCGCTGACCGCCCGGACCATCCGCAGCACCTCGCGGCCGTCGAGGTCGGGCAGGCCCAGGTCGAGCAGCACGACGTCGGGCCGGTCGGTGACGGCGGCCTGGAGCCCGGCCATCGCGGTCGGCGCGGACGTCACGGCGTGCCCGCGCTCGGTCAGCGCGCGCAGCACGGCCGTGCGGATGGTCGGGTCGTCCTCGACGAGCAGCACGGTCGCCATGTCCGGGAGGCTACACACGCGAAGCCGCTTCGCCGGGCTCCAGGCGAACGCTAAGGACGGCTTAGCCGCGCTTTAACCCGCCCGGATGGCACAGTGGACGGATGAACAGGCGCGGGGTGCTGATGGCGACGGGCTGGCTGCTGGCCGCCGCCGCGACCGCGGGCGTCGGCACGGTGGCCCTCGACGTCGTCGGCGCGGGCATCCTCGGCCCGCAGAACCAGCCGCTCTCGGCCGACGACGTGGCCCGCGCCCTGGAAACGCTGCCCGCGAGCAGCACCTCCGCGCCGGTCCCGCCGGCCACGACGACCGCGCCGGGCGCCCCGGAACCGCGTGGCCTGACCGTTCCCGGCGGCAGTCTCGTCGCGAAGTGCACCGGGGATCGGGTCGAGCTGCTGTCGTGGAGCCCGACCCCCGGCTTCCGCGCCGACGACGTCGACCGCGGTCCGGCCGCCACCGCGTCGGTGAAGTTCAAGGACGACGGGACCGAGAACGTGGTGCTCGTGTCCTGCCGCGACGGCGAGCCGCACGCGGAAACGGTCGCCGACGACGGCCACCACGGCCGCGGCTAGCGTCGCGCGGCCGAGGTCCGCCGACCCCGGCCGTCGAACACCCTGCGACACGCGGCTAGCCCGGCAGCCCGGCGTTGAGCCGGGCCAGGATGCCGTGCGGGAACGGCAGTTCCGGCGCGCTCGCCCCGGTCAGCCGGTCGAGGTGGGCGTCGCTCACCTCCAGCGTCAGCGCGCCCAGGGTTTCGGCGAGCTGCCCGGGTGACCGGGCGCCGATCAGCGGCGCCGGCATCGACGGGCGGCGCGTCACCCAGTGCAGCGCCACCTGGGCCGGGGTCGCGTCCACCTCGGCCGCGACTTCGCGGACGACGTCCAGCACCGCCCAGCGGGTCTCCGCCGCGGACCGGTAGGGCGCGCCTTCGGCGAGCCGGCCTTCCCCGCCGCCGTCGCGGGTGTACTTGCCGGACAGGAACCCGCCGCCGATCGCGCCCCACGGCTGGACCGCGATGCCGAACTCCCGCGCCAGCGGCACGAACTCGGCCTCGATCGCGCGCTCGATCAGGGAGTACTCCAGCTGCAGCGCCGTCACCGGCGGGCCGCCGAGCATCGCGGCCTTCGTCGCGTACCACGCCGGGACGTCGCTGAGGCCCACCGCGCGGACCTTGCCGGCGCGCACGAGGTCGTCGAACGCCGCCATGACCTCCTCGGCCGGGGTGAAGCCGTCCCAGATGTGCAGCCAGTACAGGTCGACGTGGTCGACGCCGAGCCGCCGCAGCGACGCCTCCAGCGATGCGACCATGTTCTTGCGGCCGTTGCTGCGGTGGCGGGGGTCGGAAAGCGGTTTCCCGCCGTCGAAGCCAGGCCCGGAGTACTTGGTGGCGAGCACGACGTCGTCGCGGTCGACGTCGCGGAGGAATTCGCCGACGAGCTCTTCGCTGCGCCCGGCGCTGTAGTTGTCGGCGGTGTCGACGAAGTTGCCGCCGCGCCCGGTGTAGGCGCGGAAGACCGCGCGGGCGGTGTCGTCGTCGGCGCAGTGCGGGCCGGAGCCGAAGGTCAGCGCGCCCAGCGCCAGCGGCGAGACGCGCAGCCCGGAGCGGCCCAGCGGCCGGTAGTCGTCCAGTTCGGTCATGACCCGATCGTGCAACCCGGAGCGCGGACCGGGTCAACCCGATCGGGGGGCATTCGCGGGCAACTTCGGGGAGACATCCAGGCATACCCGCGGCTAGCACTGGATGAACGTCCGGGGTGCGCTAGCCTGGCCGGATCACGGGCGCCGGCCCGATCCCCGTCTCGAGGAGTCGATTTCGTGCAACCGAACCTGGGGCCAGGTGAAGACTTCCAGCTGCTGCTCGAACGGCAGGTCCGGGAGATGCAGACGAAGGCCGCGGCGCTGACCGAAGCGATTTCCGCGGCCGGGGCGACGGTCCGCACCCGCGACGGCGCGGTCACCGTGACGCTCGCCCCGAACGGCGCCCTGACGAACCTCGAGCTCGGGCACCGCGCGTGCGAACTGGGTCCGGCGCGGCTGACCGCGACGATCATGGGCGCGGTGCGCGACGCGCAGCGCCAGACCGCCCGCGCCGTCGCCGACTCCTTCGCGACCATCAACGGCGACGGCGAGTCGACCGACATGGTCCGCTCCTTCCTGCCCCCGGATCCGCCGCCGGACGGCGACTTCGCGGCGCCGGAGCCCCCCGAAACCACCCCGCCGCCGGCCCCGCCCGCACCGCCGCGTCCGCCGGCTCCGCCCGCACCGCCGTCCGCCCCGCGTCGCCGTCCCCCGGCCGACGACCACTTCGACGACGAATCGAACCCCTGGTGAGCGGCGGCGGCTTCAAGGTCTCTTCGGAGCCACTGGCCACCTTCGGCAAGCACCTCGACGAGCTGCAGAGCAACCTCAAGGGCACTTCGGACCTCGTCGGCGGCATGGTCTGCGACCCCGGCATGTTCGGGATCAACCCGGCGTGCCAGCTGATGGCCGCGGGTGCGAGCACGTGGACGGACAAGGCCCGGCACCAGTTCGACGCGTATTCGAAGACGATCGGCGAGTTCGCCGACAAGGTCACCGAGGCCGCGAAGCGCTACCAGTCGGGTGAAGAGGACGCCGTGAACTCGATCGTGAGGTTCGACTAGTGGGCGACGACTACCAGAGCAAGGACGTCAGCCTCCACGGCTCCGAACTGTTCAACAGCGACAACGCCTCGGCCGGCGCGGGCTTCTTCGAAGCGGCGATCGGCCTGGACAAAGCTGTCAAGGACAACGACAAGGTCGCGATCGGCATCGGCTCGGCGGGCATGGCGCTGGAGACGATCGGCCTCGTGCTCGATCCGATCGGCAGCCTCCTCACGGCCGGGATCGGCTGGCTCATCGAGCACATCACGATCCTCCGCTGGCCGCTGGACATCCTGATGGGCGACCCGATCGGCATCGCGGCGGCCAGTGAAGCGCTTTCCGCGGAGAAGAAGAAGCTCGAGGAGTGGTCGACGCAGCACCAGCAGGCGCTCGACACGCTGCTCAAGGAGTGGAGCGGCAACGCCGCGGACCAGTTCAAGAAGGACATGGACGCGGTCACCGAGCAGCTGGGCTCCCTCGGCTGGTACCTCGACCAGGCCGGCAAGAACATGAAGATCGCGGGCGGCATCGTCGGCGCCTTCCGCGGCATCCTGCGCGACCTGATCGCGATGCTCCTCGCGACGATCATCAAGGGCGCCCTGATCGCGGCGGCCCTGGCCCCGGTGACGTTCGGCGCGTCGATCGCCATCTTCATCGGCACGACGATCGGCACGGTGGCCACGGCCCTGGGCAAGATCGGCGCGAAGCTGGCCCAGCTGGCGAAGAAGCTCGGCGACCTGCTCCAGGCCCTGACGAAGATGGGCAAGGCAGGCGACGACCTGGCGGCGGCGAAGCCCCCGGCGGGCAGCCTGACGCCGACACCAACCCCGAAGCCCACCCCGAAGCCCACCCCGAAGCCGGACGCGACCCCGACGCCGAAGCCGGACCCGAAACCCTCTTCGGCGACGCCGGACCCGAAACCGGAACCCAAGCCGGACCCGACGCCGGACCCCAAGCCCGAGCCGAAACCGGACACCACCCCGTCCTCGGCCACACCGGAACCGAAGCCCGAACCCAAGCCGGACACCACCCCGTCCTCGGCCACACCGGAACCCAAGCCCGAACCCAAGCCGGACACCACCCCGTCCTCGGCCACACCGGAACCCAAGCCCGAACCCAAGCCGGACACCACCCCGTCCTCGGCCACACCGGAACCGAAGCCCGAGCCCAAGCCCGAACCGAAACCGGAACCCGCGCCGTCCTCGTCGTCGGCCACCCCGGAACCCAAGCCCGAACCGAAACCCGAGCCCGCGCCGTCCTCGTCCTCGGCCACCCCGGAACCCAAACCCGAGCCCAAGCCCGACACCACACCCGAGCCCAAGCCCGAACCAAAACCGGAACCCGCGCCCTCCTCATCCTCAGCAACCCCGGAACCCAAGCCTGACCCCAAGCCCGACGCCACGCCCGAACCGAAGCCGGACCCGGCGCCCGCCCCCACCCCGGATCCCAAGCCGCACAAGCCGTTCACCGATCAGATGACCGACGTCATCAAGAACAAGCTGTCCCAAGTGGACGGTGTGACGCCGGAGATCATGCAGAAGTTCGACAAGATCAGCAACTTCTCCGTGCACGAGCTCGGCAAGCTCTTCGGCAAGGAAGGCGCCGAAAAGTTCGAGTCGGCCATCAAGGTCATGACCGACCCGTGGTTCGGGAAGTCGGGCCTCGCGGGCAAGACCGTCGTCGACATGATCAAGGGTGTGCCTGCCAGCATCGGCAACGTCACCGGCGGCGGGGACGACGACTAGTCACTCCAACGTCACCGCCCGGGACGCGAGGTGCAGCGCCAGTCTCTCGTCCGGGCGGGACAGGTCGACGCCGAGCAGCTGCGAAATCCGCGCCACCCGCGCGGCCACGGTGTTGCGGTGCACGCCCAGCACCGTGGCCGTCTCGGCGAGGGACGACTCCGCGTCCAGGTAGGCCGCCAGGGTGCGGACCAGGTCGCCCGGGGCGTCCAGCAGCGGGGCGATCAGGGCCCGCGCGGCCGGCTCGAAGGTGTCCGTACGGGTCCACTCCAGCAGCAGCTGGGCCATGCCGAGCTGGTCGACGTGCAGGAAGTGCCCGGTTTCCGGCCGGGTCGCGGCGAGCCGGGCCGCGTCGCGGGCTTCCGCGACCGTCGCCGCGAGGCCTTCCGGGCGCGCGTGCGGCCGGCCGACGCCCATGTGCGCGCCCAGGCGCAGCGTGCGGTGCGCCGCCTGCAGCCGGGTCGCCAGCGAGCGCACCCGGGCCGCGGTCGGCTCGTGGTCGAAGGTGACCCAGCCGGTCCAGCCGTCGCCGTGCTCGACGACCACCGCCTCGACGTCGCCGGCCCGCAGCGCCCGCACGACGTCCTGGGTGCGGGCCACCGTGTCGACCGCCGCCGGGACGCCGATGTGCAGCCCGACGTGCCAGCCGCCGAGCCGCCAGCCCGCGTCCGCGACGCGGCGGCGCAGGTCCGCGCCGGGCTCGGTGTCCAGGCGCAGCAGGTCGCCGAGCAACGCCGTGCGCGAGCGCGCGTCCCGTTCCAGTTCCAGCCGGTTGGCCAGCAGCCAGCGCTGCAGCACCCCGGCCGCCACGGCGAGCGCGGGCGGGACGACGTCGGCCCGTGCGGCTTCGGTTCCCCGCAGCTCGGCCGCCAGCCACAGCGCCGGCCGCTGCAGCAGCACCGGGTGGGCCAGCAGCACGCCGTCGTCGAGCTCGGTCCGCTGCGGGACCGGCTCGTCGAGCCGGACGCGCCCGGTGACCTCACCGGCCAGCGGCGCCCCGCGATCGTCGAGCACGGCGACCGGCGACCGCAGCAGCCGCCCCAGCACCGCGACGACCTCTTCGGGCGGGCGCAGCCGGTCGCCGAGCGCGCGGTGGGTGGCCAGCAGCAGTTCGGCGCGGTCCAGTTCGGGCGCGGCGAGCATGAGCCGGGCCTCGACGAGCAGGTCCAGCGGCGACGCACCGGTACCCAGCAACGGAACCGCCAGCCGGTCGGCGAGCAGCCGTGACGCGGTGAGCGGCGCGGCACCGGGCAGCAGCACGGCGGCCGCCCCGGCGTCGGCGCACCGGCGCAGGAGCGCGTCGATCTGCCAGTCGGTCCCGGCGACCGGCCGGACGACGACGGTCAGCTCCCCCGCCACCGGCGTCCGCGAAGCGTCCAAAGTGGCCTGAACCGTCGCGAGTGGACGGTCGAGCCCGGCCGCACCGGCGAGCAACCGGACGTGCTCGGCCCAGCCGGGCAGCGCGAGCACCCGCCGCAGGCTCACCGGCCCCACCTCCGCCCGCCACATCGGGGTGCTCGGGGGTAGCCGGTCACGGGAGGCCCACCGGGTCGCAGTCGATGCCGTACGCGCGGGGGCGCACCACCGGCAGCCAGCGCGGGTCGGTCCAGAACGGCGCCGCCGCCAGGCGGACCACGTCGACCTCCACGCCCGCGCGGATCGCGTCGCACGACACCGGGACGCCGGTGCGGTGGTCGAGCACCGACAGCACGTCCGGAGTGGACGCCACCGGGGCGCCGTCGCGCAGCGCCAGCAGGTATTCGTTCTCCATTTCCAGCCGCAGCAACGAGCCGTCGCGGTGGTCGGCCAGCGTGACGCTGCCGCGGCCGAAGCCCGGGCTGCCGTGCTGCCCCGGCCCGACGTGCCGCGCCACCTCGAGGACGCGGCCGCGGGCCAGCACCGAGCCGTCCAACGCCGTTTCGAGCGCCGCGCGCGCCGGGCTCTCCCCCACGGCCAGCACCCGGCGGCCGAGCGCCAGCGCGCCGCTCGTAGTCCCCGGGACCGCGCACTCCGCCAGCTCCCCGGCCGGGATCGGCGCGAGCGCGAACGCCGCCCAGCCACCGGAACCGGCCAGGAACGCGCGGGTTCCCCGCTCGATGACGGCGTCGGACCCGGCCGCCAGCACCACCACCTGGCCGCCGGGCTCGGCCAGCGCGGCCGGCGCGATCCCGCGGCCGGTCGCCGCGACGGAGAACTGGTCGAGCCGGGGCAGGCCGCGGCCCGAAAGGTCGGCGTCGGCGTAGGCGAGCCCGAGCTGCTGGGCCACGACCAGCGGCAGCAGCCCGTTGAGGCCGCCGATCTCGATGGACATCAGCGCGTCGGCGCGCTCGCCGGTCCAGCGTTCGACGGCGGCCACCGCGGCCGCGAACTCGTCGCCGCCCGGCAGCTTCTCGGTGAACGCCGCGGTCGCACCGACGACCCCGACCGGCACGACCCGCGCGTCCGGCGCCAGCTCCCCGATCGCGGAGACCTCGGGTTCGCGACCGCCTTCGACCAGCCGGCGCAGCAGCACGGCGGCGGTGACGGTGTCCCCGCCACCGCCGGACCCGAGCAGGGCCACCCCGCGTTCGAGGGCGGCCACGTCACCGGCGGTGATGCGCATGACTGACCACAGTAGACGAGGTCAGCGCAGCGCGTACCCACCGTCGGGGTACAGCGTCGACCCGGTGGTGTACGTGCTGCCGAACAGGTACAGCACCGCATCGGCCACTTCGGACTCCTTCCCGACGCGGTGCAGCAGCGTGTCCCGCGAGTACTGGTCGAAGCTCGCCTCCCGGACGTCCGCCGGCCGCCCGGCCCAGAGGTCGCCGTCGATCGTGCCCGGCGCGACGACGTTCACCCGGACCGGCGCCAGCTCGACCGCCAGCCCCCGCCCGAGCCCTTCGACGGCGGCGTTGCAGGCGACGTACGCGGGCGCGGCACCGGGCGGCCGGACGCTCGCCGCGCCCGACATCAGCACGATCGACGCGTCCGGCGCCAGCTTCGGCACCGCGTGCTTGACGGCGTGGTACTGGCCCCAGAACTTCGTCGTGAACGGGCTGGCGGCGTCCTCGTCGCTCAGCTCCCGCAGCGGCCCGACCGTGTAGGACGCGCCGGGCGTGAACAGGTGGTCGACGCGGTCGAGGGCACCGAAGAACGCCGCCAGCGAATCCTGGTCGGTGTTGTCGACGACCTGCCAGGTCCCGTCCACCTCCTTCGCCGCCGTCGACAGCTTCTCCGGCGTCCGCCCGCCGAGGTGGACCGACGCACCCGAAGCGGCGGCCCGCCGGGCCACTTCCCGCCCGATGCCCGAACCGCCACCGATGATCACGACCTGCTTCCCGGCCAAGCTCATCCGATCTCCTCCACGGGGACGAAGTCGTGCGGCAGCCCGAACGCGGCCGGGCCGAAGGTGTCCAGGGCTTCCGGCGTGCGCATCAGCGGCGGGGTCGAGATGCCGACGACGGTGACGCGCTGGCCGTAGCGCAGGGTTTCGGTGGTGATCGGCTCGGCCGTCGCCGACTCCAGCACGCAGATCAGGTCCGGCACCAGGCAGCGCACCTCACCGTCCACTGTGGCCAGCAGGTTCTCGTTCTGGAACAGGATCTCCAGCTTGCTCGAACCGTCGAACGACACCGCCGCCGCGCGCCCGCGCGCGAAGCCCGCCTCGGTCCGGCGCTCCACATCGGACACCTTGCCGCGGAACAGCACCCGCAGGTGCTCGTACGGCGTCGAGCGCAACGCCGAAGCGAGCCGGTCGACGGGGTCCTCGTTGGCCGCCCGCGCTTCCCGGATCGTCCGGCCCACGGTCAGCGCCAGCGAAAGCGTTCGCGGCACGGCGGTCCGCTTGACGTCGGCGCCGCTCATCGCGTACTCGGCGATGTGCGCGACACCGCCGAGCCGGATGGTGACCCCGCGGGCCAGCCACTCCATCCGCCGGTTGTCCGCGCCGGTGTCGATCACCGTCGTCTCGCCGCGTTCGCCGCCGATCGCCATCGGCGAGCCCGGGATACCGTATACACCGAACGTTTCCATCTGCAGCTCCGGGAACGCCCGGCCCATGCCGTCGGCGTCGACCACCGGCAGCCCGAGCCGGGCGCCGACGATCAGCGGGATCATCGAGTTGATGCCCCCGCACTCGATCGGCATGGTGGCGTCCGCGCGCCTGCCGAGGTGCTTCTCCAGCGTCCGCAGCGCCAGCACGGGTTCGGCGCCGTTGGGCAGCTTCTCGTGCACGACGGTCGGCGCGCCCATCTGCGCGGTCGGGATCACTAGTGCGTCGTCGTCCACTTCGGACGGCTCGAGGATCGTGATCGGCCCGTGCTCGCGGATGGCTTCGCGCACGAGCAGCCGCCCGACGTACGGGTCGCCACCGCCGCCGGTGCCGAGCACGGCGGCGCCGCGGGCGAGGTCCGGCAGGTCGTCCTCGGTCAGGGTCCAGCTCACCCGGCCACCCCGATCGGGTCGATGTCGTAGCCGAAGTACCGCGGGCCGGCGAGCGCGATGCCCTCCGGCGTGTGCCAGCGCGGGTCGGCGGGCGCGGCGATCACCGTGACGCGCTGGCCGTACCGCAGCCCTTCGGTCGTCACCGCCTCGCCGGACTCGCGTTCCAGCGTGCAGATCAGGTCGGGCACCGACGCCTGGACGACACCGTCGCGCTCGGCCACCAGGTGCTCGTTCTGGAAGCGCAGCACCAGTTCCGCTCCGGTGTCGTCGTCCATTCCGGACAGTTTCGCTTCGCCGCGGGCGAACCCGGTGACCGTCCGGCGGGCGACGTCGACGACCTTGCCGCTGAACAGCCGCCGTCCGCCCAGCCGGGAAACGACCCGGGCCACGGGATCCTCGTGCGCGGCACGTGCGGCCCGGACCAGGGCGCCCAGTTCGGCGCACAGGCTCAGCGTGCCCGGCACCAGGGATTCCCGCGCCTGGCCGCCGGACATGGCGTAGTTGCTGATCATCGCCGAGCAGCCCATGTCGATGGTCGCCGAGCGCGCCAGGCGCTCCGCCCAGCGATTGTCGACGGTATCCAATACTCCGCGGTTGCCCTTTTCGTCGGCGATCGACATCGGCGTGGCCCGGATTCCATACAGTGTGGGAAGTACCATCTGCAGTTCGGGGAACGCGCGCCCCATCCCGTCGGCGTCGACCAGCGGCAGGCCGAGCTGCGCGGCCGCGACGACCGGGATGAGCGAGTTGACGCCCCCGGCTTCGGCGCACGCGATGTGCGTCAGCTCCTTGCCGAGGTAGCCGGCGAGCGTGCGCGCGGCCAGGCCCACCTGCTCGGCCGACGGCAGCTTCTCCACCATGACGGTCGGCGCGCCCATCATCGCGACCGGCAGCACGACGGCGTCGTCGCCCACCTCCGCCAGCGGAACCAGCGGCACCGCGCCGTGCTCCCGCACCGCCGAAAGCGCCAGCAGCCTGCCGATGTACGGGTCGCCACCGCCCCCGGTGCCGAGGATGGCGGCACCGCGGGCGATGTCGTCGAGGTCGTGCTCGGTGATCTCGCGCATCACGCCCCCAGCTGCAGGTCGCCGACGGCCTTGACGCGGATGCGCGTGGCGTTGCCGGGCAGGTACGGGATGGGCACCTCGTCGAAGTCGACGATGCCGACCGAAGCCGGCGAAGCACCAGCGGCGACCGCGCGGTCCACGGCCTCCTGCTTCGCCTCGTCGACGACCGCTTCGCGGCGGCCGGGCTCGATCACGTAGACGCGGTCGACCTCACCGCCGATCTGCGCGATGGCCGCGCCGATCGCGTTGGCCACCGCGTAGTTCTCGGGCCGGTGGACTTCGCCGCACCCGGCGAGCTCGTCCGGCAGCAGCACCGAACCACCGCCGACCGCCACCACCGGCAACGGCTCGGCGGACGTCCGCATCCGTTCGACCACATCGGACACCTCGGCGGCGATGCGGTCCAGCGCCGCCCGCACCAGCGCCTTGTCCAAATGCGACACCAGCGACGGATCGCCGATTTCCGCGCGGCCGGCGGCGACCGCGATGTCGGTCGCGGTGAGCGTGTCCCCGCCGAAGACGAGCGCCTTCGACGTCAGCTCGTAGCCGACGGAATCCGGGCCGACGGTGACGATCCCGCGCACCCGGCTGCCGCCGCCGATGCCGATCGACAGCACGTCCGGCATCCGGAAGTTGGTGCGGATGCCGGCCACGCTGACGTCCGTGGTCGCCTCACGGGGAAAACCCTGCCGCAGCACACCGACGTCCGACGTCGTGCCGCCGACGTCGACCACCGCGCACGTGTCCAAACCGGACAGGATCGCCGCGCCGCGCATCGAGTTCGTCGGCCCGGAAGCGAACGTCGCCACCGGGTAGCGGCGGGCGAAGTCGACGTCCATCAGCGTGCCGTCGTTCTGGCTCAGGTACAGCGGCGCGGTGATGCCCGCGCCGGTGACCGACGCGGACAGCCCGTCGACGATGTGCGCGGCCAGCTCCCGCAGCGCCGCGTTGATCACCGTCGCGTTTTCCCGCTCCAGCAGGCCGATCCGGCCGATCTCGTGGGACAGCGAGATCGCGACGTCCGGCAGCTGCGCGCCGATGATCTCGGCCGCGCGGGTCTCGAACTCGGCGTTGACCGGGGAGAAGACCGAGGTGATGGCGACGCTGCGCACCCCGGCCGCCCCCATGTCGTCGGCGGCCTTGCGCAGTTCGCTCTCGTCGAGCTCCGCGATGTGGCGGCCGTCGAACTCGTGTCCACCGTGGACCAGGTAGCTGCGCCCCGACACCGCGTCGACGAGCCGCTGCGGCCAGTCGACCATCGGCGGCAGCGACGCCCCGGCGGGCAGGCTCAGCCGCACGGCCGCGGTCGGCGCGAGCCGGTGGGCCTCGACGAGGGCGTTGATGAAGTGCGTGGTGCCGATCATCACCGCCCGCACCGCCGCCGGGTCGAACGCGCGTTGCCGCTGCAGGCCGTCGATCGCGGCGACGATGCCCGAGGTGACGTCCGCGGTCGTGCTGGTCTTGACCGAGGCGAGCACCTGACGGCCGTCGAGCAGGACAGCGTCGGTGTTGGTGCCGCCGACGTCGATGCCGATGCGCACGAAGGTTCTCCTTAAGCAGACTGGACGGCGGGAGCGGCCTCGGCGGTCCGGCTGCTGCCGATCCCCCGCACCAGACCGAGCTTCCCGGCGACGACGTACAGGACGAAGGCGACGACGAGCGAGTTGATGCTCGGCAGGCCCCACTCGACGAACTCGCCGAACAACGCGGCGGCGACCCAGACGACGAGGGTGGCGGGCACCCACGCCGGCGCGTCCTCGGGCACGGTTCCCCGCGCCCGCGCGGATTCCAGGTCCCCGCGCCACTTCTTCACCACGAAGTACTCGGCGACCATGATGCCGGCGATCGGCGGGAACGCGACGCCCAGCACGGTGAGGAAGTCGGTGAACTTCGCCAGGATCCCGGCCGCGGCGAGCAGGCTGCCCGCGACGCCGAGCACGGCCGTCACCAGACCGCGGTGGGCTTTGCGCCCCGACACCGTGCCGATGAAGTTCACGACGCCGAGCCCCGAGGAGTACAGGTTCCAGTCGTTGATCTTCATCGTGCCCGCGATGACGATGAGCAGCCCGATCCAGCCGACCGACGACGTCACGATGGTGGTGATGCCGGCGCTGCCGACGGCGTGCGCGAGCAGGACGCCGGACAGGCCGATGACGTACTCGCCGAGGGTGATGCCGACGAGCGTCTGCTTGACGACGTCGGCGGTGGTGCGGTTGAAGCGGGTCATGTCCGGGGTGATCACGGCGCCGACGATGAAGCCGCCCGCCACCAGCGTGGTGCCCTGCAACAGGCTCAGTGCCGGGCCGGGCGGGGCCGAGGACACGAGCGTGCCGAGGTCGTGGCGGGTCAGCTCGGAGATCACCGACCACCCGACGAGGATCAGGAATGCCGGCACGGTGAGGTAGGCCGTCCAGGCCATGG
Organism: Amycolatopsis sp. cmx-4-83; assembly: GCF_046548815.1. NCBI lineage: Bacteria > Bacillati > Actinomycetota > Actinomycetes > Pseudonocardiales > Pseudonocardiaceae > Amycolatopsis > Amycolatopsis sp. cmx-4-83. Next base: position 54,102 of record NZ_JAEBEF010000003.1, on the reverse strand, counting down.
AGTGGAAGCCGCGCACGACGATCGCGGTGACGAGCAGGCCGAAGAGCAGCGCCCAGCCCCACTCCGGCAGGCCGCCGATGAGCGCGACGAGGCCCTGCGCGGATACTGCCGACTGGATACCGAACCAGCCGATGAGGCTGATCCCGATGGCGAGCCCGATGAGCGCCGAGCCGCCGCGGCCGAAGCCGGTCCAGCGGGCGATCATGGACGTCGAGAGGCCCTCGCGGACGCCGATGACGCCGACGAGGATGGTGATGAGCTCCAGGATGACCGAGCCGAGCGTGAACGCCAGTACCGCGTTCCAGAAGCTCATCCCGAAGCCGACGGTGGCTCCGAGCAGGAACTGGGACAGGGCGGACACCTGGCCGAACCGCTGGACGGCGACCGACCACCACGAGTACCGGGCGTGGTCCGGCACTCTGGTGAGGGCATAGTCATCGACACCGACTGTTGAGGCCACGCCGACCTCCTTCTCCGTGCGGGGGAAACGGTTCCCCGCACCGTAAGCAGCGGTCCCGGCGGCGTCACCGTGCGATGTGCACAGCCTGAGCCTCAGCGCTGTGCATTCAGGCCAGCGGGTCCACTCCGGTCAGCGTGGCACTTTCCGCCCAGAGCCGCTCGGCAGCTGCCTCGTCGGTCAGGTTCGCCCAGCGCTCCTCGAGCTTCGGCCGGCCGCGGAGGCCGAACACCCGCGGGCCCCACAGCTGCCCGCCGGCGACATCGGGGCCGAGCACCGCGCGGACGGCGGGCCGCGCACCGGCGTCCTTGCCGTGCAGCAGCACCCGGGCAGGCAGGCCGCGCAGCCACTGGCCGGTGGTGCGGACGTGCACCGGCGGCCGCGACGGCGTCAGCGAGTCCAGGGCGCCACCGGGGTGGGCGATGACGCTCAGCCGCTTCGAGCCCGTTGCCCGCAGCCGCCGGTCGAGTTCGACGGCGAAGAGCATCTGGGCGACCTTGGAGCGTTCGTAAGCGCGCTTCGGGACGTAGCCGGCTTCGCTCTGTAGGTCGGCGAAGTCGAGCTTCGCGGACTTCGCGGCGAAGCTGCCGGTGGTGACGATGCGCGCGTCCGGCGCCAGCACCGGCAGCAGCCGCGCGATCAGCGCGAAGTGGCCGAGGTGGTTGGTGCCGAACATCAGCTCGTGGCCGGCGGCGGTCTCGCGGCGGGGCGGGTGGTCGAGCAGCACCCCGGCGTTGCAGACGACGGCGTCGAGCTCACCGGTGTCGACGGTGGCGACCTGGGCCAGGTCGGCCAGGTCGAGCCGGACGTGCGTCACCACCGCCCCGGCGACCCGCGACCGGATCGACGCGATCGCGGCTTCCGCCTTCGCCGCGTCGCGGCTGCCGAGCACGACGTCCGCGCCCGCCGAAGCCAGCTGCTCCGCGGCGAAATACCCGATCCCCGCGTTGCCGCCGGTCACCAGCACCCGCATCGACGTCCCCTCCCCGTGCCAAGCTGTCCCGCATGGAGAACGCTACCGGCTACCGGCGGTCGGCCGGCTCGGCCCGCGGCGAGGCCCGGCGCCGGGAGCTGCTGGCGACGATCACCGACGACGTCGCCGAGAACGGTCTCGTCGACTTCTCGCTGCGGCGGGCGGCACGGTCGGCCGGGACGACGCACAAGGTGCTGCTCTACCACTTCGACGGCGTCGAAGACCTGCTGCGACAGGTGGTCTTTTCGTTGCGGGAGCGGCGGATCGGCAACGCGCTGGCGGCCGTCGCGGCGGAACCCTCGACACTGACCGACCGCGTGCGTGCCGCCTGGGTGAGCCTGCGCGACGAGGAGTCGGAGCTGCGCCGGGTGCTCGACCAGGCGATGGGCCTGGCGATGTACGACCCGGGCCGGTACGCGGCGCTCGGCCGCGGAGCGTCGCAGCAGTACCTGCCGACGCTGCTTTCGTTCTGTCCGGCGGACTGGCCCGAGCAGCGCAAGCACGAAGTCGCCTCGATGATCCTCGCCACCCTGCGCGGCTTCCTCGTCGACCTGCTGACCAGCGACGACGGCTCCGGCGCCGAGGCCGGGTTCGAGGCGCTGCTGCGCGCGGTGGCCCGGGAGGAAGCCGCAGGCTGAGCCCTCGACAGTTTGCGAACCACGTGGTTCACTTCGAACCATGCAGATCGAGCTGACCGCGGGGACCGTCGAGTACACCGACACGGGTGGGCCGGGCCCGGTCGTGGTGTTCGTCCACGGCCTCCTGATGGACGGCTCGCTCTGGAACGGCCCGGTCGCCGCGCTGCCCGGTCACCGGTGCGTGGTCCCGACGTTGCCGCTGGGCGCCCACCGCAAGCCGATGCGTCCCGGCGCCGACCTGTCGCTACCCGGGGTCGCCCGGCTGCTGACGGAGTTCCTCGAAGGCCTCGACCTGCGCGAGGTGACCCTGGTCGGCGTCGACACCGGCGGCGCGCTGGTGCAGCTGCTGATGGCCGACGGCGTTGCGCGCGTCAGCCGGGTGGTGCTGGCGTCGTGCGACGCGTTCGACAACTTCCCGCCCGGGCTGACCGGTAAGACGTTGTTCCTGACCGGAAAGCTGTCACCAGCGCTGTTCGGCGTGTTCATGCAGCAGATGCGGCTGCGCGCGGTGCGCCGGCTGCCGATCGCGTTCGGCCGGCTCACCAAACGCGGTGACGCCGTCGCGGCACGCTGGATCCGGCCGTTGCTCGGCGACGCCGGCATCCGCCGCGACACGGTTCGCGTCCTGCGGGAGTTCGCCGCGGCGCCGGGAATCCTGGTGGCGGTGGCCGAGCGGCTGCCGGCGTTCGACCGGCCGGCGCTGGTGGTGTGGGCCCGCGAGGACCGCGTGATGCCGCCGGAGCACGGCGAACGGCTGACCGCGTTGCTGCCCAAGGGAAAACTGGCGCTGGTCGACGACAGCTACACCTTGCTGCCACTCGACCAGCCCGCGGAGTTCGCCCGGCTGGTCCGGGAGTTCACCACCGCGTGAGAGCGCTTTCAGATCCGGCTGAGCCCGTGCAGGATGCGTTCCATCAGTTCGAGGCTCGGCCGGTTCCCCGCACCCTTCCGGGCGGTGTGCACGGCGACGATCCCCCGGTCCGCCAGATCCGACAGCAGGACCCGCGCCACCCCCAGCGGGATCCGGCGCCGTGCGGCGACCTCCGCGACCGACTGCGAAGTCCGGAGCAGCGCGCAGATCTCCGTCTCCTCCCGCGTGCTCCCCCGCACCACCGCCCGCCCCCGCTGCGTGATCGAGACGAGCGTCTCGACCGGCAGGTCCCGGGTCGGGCGGGTACGGCCATGAGTGCGGAAGTACGGACGGACCATCCCCGCTCCGCCTTCTTCGAGCACGGACCCCCAGTGCACAGCCAGCTCCTCACGGCGATTAATCCTTGTCGGCGATTATTTGACCGGGTGATCGACTCACCCGCAATCGACCGGACGGAGTAGTGCCGGAAAAACCGCTGATCAACGCCCCGGTGGCGGTGCAGTACTACCCCGAAGTACCAGGTGTGTCCCGACAATCGCGGGCGATGTCGCGATTTTTCCGCCGGACAACCTCGCGCGCAGCAGCCGCCCGGCCCGCTCCCCGAGCTCCGCCACCGGCTGCGCCACGGTGCTCAGTTCGAGCAGATCGGCGAGGTCGTGGTCGTCGAAGCCGACCACCGAGACGTCCGACGGCACCCGCAGCCCGGCCCGGCGCAGCGTCCGCAGCGCCCCGAACGCCATTTCGTCGGACGCGGCGAACACCGCGGTCGGCCGGCGGGGCAGGCCGAGCAGCGTCCCCATCGCCCGCTCCCCGCCCGCGACGGTGAAGCCGCCACCGGTCTCGAACGCGGGGTCCGGCTCGCGGCCGTCCTCCCGGCACACCGCGTGGTAGACCTCGCGGTAGGCCGCGAGCCGCCGCAACGGCGTCGTGAAGCCGAGCGGGACGGGCTCGTCCTCGCCGATGAACGCGATTTCGCGGTGCCCGAGCTGGACCAGGTGCCGCATCGCGGCCGCGGCGGCGGCGTGGTCGTCGATGCCGACCGAGTCCGCGCCGGGTTCCTCGGTGCCGACCGTGACGAGTGGGGTGCCGAGCCCCAGCAGCAGCTCGCGTTCGAAAGCCGCGAGGGGCAGGGAGAGCACGAGCACGGCGTCGACCCGGCGGCGCAGCGGCAGGTCGGCGAAGAACCGCGCGCGGCCCGCGTCGTCGCCGAGGTTGTAGAGCAGCAGGCTGATCCCGGCCTCGCGCAGCACCCGCTCGACGCCGGAGATGAGGCGCGAGAAGTACCAGCGGTCGACGTAGGGGACGAGCACGCCGACCGTCCCGGTGCGGCCGGTGGCCAGGCTCGACGCCGCGGGCGAGATCGCGTAGCCCAGCTGCGCGGCGGCCGCCAGCACCCGGGTCCGCGTGCGCTCGGCGACGCCCGGCACCCCGCGCAGGGCCCGCGACACGGTGGCCGCCGAGACCCCGGCGACCCGGGCGACGTCGTCGAGCTTGTCCGGCATGCCCCGCCCCTTCCCTGCAAGCGCTTGCAACCATCCGAGTTGCCGCCATTGACACCTGCCTTGATCAAGGATAATCATCGATGCAAGCGCTTGCAATCGCGCGTCGCCTGTCCGACAAGGAGGCCGACATGCGCCAGCTCCTCCCCCTCACGGCCGCGGCCGTGCTGGCCGGCACCGCGCTCGTCGCGTGCTCCTCGGCCGCCGGGCTGACGATCAACCTGTACATCTCGCCGGAAGACCACCTGCAGACGGTGGTCGACCGCTGCACCGCGGCCGCCGCGGGCAAGTACAAGATCGTCTACAACAAACTGCCGCGCGGCGCGGACGGTCAGCGCGAGCAGATGGTCCGCCGGCTCGCCGCGGGCGACGCGTCCCTGGACGTGCTCGGCCTCGACGTCACGTGGGTGCCGGAGTTCGCCGAAGCGGGCTGGGCCGAGGAATGGACCGGCGCGAACGCGGCCGCGGCCACGCGGGACGTGCTGCCCGGCCCGCTCGCCACGGCCAAGTGGAACGGGAAGCTCTACGGCGCCACCAAGAACACCAACGTCCAGCTGCTCTGGTACGACGACCGGATCACGCCGTCGCCGCCGAAGACGTTCGACGAGCTGATGACGCAGGCGGAACAGCTGAAGGCGGCCGGGAAGCCGTACCAGGTGCTGTTCACCGGCGCGCAGTACGAGGGCCTGGTCGTCTTCTACAACACGCTGGTCGCCTCGGCGGGCGGGCACATCCTGTCCGACGACGGCCGTTCGGTCGTGATGGACGACGGCGCGGTGCGCGCGCTGGAGCTCCTCAAGCGGCTCACCACCGCGGGGATCACCGACCCGTCGCTGACGAACCAGAAGGAGGACGAGATCCGCCAGGCGTTCCAGCGCGGGCAGGCGGCGACCGAGCTGAACTGGCCGTTCGTCTACGCCTCCTACGCCAAGGAAAAGCCGCAGGACCTCAGCCACTTCAAGTGGACGCGCTACCCGTCGGTGACCGCGGGCCAGCCGAGCCGGGTGACCATCGGCGGCTTCAACCTCGCGGTCAGCACGTACTCCCGGCACAAGCCCGAAGCGTTCGAAGCGGCGCTGTGCCTGCGGAACGCGGCGAGCCAGAAGTACCAGGCGCTGGTCGACGGTATCCCGCCGAGCATCGCGACGATCTACCGAGACACCAGCCCGCTCGACGCGGCGAAACCGGCCGACGCCAAGGAAAACCCGACGATGGCCGACCAGTACCCGATGAAGGACGACATCCGGGCCGCGCTGACGGACGCGGCGGTCCGCCCGCTGACCCCGGCGTACCAAAACCTGTCGACGGTGATGTCGAAGGTCCTTTCCCCGCCGGCGGAGATCGACGTCCAGGCGACGGCGAAGGAACTGCGCGAGCGCTTGGCCGACGCCCTGGATTCGCGGGGCATCATCCCCTAGCGAGCCGCGCTTCGATGCCGTCGAGGAGGAAGTCGAGGCCCAGCCGGAAGGTCTCGTCGGCGTCGAGGTGGACGGCGTCGTGGATGACCGTGGACAGCGCGGGGTAGCGGCCGGCGGCCAGGGTCCGCTGCAGGTACGGGCCGTAGGACCGCTGCCACTGTTCCCTGTCCATCCCGGAGCTGCGCTCGGCGCGGCGTTCGGCGGTCTCGCGGCGCACCGCACCGATCACGTACGCGTCGACCGCCGAGACGACCGGCATGACGTCGTCCACGCTGACGCCGTCCAGCGCGGCCACGACCGCCTCGCCCTTGGCCAGCGCGTTCGGCCCGAGCGCGGGCCGTCCGCCGATCAGGTCGGCGAACCACTCGTGGCGGCGGACGGCCTGGCGGGTGGCTTCGGCCAGCGAGAGCAGCACTTCGCGCCACCCGTCCCCGGTCGGCCGGATCCCGCCGTGGACCGCGTCGGCCATCAGGTCGAGCAGCTCTTCCTTGGTGGCGATGTAGCCGTACAGCCGCATCGGCCCGACGTCCAGCTCCGCGGCGACCTTGCGCAGCGAAACCGCCACGAGGCCGTCCGCGTCGGCCAGCCGGACCGCCGCCCGGACGATCAATTCCCTGCTCAGCGGGGCCGGCACCGGCCGATCCGGCGGCTCCGGCCGCTCCCACACCACCATGCCGCGGACAATACAACGCCTTCTGCGATACAGTGTATCGATCGATACGGTGCATCGGAGGAAGCCATGACCATCGCCATCGTCGGAGCGGGCCTGGGCGGCCTGGCCCTGGCCCGGGTGCTGCACGTGAACGGCGTCGAGGCCGTCGTCTACGAGCGGGAGTCGTCGCGCGAAGCCCGCGGCCAGGGCGGGATGCTGGACATCCATTCCGGGCAGCGGGCGCTGCGCGAGGCCGGCCTGATCGACGAGTTCTTCGCGATCGCCCGCGGCGAGGGCCAGGACATGCGCCTGCTCGAGCCGGACGGCACGCTGCTGCTCCAGGAGGACACGCCGGACGACGCACCGCTCCTGCGTCCCGAGGTCGACCGCGCCGACCTGCGCGACCTGCTGCTGGACTCCCTCCCCGCCGGCACGGTCCGCTGGGGGCACGCGTACGCGTCCGCCGCCGACGGCGTCGTGCACTTCGCCGACGGGAGCAGCGCGGAGTACGACCTGCTGGTCGGCGCGGACGGCGCCCAGTCCCGCGTCCGAGCCCTGCTCACCGACGCCCGCCCGGCGCACATCGGCCAGAACACCGTCGAGCTCGGCATCCCCGACATCGACCGCACCCACCCGGACCTGGCGGCCATGGTCGGCCGCGGCAACTACTGGGTGTTCGGCAAGGGCATTTCCCTGGCGGCCCAGCGCAACGGCGACGGCCGCGTCCGCATCGGCCTCAGCTTCTACAACACGGGCGAGGACTGGCTGGCGACGACCGGAATCCCGCTCGACGACCCGGCCGCCGCCCGCGCCCGCCTGATCGAACTCCTCCCCGGCTGGGCCCCGGGCATCACAGCGCTGATCGAGGCCTGCGACGACACGGTGCTCCCCCGCACGATCACCACCCTCCCCCCGGGCCTGACCTGGCCGCCACGCCCGGACGTGACACTGATCGGCGACGCGGCCCACCTGATGCCCCCGGTGGGCGAGGGCGCGAACATGGCACTGCTGGACGGCGCGGTGCTGGGCCTCGCACTGGCCGAACAGCCGGACATCCCGTCGGCGACCGGGGAGTACGAGCGGGAGATGTACGAGCGCACGGGCAAGGCGGCCCGGATGTCGGCGCGGATGCAGGAACTGCTGATGTCCCCGGACGCGAGCCGCCGGTTGCTGGAGTTCTTCCAGCCGAGCTGAGTTTCAGAGGCGGATCGGTTTCTTGTTCATGAACTCCTCGATCCCCAACGGCCCCAGCTCCCGGCCGATGCCCGAGCGTTTGATGCCGCCGAACGGGAGGTCCGCCTCCGAGCCGCCGGACTTGTTGATGTAGACCATTCCCACGTCGATCGCGCGGGCGATGCGGGCCGCGCGGTTGCGGTCCGTGCTGAAGACGCTCGCGCCCAGTCCGAACGGGGTGTCGTTGGCCAGTGCGATCGCTTCCTCCTCCGTCTCGGCGCGGAAGAGCAGGGCTACCGGGCCGAAGATTTCCTCGTGGTACGCCGCCATTTGCGGGGTTACGTCGGTGAGGACCGTCGCCTCCAGGTACGCGCCCGGGCCTGGGATGCGGTGGCCGCCCGCGCGCAGGGTTGCGCCCTCGGTGATGGCGCGTTCGACCTGGGCGGCCACCTCGTCCGCGGCGGCCGGTGAGGCCAGGGGCGGGAGTGTCGTCGCCGGGTCCGCCGGGTCGCCCGGGACGTAGTACGCCGCGACGCGCTTGGCGAACCGGTCGGCGAACTCCTCGTAGAGCTCGCCCAGCACGATGATGCGCTTCGGAGCGTTGCACGACTGGCCGCAGTTGCGCATCCGGGCGGTCGCGGTGACCTTGACCGTCTCGTCCAGGTCGTCGGTGTCCAGCACGATCAGCGGGTCCGAGCCGCCGAGCTCGAGGACGCTCTTCTTGAGGTTCCGCCCGGCCTCCGCCGCGACGGAGATGCCGGCCTGCTCGCTGCCGGTCAGCGACACGCCCTGGATGCGCGGGTCGGCGAGCATCCACGGGACCTGACGGCTCGACGCGAAGACGTTCACGTACGCGTCTTCGGGCACGCCGGCGTCGCGCAGCACGCGCTCGATGGCGACCGCCGAGCGCGGGCAGATCGACGCGTGCTTGAGCAGGATCGTGTTGCCCAGCACCAGGTTCGGCGCGACGAACCGGGCGACCTGGTAGCACGGGAAGTTCCACGGCATGACGCCGAGCAGTGGCCCGATCGGCTCCTTCGTCAGCACGGCCTCGCCGCCGCGGATCGGCAGCGGCTCGTCGGCCAGCAGCTCCGGGCCGCGCTCGCCGTAGTAGCGGAAGATGTCGACGACGACGCCGACCTCGCCGCGGCCTTCGTTGATCCGCTTCCCCATTTCGAGGGTCATGATCGCGGCGAGCTCGTCGGCGCGTTCGGCGAACAGCCCGGCGGCCCGGCGCACGATCGCGGCCCGCTCCGCGACGGGCCGCGCCCGCCAGCCCGCGTACCCGCGGTGCACCCGGCCGATGGCGGCTCGGACCTCCTCGTCGGTCGCGTTCGGGATCTCCTCGACCCGCTCACCCGTCGCGGGGTCGGTGACTGAGTACATGGCGGCCTCCGTATCCGACGCGTCTACTGGATACTGTATACACTATCGGACCACTGATCGACACCCGCGCGGCGGTACTCCCGCGCGCTTGATCGCCTATCGTTTTCCCATGACGCTGGAGCTCACCGGCGGCCCCGAATTCGACGCACTGGCAACGGAAAGCGCTCGCTGGACGCGCCACTACGCGGGCGGCGAAGTCACGTTCGGCTGTCCCGCGCGCACGCCGGAACGCACCCCGCGGGTCTGGAGCGGCCGCGGCCTCGGGCTGGCGGAAGCCGAGCTGCCCCGGTTCGCCCGCCAGCTAGCTCGCGCGATGAAGCACTGGACGTACTGGGAAGCGCGGGTGCCGGGCAGTCTCCAGTGCTGGTCAGCCGGCCGCTACGACGACGAAGACGGCTTCGTGTACTTCCTCGGGCCGTGCACGCACAGTGATCTCTGGCCGGGGTACCGGCCGGCACGGGCGTTCGCCATCGCGCTCCCCCACGTGCGCGGGCTGCGGATCCGGGTGGCTGCTTACCTGGCGATCCACTGACGTCCGGCCCGATGACATGAAAGAGTCGTTCATGACGTCGGACGAGGTGAAAGAGTCGTTCACGGCAGTGCGACGCCGCCGGCTCCGCCAGGTCGTGCGAGCGGGGGCGATCGCCGCCGTGGTCAGCGGTATACCGTCGACCGTGCACGCCCTCGCCACCGGTGGCGACCTCCTCGCCGCCACCCGCGCCGCGGGCACCCTCATCCCCGGCAGGCGCGACCGGCCCGGCGTCGCCGCCGGGCTGGTCGCGCACCTGTTCATCGCCGCCGGGTGGACCGGCGTCCTCGCCGTCGCCCGCTGCCGCGGCGTCACCCGCGGCGCGGTGGCCGGGCTGGCGATCGCCGCACTGGACCTCGGCCTCGCCGCTCGGGCCTACCCCGCCGTGCGGATGCTTCCCCGCGCGCCGCAGCTGGCCGACCACCTGGTGTTCGGCGCCGTCGCCGGCGCCCTGCTCGACCGTCCGAAAAGGACGGATCAGGGCACGACCTCGACGACGTCACCCGGGTGCAAGGAGTTGTAGAACGTCACCGCGGCCGCGTGCGAAAGGTGCACGCACCCATGGGACTTCGCCTTCAGGCTGCCCTGGTGGAAAGCGACCCCGGTGGTGGTGAAGAACACCGAATAGGGCATCGGGCCGTTGTACTGCTTGCTGTAGTGGTCGATGTCCTTGTACTGCACGTGGAACTTCCCGAGCGGGGTCGGGTACTTCGGCAACCCGACGGTGATCGGGACGCCGCCGTAGGTGACGTTCCCGGCGCCGTCCGTCAGCCACGCCGTGTTCGAACTGCGCTGGACGCAGGCCTTCGCTTCGGCACTGCACGGCGTCGACGCCGCTTCGGCCGTTCCCGCGAACGCCACGGTCCCCGCCATCGCGGCGACCCCGCCCAGTAGTGCGATCATCCTCCGGTTCATCGCGTGCCTCCCGTTGTCGTTCGGCTACAGGAGGTAAGGTGCCCCGTTTTTCGATCTTCGAACCACTCAGTTCCGCGGCTGGGAAAGCCCGAGGAATTCGGCCTGCTCGCGGTCGTACCGCTGGGTCAGGCCGTTTCCGTAGCGGTCCCACCAGTTCTGCGTGTGCCCGCCCTGGCGGGTGGTGGTGTCACCGTAGATCTGGCGGTCGTACTCGACGCGGGCGTCGCGGAACTCCTGCTGGAACTGTTCCGGCGTGAGGCCCTGGACGTGCTGGATCGTCGTGTCGCTCAGGGTCCGCGAGCTGCGCACGATGTCGTCGCCGCCCATGTGGTTGAGGATCGCGCGCACCCCGCCGGCGCCGCGCATGTGCGCCCCGGACATGATCGCGGCCTGCGTGCCCGGATCGGTGAAGTTGAGCGCGCCCGCGGTGCGCGCGTTCGCCGTCATCAGGTCCGAGACGACGGCGCGTTCCTCGGCGCTGCCGATGCCGTACTGCTCGCGCGCGGCGATGATCCGGTCGTAGCCGTTGTGCATGTTCTGCCGGAAGCCGTACGCCTCCGGCACGCCGCCCTGCTCGCCGGTCGCGCCTTCCGAGCGCATGATCGAATCGACCACGCGCGGGTCCAGCTGCTGCGGCGCCGCCGCGGCCGCCGCTCCCCCGCCGCCGGCCTGGGCCTGGCCGCCGCCGTAGGCCTGCGCGACGTCGGAGTCGGCCGCGTTGTAGCCGTTCGCGGCCGTCTGGACGTTCTGGTTGACGTTCGTGATCAGGCTCAGGAACTTCTGCAGCGCGCTCCCCAGCGAGGAGTGCAGCGCCGAGTTCGCGGCGGCCACCCCGCTCCCGATCCCGGCGAACGACAACGCGTCGAGCACCAGGCTCTCCAGGTCACGGGTCACCGAATGGAAGGACGACCCGACTTCTTCGACCGCCTTGGCGACCGTCCCCATTTCCGTGGTTTCGGCGCGGTAGGCCCCGGCACTCATGGTCTGCTCCTTCCGGACACGGCTGTGCGGGTTCGAGAATTCCGCACCGCGTGGCACCGCCCAACGGCCGAATTACCCACTGCGGTACCGGCGGGAGTGCCCACTCGGACGCTAGATTGGGCAGATGACCAAACCCGACGACGACCCGAACGTCCTGGACGGCGAGATCGTCGACGAGACCCCCACCGCGGCGATCGCGGTGCCCTCGTCGCCGCTGCCGGAGCCGGACTACAGCCTGGGCGGCGTGCCCAGCTTCGACTTCGTGCGCGACAAGATCGAGAACCGGTACACGACGTCGGTCGGGGCCGCCGAGGTCGCCGGCCTCGGCACCGACACCACGGCCGAAACCCTCGACAAGCAGATCGCCGACCGCGACCAGGCGGCGAAGGACAGACTGGCCGCGATCCGCCGGTCGATGCGCGGCGAGTAGCGCTCAGCGGACCAGCTCGGTGTCGTAGCGTTTTGGCCCTGGCCGAGGCCGAAGCGGTGGAGCGCCGAGGAGCTGCACTTCGGCCGCACGGCGGAGCGGCTGCACGTCTCGACCGCGCAGGTCAGCCAGGCGATCCGGAAGCCCGAACGGCGGATCGGCGTGCCGCTGTTCACCGGACCAGCCGCCGCGTGGAGCTGACCGCGGTGGCCTCGTCGGCGACCTCCGGCGAGGTCGGCACCGCGCTGGCGCGCGCGATGGAGGCCGGCCGCGGGGTCACCGGCACGCTGCGGGTCGCGTTCCGCGACGCGGCGGGCGGGCAGCTCCTGGCCGTGTGGCCGAGCGCTTCCGGCAGCGGGAACCGGGCCGAGTTTTGCGAGGTGCGGCCCGCCGAGGTCCTGCCCTGGCTGCGCGAGGGCGAGGTGGACGTGGTGCCGGCCGGGCTCCCGCTCGAGGCACCGGACCTGGTCACCGGCCCGGTGCTGGTGCGGGAGCCGCGCTTCTCGGCGGTCGCGGCGGGCCACCCGTTCCCGCGACGCGAGTCGGTGGTGACCGCGGACCTCGCGCGCGTTGCCGGACCCGTGGCTCGACGAACACGCACCGGAGGCCGCGGTCGAGCCCCCGGCGGGCCTGCAGGAGCTGCTGACGGCCGGCGCCGGGGAGGGCGCGCTGCCGGCGGTACCACCCGCGGCCGGACGTCGCTTACGTGCCGATCACCGACGCGCCCCGTGGGTGCGCGAGCCGGCGCGGAAGCCGCCACCCCGATCACGTCAGGCGAGCAGCCAGCGCATCTCCGTCGGCTGGTAGGCCGCGATCGCCGCCAGCCGGTGGGAAAACACCGGTACCCGTCCCGCCAGGCCCGCCAGCCGGATCACCTTCTCCACCGCGCTGCCCGGGTTCGCGATCAGGCAGCCGGAAATCCCCCGCTCGTGGCACAGCTCGAACGCCCGCTGCAGACCGCGGATCCCGCGTGCCGAAAGGAATTCCAGCTGCCCGAGGTCGATCACCAGCCGGTGCGGTCCCGGCAGTTCGCAGAGGGTGGCCTCGATCACCGCCGTCCACTGGGTGACCGTGTCGATGTCGAGCCGGCCTCGCACTTCGACGACCAGTACGCCGCTGGTCCGTTCGGTGGCGATCCCGTCTTGGTCGCGCATCGCGCGCCTCCTCGGGGCCGTGTCGGAGGACGGCCCCGGACCATGGTCCCACCGCGGCCGGACCGCAGCGCGCCGAAGCGGGATACTGTTCCCGCATCGGTTTTCCCTTGGCGGACGGACGAACCCCGGCACGACCGTCCGGGCTAATGTCCACTGTGGAGAGTCAGTCGCACCAGCCACTCGCGCAGCAGCGACGCCTCGCTCGCGCTCAGTCCCGGCGGGGCCGCGTCGCCCAGCAGGGCGCCGAGCGTCGTCGCCGCGGCGGCGACGTCCGCGGACGGCTCCGGCCGCTCTTCGGCGAGGATGCCGGCCAGGACGCTCTCCCGGACGCGGACGGAGAACACCAGGTCCGGGTAGAGCGACGGCCGCGTGATCATCGACAGCGCCACCCCCGCGTTGGCCGCCATCACCATCTGCGCGGCGAGCGGCGGCGGCACCTTCAGGCGCCCGGCGGCCGCGCAGCGCTCCAGCACCGCGAGCAGCAGTTCGTGGGCCTCGGCGGCCGCGCCGGGCGGCGTCGAGAGGCCCGCGTACATCAGGCGGTAGTGGTGCGGGTGCCCCACGGCGAAGGCGACGTGGTTGTCCCACCCGTCCCGCAGGTCGCGCACCGGATCCGGCGACGGCGCTGCCGCCCGCTTGCCGGCGAGGTACTGCTCGAACCCGTGGTCGACGACGGCGGCTAGCAGCCCGTCCTTGTCGCCGAACTGCCGGTACAACGCCGGCGCGCCGACCCCGGCGGCTTCGCAGACGGCCCGCGTCGAGACGTCCGCCGATCGCGAGAGCAGGTCGGCCGCCGCCGTCAGAATGCGCGTTCTCTGGTCCACGAAACCCGACGCTAGCAGGCATTATCACTGTCATCAAGATTTTGGTAGCGCCGATCCAACTTCAGTGTTAGCGTTGCTTACGAAAGCACGTAACCGACGATACCGGAGGCACCACCATGCCGTTCGCCAACTTCAAGGTCCCCGCCGGCACCCTGACCGCCGAGCAGAAGGAGCAGCTCGTCACCCGCACCACCGACCTGTACGCCGAGATCTACGGCGACCGCGCCCGCGCGAACACGATGGTGCTGGTCGAGGAGGTCGCCGACGGCGGCTGGGGCATCGGCGGCGACGTGCTCACCCTCGCGAAGCTGCAGGCCGGCTGACGTCAGGCTTCCGTAACCCCCGCGTGGAATCATCGGCTGACCACCGAAGTTGTACAGGTGGCAGCACCACACGAGGAAAAGGAGTGACGCCGTGACCACGTCAACCGAAAGGGCCGTCCTGGCCGGCGGCTGCTTCTGGGGCATGCAGGAGCTGTTCCGCCGTCAGCCCGGGGTGATCTCGACCCGGGTCGGTTACAGCGGCGGCGACGTCCCGAACGCCACCTACCGCAACCACGGCACGCACGCCGAGGCCATCGAGGTGGTCTACGACCCCGCGCGGACCACGTTCCGCGACCTGCTCGAGTTCTTCTTCCAGGTGCACGACCCGACGACGAAGAACCGCCAGGGCAACGACATCGGCGTGAGCTACCGCTCGGCGATCTTCTTCGAGAACGACGAGCAGAAGCGGGTCGCCGAGGACACCATCGCCGACGTCGAGGCATCGGGGCTGTGGCCCGGCAAGGTCGTCACCGAAGTCAGCCCGGCCGGCGACTTCTGGGAGGCCGAGCCCGAGCACCAGGACTACCTGCAGCGCATTCCGAACGGGTACACCTGCCACTTCGTGCGCCCGGGCTGGAAGCTCCCGAAGCGCGAGAAGACCGCCTGACCGTCAGCAGCACCGAAAGGCCCCCACGCCGATCACGGCGTGGGGGCCTTTCGCCGTTCGGACGCGGAAAAGATCACCCGAACGGCGGTGATCCCCGATCAGTCCTGTGTGGACGGTCAACAATTTCGCCCTCAAAGGCGTGAAATGTCCTTTTTGGGAAGTATTGCGTCCGGTAGATAAGACCGTACGTTAGTCGCTTGTTCACGAGCCTTCGGCGCCGGATCCTGATTTCCGCCAAGTAGCAACGTTTTCCCGTCCCCCGTTCTCGGCCCGGCCTGCACCGGGCCGGTTCGCCCTGCCCGGAGGAGATCCTTCGATGCACCTGAGACGTCCCATCGTCTTGGCCGCGAGCGGCGCGCTGATAGCCGCTATGTGCACGACCACCGCAGCCCAGGCCCAGCCCGCCACCCCGAACGCCACCGCGGACGCCCAGACCCTGGCCGTCAACGCGGCGGCCGGCCTGGTCGCCAGCAAGCCGGCCGCGCTGCACGCCAGCGCGGACGACGTTTTCCTCGCCCAGAAAGCGATTTCCTCGACCAACGGGCTCAAGTACGTCCCCTACGAGCGCAGCTACAAGGGCCTCCCGGTCGTCGGCGGCGACTTCGTCGTCGCGACCGACTCGACGGGCCAGGTGCTGGGCACCTCCGTCGCGCAGGACCAGACCATCAACCTCGCCACCACCACCGCCAAGGTCTCCAAGGCCGCGGCCGAGGTGACCGCCCGGCAGCAGCTGTCCGCCGTGGACAGCGTGAGCCCGGCCCAGCAGGTCGTCTACGCGCTCGGCACGCCGACGCTGGCGTGGAAGAGCACCGTCGTCGGCCGCGACGCCGACGGCCCGAGCCGCCTCGACGTCATCGTCGACGCCGCCACGGGCAAGGTGCTCAAGACCCAGGAGCACGTCCTCAACGGTGACGGCACCAGCGCCTGGAACGGCCCGAACCCGGTGCACCTCGACACCACCCACTCGGGCAGCACGTACTCGCTGAAGGACCCGACGATCACCAACACGTCCTGCCAGGACGCGGCCAACAACACCACGTTCAGCGGACCGGACGACCTCTGGGGCAACGGCACCGCCAGCAACCGCGAAACCGGCTGCGTCGACGCGCTGTTCGCCGCGCAGACCGAGAACAAGATGCTCTCGCAGTGGCTGGGCCGCAACAGCTTCGACGGCAGCGGCGGCGGCTGGCCGATCCGCGTCGGCCTCAACGACCAGAACGCCTACTACGACGGCACCCAGGTCCAGATCGGCAAGAACACCGCCGGTGGCTGGATCGGTTCGATCGACGTCGTCGCGCACGAGCACGGCCACGGCATCGACGACCACACCCCGGGCGGCATCTCCGGTGCGGGCACCCAGGAGTTCGTCGCGGACGTCTTCGGCGCCTCCACCGAGTGGTTCGCGAACGAGCCCTCGCCCTACGACGTGCCGGACTTCCTCGTCGGCGAGCAGGTCAACCTGGTCGGCTCCGGCCCGATCCGCAACATGTACAACCCGTCGGCGCTGGGCGACAAGAACTGCTACGACAGCTCCGTCCCCAACGGTGAGGTGCACGCGGCCGCCGGCCCCGGCAACCACTGGTTCTACCTGCTGGCCGAAGGCACCAACCCGACCAACGGGCAGCCGACCAGCTCGACGTGCAACAGCTCCACGGTCACCGGTCTCGGTGTGCAGACCGCGGTGAAGATCTTCTACAACGCGATGCTGCTCAAGACCAGCAGCAGCTCGTACCTGAAGTACCGCACCTGGACGCTGACCGCGGCGAAGAACCTCTTCCCGGGCAGCTGCACCGAGTTCAACACCGTCAAGGCGGCGTGGGACGCCATCTCCGTCCCGGCGCAGTCGGCCGACCCGACCTGCTCGGCGACCGGCACCGTCACGGTTTCCAACCCGGGCAACCAGTCCACCACGACCGGCGGTTCGGTGAACCTGCCGCTGTCGGCCAGCGGTGGCACCTCGCCGTACACCTGGTCGGCCACCGGTCTCCCGGCCGGCCTGTCGATCAACGCCTCCACCGGCACGATCTCGGGCACCGCGACCACCGCGGGCACCTCGAACGTCACCGTGACGGCGAAGGACGCGGCCAACAAGACCGGCACGGCGTCGTTCACGTGGACCGTCGGCACCACCGGCGGCTGCTCCGGCCAGAAGCTGGCCAACGGCGGGTTCGAGTCGGGTAGCGCGAGCTGGACCGCCAGCAGCGGCGTGATCGGGCAGAACGGTTCCGACCAGCCGACGCACGGCGGCACCTACAACGCGTGGCTCGACGGGTACGGCACGACGCACACCGACTCGCTCGCGCAGTCGGTGAGCATTCCGGCAGGCTGCCACGCCAGCCTGACGTTCTACCTGCACATCGACTCCGCGGAGACGACCACCACCACCGCCTACGACAAGCTGACCGTCGCCAACGGCAGCACGACGCTGGGCAGCTACTCCAACCTGAACAAGGCGTCCGGGTACGTGCTCAAGACGGTCGACGTTTCGTCGGCCGCCGCCGGCACCCTCTCGCTGAAGTTCACCGGCACCGAAGACAGCTCGCTGCAGACCTCGTTCGTCATCGACGACGTGGCCGTGACCCTGAGCTGAAGCTGAACCGTTGAAGCGGGGAGACCGGGTCGTCCCGGTCTCCCCGCTTCTCCGTTTTCCGGGGCAGAATCGCCCCATGGACACCGAAGAACTGCGCGCGACCCAGGCCCCGCTGAAGGACAAGTACCGCGAAAGCCCGGAGAGCGCGGTCGTCACCCTGCACGCCGACGCCGAACTGGACGGCCTCGGCATCTCCTGCAAGGTCGAGACCGGCCGCGCGGTCGTCGAGGCGGGCCTGCACCCGGCGACCGGCGGCGACGGCACCCTCGCCTGTTCGGGCGACATGCTGCTCGAAGCGCTCGTCGCGTGCGCGGGGGTGACGCTGCGCGCGGTGGCGACGTCGCTGGGCCTCGAGGTTCGCGGCGGGCGCGTGCGCGCCGAGGGCGACCTCGACTTCCGCGGCACGCTGGCCGTCGCGAAGGACGCGCCGGTGGGCTTCCGCGCGATCCGGCTGTCCTTCGACCTGGACACCGACGCTTCCGAAACCGAGCTCGCCACGCTCAAAAAGCTGACCGAGCGCTACTGCGTGGTGTTCCAATCGTTGCGGACGCCGCCGGAGTTCGCCGTGGCGCTTTCCGCGAATTGATTCTTCTCCGGGAGAAACCCGGAGGACAAAGCGGACAGCGTGGCTTAGCTTGTCGGTGTCACCGGAAGGGGAGCCGACATGCCACAGCCGGAACCGGACATCGCCGTCCAGGTACGCGGGCTGGTGAAGACCTACGGTTCGACGCGCGCGCTCGACGGCGTCGATCTCGACATCCCGGCCGGGCGCGTGCTCGGCCTGCTCGGCCCGAACGGGGCCGGGAAGACCACCACCGTCCGCATCCTGACCACGTTGCTGCGACCGGACTCCGGCGAGGCGCACGTGGCCGGGTACGACGTCCTGGCCCAGCCCGACGAAGTCCGGCGGCGGATCGGGCTGTCCGGGCAGTACGCGGCCGTCGACGAGAACCTCACCGGTTTCGAGAACCTCTACATGGTCGGGCGGCTCTACGGCAGGCGGAAGGCGGCGGCCCGGTCGCGCGCCCGTGAGCTGCTCGCGCGGTTCGCGCTGGAAGAGGCCGCCGACCGGCCGGCGAAGGGCTACTCCGGCGGCATGCGGCGGCGGCTCGACCTGGCCGGCGCGCTGGTCGCGGAGCCGACCGTCGTCGTCCTCGACGAGCCGACCACCGGCCTCGACCCGGGCGGGCGCCTCGACACCTGGGGCGTCATCAAGGAACTGGTCGCCGACGGCACGACCGTGCTGCTGACCACCCAGTACCTCGAAGAAGCCGACCAGCTGGCCGACTCGATCGTGGTGATCGACCACGGCCGGGTGATCGCGCGCGGCACGGCCGACGAGCTCAAGGCCCAGATCGGCGGCGAGCGGCTCGAACTGGTCGTCGCCTCCCCGGCCGACCTGCCCGCCACCCTCGAGGTGCTGCGTGAGGTGGGCACCGGCGACCCGACGGGCGACGACCACACGCGGCGCGCGGAGATCTTCGTCGACACCGGGCCCAAGGCCCTCATCGAGGCCCTGCGGCGGCTCGACGCGCAGGGCATCGCCGTCCAGGACGTCGCCCTGCACCGGCCGACGCTCGACGACGTCTTCCTGTCCCTGACCGGCCACGGCGCCGAGCCCACCGAGGAGGCCGCGAAGTGAACGCGCTCGCGAAGGGCATCTCCGACGGCGGCATCATCACCTGGCGCAACCTGGTGAACGTCCGCCGCAACCCGGACTGGCTGATGGCCGCGACCCTGCAGCCGATCATGTTCGTCCTGCTGTTCGCCTACGTCTTCGGCAACGCGATCGGCGGCGAGGCAGGCGGCGCGGCGTACCGCGAGTTCCTCATCGCGGGGATCTTCGCCCAGACGGTGGCGTTCAACTCGGCGTTCACCGTCATCGGCTTCGCCAACGACCTGCAGAAGGGCATCATCGACCGGTTCCGCTCGCTGCCGATGTCCCGCATCGCGGTGATCCTCGGCCGCACGACGTCGGACCTGGTGGTCAGCGTGGTGGCGCTGGTCGTGATGTCGCTGTGCGGGCTGATCGTCGGCTGGCGCATCCGCGGCAGCTTCTGGGACGCGCTGCTCGGCTACCTGGTGATGCTGATGTTCGCCTGGGCCCTGTCGTGGGTCGGCGCGCTGATCGGCCTCGCGGCCCGCAGCGTCGAGGTCGCGCAGAGCGCCGGCCTGATCTGGATGTTCCCGCTGAGCTTCATCTCCTCGGCGTTCGTCCCGACGCAGACCCTCCCCGGCTTCCTGAAGGCGATCGCGGACTGGAACCCGTTCACGGCGGTGATCAACGCGACGAGGGACCTGTTCGGCAACCGGTTCGGCCCGGCACCGACGGGCTGGCCGGCGGAGCACGCGGCGTTGTATTCGATCGTGTGCTGCGTGGCGATCATCGCGGTCTTCGCCCCACTGGCCACGGCCCGGTACCGCCGGGTGGCGAGCAAGTAGCTCGGCGTCCACACGTCGTCAACGGCATTTGCGGTGGCGGGTGCCCGATCACCACATCCGGCTATTACACGCCGCCGCCGCCATATTGGCCAGGTCGCCACCAGGCATCCTGGACGTCGATATCCGACACCATGGCGAACTCAGTCTCTTGATCGTGAAGTGCATTTCTAAGATGCGCTCCATCGAAGTGAGACATGCCCAGCTGGACGCCATTGAAATTGACACCTTCAAGATGCGCATCCGAAAAGTCCGACGAATATACCCGTGAGTGCACAAGACTTGCATCCTGCAGATACGCGCAGGCAAAGCTCGTACTTGACAGTAGCGCACCAGAAAGATCAGCGTTCACCAGGCTTGCGCCTTCGAAATCCACTTTTGTAAGGTCGAAGCCTTCCAATTTTGCACCAGTGAGATCCGCGCCAGCAAGACTAACACCCTTTAGGTCCAACAAATCATTGTTGCCTTTTGCACGGTTCTGTCGACTCAGCACGGTCAACGCTTCCTGCACGTCACTACGCAGTGGTTGCCACCCAAAAGGCGGCGGACATGGTTCTTTTCCTCCCACCCCCAGAACAGGACGAGCTTTTGGCAAATTGTCCCGAATAAAAGCCGACAAATGACCCACGATGGCGGGCCGGTCTCGCGGCGAATCACCTGCCAGTCTTTCCATTGCACGGATGCCACCGAGCCGCGCCTGCAAGTTGTCAACACCCTTGGCGCTGATCTGATTAACAGCCGAATCCAAGCGTGCCACAATTTGCCCATCTTGGGCTATTTTGACCTGTTCGCGCATTGCCGACACTTGCTGCATACTGGGCACGAACGCGAAGGCTGCCACCAGCAAGGGAACGACAGCCATCGCTATTTTCGGCAAAATCGAACGATGAACAGCCACTTCGGACGAACTATGGCTGGACAGTGGCGTCGGAGTCGCCATCTCAGCCATCCTGGCGACCAACACCCCGCGCTGTCCGGGCACAGTCTCCCAGCCAACACCCTCCGAATTGTTCGCAAGAGCCGTGGCCGAGCGGGATGCTCGGATGAGCCCCCACCCCGCGGCGCTGACAAGTGCAGCCATTGGCAGCCACCACCACGTTTTCAACCAGGTGGCCACAGGAGACCAACCCTGCCACCAGAACTGCCACGTTCCGACGATAACGATGGCCGCTGCCGCGGCACCCAGGATCACGCCGCTCAGGCGCAACCGCAGTTGTCTCCGATCGCTCACCACAGGAATATCCCATAATGCGACATGGCCGGTGGGAGAACCCAACAACTATGACGTCGCAAGGAGTCCACCGCGCCGGGAATCCCCACGCCATCCTGAGCAGCGGCGGTCAGTCCTCTTCGGACAGCTCCACGATGGGGATGACCCGGCGTGCCTGCCGGGCCTTTTCCCGGTGCTCCGCCAGGAACGGGTAGTGCTGCTCCAGCTCCGTCCACGCCCGCACGTAGTCCGCGCCCAGCAGCGGCAGGGCCTCTCCTTCGAACTCCCGGCCGTCCACCTCCACCTTCACCCGCGGGTCGTCCGCCAGGTTCAGGTACCAGTCCGGGTGCTTCGGCGCGCCGATGTTGGACGCCACCACCAGCAACCGCTCGCCGTCGTGGTGGACCATCATCGGGACCGTGCGGGGCTCGCCCGTGCGGCGGCCCGTCGTCGTCAGGAGCACCAAGCGCTCGCGGTGCATCCCCTCGACCTCGCCGCCCGCGCGGAACTGCCGGATCACGCGGCGGTTCGTCTCCTGGATGTCCATCACCGGTCGTAGTACCGGGTCGGCGGGTCCTGCTGGGTCCACTGCTGCTGCGTCGGCGGCGGCGGGGCCGTCTTCTGCTGGCGGCGGCGCCGGTGCAGGGTCCGGGCGCTGGCCGCCATGCTGTTGACCACCATCGCGATGGCCAGGCCGAGCACCAGGTTGATCACGGCCGTCGCGATCTTCGCGCTCGGCGCCACCGTGAGGGTCAGCGGCAGCACCACGGCGATGAGTGTGACCAGCACCATGATCCAGCCGAAGAACTGGGACGGCGCCGGCGTCGCCACGCTCAGCAGGTGCATCAGCCCGGTGGCGAGCAGGGCCACCGCGGCGGCGACCAGCGCGTACGTCGTGGTGCTCGCGTTGCCCCAGACGCCCTCGCCTTTTGGGGCGAGCACTTCGACCTCGAAGATGCCGCGCGCGATCAGCAGGCCGACGACGGCGAGCAGGGCCGCGACCACCGCCGTCGCTACGCCGCCTGCCCACAGCCGGCGCGCGTCGATCCCCGGGCGGACGTCCTGGGGCTGGTTCCCGTAGTAGTCGGCCATCAGAGCCTTCCTAGGTCGGCTGCGCCTCTCGCCTCCGATTGTCCCCTGTTTCGGCCCCGGCCGCGATTTGCGCTGGAGCGCACTCCAGGTTTTACCGTCGGGTGCATGAGCACCGCACAGCACAAGATCGGCTCGGGCTTCGGCGCCGGCACCACCGCGGCCGAAGCCGTCGGGGGCATCGACCTCACCGGGAAGCTCGCCGTCGTCACCGGCGGTTACTCCGGGATCGGCCTCGAAACCACCCGCGCGCTGACCGGCGCCGGCGCGCACGTCGTCGTTCCGGCCCGCCGCCGCGCGACCGCCGAAGCGGCGCTGGACGGCCTGGCGGAGGTCGACGAACTGGACCTGGGCGACCTCGACAGCGTCCGCGGCTTCGCCGAGCGGTTCCTCGCCACCGGGCGGCGGATCGACCTCTTCATCGGCAACGCGGGCGTCATGGCCTGCCCCGAAACCCGCGTCGGCCCGGGCTGGGAGGCCCAGTTCGCGACCAACCACCTCGGCCACTTCGCGCTGGTCAACCGGCTGTGGCCGGCGATCGCCGACGACGCGCGGGTGATCTCGCTGTCCTCACGTGGCCACCACAACTCGCCGATCCGCTGGGACGACGTCCAGTTCGGGCGCGGCTACGACAAGTGGGCGGCCTACGGGCAGGCCAAGACGGCCAACGTGCTGTTCGCCGTCCGGCTCGACGAGCTGGGCGCCGCGAAGGGCGTCCACGCGTTCGCGCTGCACCCGGGCGGCATCATGACGCCGTTGCAGCGGCACCTGCCGCGGGCGGAGATGGTCGAGCGCGGCTGGATCGACGAGGCCGGGAACACCCTGATGGCGTTCAAGACGCCGGAGCAGGGGGCGGCGACGACGGTGTGGGCCGCGACGTCACCGCAGCTGGCCGGGCTCGGCGGGCTGTACCTCGAGGACTGCGACGTCGCCGAGCTGCTCCCGGAGGACACCGGGGAGGCCGGCGCCGCGGGCGTCCGTCCGTACGCTGTGGACCGCGAACAGGCCGCTCGCTTGTGGACGCTGTCCGCGCAGCTCACCGGGGTGGACGCGTTCGCGGGCCGGTGAACGCCCGTTTCCGGTGATCTTCCGACGTTTGCCGCGCACGCGTTCCGGGTACCTGGCGCCCGTGGCCGACGAAGCCGGGAGAGCGGGGAGCCCTACGGCGGGCGCCTCGGACGACGTCACGTGTGCTCGCTACGTACTGGGTGAGTTCACGACCGGGCCGCGCCGGGAGCCGGACGACGAGCGGCCGCCGACCCTGCTGGCCGGCCGTTACGAGGTCGGCAGGCTGATCGGCAGCGGCGGCACGGCCCGCGTCTACCGCGCTTACGACCTCCGGCTGGAGCGCGAGGTCGCCGTCAAGATCTACGACCGCGACGCGATGCCGGTGGACCAGCGGCGCCGGCTGCGCGAGACGACCATCCAGGCCAGCATCAGCCACCCCGGCGTGGTGGCGCTGCTCGACAGCGGCAACGACAACGGCCGCACGTTCCTGGTGATGCAGCTGGTCGAGGGCGAAAACCTGGCGGAGCGCCTGCTCAGCGGCCCGATGCCGGCGGCCGAGGTCACGGAGCTGGCGGACGGGCTGGTGGAAGCGCTGGCCCACGTCCACGCCCGCCGCGTCGTCCACCGCGATCTGAAGCCGGCCAATGTGTTCCTCTCCGCGGCCGGTCCGCTGATCGGCGACTTCGGCATCGCGCACGCCCTGGACACGACGCACATCACGGGCACGGGCGTGGTCCCGGGCACGGCGGCGTACCTGGCTCCGGAGCAGGTCAGCGGCGAGCCGGCCGGGCCACCGGCGGACGTGTACGCGCTGGGCCTGATCCTGCTGGAGTGCCTGACGGGCGAGCGCGAGTACGCGGGCACGATGGTGGAGGCGGCGATGGCCCGCCTCAGCCGGCCACCGCGGATCCCGGCGGACGTGCCGGCGTCGCTGGCGCACACGTTGCGCCGGATGACCCGCCGCGAGCCACGCGACCGGCCGACGGCGGAGGAGGTGCGCGAGCTGCTGCGCTCACCGGCGCCGGTAACCCCGTTCGTCCGGCGGCCGTTGTGGCGCCGCCGGCTGAAGGTGGTGACGCCGGCGGAGGTCGCGGATGGTGCGGCCACCGACCTCGCGGCGGCATCGATTCCCGGCTCCGCCCGAGGCGACCAGGGAACGGCCTCGGCTGAGCCTCGCCACCGCACCGAAGGCACCACCGCCGAAGCCCCCCGATCCAGCCACCACCCGAGCGGCGAGATCCCCGCCGCCGAGCCGCACCACTGGGCCCCGGCCGCCGGCGCGGCCCCAGCCGCCGAGGCGGCCCGGAGCGGTCAGCACCCGAGTGACGCGGTCCCCGCTGCCGAGCCGCACCACCGTGCCCCAGGCGCCGGCGCGGCCCAAGCCGCCGAGCCCGGCCACCACGCCGCCGGCACCGCCGCCCAAGCCGGCCACCACCGGAGCGGTGCAACACCTGCCGCCGAGCCCGGCCACCACGCCGCCCAAGCCGGCCACTACCGGACCGATGCGACCCCTGCCGCCGAGCTCGACCACCACATCGGCAACCGCCACCCAAACGACGCCCCTGCCGCCGCCGAGCCCGGCTCCCCTGCCGCCGCGTACCCCGACACCGCTCTCCTCACCTCCCCCAGCGCCGACCCGCGGCCCGCGCGACGCCGTCGGATGGCCGTCGCCGGAGCCCTCGCCACCGTGGCCGTCGCCGCCGTCCTCGGTGGCCTCCTCACCCAGCGGGACACCGGGACCACCACCCCCGCGCAACCGCCCGCGCCGGTGGCCACCGCGCCCTCCGCCACCTCCGCCACTTCCGGGCCGCTCGCCGACCGGGGTACTCCCGATCCGCAGCCGCAGCAGCAACCGCGGCCGTCGGTCACCCCTCCCTCGCTCGAACCCGCCGCCGTCACCCACCCGACTCCCACCCGCTCCGCGCCGCCCACCACCAAGCCGGGCAAGATCGGCAAGGGGGAAACCCGTGGCAAGGGGAAGGGCGCCGGCGGGCACGACGACACCTGAGCGCGGGACCTCCGGCGCGCCGATCCGGGCCTAACGGCCCTGGTGTGGAATAGCCGCCGAAACAATCGCGAACTCCCTTTCCCGAATTCGGACTCGAAACAATAACGACCGGTAACCGGAACGCCTCCCACCTCGACACATCCGGTGGTGCCGAACGAGCGGGCGCCTCCGCCGGGAATCCCCGTCCCGGCCGGTTCGATGAAATTCCGGAGGTCTGGATGAGTGTCCACGCTGCCCTCGCGCGGCCCGTTGCCCACACCCCGCGCGGACGGCACGCCAAGCCCCGTCCCGCGTGGCACCGGGTCACCGGCCGGGCGGTTTTTGCGGCTTCGGCACTGATCACCGCCGGGGCGGTCTGGCCGCCGGCGGTGCTCGTCGTGCTCGTGCTGCTCGGGGCGGGCTTCGCGAAACTGCGGACCGCGAGCCGGAAGATCGACACCATCTTCGCCGAAGAACTGTCCGGCCGGGAAGACGTTTCCGAAATCGCCGACCGCGTCGAGATTTCTTGACAGCCACAATTTTCCGGTCGCCACAAAACTACTCCTCGGCAAAAGGATGACCGCTCTGGTGACCACGACCGCGGCGGGAGTAGAACCGATCGGGCACGGCCACCGCCGCGTGAGGCGTCGAAGATTGGGGAGTCATCATGGCCGATCCCGCAACCCCCGCGTCACCGGTCGAACTCGACCGGGTCCGCACGGAACTCGCCGCGCAGGGCCATCCGTGGGTCATGGGCGAGAACTCCATGACCATCCTCGAAGAGGACCAGCGCCGCCACCGGCTGGGTGTCCCGCTACCCCCGGAAGCCGAGCGGCACGACCTCGAATCGACGGCGAAATCCCTCGCCCAGGGTGAAGCCGCCCGCGCCACCGCCGTTTCCGGAGCCGGCGCCGCCGCGCAGTTCGACAGCCGCAACACCGGTGGCGCCAACTACGTCACGCCGGTGAAGGACCAGGGTGACTGCGGTTCCTGCGTTTCCTTCGGCACGGCCGCCACGATC
The DNA here is from genome assembly GCF_046548815.1 of Amycolatopsis sp. cmx-4-83. Taxonomy (NCBI): domain Bacteria; kingdom Bacillati; phylum Actinomycetota; class Actinomycetes; order Pseudonocardiales; family Pseudonocardiaceae; genus Amycolatopsis; species Amycolatopsis sp. cmx-4-83. The sequence continues at coordinate 27,931 of NZ_JAEBEF010000003.1, read as the reverse complement.
GAAACCGTCGCCGCGTTCACGCGCGGGCAGCCCGGCCTGCAGCTCGACCTGTCCGAAGCGCACCTGTTCTACACCCACGGCGCGAACGACGGCGCGACCTGCGACACCGGCTGGATGCCCGACCGGGCGCTGAAGTTCTGCCACGACGTCGGCATCACGTACGAGGACTACTTCCCGTACAGCCCACGCAACCGCTCCGCCGCCAAGCTGAACGCCGACTGGCCGAACCGGCTCGCGACCACGCCGTCGTACGCGGCGTTGACCGGCAACCCCGCGGCGATGAAGGAACAGCTGGCCGCGCGCGGCGCGCTCGTCGCGTGTTTCCTGGTGTACCAGGACTTCTTCTCCTACAAGACCGGCGTCTACCGGCACGTCACCGGCTCGCTCGCCGGCGGTCACTGCGTGACGCTCGTCGGCTACGACGACAGCCAGGGCTGCTGGATCGCGAAGAACAGCTGGAGCACCAGCTGGGGCGACGGCGGCTTCTTCCGGATCGCCTACGGCGAGTGCGGCATCGAGACCTGGCAAGTCCACCAGGTCGGCGCGGTGAACCTGCGCTCGTGGACCGGCTCGACGTCGGTGCTCGGCCTCTGGAGCAACGACCAGGAGCGCAACACCTGGGCGTACCTGCAGAACATGGGCTGGCTGCACCTGGCCGCCGACAGCGAAGTGGTCAACAAGGCGATGCTGATCGAGCTGATCGCCGCGAAGCAGGGTGGCCGTCCGGTCAACGCGTTCAGCAACAACGGCACGATCATCGAGACCTACGTCTTCTAGGAGCCCGCGATGGCCACATCGACCAGTCCGTCCAGCGCTCCCGTGGCGGTGGCCCCGGCCGCCAGCCCGGACAACGCGCCCCAGCCGCTCACCCCCGACCAGCTGACCGCGGCGACGACGGCCACCGTCGCCGCCGAACCGAGCGCCGAACCGGTGCTGAGCCCGCCGGGCGCCGCGCGGGCCGCCGCCCCGGTCACCACGGCCGCGGCGTGGCAGTCGAACAAGAAGGTGCTCGCCCTCTGGACGAACAACGCCCCCCGCAACGGCTACGCGTTCGTCGACGGCGTCGGCTGGAAGCACCTCGCGACGAACAGCGACGGCGTGCACGAAACGCTGTTGATGCTCGCCGCGTCGGCGAAACTGGGCGGCTCGGTCACCTACCCCGAGGCCGCCGACGGCTTCATCCACGAGATCTACCTGTGGTGAGCCCGTGCGGGTGATCACGCTCGAAGCCGACGGCGCGGCGGCGGACGTCGCGCCCGGCGAACGGCTGGAGCTGCGCCTGCCCGAGAACGCGGGCACCGGCTACCAGTGGGTGCTCGACGGCCCGGAACCGCCGCTGCGAGTGGTCGAAGAGACCCTCCACCCGGTGGCGGACCGGGCCGGCGGCACCGGCGAACACCGGTTCGTCCTGCACGCGGACGAGCCGGGTGAGACGACGCTGGTGGCGCGGCACGCGCGGCCGTGGGCGCCGGAGAGCGAGCTGCACCGCTTCCGGTTCACCGTGCGGGTCCGCTAGCCGGCGTCCTGCCAGGGTTCGAAGCTGCGCAGGAGCAGCCTGACCTGGGCCGGATCCGTGATGACGGCCTCGACGCCCCGCGGCATCGCGATGATCAGCTGCGTCTCGCGGGCGGTGCAGCCCGCCGCCGTCGCGGCCAGCACCGCGATGCCGCCGCCGTCGACCGCCGTGGCCATCGTGAGGTCCACGACGATGCGGCGGACCGCTTCGGCGAAGGCGTCTTCGATCGCCTGGTGGTAGCTGGGGGCCAAGCCGCCGTCGAAGACCCCGTCCACGGACAGGATGACCTCGTCTTCGAGGAGCACGCTGCGAAGTGTCATCCTGACCTCCTGCCGACCGGGTTTTTCCTCACCGGGTCCGGGTTCGGTCATCAAAGGTTACGGCAGGACCCCGGGTGGGCGCAGGCTGAGCGGGCCAGGAGAGCACACCGGAAGCAGCACGATCAGAAGTCGAAGAGGACACGAGATTCCCTCTCCCCATTCAAATGTATAGCGGATACCGGGGCTTGCGGCAAGCCCCGGGTGCGGGTCCACAATCCGGGCTCACCATTTTCCGATGAGGGGATTTTCCATGCGCGTGCTGCTGTCCACGATCGGCTCGCGGGGCGAAGTGCAGCCGGTGGTGGCGCTGGCCTCGGAACTGAGCGCGCTCGGGCAGGACGTCCGGCTGTGCGTGCCGCCCGACTTCCGGGACGGACTCGACGAGCTCGGGTTCGACGTCGTGCCGATCGGCCCGCTGCTGCGCGGAACCGCGTCGGCGCACCGGGTTCCGCCGACACCGGAGCAGATCCGCAGGGCGGCCGAGGACACCGTGACGACCCAGTTCGAGACGATCGGCGCCGCGGCCGAGGGCTGTGACGTCCTGGTCGCGGCCGGGGCCCTGCAGTTCGCCGCCCGCTCGATCGCCGAGCGCCGCGGCGCCGCCTACGTCTACGCGAGTTTTTGCCCGATCACCCTGCCGTCGGATCTGCACGCGCCGCCGCCGATGCCGTGGCGGTCGCCCGGAAAGGCGGAAAACCGCGCCCTTTGGGCCGAAGACGCGGACCGCTGGAACACATTCTTCGGTGCCCGGGTCAACGAGCACCGCGCGGCGGCCGGCCAGCCGCCCGTCGCCGACCTGCCGACGCACGTGTTCTCCGACCGGCCGTGGCTGGCGGCCGACGCGGCGCTGGCGCCGTGGCCCGAACCGGGTGACTCCCGGATCGTCCAGACGGGCGCATGGATCTGGCCGGACGAGCGCCCGCTGCCACCCGGGCTCGAGGAGTTCCTCGACGCGAGCGAGCCACCGGTGTACTTCGGGTTCGGCAGCATGCGCGCCCCGGGCGAGCTCGCCGAGTCGATGCTGGCGTCGGCCCGCGCGCACGGCCGCCGGGCGGTCATCGCCCGCGGCTGGGCGGACCTCGCCGCGCCCGGCGCCTCGGACTGCTTCGGCGTGGGCGAGGTGAACCAGCAGGCGTTGTTCCGCCGGGTGGCGGCGGTCGTCCACCACGGCGGCGCGGGCACGACGACGGCGGCGGCCCGCGCGGGCGCGCCCCAGGTGGTGGCGCCGCAGATGTACGACCAGCACTACTTCGCCGCCCGCGTCGGCACGCTGGGCATCGGCGCGGCCACGGAGCCGGGCGTGCCGGCCGAGGCCGCGTTGACGGCGGCGCTGGAGGTCGCGCTGAGCCCGGAGGTGGCGGCCCGGGCGCGCCGGTTCGCGGGCGAGGTCCGGGCGGACGGAGTAAGCGTGGCGGCGAGCCACCTGCTGGCGACGGCGCCGCTGACGTCCGCCTGAGTCACCGGTTCCCGTTCGGCTGATCGAGCGTCGAAGTCCTCGACGCCCGGCGCGGAACCGGCGGATCACGCCTTCCGCAACCGCAACGCCAGTGCCGGGCAAGCGTTTGCCGCGCGGCGGGTCTCGGCCGCCAGCTCCGGCGGAACCGGCCCCGACGCCACTACCGGGTAACCCCACTCGTCCAGCCGGACGAGCTCCGGCAGCAGGTCCGCGCACAGCCCGTGGCCGCGGCAGGCGATCGGGTCCACCGAGAGCTTCACGCCACTCCCTCCAGCACCCGGCACCGGCCGCCGGCCTGGTGGGTGGTGACGTCCGCGCCGAACGTGCGCAGCGCGCTCGCCGCCAGGCGGGCCGCGCCATCCGGGTGGGCGCACGCGCCGCGGCCGGTCAGCAGCGGGAGGCGGTGGGCCAGCCGGTGCACCGCAGGGCCGCCGCGCACCAGCTCCGCGAAATCCGCCGCGATCGACGGGAGGCCGAACATGCACGGGCCGCACTGCCGGGCCGACTCCGCCGCGAGGAACGCCAGCACCTTCGCCGTGTACTCCAGCCCGCACGCGCTCGCCGGAAGTGCGTACACCGCCGGGATTCCCGACAGCCCGAGCCGCAGGTCGGTCGTCCAGGTGCCGCCGTAGCCGCCGACGAGGACCGCCTGCAGCGGCTCGGTTTCGCCGCCCGCCGCGGCCAGCACCGCCGTCAGGGACGGGCCCGCCGGGAGCTCGACGACGCCGGGGGTGCGGACCGCGCCGGTCACCGTCACCAGGTCCGTGCGCGCGGCGCGGTAGTGGTGCGGGCCGAGCAGCACCACCGAAGCGAGCTGCGCCAGCGTTTCGACGTTGTCCACCAGCGTCGGGCGGCCCCGCACCCCGCGTTCGGCGGGCCGCGGCTCCTTGCCCAGCGGCCGCGCGTCGCCGGACGTCAGGAAGTGGACCAGCGCGCTCTCCTCGCTGGCGACGTACCGCCGTGGGATCTCCGCGATCCGCACCGGCACGCGGTCGTCGCGCTCGGCCAGCGCCGCGGTCACGCTCGGCAGCACCGGGCTGCCCGCGTGCACGCACAGCACGGTCTCGGTGGCGCCGATCGCGTGCGCGGCGAGCTGCAGGCCGTCCACCACCAGGTGCGGTGACAACGCCAGCAGCGCGGCGTCCTTCCGGCTGAGCGGGTCGCCTTCGCAGCCGTTCGCGACGACGATCGAGCGCCGCGACCGGGCCGCGCGCAGCTTCACCGCCGTCGGGAAGCCGCCGCCGCCCCGGCCGCGCAGGCCGGCCGCTTCGACGGCTTCCACCAGCCGGTCGCGGCCGTCGTCGCCGTGGTAGGCGACCCAGGGGACGACGCCGTTGCGGCGCCGATGACCGGCCAGGTCGAGCCGGTGCGGGGGCAGGATGCTCATCGGGTGCCTCCCAGCGGCGAGAGCTTGCGGGTTTCGGTGTCGGCGTGCTTCACGCCGGCGCGGTAAGCGACGGCGCCGAGCACGGCCAGCGCGCACAGCACGTCGAGCGCGACGATCCAGCCCCGCGCGGCGTCGTCCTCGGCCATGCCGATGCCGTGCACCAGCGCGACCGGCCAGCACAGGTAGGCCGGCCAGTGCACGGCGCGCCACACCCGCGCGGGCAAGCGGGTCCGGACCAGGCTGGTGACGACGATCGCGAGCAGCAGGTCGATCGCGACGGCGCCGAGGCCCACCCAGAACGGCTGGTAGCCCGCGCCGAACGGGAGCACGACGTCGAGCCAGCTCAGCGGGACGTAGCCGTCGAGGATCGCCGACGCGATGTGCACGGCGAGGAAGGCGAGACTGGTCAGCGCGAGGTTCCGGTGCACGGCGGCGACGGTGAACCGCGGCCACGCGGGCGTCGCGAACCGGCCGGCGCCGAGCGCGCCGAGCACGACGACGCCGGTGAAGAGCACCAGCGACACGAGCCCGGTCGCGCGGCTGAAGTACCAGACGGCGGTGCTCACGACGGCCACCCGGGCGTGGTGACGACGTCGCCGCCGACGCCGACGAGCCGCGCGGGCAGCCGCCGCCGGGCCAGCCACTCCGGTGCGGCGGCGCCGAGCACGATCGCCGCCGTGGCCGCCGTGTTGGCGTCCACAGTGGACTTCGCGGCGACGCTCGCGGTGCGCCAGCGGGGTTCCGGGACGTCGCCGGTGCGCGGGTCGACGATGTGGTGCACCGTCCGGCCACCAAGCCGCCAGCGCCGCCGGGTGATCCCCGAGCTGGCCAAGGCGAAGTCCCGGTGCAGCGCGACGGTGGCGTCCGGGGAGGCGACGGCACCGGCGTGGTCGTCGGCCAGCGCGACCTGCCACCCCCCGGCCGGCGGCCGCCCGGCGGCGCGCAGGTCGCCACCGAGGTTGACGAGCGTCCCGCAGCCGACGACGGAGTGGATCCGCCGCGCGGCCCGGTCGGCGGCGAGGGCTTTCGCGGTGGCGCCGAGGTCGAGGCGGACACCGCGGGGCAGGACGACGAGTCGTCGGACGGGATCGAAGAGCACGCGGTGCCAGCCGGGAGCGGGCGTGGGCGGGGCGGAATCGGCGGGTGCCGCCGCGAGGTCGGAGCCGCCGACGGCGCGCTCGGAAGCGGTCAAGTCCTCTTCGCCCGGTGCCCGCCCGGCCTCGGCGGCATCGACGCGCCCCGCCACCTCGGCGAAGTCGCGGTCGTAGCCCAGCTCGCGCACCGCGTCCCCCACCGTGGGGTCGACCAGCCCGTCACTCACCCGGGCCGCCCGCAGCGCGACGCCCAGAGCCTCCGCCAGCAGCGGGCTCACCCGCACCTGCCGGCCCGCGGCCTCGTGCAACCGCGAGATCTCCGAGTCCGGCCGGAACCGGCTGCACGCGAGGTCGATCGCCGCCAGTTCCCCGTGCAGGAGCTCGGTCGCCGCACCCAGCCGGGCCGGGTCGGTGACCAGCAGCTCCGCCGTCGTGCCGAGGGCGCGGAACGCCGTCGCCGCGGTCGTCACGACGCCCCCGATCCCGTGTGCGCGGAGCCCGAACCGGAGCTCAGGCCGTTGTCCGGGGCCTGCAGCTGGTCCTGGTCTCCGGAATCGGTCGTGGTGGTCGTCTGCGAGGTGTCCGCGTCCGCCGTCGACAGGCCGAAGCCGATCGCGCCGGCGGCGGCCGCGCCCAGCAGGGCGGCCGTCGCCGTGACCAGGGCGGCCTTGCGGCGGCCCCGTTCCCGGTGAGCGGTCCTGGCGGTGGTCGAGGGGTCCATGGGAACGAGTCTCGGCCGCGTTCCTTTGAGCGAGCTGGGAACGACCTGTCAACTCCCTGACCGGCCATTGTGGACACCTACCAAAGGAGGTTGACACCGGAAAGGCATTAACCCACTCTTTCCGTTGTCCGCCGGAGGGTTTCCAGGTGTTCACGAACCGGACCACGACACGGCACGCAGCAGCCCTCCGCGATGGGCATCATGAGGCGCCCTCTCCCACCACACGCTGGAGGACCCATGATCCGCAAGCGGATCGCCGCCGTGTTCGCCGCCGCCGCTCTGGTCACCGCGGGCGCGGTCACGACCGCGGTCGTCACCCGGACGGCGGAGCCCGCCGTGCAGCCGACCGCGGCGACTGTGCCCGCGTTCGACCACATCGTCCTGGTGATGTTCGAGAACAAGAAGTACTCCTCGATCAACGGCAGCTCCAGCGCGCCCTACTTCAATTCCCTCGCCTCGCAGAGCGCGAAGTTCACCAACTCGTTCGCGATCACCCACCCGAGCCAGCCCAACTACGTCGCCCTCTTCTCCGGCGCGACGCAGGGCGTCACCGACGACAGCTGCCCCGCGAACCTCGGCGCCAAGGCCAACCTCGGCCAGCAGCTGATCGGCGCGGGCAAGTCGTTCAAGGGCTACTCCGAAGCCATGCCGTCCGACGGCTACACCGGCTGTTCGAGCGGCACCTACCGGCGCAAGCACAACAGCTGGGTCGACTTCTCGAACGTCCCCGCCGCGAGCAACGTCCGGTACTCGAGCTTCCCCGCCGACTTCACCCAGCTGCCGACCGTTTCGTTCGTCACGCCCGACATGTGCAACGACATGCACGATTGCAGCGTCGGCACCGGCGACACCTGGCTGAAGAACCACCTCGACGCCTACGCGCAGTGGGCCAAGACCCACAACAGCCTGCTGATCACCACCTTCGACGAGGACAGCGGCACGTCGGTCAACCAGATCTTCACCAGCTTCACCGGCGCCCACGTCAAGGTCGGCAGCTACAGCGAATCGATCAACCACTACACCGTGCTGCGCACGATCGAGGCGTCCTACGGCCTGCCGGGCATCGGCGGCGCCGCGAGCAAGTCGCCGATCCTCGACGTCTGGCAGTAACCCGCGTGTACCTCTCCACCATCGGCCGCCGAGAGCACGCCGCGAAGGGCAAGCTCTCGGCGGTCGGCGCGAACGTCTTCGCGCTCGGCGCGGTCAGCCTGGTCACCGACGTCTCCTCGGAGATGGTCACCGCGGTCCTGCCGGTCTACCTGGTGCTCGGCCTGCACCTGAGCCCCGCCGCGTACGGGCTGTTCGACGGCCTCTACACCGGCGCGACGGCGGTGCTGCGGATCGCCGGCGGCTACGTCGCCGACCGGGTCCGGCGGCGCAAGGTCGTGGCCGGCGCGGGGTACGCGCTGTCCGCGGTGGCGAAGCTCGGGCTGCTCGCGGCCGGGGCGTCGGCGGCCGCGATCGGCGCGGTCATCACGCTCGACCGCACCGGCAAGGGGCTGCGGACGGCCCCGCGCGACGCGCTGATCACGTTGTCCGCGCCCGAACCCCTGCTCGGCCGGGCCTTCGGCGTGCACCGCGCGATGGACAGCGTGGGCGCGTTCGCCGGCCCGCTGGTCGCGCTCGCCGTGCTCGCCGCGGTCGGCGCCGCCGAACCCGAAGCCTTCGACGCCGTGTTCGTCGTCAGCTTCTGCGTCGCCGCGATCGGCGTGCTGCTGCTGGTGCTGTTCGTCCGCGACCACCGGACGCCGAAAGCGGCCGCGAACCCGGTCACCCCGCGCGCGGCGGCGGCGCTGCTGCGCGGCAGCGGCGTGCGACGGCTGCTGGTGGCGGCGTGCGTGCTCGGGCTGGCCACGGTCGGCGACGGGTTCGTCTACCTGCTGCTGCAGCACGAGGAGGACATCGCCACCGGCTGGTTCCCGCTGCTCGCGGTCGGCACGAACCTCAGCTACCTGCTGCTCGCCGCGCCGCTGGGCGCGCTGGCCGACCGGATCGGGCGGCTGCCCGTGGTGCTCGGCGGCTACGGCGCGCTGGCCGTCGTCTACCTGCTGCTGGCCGGGCCGGTGTCCGGGTGGCCGCTCATCGCCGCGGCGCTGGCGTTGTACGGCGCCTTCTACGCGGCGACCGACGGCGTGCTGATGGCGCTGGCCGGTCCGCTGCTGCCGGAATCGTTGCGCACCACGGGGATTTCCCTCGTGCAGACCGTCCAGGCGCTCGCGTACTTCACCTCGTCCGTCCTCTTCGGACTGGCCTGGCAGTTCTGGGGTCCCGAGCTCGCGATCGGCGTCGCCGCGGGCGGGGCCGTGGTCGCGATCGGCGTGACGTTCGCCGTCCTCTCGCCCCGGAAGGCCACCGCATGAAGGTCCGGATCCTGATCGCCGTCGCCGGCGTGCTCGTGCTGGCCGGGGCGGCGGTCGCGTACGTCGGGTTCGCGAGCGCGCGCGGCCACGCCGGCACCGCGACCGGCGCGGTCAGCCTCTCCCCCGGCCCGCGGCTGCTGTTCCGCAGCACGGCCGACGCCGACCGCGGCCACGTCGCCACCGTGCCGACCACCGACCCGGGCGGACCGCGGACCGTGTCGCCGCTGTCGTGCAGCCGGGTGTACGCCGCCGGCGGCACCGGGCTCTGCCTGCGCCCGGACGGCGACCTGACCACCTACCAGCTGGTGGTGCTCGACGCGGGGCTGGCGTCGAAGCGGGAGATCCCGCTGGTCGGGCTGCCGAACCGGGCGCGGGTGTCGGGCAGCGGCCGGATGCTCGCGTGGACGGTGTTCGTCACCGGCGACTCCTACAACGGCGGCATGTTCTCCACCCGCGCCGGCATCCTGGACACCGCGACCGGCGACCTGGCCGGCACGCTCGAGAACTACGCGGTGACCGTCGACGGCAAGCCGTACCAGGCGGCCGACCTCAACTTCTGGGGCGTCACGTTCACCGCCGACGACCGCCACTTCTACGCGACCATGTCCTCGGCCGGGCACCGGTACCTCGTCGCGGGCGACTTCGCCGCGCACACGATCCGCACGCTGCGGGAGAACGTCGAGTGCCCGTCGCTGTCCCCGGACGGCACGCGGGTGGCGTTCAAGTCCGCGGTGGACGGCGACCCGGCCCGCGGCTGGCGGCTTTCGGTGCTGGACCTGGCGGCGTCGAAGGTGACACCGCTGGCGGAGACCCGCAGCGTCGACGACCAGCCGGCCTGGCTCGACGACCACACGATCGGCTACGGCGTACCCCGGGCGCCGGGCCACGCGGACGTCTGGTCGGTGCCGGCGGACGGCACGGGTGCGCCCCGGCTGCTCATCCCGGAGGCGGAGTCGCCGGCGGCGTTGACGGCCGGCCCCTGAAGTCAGTCCATCTTGCGGAGGCCGTCCAGGATGCGGCGCATCAGGTCGGTGTCGGGGGCCGCGAACGCCAGCTGCGGCGCCGGCACGCGGCCCATCGGGCGCGGGGGCGGGAGGGTCCGCGGCGTCCGCCACGGCAGCCCGTCCAGCGAGGACTCGGGGCCCGTCTGCCGCGGGATCGGCAGGGTCGGCAGCGCGATCGTGCCCGCCTCCGCGACCCGGCGCGCCGACTGCTCGAAGCGCAGGCGCGCCTGGATGCCGGCCACCGTCCAGTCCGGCTCTTCGTCCGGCTCGTCGGGGCCGCGGCGCGTGCGCCGCTCGAGGGCGATCGCCCAGGCCGCGGCGGCCAGCGCCGGGAGCAGCAGGCCGGCGACGATGGCGAGGCCGGGCAGGTCCGCGGCCATCAGGCGGCCTCGGCGACGGGTAGCAGCATGGCGTTCACTTCCGGACGGACGGTTCTTCCGAAGCATGGCCGACACCTGGCTATTCGACGTGAACGAATTTCGCGGACCCCGGAACCCCATCATGAACGAGGGGGCGACACTGCCGCAAGCAGCCGAACGAGGTGACCCGCAGGGCGGCGAAACCGCAGCTCAGGACCGGTTTCGGGGTAGCCGGAAACAGCCCCTCACCCAGTAGTACGGACGCGCGCCGCCGGCGGTTCACTTTTGTTTTGTACGGCCCGTGTACACCCGGTCGGCAAACTCGCGGAATGCGCATTCCGACCTGGCTCGTGGCCGCCGCGCTCGCGCTGACCGGCCTCGCCCCCGCGTCCCCGGCCCTCGCCGCGGACGGCAACCCGCTCGAGAAGACGAACGGCTTCTCCGTCGACCCCGACTCGAACCCGGCGGTCTGGGTCCGCGACCACCCGTCCGACAGCCTCGCGGGCCCGATCCGGACGTCGATCGCGACGAAGCCCGGCGCCCGCTGGTTCGGCAACTGGAGCGGCGACATCCGCACCGCTGTCGACAAGTACACCTACGCCGCCGATGTCGCCGACAAGCTCCCGGTCCTGGTCGCCTACAACATCCCGGGCCGCGACTGCGGCGGCGAGTCGACCGGCGGCGCGGGCGGCCCGCAGGCCTACCGCGACTGGATCTCGGCGTTCGCCGACGGCATCGGCGGCAAGCCGGCGATCGTCGTCCTCGAGCCGGACGCGCTCGCCCAGCTCGACTGCCTGTCCGGCACCGCCCGCACGGACCGCGTCGACCTGCTGAAGTTCGCGGCGACACAGCTCGCGCGGAAGGCCCCGAACACGTGGGCGTACCTGGACGGCGGCAACGCGACCTGGATCCCGGCGCCGACGATGGCGTCCCGGTTGAAGCAGGTGGGCGTCCAGTCGATCCACGGCTTCGTGCTCAACGTGTCGAACTTCTCCACCACGGCCGAATCGACCACCTACGGCAAGGCGGTCGGCTCGGCCCTCGGGTACGCGGCCCCGTTCGTGGTCGACACGAGCCGCAACGGCGCCGGCCACGGCACGGACTCGGAGTGGTGCAACCCGCCCAAGCGCAAGCTGGGCGCGACGTCCCAGCCGGGCGGCGGCCCGGAGCTGCAGCTGTGGATCAAGGTCCCGGGCGACTCGGACGGCAGCTGCGGCTACGGAACGGGCGTGCCGGCCGGGACGTTCAGCCCGGCTTTGGCGAACCACCTGATCAAGGGCGACTGACCCGGGCGCTCCCGGCGTGGTGGGAGGACGCACGGTTCCCGGCACCGACGGCGCTCGCCCACGCCCGTTCTCGTGGGGGCCGCGATCCTGCGGGGCGGCACGCGAGCCGACCACCGCGACGCGTTCGACACCGGCTGGAAGAGCGCGGCGGCGGCGTTCGGCGACAGCGAATTCGGCCGGACCGGGTACTTCGTCAACGTCCGGTTCGCGGAGAGGTCTGGCCCGCCGGCTCGATCGCGAAAGACGGCAGCGTCACCCCGGAGTGACCCGCCCCCGACCCAGCTCGCACGAGGTCGCCAGCTCGGCCGGGGTCGCTCCGGCGGGGCGGGCGATCGTCGCCGACGCCGGCGGTCGCACCCCGCGCAGCCAGCCCGCGAGCGCGTCGAACGCCGTCCGGAAGCACGGGCCCAACGGCCGCAACCGGTCCGGGTACTGGTCGACCAGGCCGTCGACGTGGTTGCCGCCCTCGATGCGGTAGTACCGGTGCAGCGACCCGCGCCCGGACGCACTGATCATCCGGTCGTAGACATCGGAATCGCGCGTGATCGGCAGCAGCGTGTCCCACGTCCCGTGCAGCGTCAGCAACGGCTTCCCGATCCGCCCGGTCAGCGAAATCCGCTCCACCGCCCGCGCTACCGAAGCAGGCCTGGACGAGTACGCATAATCCGCGTCACACGCCGGCGTTCCCGAAGTGCAGAAAGGGGTTCCGGCCAGAACCGCGCCGTCGAACGACGGGTCGGCCTCCTCGCGGTAGATCCGCTGGGTCAGGTCCCAGTAGACGCGGTAGTGGTAGTCCCACAGGAACTCCGAGCCCGGCGCGAAGCCCGCGTCCAAAATGGACTGGTGGGCGGCCGGCGACCCCGCCGCGTAAGCCGGGTACGCCCGCAGGGCCGGGGGCAGGAACGTGAACAGGTTCGGTCCATCGGCACGCCACAGCGTTCCCTCCCAGTCGACGCCCCCGTCGTAGAGCCACGGCCGGTTCTCCAGCTGCCACCGGACGAGGTACCCGCCGTTGGACAGCCCGGCCGCCAGCGTCCTCGCCGGCGGGCGGCCGTAGTGGCGGGTCAGCGCGCCGCGGGCGGCGAGCGTCAGCTGCGTGACGCGCGTGTTCCACTCCGCCAGCGCGTCGCCCGGGCGGACGCCGTCGGTGTAGAACGCCGCGCCGGTGTTGCCCTTGTCGGTGGCGGCGAAGGCGTAGCCCTCGGCCAGCGCCTGGTCACCGATCGCGCGGTCGTTCGCGTACTGGCGGCGGACGCCGGGCGAGCCGGCCACGACGAGGCCGCCGTTCCAGCGGTCGGGCATCCGCAGCACGAACTGGGAGTCGTGGTTCCAGCCGTTGTTCGCGTTCGACGTCGAGGAGTCCGGGAAGTACCCGTCGACCTGGACGCCCGGGACACCGCTCGGCGACGGGAGTCCCGCCGACGTCAAGCCGGCCCAGTCGGCCTCGACCGTGTGGCCGGACTTCAGCGTGCCGGTCGTCGTCAGGTCGTCGAGGCACGCCGCGACGGACTTCTCCGCGCCGGGCACCTCCGCCCGGCAGCGCCCGGCCGAAGCCGACGCCGTCGCGGGCAGCGCCGCCGCGAGCGCACCCGCCAGTACCCAGGTCAGCCAACCGCGCACGGTCCACCTCCGGTCTCGTCGATGAGACAGAACTCAAGCGCCCGCACCGCCGGAGAGCCACCCCGCCGGGCACCATGAATTCCGGCGCCGATGTGGTGGACGGCCACATGGTCCCGGCCGCCGGTCCGACTTAGCGTCGCGGGAAACCCTCTCAACGACGAGAAGGAGTTCACCTTGCGCAAGCTCGCCTTCGCCGGACTCGCCGCGATCACCGCCGCCGTGCTCACCACCGTCGGGGTGGCCGCCGCCGACCCGCCGCCGTCGTCCCTGGTCCAGGTGCCGGACTTCGGCGCCAACCCGGGCGCACTGGCGATGTACACCTACACCCCCGCCGGGCTCGAAGCCGGCCGCCCGGTCGTCGTCGCCCTGCACGGCTGCACGCAGAGCGCCGCGGACTACTACGCCCACTCCGGCTGGCCCGCGCTGGCCGACCGGTGGCGGTTCGAGGTGGTGTTCCCGCAGACGTCGACCGCGAACAACTCGCTGAAGTGCTTCACCTGGTTCGACCCCGCCGACGACACCCGCGGCAAGGGCGAAGCGGCGTCGGTGAAGTCCATGGTGGACAAGGCGGTCGCGGACCACGGCTCGGACACCAAGCGCGTGTTCGTCACCGGGCTCTCGGCGGGCGGCGGGATGACCGCGGACCTGCTCGCCGCGTACCCGGACGTCTTCGCCGGCGGCGGCGTCATGGCCGGCCTCCCCGCGCAGTGCGCCACGAGCATCACGCAGGCGTCGGGCTGCCAGCAGAACAACCAGAGCCTGAGTCCGGCGCAGTGGGCCGCGAAGGTCACCGCGCAGAACCCCGGCTACGGCGGGCCGTGGCCGCGTGTCGCGATCTGGCAGGGCACCGGCGACTACACCGTCTACCCGGTCAACGGCACCGAACTGCGCGACCAGTGGACCGCGGTGCACGGCGTTTCGCAGACGCCGACCAGCACCCAGTCCCTGCCCGGCAGCACGACGGTGACGAACTACGGCGACAAGGTGCAGCTGTACTCGATCGCCGGCATGGGCCACGGCACCGCCGTCGACCCGGGCAGCGGCACGACGCAGTGCGGCAGCACCGGCGCGTACTTCCTCGCCGGGATCTGCTCCAGCTACTACACCGGCGTGTTCTGGGGACTGGACAAGGGAACCGGCACCACCACGACGGCCGCGCCGCCGACCACCACGACGACGACCAGCGCCCCGCCGTCGGGGACGTGCGTGAGCGCCAGCAACTACGCCCACACGCAGGCCGGGCGCGCGCACCAGAGCGGTGGCCAGACCTACGCCAACGGCTCGAACCAGGCCATGGGTCTGTGGAACACCTTCACGACGCACGCGCTGCGCGAGACGTCGTCGGGTTACTGGGTGCTCGCCGACGGCCAGTGCTAGAGGAAGATCCGCATCGGGTTGAGGTCGTCGTAGCCGTGCGGCTCGGTCAGCCGGCCGAGCCGCACGGGCACGTCGTAGAGCCGGCCGGGCGCGAACCGCGCCCAGAACCCCCGCAGGCCCGGCACGATCACCTTGACCACGGGCAGGCCGATGTCGGGCCGCGTCTGGTCGAGCACGAACACCTCGAGCCCGGCCGCTTCCAGCCGCGCCCGCACCAGGTGCACGTCGGCCAGCAGGTCGGGTGAGGAGACGTCGGGTCTGAGCACCGGGTGCCCCGGGGCAGGCAGCAGGTACGGCTCGGTGGCCACCGTCGCGTCCCGCAGCCACCGCACCGCGTCCGTGTCGTCGCCGCCGTCCCACCCGTCGAGGACCGCGGGCACCAGCTGGTTCAGCTCGGTCAGCGCGCGCCGCAGCGCGACGGCCGGGTCGAGGTGCGCGCCGAACCCGAGCATGATCGCCTCGCGGGGCCCGCCGACCTGCCGGGAGACGGCGGCCAGCACGGGGATCCCGAGGTCGGAAGTGACGTCGAGGACCCAGACTTCGCGCCCCAGCCCGGCGTAAACCTCGCGCAGTTCGGCGATCCAGGGATCACCGGACGCGGCCAGGTCGATCGCCGGCTGCCGGGTGCGGTTGTACCACCACAGCGCGACGGCGTCGCGTTCCACGACCTCCAGCATCCCTTGCAGCACCGCGTCTTCCAGCGTGCCGCCCGCGGCGTTGCCGTTGGAGTCGGCGAGCACGGACGGCGGCCCGGGCGCGTCGAAGTACAGCAGCGCGGTCGGGAACAGCCGGTGCTCGCCGCGGGTCAACGACCACACCGGCGTCCAGTCCAGCACTTCGTCGTCGTCGAACGGCTCGCCGACGAACTGGAACGGCCCGTGCCGCGCGTTGATCCGCGCCCGGTCGGCGAACTGCCGTTCGTGGAACAACTGGCACGTGTCGGGGTGCACGGCCTTGTCGCCCAGCGAACGGAAACTGGCGCGCACCCGTTCCTCGTCGCCGTCGTAGTGCCCGCTGTGCCGTTCGAGGGCCTCGCACAGCGCGCCGACCTCGGCCTGGAGCGGGGTGACGCCCTTACCGCCGTTCTCGCTGCGCAGCGCCGTGCGCAGCCGCTCGGCACCACGCCGGCCCAGCGCGGTGTTCGGCCCGGAGCGGAACGACGCGAACAGCGCCGGGCCGCGCGTGTCGCGGCGCAGCTCCTTGACGACGCCGGTCAGCGGGCTGACCAGGTGCCGGTGTTCGCCCAGCACCTGCTCCGGCGGCAACGCGCGGTGCCCGCCGCCGCCGAGCTGGGTCTTGGGGCGGGATTCGAGGACCACGGGCCGCCGCGTCCGGTCGCGGACCAGCTCCGGGTTCCCGCAGGACGCGCACTGCGGGCGGGCGCGCACCTCGTGCCGCTCGCCGGTCAGGTCGCGGCTGTCGAACGTCCACAGCGCCCGCTGGCCCGGGTACCGCTGCCCGGCCAGCCACTTGCGCGCTTCGAGGGCCACCAGGTTGAGCGCGACGGCGGTCAGCGGCGCGAGGGCGACTTCCGGGCGCGGCAGCGGGCCGGGCAAGCCGAGCGCGGCACGGACGTGGGCCTCGGCGGGCCGGTTGCCCCACAGCCGGGCGGCCAGGCAGTGCCAGCACGGCCCTTCACCGGGGGTGAAGAACGGGCCGAGCCACACCCGCGCCCCGAGTGGTTTGGCGAGCAGCCACGGCCGCCCGGCGCGGCGGTGCTCGGCGTCCACATCGGACAGGTGGCCGGCGAGGTAGTCGTGGCACAGCACGAGGGAAAGGCCGGCGTCCTCGGCCACGGTGAGCCCGGCCGCGCGCAGGACGTCCACCGTCGCGGGGTCCGCGCCGAGCACCGCGACCCGGCCGGACGCGGGTTCGCCGTCCACCGCGTCCCAGTAAGCCGATTCGGGGTCGGAGACCGCGGATCGCAGGCCGATCAGCCCGGCTTCGGCGAGCCGCGTCAGCACCCCGGCGGCTTCGTCGGCCGGGACGTCGGGCGGCAGTTCCCGGCGCAGGGCCGCGAAGTCCCTGGTGCCGTCGAGCAACGGGACCAGGGACTCCACGTGCGGCCCGCGCAAGGCTGTCGCGCCTTCTTCGGAGAGCACGTACACCGCGTCGCCGGGCACCACCGCGGTACCGAGGTGCCGCTTGAACCCGACGACCGGCGAGGCGGGTTCGGTCACCTACAGGGGCTGACCGACGGGCGAACCGGGTCCGCCACCCAGGTGTAGCACAGCCGCGCCGGGGACCCGGTGGACTGGCCGCCGTCGAGCCGGTCGATCGCCAGCCCGGGCACCTCGGCCGGGACCACGTCGAACCCCGCCGCGAGCGCGCTTTCGAATTCCTTCACGAGAACCCCCATCGTCTCGGTATCCGTCGGCTTCCACGATGCCCGGTGGCGGCGCGTCCCGCTAGGGCCGCCCGGCGCAACGGGCTTTGGTCCGCAGCACGCTGGAAGAAATCACCGCGAGCCGAGGCGGTGCAGGCGCAGGGCCAGCTGGATTTCCAGCGCGCGGTCCGGCGCCTGCCAGTTTTCGCCCAGCAGCGATGCCACCCGCTCCAGCCGCTGCACGACGGTGTTCACGTGGACGTGCAGGACGTCCTTCGTGCGCGCGAGCTGGGCCCCGTTCGCGAAGTACGCCCGCAGCGTCGCGACCAGCTCGGTGCCGCGGCGCTCGTCGTAGTCGAGGACCGGGCCGAGCGTCTGCCGGACGAACGCGTCGAGGTCCGCGCGGTCGCCCAGCAGCTGGCCGAGGAAGCCGAGCCCGGCCATCGCCGCGCCTTCGCCGGTGCGGCCGAGCGCGAGCAGGGCACGTACGCAGCGGGCGGCTTCGGCGTGGGCGTCCGCGATCGACGGCGGGCCGCTCGCCGGACCGGCCGCGCCCACCGTGACCGGGCGGCCGGTCGCCGCGCCGAGGTCGGCGGCCACCCGGCGGGCCAGTTCGTCCGGGTCGCCTTCGCCGAGCAGCACGACCTCCTCCGCGTGCACGCCGACCAGCGTCGCGTGCCGGGCGGCGGCGCTCGCCACCCGCCGCCGCGAACCGCCGTCGGCGTGCGCGACCAGCACCGCGTGCGGGGCCGACAGGTCGATGCCCAGCCGGCGCCCGCGGGCCAGCAGCGCGCGGGGGTTGCGGTCGGGCGCGGTCAGCAGGTCGGTGAGCAGCTCGCCGCGGACCTCGTCCTCGGCCCGCACCACCGACCGCCGGAGCATCAGCAGCAGCGCCGTCACGACGCCGGCGCGTTCGAACAGCCGCCGGTCGGGGTCGGTGAGCCCGGCGCGGCCGGCCAGCACGAGGCTGCCGAGCAGCTCGGGACCGGCCTGCACCGCGCACACCCAGCAGTCCTTTGTGGACACCGCCCGCCCGGCGGTCCGGGCCGCGGCGAGCGCGTCCGGGTCCAGCGCGGCCGGGGCGGCCGAGCTCGCCAGGAGCGTGCCGTCGGCGTCGTACACCGTGAGGTCGCCGTGCAGCACCCCGGCGACGTTGGCGGCGACGTCCGGCAGGTCGCCGCCGCGCAGCACGAGGTCGGTGAGCCGGTCGTGGGCGTCCTCGGCGCGTTCCATCGCCTCGTTCTGCGCGCGGATCGTCGCGTTGGCTTCGTTGAGCTCGGCGACCGCGCGGCGCGTCTGGTCGAGGAGGTTCGCGCTGTCGAGCGCGATGGCGGCGTGGTCGGCCAGCGAGGACAGCAGGGCTACTTCGTCCGCGGTGAACTCCCGGGTGGCGCGGTCGGAGGCGAAGAGCACGCCGAGCACCTTGGGACCGATCGCCAGCGGGACGCCGAGGATCGCGGTCAGGCCTTCGTCCTTGACGCCGGAGTCGATGTGGCGGGTGTGCTTGAACCGCTCGTCGGTGAAGTAGTCCGAAGTCGCGTACGGCCGCGCGGTCTGCGCGACCAGCCCGCCGAGGCCCTCCCCCATGCCCAGCACGATCTGCTGGAACTCCGCCGACACCGACCCGTCGCTGACCCGGACGTAGGTCTTGTTCTCGGCCTCGCGGTTCAGCGAAAGGTAGGAGACGTCGACGCCGAGCAGCGCCCGCGCGCGGCGGACGATCGAGCGCAGCACGGTGTCCGGATCGGACAGCGCGGCGAGTTCGCTGGCGGTCTCGAACAGCGCGGTGAGCTGGGCTTCACGGCGCCGGTGCTCGGCGAGCGTCTCGCGGATCCGCAAGGCCAGCTCGCCGGCGCTGGCCAGTGCGGCCAGGTCGCCCGCGCCGAGGGTGCCTTCGGCGCGGGCGGCCACGACGACGTGCGCCAGCTGCTCGGTGCTCGCCCCGGAGGCGAGGAGGTCGAGCAGCCGGCGCAACGCGTCGGAAGGTGCGGTCACGGCGGTCATGCTAGGGCGAAACGGCCGCCTGTTCCGCCTGGACACCCTCGTCGTGCAGCGACTGCCCGCGGGTCTCGCGGGCGGCCAGCAGCGCGATCACGGTGAGCAGGCACATCCCCGTGACGTACAGCGACACCGGCACCGTGCTGCCCCAGGCCGAGAACAGCGCCACGGCGATCAGCGGCGCGACGGCGCCGGCGGCGATCGAGGACAGCTGACCGCCGACCGACAGCCCGGTGTAGCGGACGCGGGTCGGGAACTGCTCGGCGAAGAACGCCGCCTGCGGGCCGTACATCGCGCCGTGCAGCACCAGCCCGACGGTCGTGGCCAGCACGATCACGACCGACGACTTCGTGTCCAGCAGCGCGAAGAACGCGAAGCTCCACACGGCCATCCCGATCGCTCCGAAGAGGTAGACCGGACGGCGGCCGACGCGGTCGGACAGCGCGCCCCAGAGCGGGATGGTCACGAAGTGCACGGCCGAGCCGATCAGGACCGCGGTCAGGCCCATGCCCTTCGGCAGGTGCAGCCCGGTCGTGACGTACACCAGGATGAACGCGGTGATCACGTAGTACGACACGTTCTCGGCCATCCGCGCGCCGATGGTCACCAGCACCTCGCGCCAGTTGTGGCGGAAGACGTCGACGACGGGGACGTGCTTCTCGCCGCGCTCCTCGGCCCGCTGCTGCGCGGCGAGGAACACCGGCGACTCGGAAACGGCCAGCCGGATCCACAGCCCGATCAGCAGCAGCACCGCCGAGAGCAGGAACGGGATCCGCCAGCCCCAGGACAGGAACGCCGCGTCGGTCTGCGTCGCGGACAGGATCGCCAGGACGGCGGTGGCCAGCAGGTTGCCGCCCGGCGCCCCGCACTGCGGCCAGCTCGCCCAGAACCCGCGGCGGCGGTCGTCGCCGTGCTCGGAGACGATCAGGACCGCGCCACCCCATTCCCCGCCGAGCGCGAAGCCCTGGACGAGGCGCAGCAGCGTCAGCAGCACCGGCGCCGCGACGCCCGCCGAGGCGTACGTCGGCAGCACGCCCATGAGCGCGGTCGAACCCCCCATCAGCGACAGGCTGACGATGAGCAGTTTCTTCCGCCCGAGCCGGTCGCCGAAGTGGCCGAACACCAGGCCGCCGACCGGGCGGGCGAGGAACCCGACCGCGTAGGTCAGGAAAGCCAGCAGCGTGCCGGTGAGCGGATCCGCCGTCGGGAAGAACAGCTTGTTGAACACCAGCGCGGCGGCCGAGGTGTAGAGGAAGAAGTCGTACCACTCGATGGTGGTGCCGATCAGGCTCGCGCCGACGATCTTGGCGATCGCCGACCGGTGGGGTTGGCTCACTGCGGGCTCCACTTCCTTGTGGTCGGGCGGGATCTAGGCGGCGGTCCAGCCGCCGTCGAGCGGGATGGACGCCCCGGTGATGTGGCCGGCGCGCGGGGAGCACAGCCACACCACCAGGGAAGCGACGTCGCCGGGTTCGATGAGCTTCTTGATCGCGGCGCGGCGGAGGAGGACCTCGGCGACGACGTCCTCGCGCGGGATGTCGTGCTCGGCGGCCTGCGCGTCGATCTGGCCGTCGACCAGCGGGGTGCGGACGTACCCGGGGTTGACGCAGTTGCTGGTGACCCCGTGCTCGGCCCCTTCGAGGGCGGCGACCTTGGAGAGCCCTTCGAGCCCGTGCTTGGCGGCGACGTACGCGGCTTTGTACGGGGAGGCACGCAGCCCGTGGACGCTCGACATGTTGACGATCCGGCCCCAGCCCCTGGCGTACATCGACGGCAGCGCGTGCCGGATGAGCAGGAAGGGCGCGGTGACCATCAACGACTGGATGCGGGTGAAGACGTCCGGCGGGAAGTCCTCGATCGGTGCGACGTGCTGGATGCCGGCGTTGTTGACGAGGATGTCGACCTCGGCGGGCAGCGCGCCGATGGCGGCGGGGTCGGTCAGGTCGGCGGCGTGCGCCCAGCCCCCGACTTCGGTGGCGGCGGCTTCGGCGCGTTCGGCGTCCACGTCGACGACGTGCACCTTGGCCCCGGCCGCCGCGAGAGCGCGGACGCAGGCGAGGCCGATGCCCCCGGCCCCGCCGGTCACGAGGGCGGTGCGCCCGTCCAGATCGCTGGTCATGGACGGGAACGGTAAGCGTGACCCGCGTCGCGGACCATGTGTGCGGCGGCTACAAGCCGGGAAGATCCCGTGGTGCCGCCGCACACCTCGTCAGCGGGCCAGCACCGCCAGGTAGTGCGCGTTGGTCATGACGCCGAGGAGGTTGCCGAACGGGTCGACGACCGACGCCGTCACGAACCCCGGCCCGCGCTCGGTGATCGGCTCGTACTCCTTCGCGCCCAGCTCGTGGAGGCGGGCGACGGTCGCTTCGAGGTCGTCGACGTGCCAGTAGACGATCTCGCCGCTCGGCCCGCCCATGCTCGCCGGGACGTACTTCCGGTCGATCAGCCCGAGTTCGTGCTGGTGGTCGCCGATGCGGAACTCGGCGTACCCGGGCCGCTCGAAGTACGGCTCGATGCCCAGGAACCCGGCGTACCACTCCTTCGCGGCCTCGTGGTCGTCGGCGAAGTACGAAACGGTGGCCATTCCTCGCAGCACGGCTGCTCCTCTCGGACGGTGTGGAGCCAGCATGCGGGGTGAAAGTGTGCACCGAGTGAGCACTTTGTTTGCGACACTTCCCCCATGCGCGCCGACCGCCTCGTGGCCACCCTCCTGCTGATGCAGACCCGCGGCCGGGTCACCGCGGGCGAGCTGGCCGCCGAGCTGGAGGTCTCCGTCGCCACCGCCCGCCGCGACCTGGAAGCCCTCTCGGCCGCCGGCGTGCCCGTGTACCCGCAGCCCGGTCGCGGCGGCGGCTGGCAGCTCGTCGGCGGCGCCCGCACCGACCTCTCCGGCCTGAGCGCCCGCGAGGCGCAGGCACTGTTCCTCCTGGCCGGCCCGGCCGCGGCCGGCGCCCCCGAGGTCAAGTCCGCGCTGCGGAAGCTCATGGGCGCGCTGCCCGGCACGTTCCGGGCGGACGCCGAGGCCGCCGCGGACGCGGTCGTCGTCGACCAGGCGGGCTGGGGCGAGCGCCCGAAGGAGCGGCCGCCGGTGGTCGAGCTGCTGCGGGACGCCGTCATCGCCCGCCGCCGGGTCCACCTGGTCTACGGCGGCCGCGAGCGGTCGGAGCGGCTGGTCGACCCGTGGGGCCTGGTCGACAAGGACGACGTCTGGTACCTGGTCGCCGGCACGGAGAAGGGGCGTCGCACGTTCCGCGTCGACCGGATCGCCGCCGCCACCGTCAGCGAGGAGCCCGCCGACCGGCCCTCGGACCTGGAGCTGGCGAAGGTGTGGGAAGAGGTCGTCGAGGAGGTCGAGAAGCGCCGTTCGTCGCTGACCGCGGACGTGGTGCTGAGCCGGCGCCACTTCGGCGTGCTGCGGGACCGGTTCGGGCGGCACTGCGAGCTCGTCGCCGAGCTGCCGGACGACCGGGTGCGGGCCCGGGTCGCGGCGCCCGCGCCGATCATGATCGCGCAGGAGCTGGCGGGGTGGGGCGCGCTGGTCGACGTCGAGGGTCCGGAGTCGGTGAAGGCCGAGCTGGCCCGCTTGGGCGCGGAGCTGGTTGCCCGTTATGCCCGGTAATCCCGCACGCTCCCGAACACGCGCGGTATCGAGCCTGTTCAGGCCAGCGCCCGCCGAGAAGCACCGCGCTTGAACGCCGTTCGCCCGCTATGCTCGGTGAACCCCGTTAATCGGTCTACTTTGGACATGGGGGAGACCTACTACGAGTGTCCGTTACTCACCGGTATCTGGCCGTTCGGAGTATCCGTGATCACCCGTTTGCTGTTACTGTGACGCCTCCGTGACCTGAACGTGTGTTCGGTGACACTTCGGCGAGGGCAGACGATGCGTGACGATGTGGTCGAAGCGAGTGCGGTGGTCGGGCACACGCCGGACGTGGTGTGGCAGATCGTCGGATCGCCGGAGTGGTACGCGCGGTTCGTGCCGGAGATCAGCTGGTGCGAGGTGCAGGAGCCGGCTTCGCGCGGGCGCGGGCCGAAGGGTGTGATCCGGATCGTCCCCGAGCGCGGGCCGATGCTGGAGGCGCAGGTGCAGGCCGTCGTGTACCGGCCGGGCGAGCACGTGGTGTGGTGCGGCGTCCCGGACGAGGGCACGTGGGTCTCCCTGGAGCTGAGACCCCTGGCGGGCGGCAAGACCGAGCTGTTCGTCCGGATGATGCTGCCGCCGGCGTACCTGGATCTGGTCTCGTCGATCAAGAAGGACGTCCGCGCCCTGGGCCGGCGGCTCGACCTGCACCTGGCCGGGCAGTACGACACCGAAGCCGATCGCGACGGCACCAAGGCGACCAAGCTGCGCACCACGAGCGTGCTGCTGCGCGCCGGCGTGCTGAGCCCGGCGCGGCCGGACAAGCTGGCCCGCCAGCTCCAGTCCCTCGCGCAGTGGGGCGCCACCGTCGCGGGCGGCTACCAGGCTGCCGCGGGCCGCGTACCGGACGAGCAGGCGCTGCACGACGAGCGCAACCTCCGCACGTTCCGCCAGGTCCAGGAGCGCAGCAACCGGCTCGCCAACGCACTGAGCGAACTCGGTGTCAGCGAACGCGACCGGATCGCGCTGATGTGCCGCAACCACTCCGCGATGGTCGAGTCGTTCGTCGCGGCCAGCAAGCTCGGCACCGACGTCGTCCTGCTGAACACCGGCCTGTCCGCGGCTTCGGTCAAGGACGTGCTCGCCGAGCACAAGCCGTCCGCCGTGCTCGCCGACGACGAGTTCGCGCAGACCATCGCGAACGTCCCCGGCGACTTCGCCCGGATCAGCACCTGGCCGGACGCCGACGCCGGCTACCCGACCGTCGACGAGCTGATCCACGCCGCGCCCGCCGACCCGCCGAAGCCGGTCGAGCGGCCGGGCCGGCTGGTCGTGCTCACCTCCGGCACCACCGGAACGCCGAAGGGCGCGCGCCGCCCCACACCCAAGGGGCTCGGCTCGGCCGCCGCGATCCTCGACCGCATCCCGCTGCGCGCCGGTGACCGCATCCTCGTCGCGGCGCCGCTGTTCCACAGCTGGGGCCTCGCCGCGATGCAGATCGGCATGGCGCTGCGGGCCTCGCTGGCGCTGATCCGCAAGTTCGACGCCGAAGAGACGTTGCGGACCATCGCCGAGCAGAAGTGCGACGCGCTGTTCGTCGTGCCGATCATGCTGCAGCGGATCATGGACCTGCCCGAACGCGTCCGCGCACGCTACGACCTGTCGTCGCTGCGGATCGTGGCGAGCAGCGGCTCGGCGATGTCCGGGGCGTTCGTGACGTCGTTCATGGACACCTTCGGCGACGTCCTCTACAACTTCTACGGCTCGACCGAAGTGTCGTGGGCGAGCATCGCCGACCCCGCCGACCTGCGCGCGGCGCCGACCACGGCCGGGCGCTGCCTGCTCGGCACCCGCCTGGCCATCCTGGACGAGGACCGCAAGCCGGTGCCGCCGAGCGGCGAGGGCCAGATCTTCGTCGGCAACGACATGCTCTTCGACGGCTACACCAACGGCACCGACCCGGCGCGCGCGGCGGATCTGATGGCCACCGGCGACGTCGGCTACCTCGACGCCGCGGGACGGCTGTTCGTCACCGGCCGGGCCGACGAGATGATCGTTTCCGGTGGCGAGAACGTCTTCCCGCGCCCGGTCGAGGAAGCACTGGTCGCGCTGCCCGGCGTCCACGACGCCGCGGTGGTCGGGGTGGCGGACGCGGAGTGGGGCCAGCGGCTGGCCGCGTACGTCGTGCCCCGGCGCGGCGCTTCGCTGCACGCCGAGGACATCCGCGCGTACATCCACCAGCGGCTGGCGCGGTTCGCCGTGCCGCGGGACGTCTACTTCGTCCCGGACCTGCCCCGCAACGCGACGGGCAAGATCCTCAAGCGCCTCCTGCACGACGACACCTGGCCGGCGACCTCCGAGTACTGATGCCCGAACACACATCCGACGGCCGGTACATCGTCGTCAACGGCCGCCGCTGGCGCGCGACCGACCCGGAGATCCCGGCCGACGTCCGCGACCGGCTGCAGAAGCACCTGATGGCGGCCCGGCGCGTCCAGGACCGCGAGCGCACCCAGCTGGCGAAGGTGGCGCTGGGCGAGCGCGGCGAACCGTGGTGGGAGCAGACTTCCGCGCAACGGCGGGAGCGCTGGGAAAAGGGGCTCGCCGAGCTGGATCAGCCCACCGGCTGACGCAGCACGGTCTTGAGCTTCCCGGGCGCGACCCGGCGCGGGTCGCCGAGGTAGACCTCGTGGTGCAGCCCGGTCGGCTTCAATCCTTGGCCCTCCAAGAATTCGTCGTGCAGGCGGGCCAGCAGCGGGCCTTCGTCGTCGTACGAACCGACGTGGAGCACCTGCGCGCAGCGGCCCTCGTGCAGCTTCTCGAGGCGGACCGGCGCGTCGATCTTCTTCTTGCGCCGCACGGTTTCCCGGGCTTCTTCGACGGCGTCTTCGCCGATCCACGGCGGTTGCGCGATGAGCATGGTCCACTGCCAGGTGTCCTTGGCCCGCACGGTGAAAGCGGCGTAGTCGTCCGCCCACCACAGGCCTTCGAGCGGGCCGACGACGAAGTCCTCGCCGGTCTTCTTCGCGGTCATCTTGATCGTGTACGCGAAGGCGTAGAGCGCTTCGACGGCTTGTCCGTAGCTCTCGGCCGTGTTCGGGTTGCCGCGGCCGTCGATCGCGAGGAACCGCTGCTCGGGCACGTCGAGCAGGGCCCAGTCGGTGTTCTTGGGCGCGTAGAGCGGTTTCAGCTCTTTCTTGAGGTCGTACGGCATCAGGACATCCCTTCCAGCCACGCGGCTTCCGCTTCGAGCTGCGCGATCGAGTAGTCGAAGATCGCCCGGACGAACGGCGGCGCGTCCGGCTGGGCCGCGGCGGCGCGGCGGACCTCGGCCAGCCGCTCCCCCACCGCGTCGGCTCGCCGGGCCAGCGCCGCGGCGAGCCGGTCCGGCGCGACGACCGGGCTGTTCGCCAGCCCGACGAGCACCGGCGGGTGCACCGGGCGCAGTTCGGCGATGGCGGCTTCCGCGGCGGCCGCGCACGCCGCCCGGCCCGCGTCCGTCGCCGTGTACGTCTTCTTCGCCTTGGCGTGCGCGCGGTCCTGCTCGACTTCGGCGACCAGGCCGCGGTCGCGGAGTTTGCCGAGCACGTAGTAGATCGAACTGAAGCCGAGCGCCGTCCACTCGCGCATGCCGCGTTCGGAGACGACTTCGTCCAGCTCGTAGCCGTGCCTCGGCCGCTCGGTCACCAGGCCGAGCACCGTGAGTTCCGCGTCGGTGAGCACGGGCCTATTCTAGTACTGGAATAGGCGCGTTCGTCAACGCTTCCGGAAATTGTCGGTGGGTGCTGGCATGCTTCAGCGAGTACCGGAAAGCGAGGGAGCACAGTGGGGGGACAGGTGGTGACGGCGGTGCCGTGGACCGCGGAGCGCGTGGCCGGGCTGGCGCCCGATCCCGCGTCGGAGAAGGCGGGCCGGGCGCTCGCCGCGCCGGCCAAGTGGTCGGGCGCGGGTGCGTCCGAAGACGCCGTGTGGGGCTTCTGCCAGGGCAGCGGCAAGAAGCCGTACCAGACGTGCGTCGAGCTCGCCGAGCCCGCGTTCCGGTGTTCCTGTCCCAGCCGGAAGTTCCCGTGCAAGCACGCACTGGGGCTGCTGATGCTGTGGGCGGCCGGGAAGATCGACGCGGGCGAGCCACCGGAGTGGGTGCACTCCTGGCTGGCCGAGCGCGCCGACCGCGCCCAGCGGGCGGAAAAACGCGCGGAAGCGGCCGGGCCGAAGGACGAGGAAGCCGCCGCGCGGCGGGCGGGCGAACGTGCCGCGCGCGTCGAAGGCGGTGTCGCCGAGCTGAAGGTCTGGCTGACCGACCGGATCGGCGCCGGCTTCGCGGGCTTCGACCGCAACGGCGGCGAGGAACTGCGCACGGTCGCGGCCCGGATGGTCGACGCACAGGCGTCCGGCCTCGCGGGCGGCTTGCGCCGGGCCGCGGGCACCGTGGGCCGCCGTGACTGGCCGGAGGCGCTCCTTTCGGAACTGTCGCTGTTGTACTTGCTGGCGGACGCGGCCACGAGGCTGGATTCGCTGCCGCCACCGTTGGCGGAGACGGTCCGGACCAGGCTCGGCTTCTCGGTGGAGACGGCCCGCGTCCTGGAATCCGGCGAGCGGGTGTCGGACGATTGGCTGATCACGGGCGCGGCCGACGAGGAGAACGACCGCCTCCTCACCCGCCGGACGTGGCTGCGCGGCCTCGGCACGGGGCGGGACGCGCTGGTGCTGTCGTTCGCCCCACCGGGCCGCCCGCTGGACGCGTCGCTGCCACCCGGGCACCTGCTGACGGCGGAGCTGGCGTTCTACCCGGGCGCGGCCCCGTTGCGGGCATTGGTGGTGGAGCGCGGAATCCCCCTCGCGGCCCCGGCTGCCGAGGGCGGCTCGATCCCGGCCGCACTGGCGGCGTACGCGGAGGCCATGGCGGCGGACCCGTGGCTGGAACGCTGGCCGGTCCTGCTTTCGTCGGTGACCCCGGCCGAACACCCCGGCGGCTGGTGTCTGTCCGAAAAGGACGGAACGGCGCTGCCACTGGTCCCGTACGCGTTCCCGTGGCCGTTGCTGGCGATGTCGGCGGGCAACCCGCTGACGGTGGCGGGCGAGTGGAGCCCAGCAGGCTTGCGCCCCCTGACGTGCTGGCACGAAAACCGGGCGGTGCGGCTGTGAACCAGGTCCCCTTCCTTGCACCTGGTCCGACCCGGATCCCGGCCGGCACCAGCACCCGCGGCCACTCCGACCCACCACTCACCGAGCGCGCCTGCGCGGTCGGCACCGCACTCCACGGCACCCGCCGCCACTCCGACCCACCACGCCCCCGCGAGCCGCGCCCCAACCCTGCCGGCGCCGGCCGCCACCCCGACCCACCACATCCCTGCGAGCCGCGCCCCAACCCTGCCGGCGCCGGCCGCCACCCCGACCCACCACATCCCTGCGAGCCGCGCCCCAACCCTGCCGGCCCCCGCCGCCACCCCGACCCACCACGCCCCCGCGACCCGCGCCCCAACCCTGCCGGCGCCGGCCGCCACCCCGACCCACCACGCCCCCG